>DCWS01000014.1:3649-6674 GCA_002328165.1 Desulfobacteraceae bacterium UBA2156 | reverse complement strand
CCGCCAAATTGCGAAGTTCCAAATGCACTTTCATCAAGGCTTCGGTGTCCAGTCGGCAGTAATCTAGAAGTTCGCGCTGCAGACTTTTTTTATCACTATCCTTGATCTCACCGCTAGCAATATACCAGTAGGCTGCAGAGGCTTCTCGGCCGTCCGCAACGCCGTCAAGTTTTTCGTAATCGAGTTCTGGAGCCAGAGTTGGCGCTACGGTTTTGAGAGAAAACGAACCCCTGTAACCTGGATAGTAGGTATGGGATCGCACAATAGTCAGAGGGTCGGCGAGTCTTGAGGTCAACGCATGCAGCTCCAAGGCGAGATCCGGGAAAAGCTCTGATAACTCTTCTATCACACTACGTTCGAAAGATGCGTAATAGGCTAGGATTGGTGTTTCCTCGCGGCCTAGGATGTCGAGGAGGTTTTCGGTTAACTCCCTACGTGGGTCGTGGCTACCATCGGCCAGATATTCGTAATGCGAAAGCTCACCTCCTGCCCCCAGATGATGGATTGACCACTGGAAAGGGATGCGCTCGATCGGTCGTGTCCTTGGGTAAAGTGGGATAATTGGGCTTACGGTCTCAAAATCAAGGTAATAGGCTGGGGGCCCCAGGTTACAGATTGCGTTACCGAGATCCTCGGAGACGTAAGGTTTTCCCGTTTGCATTACTTGCTTAACCAACTTGTGAGTATCTCTAAGGGGGAAATCCTCAGGAATATCCCTGATGGTCTCGATGCCCTCCGCCAACAACTGTTCTATCTGATCCTGTCGTATTGACGGAAGATAGGCTATCCAGTCATCGGGTTTTTCTGAGGTGCAACGGAGCCAGTAGTCGCATTCATAGGGGCGCCTGCAGAGCTGTTTGCTTGGATAAACATCCGGTGCTTCTTTGCGGGTGAGGATGGTTTTTAGACCTGCCAGCGTATTCTCAATTTTTGGTAATAATTTTTCTGCCTCAGCCGTTAAATCAGCGCGGCAGAGCAGTTCTTGCCAGTTGATCCCATCATCACCCCGGATATATTCCCGGTTGACGTGGATTAATTCGGACGATTGCACGTCGACACCGCATCCACGCAGCACATAGAGTTGAATGGCGACGTCATCGTGGTGTCTGCTTTCTTCTTTTACGCTCAGGCTGGATTTGACCTCGCGAAGGCCCCAGGCGTCTGGGCCAAGGCGTTCTAGCACGTCGGCTCGGATGCGGATGTTGTTGTGTTCAAATGCGCCTTCAAATACTGCTAATGTCTCTGCATCCGCCATCAGATTTTTGGTCTGTTCTACAGCGACTGCGTGTTCCCACGGAGGAGCGTCAATCTCGATGCCATCCGGGAACAATGTATGTGCCCCACGCCCAACCCTCTTGCCAATATCCATTGCCGAGCCCGGCGCTGCATCGATAAAAGGTTCGTGGTCGTGGACGTCAAACCACAACTTTCTGGAACAATGGAGGCCCGAAAGATATTTAGATTTTGTTAGATGCTGCGATTTGCCCATCATCTTCAAGGCCCATTAGTTCATTACCTTCACCACATAGAATCAATGGGTTTCTCTAGGATGTAACGTCCCATGATTGCTGCAGATATTAGATATTACTTTCGGATTCTGCGTGTGTGTAAAATGTATTTTCTGTAGGCTCGGTTATAGGGCGGAAAGACACTTTCTTAGTTATTCCCGAGAATAATAAAGATTAACAATATGTTTTTGATAATCCGTATCAAGCAGCTCCTGATACTCTGGCCCCTCCCCAATCACGAGATACGGATCATCTACCTCAGCTATATATAATTTTAATGCGTGAACCACCTGACACTTTAAGGATCTTGGATAAGAATTAAGCTCTTCAAGGAAACGACGTGTTCCGCCTGGAACGTAATTAGCGGGTGTATTCTTAGTTTTATGAAAACCGGGCGCTAATATATGTTCCTCTTTCTCAACGCCATAAACGAGTCTTATCGCTTCTAGGTATACCTCGTCGTTGTATTGATCCCCAAAATAATGTTTCGCGATATCCTTTGTCAGTTGACAGTAATATGGCCACCTGAGGAATTTATAACCATTATTTAAAAAATAAGATTCGCGGTCATTATCTCGGCGAAGTTTCCACACATCATCATAGTGGTCTGGCCCCTCATATTCCCAGACAGTGTTGTATTTCTCTGAATAGCAGTCCACTTGGTAAAAGCGCCTTTTATTCTCTTTATCGTAACGAAATCGCGTCTGGGATTCCCAATTTCCATTTTTAAAAAATAACCCTGCAATCTTAACCAAGTTGCGTTCAGTCATTTCACCAGTTGGTTGAATAGGCATGTGTTCTCACTCCAAGCAGTTTAGGACAGCAACTTTACACCGGGCAAAAAATGGTTATGGCCAATGAAATCCTAGCCTTTGGAGGCCTAGTAGCCTACCTGAGGCGTTAATGGGAGTCGACCGCGCCCCGTGTGTCGCTATTTTGATACCCATTGTGAGTATCATGAACGATTCTGCCTTGCGTGATTTTATCAGAGTAACGGAGGAGTTCTAAAATGAAAGTTGATCAAAGAAAGAAAGTGAGCGCGTTTCAGAGCCAATTTAAGAGAGAGTTCGGAATTGGCATTCGTGTCTATAAAGGCCGGCATTTGGCCGACGATGTTGCCATTAAAAGCCTTACGGAGAAAGGTGCAAGGGGAGGAGCAATTGACTTTGGTGGAAACACTAAAGTCAAAAATGTGGAAAAAGCATTTATGGATGAAATGGGAATTAGAGTTCAGGTCGAAGATAAGAAGGGCGACCTTGCGGATAATAATTCAACCTTAGCGTCGCTAAGATAACAATCCTGAACTACCGCTTTATTCCACGAGTCTAACATAACCTTTAAAGGGAGGTAATTATGTCTGACTATTACAAGACCATTGATGGCGTTCAATATGACAAGGAGATTCTCGACATCGCTGATACTTCGGTTGCGGGTCAGGGTGACGGTCGCATCTCATTGAACGATGCGGAGAAGATGTTCTCAGCGGTTCAGGACAGCGGAAAATATACCGATACCGA
>DCWS01000014.1:0-3272 GCA_002328165.1 Desulfobacteraceae bacterium UBA2156 | reverse complement strand
AACCAGGTCAACATCTGGAATTTGAAGGGTCAAGGAGGATAGAACATGGGTATTTTGAATCTGGTCCTAGGCCTGAAAGACGTCAAGGCGGATGGCAAACAGCATGTGGGGACTTTGTGTAAAGAATTCAAAGAATCCTTCGGCACGGAGCTACGCCTTTATAAAAGCCTCACCACCGGTCGCGGTGCAAAGCGAGCCAGTTCTAAGCAAACGCTCGCGAGTATTTGCGATAAAAAAGTAGATGGATTTACGATCAAAAAAAGCCACACCGTGGGGAACATTGAACAACAATTCAAAAGTAAGATGGGGATTGGCATCCAGGTCATGCAGCCGAACGGCGAAGATTTTGCCCCAAACAACATGAGACTAAAGGACGTGGCCAAGATGAAGTAATGAGTTTTCACCCGCGTTGAGAAGCGTCCAGGGTGAGGGAGGATTATCATGAACCTCCGACCCTCTTTTCCCCTCTGCTGGGATAGGCGGAGGCTGGCGGTGTCGTGCTAAGCTGGTGCCTATGAAGCGAAGGTAGGTAGACATGAGAGGGGATTTTGGGCCGACCGCAAGTTCGTGCTTGAGGCCGTCAGACAGGACAGCGAGGCGCTCGAATGGGCCGCCAAAGAACTACGAAAAGATAAAGAGTTAAAGAAATACGAAGGAGGTAGTTGTGAGCATTGATCAATTGGCGAGAGTAACAGCTGTCGTCCTCTGGGCGGATGAAAAAGACACACCAGAAGAGTGGGCTGCAGCCGAGAAAATATTTACAGATAATGGCGCACATTGGGAGGATGCAAAGCCGCTTCTTGAGCAGGAGCTGAAAGCTCTGATTGATGAAGATGAAGACGATACGGCTCAGGAAATTGAAGAAGACCTGGATTTTGGTGCCATTGACCTCGGACCTGATGTTGATACTTACGAAGTTCTTTGCGGACTGGCCCAATTGGCCTGTTCTGACAAGGAACTAACCTTGCAGGAAATCGATATTTTGCACAAATTGGGCGAAGCGATGAATGTTAGTAAGGAATTCGTGACAGCGGCATTGGTCAAGGCCGCAGCCTTGAGCGATGTTAAAGTCGTGATTGACTAGGGGAGGAAGCAATGTCAGAGACACCATTTTTGTACAGATTTCGCGAAACGGCCTCTACTAACGAAGGTAATTGTGAAGAACTCTATTATTGTCTGGAGCGGGGACTGAATGTGATGCGTAATGGCCGAATTGCCTGGTCGGCAAGGTCACGGAGACCACGAACGTCCTGCCATACTAGTGGTCACACAATTAAGGCTCACCGAACGCGAAGCGGTAAATGGAAGAATTCGCGGTGGGTAAGTGGTAAGACTGACAAGCGTGCCGGAAGGTGAGACCGCAATTGCTATTACCTCCCTCATTCCGGCATTTCTGAGGGAGCGGTGGTTTAAGGTTGTTATTACTCCCTCGCCTGGGACTATCAGGCTGGGTAGCAACTGGTCTATTGAAGACCTCCGGGAATTGGCTTCATCTGATGTTGAGGCAGGAGGTCTTCTGGGCCCCGATGCAGTTTTACTTGAAACAGGAAATCGGACGTCGGTTTGCTCATCTTCCGGACCATTCACCTGGCATAATCATAAAGAAGAACCGGCGATGTTTTCTCTTCAGGATTGGGCATCCTTCATTATTTCATCGTCAATCTGGTCTCTGCTGATTACACCCCTGGCCTTCCAGGTTTATGTCAAAATTGACGGGCAATTGGTTAATGAGGCTCGGTCAGAACTTTTGGGGTATTCCCAGGATATACCGTCTGCAGAATTAATGAACCGACGCTTGAAAAAATTCGTCGCAAACAAAACTACAAATCCAAATCCCGACGAAACAGAACAGAACATAGGAAAGGCAGTTGGCATTAGTGTGGAGGTTGCCTCCTAACAATGAAGCGGAGCCTCCTTATCCTTGCCGTGGATCACGATATTCATGCCGATGCCGTACATGACCTTGTTCAGCAGCAGGGCTACCAATCATACAGGTTAGATCCGGAGGTTCCGTGGACCCCGTCTGAAGAGTTTGACCCGGATGCAGAGTGGGCTCCATTTGGTTCTATGGCTTGGTCGTTAAGTCGGGATTCCCATTTTTCATCGTTGCAGTGGCGGGACCAAAACATAGATTTGACGAAGGTAGGCGCTGTCTTCTGTCGGAACTTCCAGTTTGCGAAGGTGCATGACGATGAACCGGTCGAAAAACACCTGAAATATGCTGAAATGCGTGCAGGTTTATACGGTCTGTTCAGCACCCTCAGTCATTGTTTCTGGATGAATGACCCAGCGCTCGAGGAAAATCTTGATAATAAAATGGTGCAAAGTGTAGACGCCCTTCATGCGGGCCTTAAAATTCCAAAAACCCTCGTCACTAATGACGAAAGCAGGGCGAGAAAATTCATTGAGAGTTGTGACGGTCGCGCAATTATAAAACAACTCAGTGCAATAGGATTAATTGATGAAAATTCTGGGCAAGCAGAAGCTTTGGGTTTTTTTACGTCTAGCGTGACGAAGGAGGCAATGGAGCATCTTGATGAAGTCAAACACGCACCATGCCTGTTTCAGGAGGATATTCTCAAGAAGGCTGATGTCAGGGCAACAGTTGTAGGAGACAGAATATTTGCTCACGCCATCGACTCTCAGTCAAGAGAGGCATCGAAGACAGACTTTCGCAGAGAGATTGACCTGCCTATCAGTAATTTTGAATTTCCAGACGAAACGGGTTCTAAATTGATCAAGTTACTTAAGCAATGGGGCATAATTTTTTCCGCCTGTGACTTCGTTTTAACCCCTAATAACGAATTGATTTTCCTTGAGGCCAATGTCGCGGGTAACTGGCTGTGGCTGGAGAACGGGAACTGCCATCCTATACTTGATGAAGTCGTTCGGCTGCTGTCATGCAAGTTGCGTTGAAGCCTTTTAACAAGGAATAGTTTAAATGTGGCTGATTATCAGCAGCGTAATAATTGGATCGGCCCTAGTTATTTTCGCGGGGGTTGCGGTAAAAAATAAAGCCGCCGAATACGACCTTCCATTCCTGCTCTCCCCCTCTGGCTATCTGGTTTTAGTAGGAACCGTAGTATTCTGGGCCGGCTATCTTTGTTGTTATAATGGCCCTGAAGGTCAACTTACGGATTTTCTAATGCTGTCCGCCATCTCCTGTATAATATGGCTGGCCGGCATGGTAATTAATATAAAAAAGAGTTCATTTCCGGTTGGAATTCTCCTGACCATGTATCAGATTTTGATATATGGCCTCGGCGTTTTTA
>DCWS01000024.1 GCA_002328165.1 Desulfobacteraceae bacterium UBA2156 | reverse complement strand
ACCTATATCTGGGTGGATACCTTTTACACCAAATCATCAAAAGGAACTAATCAATATGGGCAAAATCAAAATTGCAATTGTCGGAGTTGGCAACTGTGTCAGCTCACTGATTCAAGGAATCCACTATTACCGGGATAGAAGCCCGGAAGGCGCCATTGGCCTGATGCACTATGAGATCAATGGGTATAGGCCCGGAGACATTGAAGTCGTTGTGGCTTTTGATGTCGACAAACGCAAGGTCGGCCGTGATGTGCATGAAGCCATTTTTGCCAAACCCAACTGCACGACGGTTTTCTGTCCTGAAATTCCCAAATCCGGCATAACCATTCGCAAGGGCAAAATTTTGGACGGAGTTGCGAGCCATATGATGGATTATCCCGACGACCATGCTTTCGCTCTGTCCGATAAACCAGAGCCGACCGCAGTTGAAGTTGTCCAGGCACTCAAGGAGTCAGGCGCCCAAATCCTCACTAACTATCTTCCGGTTGGCTCAGAAGACGCCACCCGGTTTTACGCTAATTGCGCATTGGAGGCCGGAGTTGCTTTTGTCAACAACATTCCGGTGTTTATAGCCAGCGATGTGGTGTGGGCCAAGCGCTTTGCGAATAAAAATCTTCCTATCATCGGTGATGATATCAAGTCTCAGATGGGCGCTACCATCACCCACCGCATTCTGACCGATCTTTTCAAGAAGCGCGGCGTCAAGCTGGAGCGTACGTACCAGCTGAATACCGGGGGCAATACCGATTTTCTCAACATGCGGGAGCGAAAGCGTCTGGCCACGAAGAAAAAATCCAAAACCGAGGCTGTTCAGGCTGTGGCCGCCAGGCGGTTGGAGGATGAAAACATCCATATCGGTCCCAGTGACTATGTTCCATGGCAGAAAGACAACAAGGTCTGTTTCATTCGCATGGAGGGCAAGCTTTTCGGTGACGTGCCCATGAACCTGGAAATGCGCCTTTCCGTGGCTGATTCACCCAACTCAGCCGGTGTCGCCATTGACGCTATCCGCTGTGCAAAGTTGGCCTTGGACCGGGGTCAGAGCGGTGTACTTGAGGCACCGTCAGCCTATTTCTGCAAACATCCTGCGCGCCAGTTCAGCGACGATGAGGCCTTTACCATGGTTGAAGACTTCATTAACGAAAATGGCCGCTTAAGTCATAACAGACTGAAAAAAGTGGGTTAGGTCTTGCTTCTGTGACACGATTATGAGGCGATCAACCGCAGCGGAGTTTGAGCAAATGGGCATGATGAAGTGCCTGATCATAGCAGCCGGCAAGGGCAGCCGTCTACGGCAGCCGGGTGACAGCAAACTCCTGATTCCCCGTTTTTGGGGTTACCCATGATTGAACGGGTTATCCGCATTGCCATGGAGGCAGGAGCGGACGATTTTTATGTGGTCACCGGATACCGGGAGAAGATAGTTCGCATCTTTTTGGCTGGTTTGATCAGACGACTGGGGTGTCACATCACCCCTATTTTTAACCGGGATTGGGAAAAAGAAAACGGGCTTTCAGTACTATGGGCCAGAGCATACCTGCAAGAGCCGTTTTTCCCGCTAATGGCCGGCCATTTTTTTGACCCGTATACTTTTTTTTCTACGAGTCTTCCAAATACTCTTTTTCGACACTTTCGTCTATTAAACTCTGAGCGAGATCCCATAAAGTTTGAGAGCCATGCACTATAGTCAAATTGTTTTTTTCAACTTGTGACCTGACTATACCGTGTTTTTTCCATGCATGACCACCGGTGTTGTAGTTCTGCAGCAATGGTTCAAGCCTGTCCAAGGCCCCCGCAAATTTTGCTTCCGGCGTTTTCTTTTTTTCAAATTCCTCCCAAAGCCCGATAAGTTCTTCTGTCATACCACTCGGAAGGATACTGAAAATTCGTTCAGCACCTTTTTTTTCATTTTCTACACTGTCTATTCGGCCATCTTTGTCGTACAGAAATGTATCACCCGCGTCAATCTCAGGTATATCGTGAATAAGCAACATTTTAATTACTTTTAACAAATCGATATTTTTATCATTTGCGTGTTCAGATAACACAATGGCCATCATCGCGAGATGCCATGAATGCTCTGCATCATTTTCATAACGGGAGTCATCTAATAAGCGAGTTCGCCTGATGATAGATTTCAATTTGTCGATTTCCTCTATGAACTCGATTTGTTTCCGCAGCTTTTTTTTATTCATAATCACCTGCATCTGCTCCTTTGGCGTGCACAACGCGCTCAGGGATACGTTCACGGTCGAAATGAGAAAGCTTTTCGAGCAGGTGAACGTCTTGCATAAGAACTGGCCCACGGTTACCGGCGGTCATGGTGTTCTGGTCGTCGTCAACCTGTATTCCAAATGCTGTAGTTAACCTTTTGGAATCACGCATTTTCGAACCCTCCTTTCTTGGTTAATGATAAATTTAGACCCATTACTCCAAAGACACATCGGGAATCATCATTACCGAAAAAACGATCATTGTTGCCATTGTCACTAAGTCGATGTTTGCATAGTTTTTTAAGATTCCGGAATTAGCTCCTTCACCACAACAAAAATCATGGCTCCAGCAGCAAAGCCGAGCATTGAATTCATAATCTTTAGGTTTACAGCTCTTGTAGAAAAACAAGTGTCGCACCTGCGGCAGTTATGTCCCAGGTAAAAAGTGTGGCAATAAACGCCTGCATAATGAGATTGAATTGTTGTATGAAATCGATTATTTTGGGCTACCTGACCATATTAATAAACTTGACTGACAAATGAGAATGACATGAAATTATTGATGCGCCAAGTGATATATTTTTTTCGCTAACAGCCTCGAACGCAGCAGCGACGGACCTCAAAAGCATCTAACGTATGAATGATTGCGAATCTATTCTGCTAAGCTGCAAGCCGACGAACCCTGCTGAAGCGGGGCATACAAGGCCCAGTCTCCGTGTGAAAATTAAAGGACATGAATTTGATAATATTCATATAGAAAAATTACATAAAAAACTGCTTGAACTTATAAACCGATATACATCCTCAATACGTTATATTTATTCTGATAACTCAACCCATTTTCCATTTGTCAGAGGTTCTAAATCCTTAGGCTTTAGTTTAAAAACAGCAAATGGAGTGCCTGCTGCAGCCCAGATTACTTCATATTTCTTCAAGTCTGGATCCAATATGGTTTCCAAGGGTTCAATATGGCCTACTGGTGGTACACCACCGATTGCATATCCGACTCTTTCTTTCACATACTCTCCATCTGCCCTGCCAAGTTTCAAACAAGTCAATTTTTCGATTTTTATAATATCTACTCGATTTGAACCAGATGCTATGACAAGAATTGGAAGGTCAGTTTCCTTTTCTCTAAACACGAGAGATTTAGCTATTTGGTGCACTGTACACCCAATACTATCAGCGGCCTCTTGCGCAGTTCTTGTTGAACTGGATAGTTCCTTGACGTTGAAGGAGAAACCTTTGGATAAAAGGAAATCCTGAACACGTTTTGCACTGTCTCTTAGTTTTGATGCCATGAATTTGTTCCTTTTAACAAATATAAAGTCCTGCGTGAGCCGCCATTCCACCTACCTTTGCCCCTCATTGGTCCTTCATTTGGTACAGGCATTATAATAACTGAATTCACATCGGTTTTGTCTGTGGATTCAGCAAGTTCCTGAATAAATTTCTTTGTGCGTGATGCTTCGGTAAGCGTTTATTTGTCAATCCTTACATCGAAAGATAAAAACTCAAGCCAGGTTATTCTTTATCTTGTGCCGGTCGAAGGGTAGTGTATAATATTTTGTG
>DCWS01000031.1:1018-4690 GCA_002328165.1 Desulfobacteraceae bacterium UBA2156 | reverse complement strand
ACTTTTGCTGAGGAGCCTGCCATCACATATTCGTCAAGATGTATCAACACCGTGGCAGTGTTTGTATTCCACCCCAAAATCAAAAAGTTTTCGGGATCCTCTGTTGATGCACCTTGGTCTTTTATGGCCCTCTCGTTGATGTCCAGATTATCTGGTTCATCTAATATAATCGTGTCGTCATCTTCCGAAATCGCGATAATCTTATCATTTTCTTTAATACCGGTATGCATTGGTGGATTAAGGACAATTTCACCATTTATTGAAAACACGCCAATAACCGCAGAGTTTCGATAAGCGCTTAGCGCATCGCTGTAACTGCGACCCACGAGTTTTGTCTCCTCTTGAAAGTATATTTCATCGCCAGCAAAATTTAATATTTCATGGTAGACATAGGGGAGACCGGATTGACGACAGGTCTGCGCTTCAAGTCGAGCCAAAAAATTTCTTGTTCGGATAATTTCGACTTCTTTCTTCCCAATTATTTTTGCGATTTGCTCATCGGCTTCTGACTCTACTACAGCCACAATGTGGAACGGATCCTGTTTGCGTTCGGGACGATTAATGATGGCTAATAGAGTTTTAGCGACGTCGCTTGGTACGTGTGAATGCTGGTTGATAATTATAGATTTCGCAGTGTCCAGGCTGAGTTGACTCAAATCAATTTGGGACCGCCTGTCTCCTTGCCGGCATATTATTCGGGTATGACCTGTAGAAATTACGTTCTTTTGGATTTCCGTCGACATTTCTTGTTTTGACTTGCGTCCCAAAACCACAACACAAGAATAATTTTGGTTTTCATTAGCTGTATCAAGTTCTTTTATGATAGAGAATAGATGAGAAGACCAGCCCAGTATAACAGTATGTCCCGTCTCAATTACTTTTGAATACCCCCCCCTGATTTCGGCTAATTTATCGCTTAACCCTGTGGTCAGGGCCCCAATTAAAGCGCCAGATACCAAGAGGCCGGTAATGAAAAGGACAAACATTACTAAGTTAAAAATCAAAGCCTCATTTGATGTGTCGGGGTAGTCAATCAGTACAGTCTTTGTAAAAAGCCAAATCTGACTAATCAGGCTCTCCTCGAGAGAAGCGCCTGTAAACCAAACAAGAAATGCCATGGATAGGACAGCGCCGGCGAGCACAAAGACCAGCCATAAAATGATATTAATCGTTCCTTTCGAAAGCGAATTATCAAAGGCGTAAAAAAGTTTTTCTTTTAATGAATGAGTATTTGCTTTGTGCATCTTTACCTCGATTGCCAAATAACCAAATAATTTTGAGTGACATTACGGCGTATTCGTGATCCTGGTTCCTGACCTTTTTCAGAATGGGTAAAATTTAAGCGTTGGGCCGTGGGGTTGTTGATTGATTGTTTTCATCGCGGATTTTTCCAAAGGCTTCACACATAGCCGACTCAAACAACGGCGCATACTGAGAAAAGAATTTTACAATCTCATCCCATTTACTTTCATCGGGTGGTGTGAGGGTGCCGTCTTTCCAGCAGCCGGGATCTGGGTGGTGGAGGATTACTAATGCGCGCCGACTTCCTGATTCCCACTCCAAGGGCGATCCAATTGTGGCTTCAATTTCATCTGATCTTTGCTGCAATTTCTGTAATAGTGATGTGCTCTCCTCGGCCGTCTCGCACTTTATTTGAAACATCAAACGTGGGCCACCACCACCGCCCCCATGCCCCATCTCAAACATAACATCTGGATGGACGGATTTATCCGTGAGTCGGATTACACCAGAACTACCTGACCTTCTGCCTTTTTTATAAATTTTTGTTGTGCCCTCAATTTCGTCAAGAATCAGATTCCATAATTTGTTTGCACGTATTTTATCGTCACTGGACTTCCATTTTGCATCCTTAAACTTGACATTGGATTTCGATCCATCGGGTGTGCTGACACTTGTGACAGTTGTCTGATTAATTACTTTCGCAATAATGTTCCCAATATCCCCTCCCTTTTCCGCAAGTAGATTATCCTTGATGTAGCTGAAGAACTTCGAAATATCGGCCACGCGTGCACGATACCGCGGGGTCGGATAACAAATTCGGAACAGCACCTTCTCCCATATTTCGTCAAAATCCTCCGTCTTCTGAGCAAGCTCGAACTGTTTCTCAAACTCCTCCTTTTCATCCTCCTCCTTCAGGCGCGTCTGTTCGAACGCAACGTCATCATCCCACCCCACAAAATCTGGTTTCTCACTGAGAAGGGCATAGATATCCGGATAGGCATTCTGCAGGCACACTAGGCTGAGCAGCAGAAGTCTCTTCTTGTCTTCATCAATGGAGTCAGCAGCACTGACATCTTCCTCTTGGGCACCGTTCTCAACGCTTTCATTACCTTCCGTGGCTGTAAAAATTTCGATCAGTGCAAGCGAGTTGACAAGACGTTTCAAGGAGCGGGGATTGCCCCCAATCGTGCGAACAACGATCTCTTCCACGGCATCAGAATCTAACCCATCATCGCCGACGAATTTGATCTGCTTCAACAGATAATTGACATAATTGCCGATGTTGTACTGCCCCATAGGCATCATGAATGGCAGCTGGATTATCTTGTCGAAAAAAGCTCTGAACTCCCATTCGTTCTCCGGTGTTCGTTCCCCGAATTTATCCTTGAGCCCCTTGATCACAACCTGGTAATCGATCGCCAGCACAAACACGCATCCTTTAATGCTGAAGACGTTCTTGAGAAGCTCCAGAATACTGACCGCATCCTTTGGCTCAATCCGGTCCAGATCATCAACGTAGATGATTATCTTGTCATACGGGTTAGTCACGCGGGTTCTGATTTCCTTGGAGAGTTCATCCAATTGCACTCGCAAGGCCCTTATGGAATTGTCCGCTTCGCCAAACAGTTCCTCTGCCACATCCCCACCTTTAGCTCCCAAGGCTGCAGTGGCACCGACACGCAGCGCCCCCTTGAAAAGAGCCGCGGCAGTATTCTTGATCGCATCTTTTCGTTTCACATCGACGTCGGTTTTGAGAAGTTCGTTGATGATCTCGTTGATGATCTTAATCAGCGTCTCCTCGGGCGTCGAAAGAAGCGAACTCTCCCACGAGTTAATCCAGATCTGCTTTGACTTCCCGGAATTCTCCAGGGAGTCATGGATAAAATTGAGAAGAGATGTCTTTCCGCTACCCCACTCTCCCTGGATGCCGATCGTGAGGGGCGTGTTCGTCTTTTCTATGAACTGGATCAGGGATAACGCATAACGGATAATATCAAGATTGTCCGGGTCTCCTGACCTCACGGGCATATCGACGATGCCAGAGACGTCATCAGGACTACTCATTTCTTCCTCCACGGATTCTTCATGTTTAGTGGGAATGATTAGTTGGCTTTCACCGGCGCCTCCCTTTTCCGCCGTCTGCGCATCTTTCTTCAGATTTTGCATCAGCAACAAGAGGATTAAACCCAATACCGGTAGCAACAAAGATATAAAGGCCCACTTCAGAGGACCTCTGCCGCGTGCCTTTGCTATAAAGTAGGTGGCAATCGGAAGGATGACGAACAAGGTCAGCGCCACTAATGCCTTTAACGCCGTGGGTGCCCCCTTGACGATGGCGGCATATATTACCGGGACCTCAGGAGAGGCTGGTGGTGGTTCAGGTGCTTTGGCTGCTACGGGAGGTTCCCCACTGGAAGGAGCCTCTCCTGC
>DCWS01000031.1:491-691 GCA_002328165.1 Desulfobacteraceae bacterium UBA2156 | reverse complement strand
TGCTGCATATTTTTTCCCGCTTACAAACTTATCAATGCGCCAAAGACCCTTCCAAACTTGACCATCGGCAAAGGTCTTGGCGCCCTGCCCGTGGTATCTGCCCCATTCCCATTCACCGACGTATTTGTCCCCATTGGCATAGGTATGGGTGCCAAAGCAATTGGTCCAAATGTCCGCGTTGTAACTGCCTTTACAGGGAG
>DCWS01000031.1:0-160 GCA_002328165.1 Desulfobacteraceae bacterium UBA2156 | reverse complement strand
GGCTCCACCCCTCCGTTGAACCCAGCAGAAGAAGGGCAGGTATGCAGAGGATGGTGAGCAGTCGTTTCATCATAAACTCACCAGAGCAAGGTTTGTATCAGTCACCCCAACTTTGATTGTGTCATGACTTTTAGTATGGAAAAATACGGGTATCATGAGC
>DCWS01000070.1 GCA_002328165.1 Desulfobacteraceae bacterium UBA2156 | reverse complement strand
TGCCAAAACGTGACTAATTACCTATATTTATTGTCGGAAATATAGCATACTCACTTTAAATAGGACAAACATTAACCCCGGTTGAGCGGGAAAAGGCTCAAAACGAATAACATCTAATCGAGTTTTGACTCGATTAAGATTTGAAAGAAGGGATCTATATGAATATACGCTCAAAAGTTGTGAACCTTGATGATCTTTTAAAAAAGGTGGCCGATCATCGCAAAAATGGGAAAAAGATTGTTTTCACCAATGGGTGCTTTGACATCCTTCATGTGGGACATGTTCGATATCTCGCCGCTGCCCGGAACGAGGGGGATATCCTTGTGGTGGGGTTAAATTCGGATCGTTCCACCAGAAAAATAAAAGGAGAACAAAGGCCGATTGTTCAACAGGACCAAAGGGCTGAAATTCTTGCCAGTTTGTGTTGTGTGGATTATATCACCATTTTTAATGAGCAGAATCCATTAGCGCTCATACGGTCTATAAGGCCTGACATTCTTGTTAAGGGAGACGACTGGCCGAAAAAGGAGATTGTCGGAGGTGATATTGTCAAAGCAGATGGCGGAGAAGTGGTAAGGGTTCCGGTTGTTCCAAATATTTCCACCACATCGATTTTACAGCGCATCATCCATGGGTCCGGGGAGTGATTTTTAAAAGGGGAAAAAGGATTTCCTGGTTTCAGTTTCCAACCTTCTTAGAATTTTCCAATATTCAACATGGTGTCTTCACACGGAATCAAGGGTACAGCTTGGGTCCTTTTCGGAGCATGAATGTAAGTTTTGGTGTCGGAGACCGAAAAAAGCATGTTGAAAAGAATCGACACCTGATTTCACAGTGTATGGATGGCGCGGAACTTGTTTTTATCAGCCAGGTCCACGGTGCAGAGGTTCTGGTTCTCCAAAACGAGAATAAATCCCGGTTTGAAACACCGCCGGCTTCTTTTACAGCTGATGCAATTGTAACAGATCTTCCCAACCATCTCCTTGTGATACAGGTGGCCGATTGCCAGTCTGTTCTGATGTTTGACCCTGTACAACGCGTGGTGGCGAATGTTCATTGCGGTTGGAGGGGAAGTATCAATGGTATCATTGGAGAAACGGTGGGGGTGATGAAATCGCACTTCGGCTGCCAAGGGTCGAATATTAGGGCGGGAATGGGGCCATCTCTCGGACCCTGCTGTGCGGAATTTGTCAATTTCAAAAAGGAGATTCCGAATAAATTTTGGAAATACAAAGATCGTTCAGATCGATTTGATTTTTGGGCCATCAGCCGTGACCAGCTAAACGTTGCGGGGGTTTTATTGGAAAATATTTTTTCAAGCAACATATGCACCCGCTGTCGGACCGATCATTTCTTTTCGTTTCGAGGGGAAGGGACAACGGGTAGGTTTGCGGTGGCAATCGGTCTGAAAAATGATTGGCGTAAATAAATAAGGCAGGGCTTCATAAAATAAAAAAAAGCGAAACTTGAGTAGTTAATCTTGTATTGACTGAATGCTGATCCTGTGTTAATAGTTTTACATTTGTATGATCTGAATGTGAAGCCGATAACCAAAGTCGTTCCATTTCATGAAAAGAGAAACCAGACGTTTGTTGAGAGAGCTTGCATACTTCAGCAGCCTGGGTTTTCAGATCGCTCTTTCAATCGTTATCGGACTGGCCGCAGGTATATATCTTGATAGACGGTTCGGCACAACCCCCTGGTTGACGCTCATTTTTCTTGGAATGGGGATTGTTGCCGGGTTTAGAAATATTTGGATCACACTGAAAAAAAGTAGGGATCACTGAAACTTTTTGGGATAGATTTTGACAACACAACAGCGCATTTTAAGATTCATTACCAGGGCGAATTGGATACTGCTGGGTATGACAAGCATCGGAGGGCTTCTTGTTTCGTCGTTCGATTTTGCATTGGGAATTATATGTGGGGGTTTGATCGTTACGATAAATTTCCACCTGCTTTACCGGACACTTAAAAAATCCCTGATGCCGCCGTACCTTTCCTCTCACAACGTGGTTATTGCCAAGTACTATGCGAGGTTTATTGCAAGTGGTTTCATTATGTTTGTGCTCATTTCCAAACATTTGGTTAATCCACCCGGCTTAATTCTAGGGCTCTCAGTTGTGGTCGCCAGTGTTATTTTGGCAATTTTTCTTGAATTTAAAAGATTGATTTTCGAGGAGACAATATAAGGTGGAACATCCGTATCTTTTTTTTGTTAAGCTGTTTGAGTCCATCGGCCTTGAGCATTTTGCTCATAACTATCCCCATGTCATATATTCTTGGGTGGTCATGGCCATATTGATTATTTTTAGCATGCTGGCTGCAAGGGGTATCAGCATGATCCCGACCAAACGGCAGAATCTGATTGAGATCATCATATCTGGGATCGAAGACTTTATGGTGGACATCACAGGTGAGGAAGGCCGATGGCTTCTGCCACTGGTCGCCACTGTTTTTATTTATATCTTCTCTTCTAACCTGATTGGTCTAGTACCTGGTTTTTTCCCACCCACCGCTAGCCTGAATACGACACTTTCCTGCGCACTAACCGTAGTTGTTTTTACTCATTTTATAGGCATAAAATACCACGGCATAAAGTATATTAAGCATTTTACCGGGCCGGTATGGTGGATGATACCGATTATTTTTCCCATTGAGCTCATCGGCCATCTGGCACGTATCCTTTCACTCTCTTTCCGGCTTTTTGGGAATATGATGGGTCATGAGATGGTGTTGGCCATTCTTTTTGGACTCGCCGGTATGTTCTTCGCACCTTTGCCAATAATGGCGTTGGGGGTTTTCGTTGCACTGGTTCAGGCATTTGTCTTTTTTCTTCTTTCAATCATGTACTTTAGCGGTGCCATGGCTCATGCCCACTGATCTTGCAAAAAGTCAAAAGGCACGTTCTTGAAAAAAGTTTAGCCCTTTCGATTTACTTAACAGGAGAATAAAAAAAGTCTCATAATAAATCTATTAAAGGAGGTAGAATAGCGTATGGAAACAAAGGCATTGGAATTTTTCATCGCCTGTGTGACCGCTGCCGGTTTTGGGATAGCAGTTGCAGCGTTTGGTTGCGGTATCGCGCAGGGTATTGGTCTGAAAGCTGCTGTAGAAGGTATTGCTAGAAATCCGGAATCATCAGGCAAGGTGACTGTTACCATGTTGATCGGCCTTGCGATGATCGAATCTCTCTGCATTTATGCCTTGGTTATCGCACTGATTCTCATCTATGCCCATCCACAAGCAGAGGCGATTGCAAAGCTTCTTGGCGTCTAAACACCGCCAGTAGAACTTCAAACCTATCGGGCTACGTCATATATGGGCGTAGCCCTTTTTCCCATATTCGGGAGCAATAATAGGCGATATGTGGTCGTGTCGTCTACACTTGTGCAGAACGAATTGAAGGTGAACCATCCGTATCCAAAATTTTCTTCAGGAATTGCCCCGTAAATGACTCGTCAATATTTGCGATCTCCTCGGGTGTGCCAAACCCAACGATGTTGCCGCCGTCATCTCCTCCCTCTATGCCGAGATCGATGATGTAATCGGCTGTCTTTATGACATCCATGTTATGTTCGATCACAATCACCGTATTCCCCGAATCCACAAGCCTGCTAAGTACTTTGAGAAGTTTTTTAATATCATCCATGTGAAGCCCAGTGGTGGGTTCGTCAAGGAAATATATGGTTTTTCCCGTCCCTTTTTTACTCAACTCCCGTGACAGCTTAACCCGTTGGGCTTCACCCCCGGAGAGCGTTGTCGCCGGCTGTCCAAGGCGAATATAACCGATACCCACATCGACAAGTGTCTGCATTTTGGCTTTTATATTAGTGATATTTTGAAAAAAATTTAGGGACTGATTAACGGTCATACTCAAAACATCGGCGATGTTTTTCCCCTTATATTTGATCTCAAGGGTCTCGCGATTGTATCTTTTGCCGCGGCAGACATCGCAGGTGACGTAGACATCCGGCAAAAAGTGCATCTCAATTTTTATTATCCCATCGCCACTGCATGCTTCACATCTTCCTCCCTTTACATTAAAGCTGAAACGTCCAGGTTTATAGCCCCGCATCCGGGATTCGGCAGTTCGGGAAAAAAGCTCTCTAATATATGTAAAAACACCGGTATAGGTCCCAGGATTGGATCTAGGGGTCCTGCCGATAGGCGACTGATCGATGTTAACTACTTTATCAATGTGTTCAAATCCAGTAATACTACTGTAAGCGCCCACCGGGGCCCGCGCATGATAAAGTCGCTGGGCAAGGACACGATAAAGGGTCTCCAGGGCAAGAGTAGATTTTCCCGACCCGGAGACTCCGGTTATGCAGACCAAACAACCCAGGCGAAATTCCACATCGATATGCTTGAGGTTGTTTTCTGATGCACCTTTGAGAATGAGCTTTGCCCCGTTCCCCGGCCGTCTTGCCATTGGTAATTCAATCCGTTTTCGACCGGAAATATATTGTCCGGTTAACGTATCCTCTTGAAGAAGCGCTTCAGGAGTTCCGGAGAACACCACCCGGCCACCATTGACCCCGGCACCAGGACCCATATCAATAACATGATCGGCACATCGGATGGTCTCTTCATCGTGCTCAACCACTAGGACCGTATTGCCAAGATCCCGCATGTTTAAAAGTGTTGATAGAAGGCGCTGATTGTCCCTTTGGTGTAAACCGATACTCGGTTCATCCAGGACATAGAGAACACCTGTTAATTTCGATCCAATCTGGGTGGCAAGACGAATTCTCTGACTTTCGCCTCCAGCTAAGGTATCGGCAGATCGGGCAAGAGTGAGATAGGTGAGTCCCACATTTTCAAGAAATCCGAGCCGTTCCTTGATTTCTTTCAGAATTCTTTCGGCGATGATCTCTTTTTTTCCGGCAAACTTCAATGTATTAAAAAAGTGATTGGCTTTTGAAACAGAAAGCACCGTAATCTCAGATATGGTCAGTCCTCCCACCTCTACGGAACGGCTTTCTATGTTTAATCTTGCGCCGTGACACTCCGGACAAGGGTGAAAATTCATGTATAGCTTAATTTCTTCTCTTGTGTGGTAAGAATCAGTCTCAATGTATCGCCGTTCTAGATTGGGTATGAGGCCTTCAAAAGTTTTTTTATAGGTAAAACGACGGCTGTTTTGTTCAAAATAAAAAGTAATTTCTTCATTACCCGATCCGTAGCAGAGGACATTTCGAAAGTGTTCCGGAAGATCTTGAAAGGGAGTATAAATATCGACATCATAATGCGAGGTCAATGCATCTAAAAATTCAGCAAAATGAACAGAATTTCTGTTCGTCCAGAGTGCCACCGCCCCTTCTCTCAAGGAGAGCTCGTGGTTTGGGATGATGAGATCTGGATCAAACTCAGTGATCGATCCCAGTCCGTCGCATTTTGGGCAGGCACCTTGAGGAGAGTTAAAGGAAAAACTCGCCGGTGTAAACTCGGGATAGCTAACACCACATTGTATGCAAGCCGCCTTTTCACTGAAAAGAACGGGTTTCGTTCCGATAACATCCACCATTACGACACCGTCCGATTGCGCCATGGCCAGTTCCAAAGAATCGGCGAGTCGGCTCCTTAAATTGTCTTTTATGACCAGACGATCGATCACCACATGGATGGTGTGTTTTTTGTTTTTATCCAGTTTTCCGACCTCTTCGATTTCCAGAGTTTTACCGTTAACACGGACACGGGTAAAGCCCTCTTTTATCAGTCGTTTGAAAAGCTTGTCGTGGATTCCCTTTTGGCCGGTTACCAGAGATGATAGGATGACAATACGGGATCCCTCCTTAAGCGCCATGGTTTGGTCCACAATCTGATCGAGGGTTTGTGAGGTGATGGGGCGTCCGCATTTATAACAGTGGGATGTTCCGACTCTGGCAAACAGGAGGCGCAGATAGTCATAAATTTCAGTAACCGTTCCTACAGTTGAGCGAGGGTTGTGACTGGCTGTTTTCTGTTCAATTGCGATGGCAGGGGATAAACCTTCAATCATATCGACATCCGGTTTTTCCAAGCGCTCTAAGAACTGACGTGCATACGCTGAAAGGGACTCCACATACCTTCGTTGCCCTTCTGCGTAAAGCGTATCAAATGCAAGGGTTGATTTCCCAGATCCGGAGAGACCTGTGATAATCACCAACTTATTTCTAGGAAGTTCGACATCGATGTTTTTTAGATTGTGTTGTCTTGCCCCCCGTATGACGATATTTTTAGATTTCATGTTAGGCCTGAATTTAAGCACCGGTTTTTGGATGTTTTGACTGGTCGCCTTTCATATTCTACCTGTTCCGTGGCCATTTGAATCGCTGCAATGAGACTGGCTGGATTTGCCTTTCCGGTACCGGCAATATCATATGCAGTTCCATGGTCGACGGAAGTTCTGATTATAGGAAGTCCCAGTGTTGTATTCACACCGCCTGCAAAATGGATCATCTTGAACGGAATTAGCCCTTGGTCATGGTACATACTGATTACCACATCGAACTTTCCTTTTGATGCATAATGAAAAACGGTATCCGGAGGGAAAGGACCCGATACGATATATGGTCCGCGTTTGGCAAGATGGATTGCGGGGATAATTACCTGTTTTTCCTCTTCTCCAAACAGACCGCCTTCACCCGCATGTGGATTAAGGCCTGCCACTGCAATACGAGGGTTTTCAATACCAAATCTTTCCATCAGGGATTGCCCGGTAATTCTGATTGTTTTTGCTATCAGTTCCTTTGAAAGCATATGAGGTATCTGTTTTAAAGGAATGTGAATGGTAACGGGTACGACCTTAAGATGTTGCCCGGCCAGCATCATCACAAAATCTGTTGTGTTTGTCCGGTCTGCAAACAGTTCGGTATGACCCGGATAGTTTACCCCGGCTATCTGCATCGCATGCTTGTTGATGGGGCAGGTAACCGTTGCGTTGATTACGCCCTGAGTCGCCAAGTCTATTGCTGTGATGATATAACGAACCATTGCTCTTCCCGTGTCCACCGTGGGGCATCCCCAGATGACATCATCTGGGGATAGTTCAGAAAGGTTCATGACATCGACGCAGCCGTGTTCAAATTTACAGTCTTCGGGCATTGAGATCGTTTTGAAGGCCAGGCTGCTCTCGATAACCTCTTTTGCTGTATATAGTCTCTGTATGTCTCCGATGACAAGCGGTTTGCATAGACGGTAAACAGATGGCTGTTGAAGGGCGGACAGGACGATCTCCGGTCCAACCCCGACCGGATCACCCATGGTGATGCCGATGATAGGGCGGTTGTTCTTCATGGGTATAATTTTTTCAACGGGTCACGATGGTTGTCTATTGACGGTTCAACGGTTCGAAACTTGAGAAAAATATTTTACAGGGCGTGAAGAATTATTTCAAATCCTTTTCTTCATTTTAATCAGCAGCCCTTTGACCTGGAGGTGGTCTATAATGGTCTAGAAAAAAAACTTTTGAAATTTTTTTAAAAATTAAACTTATTTAAAGGTTTTACCAGGTTTTAACAGAAAACATTTTTAATGCATTTCAAAGGAGAAAGATGGATGTGCCTAAAATATTTAAAAAAAATGAACAATAAAAAAAGGTTGTATTTAAAAGCAGTTGCGTTCATAAACATAGATTAATTAAATAAAAACAGATAGATATAAATTGTTAATAACTTGTTTATAAAAAAGCCAAAACCCTTATTGATTCGATTTGACACAAAAAGATTTATACCATAAACAAGCTGACGTTTTGTAAGTCCTTTCCAATAACTTCAACTAATTGTTCCAGATCGTTAAAAAACCTTTTGATATTGTTACGTTTGCTGTAATATTTCGACACGGCATATCCATCCATTTACTTTTAAAAAAAGGTATAGCACCTTTGAAAATTCTTTGGGAACCGTTAAAAGCAGAAATTAAGACCCGCATTCCCCTGCATAATTTCAGAATGTGGATTGATCCTCTGGTCCAGAAGGAGGGGACTGGAAATACCCTCGTGCTTTCATGTCCCAATATTTTTTCGAAAAAACGGGTGGTAAACTACTTTGGCCCGCTCATCGAGTCGGAAATAGAAAGAGTGTATGGGAAGGGGTGCGAACTTGTCATTGAGGTTTCAGGGCAATCCAGAAAGTCGAGACTCACAACAGAGCCGGATCCTCAGCTCTCTCTTCCAAATTTAAATGGCCACCCTCACAATGGAAGATTTCTGCGAAAGGATTTTACTTTTGATCAATTTGTGGTGGGAGGGAACAATGACTTTGCCTATTCGGCAGCCCTTACTCTTGCCACACGGAAAAATCCCCAGCAGAAAACTTTATTGTTATTATCAAAGACCGGGCTGGGGAAGAGTCACCTCTCTCAAGCCATCGGGCACCACATCCTGTTAAAGCATCCTTTAGCGAAGGTTTATTATACCACTGCCGAAGATTTTTCAAATGAAATGGTTCAATCTTTCAAGAACAATTCCATACCTCGGTTTCAAGAGAAGTACAGAAACAGATGTGATGTGCTGCTCCTTGAGGATGTTAATTTCTTAACTGGAAAAGAGCGCACACAGATAGAGCTTAATTTAATCCTCGATACTTTATTTGATTTGGATAAGAAAATCATTTTTACCAGCTGTTACCTTCCAGCAGAAATGACCAAACTAAACGAACGATTAAGATCACGGCTTTCGTGCAGTCTCATTTCCAACATCGATCCCCCTAATTTTAAGACCCGGGTCAGAATACTGAAAAAAAAGGCGTTGTTTAACGGATATACAATACCTGAAGAGATTACCAATTATTTAGCAAGCGAGCTCACTGAGGATATCAGACAGCTTGAAGGCGGACTCATCGGGGTTACCGCCAAGTCATCCCTTTTAGGCTCACCGGTAGATCTGGGTTTAGCCAAAAGTGTCGTGAAAAATATCGTTCGCCATCGCCAAAACATAACAGTTGATGTAATTAAAAAAGTCATATGTAAGTATTACAAAATATCCAATACTGATCTTGTCTCACGTTCGCGAAGGCTATCTATTGTTCGGCCAAGACAAATTGCCATTTTTTTGTCTCGCCGATATACTGATCTGTCTCTTCAGGAAATCGGAAAAAATTTCAATAGATATCATGCGACAGCTCTTTATTCGATTGATAGCGTTAACCGGGAACTCAAGAAAAAAGGTTCGATACAGCAGCAAGTAGAGTTTCTTTGCCAGAAATTAGAATTAGGCAAGTATTAATCAGGCTGATTGGATAATCCCTATTTTCTTAAATTCATGTCTGATAACAAATCGCAAATCACAAAGGATCCATCCCTCTATCATCTTCCTCCTCAAAACACCGAGGCCGAGGAATCTATTCTGAGTTCGATCCTGATCGATAACAACACATTACTCGATGTTATGGAGATACTGTCACCAGACGACTTTTACAGATCTTCACATCAAAAAATTTTTGCTGGGATAACAGAACTTTTTTCTAAAAATGAGCCCGCTGACCTTGTGACCCTTAACAATCTCCTGGAGGAAAAAAATCAACTGGAAGAGATCGGGGGAGCGGCTTACCTTGCTCAGATCATCGATACGGCACCGCTTGCGGTCAATGCACAACATTATGCCAGGATCGTCCATGATAAGGCTGCACTGAGACGTATGATCGAGAAAACGAATGCTATTTCACAACGATGTTTTAAGGATCAAGGGGATGTGGATGAAATTATCGATTTTGCTGAAAGTGCCATTTTTGAGATAGCGCAGAAAAAAGATAAGCAATCTTTTTATCCCATCAGCAAAATAATTGAAGAAAGTATTGATATCCTTGCAGAGCGACAGGGAAACAAAGCCTTGCTCATCGGTGTTCCTACCGGATTTACCCTTTTTGACAATTTGACTTCCGGGTTACAAAAATCGGATCTGATCATCATTGCCGGCCGCCCAAGCATGGGGAAAACCGCATTGGCCCTCAATATTGCAAGGAATGCTGCAATCGATGCAAATACGCCCACCGCCATATTTTCGCTTGAAATGTCAAAGGAGCAGTTGTCGATGCGTCTTCTCTGCGCTGAGGCGCGCATCGACTCCTCACGTTTAAGAAGTGGTTTCTTCAGCCGTGATGACTGGGTGAGTCTGACAGATGCTGCCGAGATCCTTTCTGAAGCGCCTATTCACATCGACGACTCCGCAAGTATCTCTGCCTTGGAAATCAGGGCCAAGGCCCGCAGGCTTAAGATGAAAACAGATCTTGGGCTTATCATCATCGACTACCTGCAGCTGATGAAGAGTCATCATTTTTCCGAACGCCGAGACCTTGAGATTTCAGAAATATCAAGAACATTAAAAGCACTGGCCAAAGAACTTGAACTTCCGATTATAGCGCTTTCTCAGTTGAACAGAAAGCTAGAAGACCGCAGTGACAAGCGCCCTCAACTGGCAGATTTAAGGGAGTCGGGTGCCCTTGAACAGGATGCAGATGTGGTTGCTTTCATATACAGAGACGAGGTGTACAACAAAGATGAAAACAGCGCTGAACAAGGTAAGGCGGAGTTGTTACTCTCAAAACAGCGAAACGGTCCAACAGGTATGGTACCGTTGACATTCATTACCGCATACACGCGTTTTGAAAATAGAGCAGCGGAAATCTGAACGGACACCTTTGGTACCAGCCCCATTAAAGTTACACCACCCTAGATGAAGCGGATTTACGGCAATACTCGCGGACTGAAGGCGAATCAGATCCACCGGTTAGAAAGTCTGTATCGCCGCCGCATTCCGACCGAACAACTCATTACTCACCAACTCGCCCGTGACATCAGCCGACTCTCGCACGGGATCCGTCGTCAGGTCGGCCTTCTGATCAACCGCCGGGGAAAAATAACTCATGTAATTGTCGGGGACTACCAACAGATTCTCATCCCTGACATCAGTGAATATCGGACTGCCCCCGGTCGCCTCAGGGGGTTAAGGTGTGTACATACCCATTTAACAAATGAGTCGATAACGCAGGATGACCTCACCGATCTTGCTCTTTTGAAACTCGACATCATGGTTGTCATCGGGGTAATAGATGCACAGCCGTTTAAGGTTTTTGCCAGTCATATACTGCCGAAGCATTCTGGGAGCCAGTTCTACAATCTATTAGAACCCCTTGATCCAAACCGATTGGACATCGGCTGCCTTGAACTCATTCATGCCCTTGAAATCGAGCTTGCTTCTAAAAGATCTACATATGATGCGTTTTCAGGAATAGAAAGAGCAATTCTTGTCAGCGTGTCAAGGGACCCCGGACATAGGTGGAAAGAGTCACTGGCAGAATTAGAAGAACTGACGTTATCCTGTGGTATTGATGTGGCCGCAAAATTACTTCAGCAGCGCCTAAAAATTGATCCCAGATTTCTTTTAGGTCCGGGAAAACTTCAGAATCTTTCCATTGCAGCTCTTCACAATGGGGCGACGCTGATCATCTTTGATCAGGAGCTAAATCCATCTCAGATACGGGCAATCACGGATCGGCTTGACCTGAAGGTGATCGACAGGACCCAATTAATTCTTGATATTTTTGCCCAACGGGCTCAGACAAGGGAAGGAAAACTTCAGGTCGAGCTTGCCCAATTGAAATATCTACTTCCACGTCTTATTTCAAAAAACACAGCCATGTCCAGGTTAACTGGCGGTATTGGCGGCAGAGGACCGGGGGAGACTAAACTTGAAATAAACCGACGACGGGCACGCGACCGCATCGCGCAATTGGAACAGGCATTAAGCCTTGTCATGAAGCAGCGAAAACAGCAAAGGGCAAAGCGGCACAAAAGAGGCCTTCCGGTGATCTCCATCATCGGGTATACCAACGTCGGAAAATCGACTCTTCTTAACACCCTGACAAAAAGCCATGTCTTGGCTGAGAGCCGGCTGTTCGCAACGTTGGACCCTTCCAGCAGAAGACTTAAATTTCCGAAAGACATAGAGGTAATCATTACAGATACGGTCGGATTTATTAAAGATCTTCCCCAGGACCTTCGGGTGGCTTTTCGCGCAACCCTTGAAGAATTGGAACACGCTAAGCTCCTGCTTCATGTAATTGATATCAGTCATCCCCGTTTTCAGGATCATATTGAATCGGTTGAAACCATCCTGGCGGAATTAAATTTAATCCATATCCCTTTGGTTCGTGTTTTGAACAAACGGGATATGGTGAAAACGGAACAAGTGAAAAAGCTAGAACAAAGACTTGAGGGAATAGCGGTTTCCGCCAAAGATGAATCAACTTTAGCAGTCCTGATTGAAAAAATGCAGATGAAGCTTCAACAGGCACCAGACAAAATGTATTGACATCCGAATGTAAACAAGTATAAAGATCCTCCTTCATGGATTTGGGACAAGTAAAGAGAATTGGTATTGGCGCTGCCTATCACGGTGGAAAAATTCTTCAAGCCTATTTTGGGAAGATACTCAAAATAAGCAAAAAAGGCGCGATCGATCTGGTGACTGAAGCGGATATTGAAACGGAAAAACGAATCATTGCGATCATTCAAAGAAATTTTCCAAATCATTCCATCCTTTCTGAAGAGAGCGGTTTGAGGCGGGATGGGGCAAAATATCAGTGGGTCATCGACCCCCTTGACGGTACAACGAATTTTGCGCATAATGTAGGCCTGTTCGCCGTTTCCATTGCCTTTGTTGCGGGTGGGGATGTTTTGGTCGGTGTGGTTCTCAATCCGATAACCGGTGAGCTTTTCACGGCGGTTATCGGGGAAGGCGCTGAGCTAAACGGCAGGCCGATTAAGGTTTCGAATTCGGAAATTGTCCAAGAAAGCTTGCTGGCAACCGGCTTCCCCTATGATATTAGGGAGAAGATTCAACCGGTGATGACCCGTTTTTCGCATTGCCTCAAAACATCACAAGGGGTAAGACGATTGGGTTCTGCGGCCCTTGACCTCTGTTTTGTCGCTTGTGGGCGCTTCGACGGATTTTGGGAACAGAATCTCAACCCGTGGGATACAGCGGCCGGTTTTCGAATTGGAAGTGAGGCCGGCGCGGTCACCACCGATTTTGCAAACAAACCGTTTGCGATCGAAGGGGAGGAAATTTTGGCAACCAACGGAAAAATTCATAAAGAAATGCTATCCCTACTGAAGCTAAAGGATATTCAATGAAAAAGAAGATGAAAAATCAAGTTTTTTTGAACGACTATTTGGGATGTTTTGATAATTTTTTTATAGAGGATTCAATTTGTAAAAAATTTTGTGTTTTGCGGTTGCGGTGTGCCGTTGAGCGGGATCAAAATACCCGCCTCGAAATATTGGAAGAACTGGTATCCGCAACTGATGGGACAATGAAAATACAATAAAGGCACTTACAACCGATTCTGACTTTTAAAATTATTTGAAAAAATTTTTCCCGGATTTAAAATTCCATTGGGATCAAACGTCTTTTTTATTTTTTTCATAAGCATCAGTTCAACCGGACCGATCTCCTTTGCCATGTAAGGGGTTTTAGTAATACCGATCCCGTGTTCTCCAGAAATTGTTCCCCCCAGTTCAAGTGTATAGTCGAAGAGCGTTTCAAGCGCAGCGTTGGCCTTCTCCAGCGCCCCCTTATTCTTCTTGTCCAACATGATGTTAAAATGAATGTTCCCATCGCCGACATGTCCAAAAGTGACCATCATAAGACCCGTTTCCGCCCTCAAGCGATTTATCATCCGGACCATATCGGGTATTTTATTTCTGGGGACAACGATGTCTTCATTTAATTTATCAGGACCATACTGGAACAGGGTAGGGGAAATTGACTTTCTGGCCTTCCAGAGACGCTCAACTTCCTCTTGAGATCGGGCGATATCAACCCGATTTGCCCCTCGAGATATACAAATCGTTTTCAACTCCTCGATTGTCATGTCTATATCACGGGACTTTCCATCTACCTCGATGATGAGTAACGCATCGGCTTCGGTCGGCAACCCGATTTTTAGATGGTTTTCAACACACCGTATCGAAGCTTTATCCATAAATTCTATGGTGCGGGGAATGATGGAACGTCTGATGATTTCAGACACCGTTTCCGCAGCTGTTTCCACTTGGGCGAAAACCGCTGACATGGTCCTTATCGCTTCAGGAAGGGGTAAAAGCCTCAGCGTCATGCGGGTTATGACCCCAAGGGTTCCTTCGGATCCAATTAGGAGCCGGGTAAGATCATACCCTACAACCCCCTTGGTCGTTTGCGTCCCGGTTGTGATAATTTCACCGGTCGGTATGACGGCTTCAACGCCTAAAACATAGTCTCGTGTGACACCATATTTAAGTGCCCGGGGTCCGCCCGCACACTCGGCAAGGTTTCCGCCTAAAGTTGAGAATTCAGAACTCGACGGATCGGGCGGGTAAAAAAGGCCCTCCTTTTCTACCGCCCGATGGAAAGACCCGGTTACAAGACCTGGTTCGACATGAGCAATCAAGTTGTCTTTGTCAATATGATAAATACGACTAAAACGGGTCATTACGAGAACGACACCGCCGTTTACCGCCAGTGAACCTCCGGTCATTCCCGAGCCGCTGCCGCGCGGGATAACAAAGAAACGATCTTCATTAGCGGTCTTCAGGATGCGGGATACTTCATTGGTGTTTTGGGGGAATAAAATAGCGTCCGGCATATAGGCGTGCCCGGTCGCATCGTATGCATAACAGACAAGGTCTTCTTTTTTTCGGCTGCAATGGGTATGGCCGACAATACCCTGAAGTTTCTTAAAAGAGCTGTCATCGATAGGCATTTTTGATAGTTAATTTTGACATCTTTTTTTATCAAAAAAAAACTTCACTCCGGTACGACTTCAACCTCAATTACCGGCTCAACATCGGTATAAATGCGGATGGGGATTTTTTGGGTGCCGGTCTTTTTGATCGGTTCTCTGAGCAAAATCATTCTTTTATCGACCTTAATGTCTTGTTTTTCAAGCGCCTTGATAATATCATGGATCTTGACAGAGCCATACAGGCGATCCCTCTCACTAACTTTTGCGGATATTTTGCACGATACACCATTCAACCGCGCGGCCATTTTTTCGGCAAATTCTTTTTCTTTGGCGATCTGAAGTTCAAATTTCTTTTTATCCTGCTCTAAGATTTTACGATTTTGAGGTGTGGCAAGCACAGCCTTGTTTTGAGGTAAAAGATAGTTACGGGCATATCCGTCTGCGACGGTCACCTCATTCCCGATAATCCCCAGGGAATCAATTGTCTCTTTTAAGATCACTTTCATTTTGATCCTCCACTAAATTTTTATCGCATAGATGTATCACGTTTGTGGTTTTTATGTCTGTCCGTTACTTTTTTTTATACCCAATCTTCTAAAATTCAGCCATGTATCAAAAAATCCAATGCCAATGATAAGGAACAATATGATCTGCTGCAAGACAATCAGGGTGTATAAAAAAAGTCTGAGTATTCTGGAAAATTCTTTTTTTTCAAAATAAAACGACACAATGGCAATACCCTCAAAGAAATAGATGGTCATCAATATGATCAAACCGTTAAGACCAAACATTTTAAGGGCTTTTGACGGTAGAAGAAGTGTCAGACCGCATCCGATGACTCCCCACACGAGGAAATCCGGCGCCTTCCATAGGTTAAGAGAACCGAAATCGGAGAAAAAGAGCTTCCGGGCTATCAACATCGGTTTAGCGATCAGGAGATTTACCCATGCAACGAAGAGGGTAGAACCGATGACCAGCGAGGGGAAAATTCGTACGAGAATGTATTGAATGTTTTTCAAAGAATTTGATATTAAATGGATGCTATCTTCTGAGACCCCCATGTTTTCGTATATGGCCAGCGTTAGTTGGAGGTTTTTTGCCACATAATCAGATATCAGTGCTTGAATACCGATCCGGGCCATACTGCCGTGGAGAAGCAAGCCGAAGGTTCCAGTCAATAATACCGTGAAAACAGCATAGCAGATCGTTTTTTCAACTGAAAGGTTCATTTCAATCAACTCGCTCAAAACAAAACCGAGAAGCAGTAGTTCACCAAAAAACAGGATATCGATTGATACCCGGCCAAGGATAACAATCATTAACGTGATCGATGCAACGGGGATGATACTGCCGGTTGATCTGCCCAGTTTTGAGCGGTAGAAAAGAACAGGCAAAGGAATCAGCAGTGAACAAAAGAAACCGATGATCGGCATATAGATGGTCACTCCAAATATGACAAAGGTTATGACAATGCCACTGGCGATGTCTTTGAATATTTCCTTTTGCATTGTTTGAGGCGCCATGCTTTCATCCGTTTTTGTCCATAATTTATCCTTCTGACTAGCTGTAGTCCAATCTTCCGACATAAGGAAGCAGTGCTATTGCTCGAGCTCGCTTGATTGATCGTGTAAGTGCACGCTGATGTTTCGCACAGGTTCCAGAAATCCTTCTCGGGATTATTTTTCCGCGTTCGGTGATAAAATATTGAAGTGACTTTGAGTCTTTGTAGTTTATAATCAGTTTGCTGTCCGCACAAAATCGACAGACTTTTCTTCGGTGATATATCTTTTTCCTGACAGTGGGTCTTCTTCGATTGGTTCGAAAATCTGCAACCATTTTACTCCTCCTCGTCCTTTTTCTCAGTTTTTACTTTTTCAATCTCCATAGCTTCTGATCCTGGGGCGTCGAAGAGCACGGGATCTGAATTGGATTCGGCATCTTGATTTTTCTCAGATTCTTCAACCAGGTCGGTAACCGGCTCTGCCTCGGCAATTTCTTCCTTTATGCGATCAATATCGGCCTCTTTTTCCAACAGAACCGTCATATATTTCAAGATCCTGTCGTCTATCCGGGAAAATCGTTCTATCTCGTTGACAAGGGTACCTGTTCCGCAATAATCAAGACGGACATAATGGCCGCGAATTTTTTTCTTGATTTCGTAGGCGAGCTTTTTTGTTCCCCATTCGTCAAAGGCCACCATGAATCCGTTTTCTTGGGAGATGAGCTGGTTGATTCTTTCAAAGAGAGAAGCCCTTTTTTCATCGGAAATGTCGGGATCGGAAATAATGAATGTTTCGTATCTGTTCATTTAGCCTCCTTATGGACGTTAAGGCCCTGGAGTAATACCAGAGCAAGGATAATGAGAAAATAGTGTTAAAAAACCTTTATTTATAATTAATTAAAAATAATCTGTCAAGTAAGATCTGGCCTATAAAATATTTCAATTTTCTGAGAATCGATGCATAAAATTTGCTACAAATTACCGAGTAAACTTACCAAGACGAAGAATGAAACTCAATAATATTAAATTGTGGTATAAACAAAAAAAATGAGCTCATTTTCCGATGGCTAATCAAAACAGAGCGAAGATCCCGTGCGATCCGGTCTGTATGTCAAATCAATGAATTGGACAAATGAGTAAAAAAATATAGGGGGGTAGATTTCTGGATACGAAAGGCTTAAGGATAAATGGAGATCGTCTGAGAAATAAACTGGAAAAGATGGCGAAAATCGGTGCGACCTCAGCGGGAGGCGTAGAACGTCTGACTTTGACAGACACGGATAAACAGGCCAGGGATCTTTTTGTCAAATGGCTAGAGCGACTCGATCTTGAAGTCCGGATCGATGAGATGGGAAATATCTTTGGAAAACGGGTAGGAAAGAACGATGCCCTGGCCCCTGTGATGAGTGGCTCCCATATTGATTCACAGCCAAAAGGGGGTCGCTTTGATGGAATTTTAGGGGTAATGGGTTCGCTTGAAGTGTTGCAGACAATTGATGAAAACAACATTAAAACCATGCGTCCCCTCGTTATCGTCAACTGGACCAATGAGGAGGGATCACGTTTCGCCCCTGCAATGGTCGGATCCGGTGTATGGGCCAGCGCTTTGGAAAGGGATTGGGTTTACAGTAGGATCGATCGAAATGGGTATTTGTTTGTCGATGAGTTGGAGCGGATTGGGTATCGAGGGAGTGTCCCTGCACGGAAATGGCCTGTCCATGCTTATTATGAATATCACATCGAGCAGGGGCCGGTTCTTGAGCGAGAGGGGATGGTCGTCGGTGCACCAAAGGGGATTGTTTGTCTCCACTGGTACGACATCTATCTTCGAGGGGAAGCGAATCAGGTGGGGCCAACACCGATGGCCGGTCGACACGATGCTCTTTGTGCTGCCGCTGAGATGATCCTCAAAGTCAATATCCTCCCTGAAAAAACAGGTGGTGATCTGGTAGCAACCGTTGGAGAAATTCAGAATTATCCCAATTCCCGAAATATCATTCCCGACAAAATCCATTTCACGGTGGATATTCGCTCTTGGGATGACCGGTTGGCACAACAGGCCTGGAATAGTCTTCGCAACAGTTTTGAAGAAATTGCCGACAGGCGGGGGTGTCCGATTCGTATTGAAGAGACTTGGCGTGTAGCGCATTCTCGGTTTGATGCGCAACTGGTACAAAGGGTGCTTGATGCCGCCCAGGACCTGGGCTATCCAGCCCTCCGCATGGTCAGCGGGGCAGGACATGATGCAAGTTATATGAATCAAGTTGCACCCACGGCAATGATTTTCGTCCCGAGTATCGGTGGAAGAAGCCACGTAGAGGTAGAAAATACGCTGTGGACGGATTGTGAGGCGGGGGCAAATGTACTGCTTCGATCTATTTTGAAATCTGCAGCAGAAGCGTAACCCGCTTTTGCTCACATCCCTGTTGTTCGCTGGTTGGGGATGTTGGTTCTGAAAAATTATTTAGCTTGTGTTTACGACCGCGAAAGGGTACTAATTACGGTTTTGGTTGGAAACGGCGTATTTCCCATCCCATCGGATGTCCCGGATTTTTTTCGAATAAGGAGTTGAAAATAAAAACTGCATTAATACTCATTGATATTCAAAACGACTATTTTCCAGGCGGCCCTTTGGAACTGAAGGGGATAACTGAGGCCACCGAGAAGGCTGCAAATTTGCTCGGGTTGTTCCGTGTCAACCGATGACCAACATTTCATATCCAGCATCTTTCCACAAAGGAGGATGCGTTTTGTTTTGCACCAAATACCACCGGTGTTGAGATTAACGACCGTGTTAAACCGCTTCCGGATGATATTGTGATACAAAAGCAATACGCGAACAGTTTCCGGGACACATCTCTCCTCGACGAGCTGAAGACAGATGAAATCAAGCGTTTGGTAATTTGCGGTGCGATGAGCCATATGTGTGTGGATGCGACCACCCGGGCTGCTTTTGATTTGGGGTTTAATTGTTTCGTCATTCACGATGCATATGCCACCAGGGATCTCAAGTTTGTCGGTCAGGTGCTGTCAGCAGAGGCTGTCCACGGATCATTTATAGCTGCATTGTCCTCAGGGTATGCGAAGGTAATCGGTTTGAACGAATTTAAATCCGACATGCCGCTTTCGGAAAACCGTTAAAAGATCCAGGGCGATCGGACTACAGGCAGACGCAAGTGTTGATTTTCAGATAAAGGTTCAGAAAAAATTATCAGCTATGATTGCAGAGATTCTTGCCACAGGTGATGAAATTCGATCCGGTGCTTTAATTGATAGCAACACCGCTCATATTGCACAGGAACTGGAGGCCATCGGGGTAAAGGTCATTCGGCACAGCAGTGTCGGAGATGATGTTGAGATTCTTGTATCGGTGTTGAATGAAATCGGTTGTCGGGTTGATATTTGCGTCGTAACCGGCGGCCTCGGTCCGACCACCGACGATCTAACGACAGCGGCGGCTTCAAAAGCAGCGGGGGTCGAGCTCTTGCTCGATCATACCGCCCTTGCTGCAATAAAAAATATTTTTAAAAAGCGAAATCGTCCATTGAGTGATTCGAACATAAAGCAGGCCATTTTTCCGATCGGCGCCACACGTATGGATAATCCTGTCGGGACTGCACCAGGGTTTATGTTGAAAATAGATAAATGTTACTTTTTCTTTCTCCCCGGGGTGCCCGCTGAAATGCGGGCCATGCTCTCAGATAAAGTGATCCCCATTATCAATAAATTTCCTGGAAACAGAAAAGTCTGTTTCACGAATACCATATCAACCTTCGGCCTAACCGAGTCAGCGACGGGTGAACGGATTGCCGGTCTGGCGAAGGAGTTTCCAGGAATAAAGTTGGGTCTTCGGGCAAAATTCCCGGAAATTCATATTAAACTCTATGCTTATGGTGATGACCCAATCGGGCTTGAGGAACTTTTAAGCAAAACTTCCGATTGGGTTTTGGAAAAGATGGGTAAAAGCGTTCTTTCGGTTACCGGAGATTCCATGGCTTCTGTCATTGGAGACCTCCTCAGGAGGCAAAAATCTTCCATTGCAGTTGCAGAAAGCTGTACCGGAGGTCTTGTTGCACATTGGCTGACCAATTCACCGGGCGCATCAGATTATTTCATTTTTTCAGGCGTGACATATTCGGATAAGGCAAAGATCGATCTTCTCGGCGTGTTGTCCGAAACCATTGAACGGTTCGGAGCCGTACATGAAGAGACCGCAAAAGAGATGGCAAAAGGCGTGCGCCGAATTGCCGGAACTACCTATGGCCTTTCCATCAGCGGTATTGCGGGACCCGATGGCGGTACCGAAGCTAAACCTGTCGGGACTGTCTGCATCGGGCTTGCTGCACCGAACGGGGTGGAGGGACGCCGTTTCAATTTTTCTTTTGAGAAACGATCGATGAATAAGGTTATTTTTGCTGAAACCGCATTGGATCTGCTTCGGATAAAACTTTTGAAAGCGGGTCAAACAGAGGCAATTTTTTAACGCGATGTCCACAAGAAGCGTTTTTCAAAGATGGTAAAATATCGCTAAGAAATCAGTTTTGAACCCAGCAGTATGAGTACCTGCGGGTTATGATGAAAAAATATGATGGTCATTATATCCATATGCCTTGGGCTGATATTGCTATACTTGTTGTTTACCCGCTTTCTTTTTTTCCTTGTCCACCAGATACCCCGGAATCAGGTATTAGATCCACCGGCCAGGGGAAAATGTCTGGACAAAAAGATTCCAGCTGTTGATGGCGAATTGAACTGGAAGGTCGGTCGAAGTGAGTTGTTGTTTTTGTACACGGATGGGTCAGAAACAGGGATCGAATGGTAGACTGGGCGAGGTTGTTTGGTAAATTATGTAACTTAAAAACTCAAGTTTTATATCGCTAATCCATCGAAATGTTGCCTTCGGCGGCGGGCGAATCTTCAATTATTGATCCTAATGATCCGGTTCGGGGTGATGTTTTTTTGCGCAATCAGGGCAAATGCTGTGGCTAAAATCCGCTTCAGAATGGTCTCGGATATAGGTCTCGATTTGACTCCAATATCCTTTATCATCACGAATGTTTTTACACCAGGCACAGATCGGCAGCATCCCATTTAATTTTTTGACCTTTGCCATAGCATTTTGAAGCTCGACAACGAGTTTTTCCCGCTCTTCCTCCGCCTCCATTTCTTTGGAGACAACGGTCAAACACCCGGAGGAGACACAGATGTTATCCTGTTTACGGGTTTCGACGATTGCCTGGTCTTTTAGCCAAACCGGCTGGCTATGGGCGGGCTGAATTTTATAAACTGCTTCAATAATTCCCATTTTTTTACTACTTCCGCGCAGCTCTTCCCGTATACCCTCCAATTCTTTTTGCGGGATAATTTCTTTCGTATTACCGTCTATGTCTTGATATTTGTAGCCGAAAAAATGGCCGCGCGGTTGAATGATGCGGCGATCAATGATACTTGCCCGAAAAACTTCAGCGAGGCCTCTAATATCACACGCGAATAGGTCAAGGAATCCCTTACTTGCATATTCATACCACATTGTTTTTTGTTCATCTTCCCAGGCAGCCAGGTAAAAAATAGCAGGGTTACCCGTTCTTTCAAATAGAATAAAGGAGTCGATGCACTCCTTAATCCAATTTTTGATATCCTGGCTATAGTTGCCGGTCAAAATACGACCGACATATTTTGATTCAATCATTTGATTCATATGCCCGAAGATTGTGCTGACCGTTTATTGTCTAGTATCCATTTTTGATCGGGATAGAGGTTAAATTTTATTCCCAAAAACATCAAGTGTTTTGTTTATCAGAATCGACAGTATCTCAGAAATCTATGGTCCAATCTAAAAATATAATTGAGAATCTTTAAAAACCCGCATATTGTAACTCAAGTTTAGCACAATTGATTTTACGAAGACTTGCCTTCGAGGGGCTTTTCCAACGGGCAAACAAAATGAAGAATTAAAAGTAAAATCATATCTCACCGATGGTTATACAACATAAAAACAAACTGATAATGCCTCGTGGTTTCAGCATTATCTAATATTTCTTTATTTTGTTTACGCTCATTTGGGGTTATAGTTTAAACGGATGATACATCCATTTATCCGGATGTGCGGTGAACGCCATATGATTGTGAAAAAAGGACAACTGGTTGAGCTGAAAATTTCCGAGATCGCCTTCGGTGGGAAAGGTGTTGCGCGGATAAACGGCCTGGCTATTTTTGTCGATCAGGCCGTACCGTTAGATTTAATAATCGCCCGTATTATCAAGAAAAAGAAAAATCATGCGGAAGCACGGGTGGTTGAAATGGTTGAACCGTCACCGTTCAGATCAAAGCCCCTCTGTATATACAGCGGGTTTTGTGGCGGATGCAAGTGGCAGTTTTTAGAATATGACAGACAACTGATTTACAAATGCCAACATGTAATCAATTCCATTGAACATATCGGACTGATCACTGGGGTATCCGTACATTCAACTCTCCCCTCAGAGCAGATTTTTGGGTACAGAAACAAGATGGAGTTTTCATGTTCCGACCAACGATGGCTTCTCCCGGATGAGTTGAAAAAGGAGGGTGTGAGTAGGGATTTTGCCCTTGGACTTCATCCATCAGGTAGTTTTCATAAAATCATAGATACCAAGGTATGTCATCTTCAACCAAAATTGGGTAACCAGATACTTGAAACCGTTCGAACTTATATGAAAGATTCCGGAGCGCTCCCCTATGGTGTGCGAAGCCACGTCGGTTTTTGGCGTTTTCTCATGCTAAGACATTCTAAAGCCTTTGACCAATGGATGGTCAATATCATCACAGCTAAAGAAGACTTGGCAAAAACCAAACCGCTTGCCGATTTGCTCATAAAAACTTATCCGAGCATCATTTCAGTGATAAACAACATAACGTCTCGAAAGGCGGGTGTTGCCATTGGAGAGTATGAAATTCTTCTTGCCGGTGCATCAACCATAAAGGATAAAATCGGCCTATTTGAATTTGAAATATCTTCAAACTCCTTTTTTCAGACCAATTCGCTTGGCGCAGAAAGGTTGTTTGAAACCGTAAAAGATTATGCAGAGCTGACCGGGACAGAGACCGTTTTGGATCTATACTCCGGCACCGGGGCAATTGCGATCTTTCTTGCAGATACCGCAAAAGAGGTCATTGGAATTGAAATCTCCGAAGGTGCCGTGACTGATGCAAAAAAGAACTGCCATATTAATCGAATTTCAAACTGCAGGTTTATTCACGGGGATATGATAAACGCCCTTTCAGATGCGGCCATAACACCGGACGTCATGATAATTGATCCGCCAAGGGCAGGGGTGCACAAGAAAGTGATAAAGCAAATCATAGAGATCGCGCCCCGTAGGATTGTTTATGTTTCATGCAATCCGGCGACCCTGGCCAGGGACCTATGCATGATCAAAGAACAGTATCGAATTTTGGATGTACAACCGGTTGACATGTTTCCACACACCTATCATGTTGAAGCGGTGGTGAAGCTTGAGAGAAAACCTCAGGGTTTGAATCTGCGTCATGGACAGATCTAGAACATCAAATCCGCATCAACCCAACGTCATTGGAGATAAGATCGGGTTTTGAGATCCCGGCTACCCAAAACGCGTCTTAAACGCCGTCGGACTCAGCTTGACATGCCGATGCAAACGACCTTTGAGCATGAAAAGGGTAGGGGATTTTATAAAATTAAAAACACGATAAAGGTAATACTGATCCAATTTTTTCCTCGAAAAGGCGAGTTCTTGTTTTGATAGGATAAATGGAAACTTTAATCCGCAACGCGTTGTTTTGACGCCAATAAACCGCTCAGTGCCGTTGACCTCAAACGAGCGGATATTATAGCCCGGCCGGTGACCCTTCTCCTGGGGTATCCATTCGATTTGGGCCGCCAAATCTGCTCTTCCCTCTTTTCGCAACCTTCCGGTTTCAAATTCAAGGATAAATTTTTCACCTGCTTTTGCAAGGTTTTTATTTTTCGCCTCCCTGTCGACAAAATCATATTTCTCGGCCATCCGCTTGAGCGTCCGATGTTTCTTGCTCAAATTCAATGGGGGAGGTAAGGGCTGTTCAACCACGGTCACATCAGTGAAAAAAAGGTCTCTTTGAACGGGTGTCGATACTGTACTGTCCGCATAATTTAGAAGGGTTGAAAGAATCTTTGGTTCTTTATCCAAATATTGGTCAATAACCTCCAACAGTATGTTTTGATAGTTGTCTAGGGGTTTATAACCACGGATATACGGCAAGCCAAGCTCGAGAAGCACCGAACCGATGGTCTGATGCTTCTTTTCAACAGCACCGTTGCTCCGATGGTCTATCTTTTTGAGGAGATTTTTACGATGCGCTGTTTTGTTGTAAGCTTGCCCGAGTACTTCATATTGCAGCATGGAGAAATAATCTTGGACAGTGGCAAGGACTTCTTCTCTGCTCCACGGTTTCACTTCTAAATTCTCCTCCAAACACAGAATCGGCGTTTCGAATGATATCTTACTCAGGTTCCGCACCCCCAATAGGACACGGTGTCGCATTTGGTGTGGGGTAAATAAAACTTTTTGGAAAAACAATGTGGCAGCCGTTGTGAAACGGAATCCAGAAGGTAATCTCCGAGCACAGGCACGCGGTGATTTGGATTTTTATGTAATATCAGTTGGTTCTGGAATGCTAACTTTTAAAAAGTTTTGTGCCGTTGTCAAAGCGCCCATCACCAATTTTTCCAAGAAAAATTTCTTTTTACCCTATGCTTGATGCGGTTTTTCTCAAAATATCAGGTGAAAAACTTGAGTATCTTATTATCAAAGACTTTTTTAAAAGAGTATGAATTGGGGGTAAATTGGACTTTTCTTTGTTAATGAGCATATGCTTTCAATGTCGAGTTGTCAAGTGTTGGTACATTAACCCTTCCTGGTTCCGATACAAAGAAACGCAAGCAGGTAGGAAAAAACCGCGAAGATAAGAATTGTGGGAATTCCATGGCTGAGAGCGATTTGTACGGATGCAATGGCAGTCAATACCGACGCACAGCCGTTTGCGGTCCACGCATAGGCGCGCTGAACCGGGTTGACCAAAAGGTGTTGCATGCCGAGGGGAAAAGGAATGCCCAATAGAAAACCCAACGGAATCAAAAGTAGAATTGCCATTGTATATCTGACGACGGTCGGGAAACCCAGGATCTGATGTATCACCATGTCAAGACCAAAAAAGATAACCAAGAGAATGGCGACTAGGATAAGTATTGTAATTTTAAGGTGTTGTTGTTTCAGGTATTGGGTAAAAAAGCCGCCCACGGCGGAAAAGATGAGTATGGCGGTAAGAACAAAAGTAAAGCTGAGCACCGAATTGCCAAAGAGAAGGGTATATTCTTTGATGAAAAACAGCTCCACAAACAAAAACCCCGCGCCCACACTCAGAAAGTAAACGATTTGAGAGAAAGAGGCCTTTTCTGTCCCTTTTGACATGATGAGAACAGGGATGATAAGAAGAAAGATAGCAACCATCAATGCTTCAACAAACACGGCAGCAACGACGATTTCACCGGACATCAGAAGAGAATAGGGCCTGCTTCCCATGCTTTGGTAGATTTTTCGCACCTTGGACCATTTGAGAAATCTGCTGGGAAAAGGGCGAGTGTCTTTTTGGGGTTTAACGTCGAGAAGATGGGTTTCAAAGAAGGCATTTTCGGTACCGGTCCTGTAAGCAGCCGCCAGTCGGTTGATATCGAGAAAATGATAAGGAGCATCAAATACGTTGAAACGATTCACCATCTCCTTTGAAATCTCCGGCATATAAACAAGATCAAAGTTCATTTGGAATGCAAACAGTTTTATCTCATTGACATTTTTTATGGGACGTGCTGAGACGATAAGGGTGAAGGTGTCCCAGTTTCGAAGTATCACCATGTGGGTTTCCGGATTTTTTATTTTAAGAGATCTCAGGCTCTCATATGCAGCCGCCCAGAGGCGAATAGAATCGGCCGGTGGCAAAAGCAGTTTGCGCGAGATGATAACCAGACCGTTTTCAGTCAGATGGCTCAGATATGCGGTGAACGCTTCAACTGTAAAAAGATATTGCTGGGTGAGGGTGGCGGTGTCTGGAAGCGAGGTTCCCCAGTCTTCCACATGGATGATATGGAACCGCCGGTCAGATTGGCTGAGAAAGGATCTAGGGCTTTGATTTCTGACCGGAAGCTGATAATGGCGTTGAACAATCCGAGCCAGTTCAGGATGTTGTTCAACGATGGTAATTGTTTTCGCATCCGCCGCCAGGGCGCAGATAATAGCGGATCCACCGCCATTTTGAATCAGAAGGACCCGATCTCTTTTTGAAGCGAGTCGGTATCCGACATATTGGAGCATGAATCTGGAAAATTGTCTATCTTTTTGAGAAAGTAACCGGTAAAGCGTAAAAGGCTGATCCCCATCCTTAAAGGCGGCCCATTGGAGGGGCATGGTCTCGATATACTTCAGGCTCAATCCGGGGGCAAACCGGATATACCGGCTTTTGATGGTGTCGATTCTCCCTTTAATACCGGTAGCAGTATCGGTGACGCGGGTATTCGGAAATTGGAGAAGCTGGCTACTCGCTTTGTAAGGGGAAGGGTTGACGTTAACTATTTTATCCCCTTTAGGGGAGATGAGAAAACCCGCTGTCAGTACAATCCCAAAACTCAAAACATGAAAAACGCCGGCCCGTTTTTTATAGAAAAGAGAACCTTGGGAAACACCTCTTTCGGTTTGATCCGAATCCTTGTCTATCTTTTTAATGAGAATCAGTGTTATGGGAATAAGTGCTGATATAATGATAAGCCGCCCTTCACCCAAAAGCGGAAGAAATAGAGCCGGGATGATGGCGCCGCAAGCGGATCCGGTCATACTTGCAAAATAGACGAATCCTGTCTTTTCAGGATTGAAGGAGTAGGCAACGGAGATGATAAGCCCGGTTAAAAAGAATGGCAGCGCCAGAAAAAGATAAACAGTCAGCAGGTATAGGCCCTGAATCGGTTCGAGCGGGAGCCTGAAATAATCGAGGGGAATTCTGTTTAGTATTAAAAAAGATCCGATAGCGGTGAAGGTATATAATATAATGAAAATATTAACCGCTGATCTTGAGGATAACCGTTTCCCGATGTCTTTTACCCGTGTGTCGAGGATGCTTAAAAAGCTCCCGGATGCGGCAAACCCAAAAAGTGCGATGCTGATCACCATGAAAGAGAGGTGGTTCCATTGGCTGATGGAAAAAACCCTTGTTAGTAGGACTTCAAAGGCAAGGGAAGAAAGAGAGAGAAGAAAAACAGCTGGAAAAATCATTGGTTTTTCAAGGCATGTCCTGTCAGGGGGACAAAAAGAACGCCGGTGATCTGTTTTATTGTATAAGCATCATCCTTTTTGGTAACCAGTACGAGATTTTGATAACTGAAAGGATTCCCGAGCGGCAGGATGAGTTTCCCACCGTTTTTTAATTGTTTCAGTAGTGGAGGTGGGATGTGGTCCACGGCTGCGGTGATCATGATACTGTCAAAAGGTGCAGCTTCGGTCCAGCCGAAGTAACCGTCCCCGTGGCGGGTTATGATTTTATTGAAATTGAGCGATTGGAGAGTTTTTGTGGCGGTTTTGTGGAGTTTTTCTTTGATTTCAATGGTGAAGATTTCCTTTGCTATTTTAGAAAGGATCGCGGCCTGATAACCTGAACCGGTTCCAATTTCAAGGACACGACTTTTTCCGGTCAGGGTCAGACTTTCGGTCATCAAAGCCACGATATACGGTTGGGAGATCGTCTGACCTTCACCGATCGGAAGGGGATGGTCTGCATACGCCTTGCGAGTTAGTTTTTTGGGAACAAAAAGATGTCTCGGGACCTGGTTCATAGCATCGAGGACTTTTTTGTCGGATACGCCTCGACGTTGAATCTGGTCTAGGACCATCTCTGCTCTTGATTTTTTCTGCCCCGGAGAGTCTCCCTTTATGTCCGCCATGGAAAGGGTGGTAATTAGGATCAGAACAGGAGGCAAAAGATATATTTTTTTCATTAGATATGCCTGAAATCATTCAAGAATACCTGATATTGATGCATGGCTTATCTGTAATGCTACCAGCATATCTATTTTTAAATTTCAGGTTTGTCAAGAAATGATGAGAATGTTGCAGAAAATGGCCCGACCGCAATAGAGGCAAGGCCTTCTTTTTGTAATCTGAAAGGCGCTCCGATCAAGCGGTATATGATTCTTAAAAGACAAAATTACAATTTTATAGTTGAATCACAATTATATAGCTCAAATTGTGCGCCCCAACCTGTTGGAGTGTCCCATCCGGCCACGCCAAGGGTCGGTCTTCATAAAATCAAAGGTGTGGAACCTGAGCCATATAAAGCGAAAAGGAGTTGAAAAGACCCGGTGGAATGAAATTCCCAGAAATCAAAACCGCTCTTTCCGGTCCGCGTGCCCGGAAACTGATTAAGATGGACCGAAGGGTTGTCTCGCCTTCATACACCCGAGTTATCCGCTTGTGGTTGAAAAAGCCCGAGGCCTTTGGCTGGAAGATGTAGACGGCAATAGATTCCTCGATTTTACAGCAGGCATAGCGGTCTGTGCCACCGGTCATTGTCATCCCCGGGTGATTAGAGCCACCAAAAAACAAGTGGATCTTCTGCTGCATATGTCAGGAACCGACTTTTACTATACGCAGCAAATTTTGTTAGCAGAGAAGCTTGCGTCCCTTACGCCCGGCCGGGGGAGGGAAAAGGTCTACTTCGGAAATTCGGGGGCAGAGGCAGTGGAAGCAGCCTTTAAGCTGGCGTGCTGGCACACCCGGAGGGAATTGAATATTGCTTTCTACGGGGCATTTCATGGAAGGACCATGGGGGCACTTTCTCTCACCGCAAGTAAAACGGTTCAGAAAAAGCACTATAATCCACTGGTACCTGGAATCACACATATCCCCTATGCCTATTGTTTCCGGTGTCCCTATAATCTCTGTTATCCTTCGTGTGGGCTGGCATGTGTCTATTGGGTGGAGGACACACTTTTCCGAACAACCTTGCCGCCGGAAGAGGTCGCGGCCATCATCGTAGAACCGATTCAGAGAGAGGAGGGTTATATCATTCCGCCTTCCGGGTTTCACATTTCACTCCACAAGATAGCAAAAAAATACGATATCCTCTATGTGGTCGATGAAGTTCAATCCGGTATGGGACGAACCGGAAAGATGTTTGCAATGGAACATTTTGGTGTGATTCCCGATATCATGGCGTTGGCTAAGGGAATTGCATCCGGGATGCCTTTGGGAGCATTGGTGGCACGTGGGGAGATTATGGATTGGGAAGTAGGATTCCATGCGTCCACATTCGGTGGCAACCCGGTTTCTTGTCGGGTGGCCTTGGCGACCATCGATCTATTAATTGAATCCTTGATGGCGAATGCCGCACTTCAAGGCGACCACCTGATTAACGGATTACGAAAGCTACAGCAATCGCATGAATGCATGGGGGATGTTCGCGGAAAGGACTTGATGGTGGACATGGAATTGGTTAAAGACCGTGAAACCAAGGTGCCGGCAAAGGAATGCCGTGATAAAATTATCAACGCGATATTTTGTAAAGGTTTGCCCCTTTTGGGTTGTGGTGAAAACAATATTCGGTTTTGCCCGGCACTTACGGTAAGCAGGACCGAAATCAATACCTGCTTACCTGTTTTTGATGATGCTGTCAGGGAAACGGCCTGTTGTTGAGAGATGCATCAGAGGAGGTTTTTTAGAAAATGGAATCCATTTTGAGAAAATTAGATTTCCAGGAAGAAGAATTCGGAGCCGGCATCGGTTCCTGGATGACGTGTGAAGGTCCCGTGCTTGCGTCTGTTTCCCCTGTCAACGGCAAACGTATCGGAAAGATCCGTTGCGCCGGTCTTAACGACTATGAAGTTGTGATAAACAGCGCCACGGAGGCCTTTGTTAATTGGAAAAGAGTCCCCGCTCCCAAAAGGGGAGATATCGTCCGTCAAATTGGTATGGCGCTGCGCCGGTACAAACAGGAGTTGGGCGCTCTGATAAGCCTTGAAGTGGGAAAGATTCGGGCTGAAGGCGAAGGTGAGGTTCAGGAAATGATCGATATTGCGGACTTTGCCGTTGGTCAATCCAGGATGCTTTATGGGTTGTCCATGCACAGTGAACGCCCTGAGCACCGTATGTATGAACAATGGCATCCCCTAGGGCCGGTGGGGGTGATCACGTCATTTAATTTTCCGGTTGCGGTTTGGTCGTGGAATGCGTTGATTTCACTGATTGCCGGAAATACGGTAGTGTGGAAACCTTCTTCAAAGGCGCCTCTCTCTGCCATTGCCACCATGAAAATCGTCTGGAAGGTGTTAATGGAAAATAATCTTCCAAATGGGATTTTAAATCTGGTGATCGGCAAACGGGATGATGTGGGAGAAGCGTTGGTTAACGATTCACGCGTTCCCCTTATTTCAGCCACCGGCAGCACCGGCATGGGAAAACATGTGGCAAAAACGGTGGCAAAGCGTTTGGGAAAAACCATTTTAGAACTCGGGGGGAATAATGCGATTATCGTTACACCAAATGCAGATCTGGAGATGGCGACCCGGGCGATTGTTTTTGGAGCAGTGGGCACCACAGGTCAAAGATGTACCACCACACGCCGGGTGATCGTACATCAAGATGTTTACAGCGCTTTAACCGATGCCTTGATTACCGCGTACCAGCAGGTTGAAATCGGAAACCCACTGAAAGAGGGTGTTTTGATGGGGCCGCTGATCGATCGGGAAGCAGCAGATGTCATGCAGACGGCCCTTAAAAAAGCAAAAGAACAAGGGGGACGAATCCTTTATGGTGGTGAGGTACTAGCGGGTGGCGTGTTTGACACAGGAACCTATGTCACACCGTGCATTTGTGAGGTTAGCGCTGACGCTTCAATTGTTTCTGAAGAAACCTTTGCCCCTATCCTTTATATGATTTGTTACAAGACCCTTGATGAAGCCATTTTTTATCACAACGCGGTTCCACAGGGACTATCTTCGGCCATATTTACCAATAATCTCAGGGAGGCAGAAATTTTTTTGAGCCACCTGGGGAGTGATTGCGGGATGGCCAATGTGAATATTGGTACATCAGGGGCTGAAATCGGCGGCGCTTTCGGAGGTGAAAAGGATACGGGTGGTGGCCGGGAATCCGGATCTGATGCATGGAAAGCGTATATGCGCCGTCAGACCTGTACCATCAACTGGTCCCATGAACTTCCATTGGCACAAGGAATCCAATTTGGGCCAAAATAGCGACCGTGTCTTAAATCCGGGCGGTTCAAATGGCAACCCCCCTTTTTGATGAGGATCTTAAACAGTTGGAAAATTGGCGCACACTGCTTGAGCTTTACCCCTGTTGGCTGGAAGAATTTGCCTATTTGCGCAATGAAGTATCAAGATCAGACCGCCATTTAGAACCGTTAGAGCTGAATGCTGCAAGAAACCATGTAGTGATCTCAAAATTCAAATGGAAACAAAAACAAGTCCAATGGAAAATAGAAAACGCGTTGGCGGGTGAATATGCCTTTTTGCTAAATACAGGTTGGGTCCTGTAGAAAGGGGAGTTTACTGAATCGGATCTGCTATAGCACGCAGCTTACCCAGACACTGATTTGAAACTGGCAGCAGATACCGGTGAAGGTGAATTGGACCCAACAAAAGTGTTTCAACCGCTAAAGGGTGAACTTTCCATCCGGTCCTTTTCTGGAATTGAGTCAGGCGTCATTGAAAATGAAAAAAGTTATTTTTTGAAGAGGAAACCTGTCAATAGGAAAATAGAGATAGACGTGGCAATCGCATGCTCCTTCGACTTATAATATCCGCACCGCCAGCAATTGCCGCTTTGGCAATTCCCATATGTAAGCGTGCTTTTGAAAGCTCTTCATCTGTTATTACATAAAGTTGCCAATTTAATGGGGTTTTTCTTTACTTCGTTGATTTTTTGATAAATTTTAGGAGGGTATTATTTTGGGCCATAACTCTTTATTCCAGCTCATATCGAAGAAAAGGAGTTCAAATCGGCTACTGTTCTCATAAAGTTGATACCATCTTTCCTTCTCTGTTTTTGAAGCTCTATAGGAAAATTCATCTAGCCTATTTTTGAGCCACTGGGCAAATTTATCGAATTCTTTTGAAGAATAGGTTTCAATCCAATCTCTGTATTGTTTGTTTTCAGGCAATCCCCTGGCCTTTAATTGCTGACTAATTTCAACGTAACCAGCCGCACAAGGTAATAACACAGCAAGAATTCCCGGTAATGTTTTTTCATAGCAGGTTTTCACTAATAGATTCGTGTAGGAGATAGTTATTAAACTCGGCTCAGTCTTTTCCAGTTCATCAGTACTAATTCCAAAATTGGCACAAGTCCTCCGGTGGAGATCCATCTCAATGTTTAGAGTAGCATTTAGAAGAGAGGCAAAGTAACTCATATCTGAAAGTTGTTGAGCCTTAGCAGTTGCTAAAGCAAAAACACGGCTAAATTCAACCAGGTAAACATAATCTTGTTTGAGGTAAAATTCATATCGATCCTGATCCAGAGTCCCTCTGCCAATACCCCGTACAAATGGATGTTTGAAAATAGCTGACCAAAGTGAATTGGTTTTGTTTCGAATTTCTGTGCAAAAAGTTGGGTTTGACATATTTTTTATTCTCCAAATATTTTGTTGAAAAATTATTTATTTTCAGAGGCTGCTTTACCAAACGAAGCCCAGAAAGGATCTACCTTTGGATGAAATAGCTGATGTATTTTTCCATTTTCATTGTAAAGAATACCTTTTTCATGCTCAACAACTTCACCTACAATACTGGCGAGTATACCCTGTATTTACATAAAAAATTAAAAAAACAAGTATAATAAAGCTTGTGGAACCCTATGAACAAAGGTTACCTTGCGATAACGCTGGCACATAGCGAACCTTCTTTCAGAGACATCTTAAGTTGATCCATAAACATATATTCATAAAGGCGTTTTCGCTGGTTATCTGAAACCCACCGTTGGATGGGTGATTTCAGGTGAATTGATGTTTTGCAGTCTCACACGAAATTCGTGTTCTGTTATCGAGCTTTTCCAGTGCCCGGTAATTCCGGCAATATACACTACCCCGGTATAAATTCCGATAATGACGATACCCAGTTTGGCCGTACTCCAACCATTTTTGCCTGTACCTAACGTTTTAAACTCCAGCGTATTTTCAACTGGACAGACCAGCGTACACTCCATGCATCCGTTGCATTCCCGACTGATAATATAGCGCTTTTTATCCACCGGCAGATAATAGGGACACGCTTGCGAACAGCTTTTACAACTTATGCAGATGTCGAGATCGCGTTGAATCCGTGTTGGGCATAACCCCATCAGCGATCGGTAGGGGCACAGGTACCTGCACCAGACATTGCGTATAACGACAGACGATAGACCAAAATCGTTAAAATGACCAATGTTAAGGTGGACATTTGAGCAAAAAAGTAGTAAGGACTTTGCAGAAACCCTAAAATGGCAGGGCTGCTCATGGAAAATATGATCTTTACAAAAAACCCCAACAGCAGGTATTTGAGACTTCGCAAAGGGAAATCTAGCCAGACGGGAAGTTTATAGTTTTTCCCGAAAAGGTGTCTCCCCAATGCCCAAAGCCATTCGGATAGGGTTCCCACCGGGCAGAAGCATCCGCAAAACGATTTGTGCAGTGATAGAGAAATAAAACCTGTAAAGCCTAAGGTCACCATGGCGGCCGGGTGAATCGAATCCCAAATGCCGGTTTGGACGAACAGTTTCCATCCAATTAACACTCCGATGGGAAGAAAGCCTTCACCACCCGGCGGCCTTAGTACGGTGACAGCACCATTTCCCGCAGCCTGATGAACGTAGATGAAAAACTGAATTCCTATTCCGATGGTTGCAAGAAATACAGCCAGTTGAATCCAGTTCCGCTCGCCCCATACATGGTTTTTTCCCCTTTCCCCAACCGGTGAAAAGAAATTGTCTTTTATTTTTGAATTTGCAGTATCTTTCAAAATTTCACTTTCTGGGACGGTTTTTTTTTAAACCATGACTGAAAATACGTTCATAGGCGGCGGTATAAAAACCTGAATGCGACTATAACCGACCGATCTCATTCCATACCGCTTTTTCGTATTCCCCTGTTTTTTCCGATCTGAGGATAAACTTTTGTTATATATAATATTTTTCGGTACTAGCCAAAGCTTTATGTAAAATCTTTTCTAGGAAATTCTGCAGTGAGAATGGCGCGGCATTTTGGTGATGCCCAAATGCCGGTTATGAATTTATCCAGGCTGTCCATCACCGTATCTACATCATGAATAGCTCCCTCATGCATACCCTCACTGAGAATAAGAACCCGAGTGGTTTCCGGTCGAATCGTGGAGAGACGGCTCTGCCGAAAAGTCCATCGCCGGGCATGAACCTTGCCTGCAGCATCGGCAAAAATAATCTCTCCAGGGTTTGGGTTTTCTATTTCACCGTTGAAGGCCAGGTATTCTTCCGCACCTTTGGCATACCGTACTTCCAAATAGTCCGTTACTCTGTCAAGGTCAAACACAGCCACCGGCAGCGCAGAAGCGATCGATAGGGCATTGCAGAAGTCGACCAGAGGGTGCAAGCGAGGTAAGTCGCTTTCACGTTTAAACCGCCGCAGCAATGCCTCGGCAGCCGAGCGATACTTTGATGGTTTAAGCCCCATCTGGGAATAGACCTGTCTCCATGCGGCAATCTCCGGCATCTGAGATTCAGGGCCACTGCATAATTTCAGGCGTGCCTGTTCATAGAGAGGCTGGATATAAACATCAACATTAACCTGAGGACGAATCCCATCTACAGTCATCAGTCCCGGAACCAATTGAGGAAATTGATTCCATATCTTTTGGATATGAATAAAATGCATTAACTTTTTTTCCGTAATTTAGCAAATCATACTGACTGCTCCCCATTGGAAGATCATACTGTTTATTAAGCGTTAGAAGCCGTTTAGTAGCCGCTGTCGAAAACCTGAAGAAGGATAAATATGGAAACGTTGTAAACCGCTTTCAGCAGCCAGCAAAACTCCAAGCCGGGTCGTTTTTTCCTTGACAGTAGTCTTTTTTTTACGACACAATGACGTCATAATCAATATCTTTTTTAGTATTATAAGGGAGCGCTTGAGAATCCATGGAAGACGATGCCGAATATCAATAAGGCTGATAAAAGGCTTAATTATGGCTACCTGTAGGAAACGATCATCTCTCATATCCAACGGTTAAAAATTCCAACCGGAACCCCACTCCCCGATAAGCGCGGCAAGGATCGAACGGTAAAAGCTAGTAAGACCGGTCCGGGCGCAGGGATTTTTTAAAAAAGTATCCAAATTCATTTAAGAGAAGGCACTTATCAAGATAAATACAAAAAAATTAAATAGGATGGGTGGGGAGGATATCCTGAGTTTGCTTTATCGGAAGATAATATAGATTTATCTTATTTGAAGAATATTTTTCAACAGGTTTTTGAGAATTAGCAAACTTATCATATAACCATACCATGCGCTGGATTCGCAGGGTCGGGCCTCTGTCGTTCATGCCTATTATTGTGTTTACCCGTATTTTGCAAGGGCATCATTTCCTGCTCACCTGTGATGGTGGCGGTAATAATTCCGATGAAAATTGGAGAGAGGAGATTGTCTTGGTACTTGATTTAGTTAAACAGATGAATTAGAGATCGCCTGTGATAAAGAAAGGAAGGTTTTATGAAGATATTGAATAATCTTCATGGGTTTATCTGGAAATCCATGACCGCCAATAATTCCAATACCTACCTGATTGATGGCAAAACACCTGCTCTCATCGATCCCGGGCATGCCCATCTTTTTCAGCACGTTCAGCAGGGACTCGAGGGATTGGGAAAGGATCTTGGCGACATTGGCGTAATCATCTGTACCCATGCCCACCCGGACCATATCGAAGGTGTCCAAGTGTTTGAGGAAACCGCATCCCAATTTGCCATGCATGAGAAGGATTGGAAACTGGTTAAATCCATGGAAAATCTAATCTGTGGCGATTCCCGGATCGATGTGGATAAATTCAAGCCCGATTTTTTTATCAAAGAGGGTGATTTTTCCATAAACGGCCTCGATTTGAAGGTCTTTCATACACCGGGTCATTCTCCAGGTTCGGTCTCGCTCTATTGGCCGGATAAAAAGGTTCTGTTTACCGGTGATCTCATCTTTAAAGACGGCGTCGGGCGCACCGACCTTCCGGGTGGAGACAGCTCACTGCTAAAAGAGAGTATCAAAAGGCTGAAAGGGTTGGAAATCGAGTGGTTGTTACCGGGTCACGGTGATATGGTTTCCGGTGCAAAAGAGGTGCGGGCTAATTTTGATCATTTGGAGCAGTTCTATTTTTCATATGTTTGATGATTTCGCAAACGGCGTGGGCGAATAAATTTTTTCGCAAAAATAATAGAAACCGAGGAGCTAACCTAAAAAACAGATCCATACAGCTACTAACAGGCACGCGATGGTCTAATTTTTTTACTCTTAAATCAGTTACTTTTAGCAATGTACCCTTATTAAATATTTTGTGCTGTTGTCGAGGGCTTCGTCCTCATATTTTTGTGTAAAAAATTTCTGTTCGCCCCATGCCGAAGCGGAGTCTTAGTAAGATGTAGGGCGCGAAACTTGAGTTTTAAGTTTCCACCGAATCGGCCAGCCTCGATTTTTCTAGGGTAAAAAGCCGGTCAAATTTGTCTCTCATCTGTTGGATTTCTTTCGTCACCGCTTCATCATTTTCAAGGTTGGGAACAACAGCTTCGCCTGAAATAAAATACTTTTCAGCCAGATGTTGTTTCACTTTTGCTGTCCTTGCTTGAGTGATCAGATAAACAGCCTCTTTGTACTCTTTGGTTATGGATTCAAGCGGTGTAACATCTGATCCGCAAAGATCAGGCAGCAGGGTGAGGAGCGGTCTGTTATCCTGATCCAGGTCAAGCCTGGCCACTGTTTCGCTTTTTATAATGTCTTCCGATTTCAAACCGAAAGTTTGTTGCAAGTCGTTCAATTCGATCTTCAGGTTTTCTACCCTCAATTTTTGGTCCTGATACTGCTGCATCAGACCCTTTATTCTCTTGGCGAATTCATGGGAATGTTGTTCCTGTTTTTCCTGTTCGCTGAACGAAAGATGCCTTGTTTTTTCCATTACGAGGTCTAACGTGCTTTTGATTTCCGCCATATATAACCTCTGAAATATTCGGGTAAGTTTGGATTGCCGTGTCTTCGCTATCTTCGTTCTTTTTTTAACATATGAAGGGTTTTCTTTACAACATGAAACTGTAATGGTATCTGGGTTGGGTCGGTGAAGGGATGTTCCATATCGATTTTAAGGATAAAAACCATGGTTGATCAAAAAAAAGCGGCGATCCTATGTCCGCATTGCAGGAAATTGATAGACAAAAATGAGCCCCGTTGCCCATACTGCGGCATCGCCCGTCCGGGATCACGGCTGAAGAACAATGTTTGGACCCGGGGATTTAATGATCCGGACCAGATTATTAAAATAATCCTCTATTTCAACATTGGTTTATATGTTATTTCCCTTTTGTTCAATCCAATGCTGCCCCGCTTCACGTTTAACCCCATGGTCTTTTTATCCCCTGAAAATAAAAGCCTTTTACTGTTGGGTGCAACCGGGACCATCCCGATTGACGCTTTGAACAGGTGGTGGACCCTTATATCGGCCAATTATCTTCACGGCAACATATTACATATTTTTTTCAATATGTTTGCCTTCAAACAGATTGCGCCTCTGGTGGTTCAGGAATATGGCGTTTATCGAATGTTTGTGCTTTATACCCTTGGGGGTGCGATAGGTTTTTTTGTCTCTTATCTGGCGGGTGTGGCTTTTACCATCGGCGCTTCAGCCGCATTGACCAGTTTGATCGGTGCAGCCCTTTACTTTGGTAAAAGCCGGGGTGGAACTTATGGACAGTCCATTTACCGTCAAATCGGCGCCTGGACGATCGGTATATTTATCTTTGGTTTTATCGTTCCGGGGATCAATAACTGGGGGCATGGCGGCGGAATTGCGGCCGGTGTGATCCTTGGGTTTCTCCTCGGATACCACGAGCGGAAACCGGAGAACCTCTTTCACAAAATCCTGGCCGGCGGCTGCATGGTTTTGACGATAACGGTTCTAATGTGGGCGATCGGATCGGGTATCTTTTTTCGTTTGGCCGGTCGGTGAACCTGATGTCGAAATTGAAAAATTTGCCGGTTTCATGAAGGTGTTAGATAAACACCCGGGATAGACGCTCCACCCCTTTCAGCAGATCCTCAACCCCATAAAAGGCAAAACTCAGCCGCAGATAATTGCGCAGGCCGTTCATACTTGAAAACTTGATACCGGGTTGGAAGCCGACCCGGTGTTTTTTGGTCTTTACAAGCATACCTTCAACATCCGTTCCATCCGACAAACAAGACCAAATAAAGTAGCCGCCCCCAGGATCCGTGAATGTGAGGGCGGGTATGTGCTTGCGAAGCGCCCCGCACATGGCAACCACACGTTCGCGGTAAGTCGCCTTCAAAAAATTCAGGTATTCTTCCTGTATCCCAAGCTCGATCACACTGTTCACTATACTTGAAACAAAAGGATTCAGTCCGCCGCCGCTATCGAGGTGACCGCAAACGATAAACGGTTCCAGCAGGGAGGGGTCGGCATGTATCCATCCCAAACGGAGGCCCGGAGCGAGTATTTTTGAAAAAGAGCCCAATGAGAGAACACGTTTTGATGTATCGTAGTAGACCATGGGAGACGGCGGTGAGTCGGTATAAGCCAGCAGCTGATAGACTTCATCGGCAACAATGAGAAAATCGTATTTTTCACTCAGACGAACCAGCTTTTCTCGCCGATCGCCTGAAAGGGTAAAACCGGCTGGATTGTGGAAGGTGGGTATGGAATATACAAAAATCGGCCTGTGTTTATTCAGCCGCTCTTCCAAAGCCTCGATGATCAATCCGTTTTCATCGATGGGCGTCCCAACGACTTTTAACTTATGGTCGGCAAAAATACTCAAGGCCAGAAAGTATGAAGGCTCCTCAACAATTACCGTATCGCCGGGTTTGGTGTGAAGAGAGCAAATTTGATCAAGTGCCTGGGAGATCCCCGCGGTAATGAACAGATGATCCGGATCCACAGCCAGGCTGTACTCCTTGCTCAGAAATTCGGATAATGTTGTCCTGAAATTGGCGCTGCCCTGCTGCATACCGTACTGCAGGATGTTTCGGTCGCCCTGTTTAAAACGGTGCTCCGCTGCCTGTGTCATCTGCTCTAAAGGAAGGATGTCTACATGGGGCTGACCGATCGCAAAGTCAATCCAGCCTTCAGGAACACTAATTTGAGCAACTTGAACTTTAGCCATTGTTTCTCCGGCAAGTGCCATTTGTTTCTTTTTTGCGTTTGAAGAGTAGTGGGATGTAAGTCCTGTGTCAACGGGAAAACCCTTTATGGATGATCATTGATAAGATCCGACACTGTGTTTCAGGCTTCTTGAGGGATAATTCCTGGAGTTTTACTGAACCCAAACAGCGAGTGTATCTGCTGTAGCTTGCCGAAGCGCAGCGAAGCTCCCGACATTCGCGGTGGCAGGGTTCTTCAAATTGAATAATTGTTTTATATTTTTTAGGCGATCATTAACACGTACGGCAAATCAATCCGATGGCTTGGCATTTTCATCTTCATGGGAGCCCATCACGAAAAAACGGCGTTGGCATTCTGAACATGTCCAGATATCTATCGTCATTTCTTCCCAGCTTTGTTCGAAATCTGATGCATCGATTTCAATCAATTCTATGTTTTTTGAGTGTGTAATATCCGTACATTGACACTATGGGCAGCATATCGGGTCTAGTTTATACATATTTATTACTTTTTCGCCTATTTCGTTGATGTGTAACTGCGTATTATGAAAAGCGAATAGTACCAAAAAAGAGCGGAACAGACAAGCATGATCATTTTTAGTTAATAACATGCCATTTTTGGAGATCTCAAAATTGCTGATGGAAGGGAAGAATAGGTGGGGATTTCCACAAGCAGAATCATAACAGAAGGTGTGACTTTTCCTCAATAGGATATCCGGCCTTAAACCACTCGTTCCATCCCCCTTTAAGTGCATAGATTTTCAAATACCCACCCCTTGATAGTTTCTGTGCCAGACCGACACTAGTGCCATCATTGGGTCAGGCTCAGTATAAGACCAGTACCTTATTACGTGGAAATTCATTGGCCCAGGAATCAAATAACGTCGGCCTCCTCCTGACGGCCCCTTTAATTTTATACTTGCTGTTTTGCCAGTGCTTGGCATAGCGGACATCAAGAATAATAACATCAGGATTGTCGATCAGTTTTTCGAGTTTTTCCTTACTTATTCGGAAAACATCTTCCGCGGCAAAACCCGGACCTGTAATCAAGCCAACAAAAGCCAAAACTAGCACAATCGACAAAATCGTTAGAGATTTATCCCTCATCAATTTTTCTCCTCTTTTGCATATTTGTAATACGGACATTGAGCCCATTGTAGTCAATAGTCTCTGTAAAATCAATAAAAATGAATGTATAAAACGGTATGACACAACTCAATAACCCCGGTACGCCGCAACCAAAAACCCGCGGAGAACCCCGAGCAGGGCAAAAAGGGCCATTTATGAATGGACACTAATTAATACCCCAGAGTGAGATCCACCACATTCATCATTTCGCCGGAACGGCTGATATAAACGTGCAAGTTGTGCCGGATGATTTCCATTGCCCGCTCGAGATACACCGGTGAGACGCCGGCAACATGAGGGGTGAGAATCACATTGTCCAACTTCCACAAAGGGTTGTCTTCAGATAATGGCTCCTCCTCATACACATCGCTGACAAGTGCACGGATTGTTTTCGTCCTGAGGGCGTTGATCAGGTCGTCTTGATTGACAGTAGCGCCACGTCCTAAATTGATAAAACAGGCTGATTTGTTCATCATGGCGAAAAAGGTTTTATCGATTTGGCCTTTGGTTTTTGGTGTATGCGGCAGAAGATTAATTACATAATCACTTTGTTTGAAGACTTCTGCCATTTCCGTCGGGCCATAAACATTATTGACACCCTCGAGCGGGTGCGGGTTGTATTTTACACCAATGACATGCATTCCCAGCATTGACGCTTTACGAGCGATTTCTTGCCCGATGCTGCCCAAACCCAAAATACCTACAATTTTGCCGTGAATCTTATCTTGAGGCAAAGAGCGATCCCATTGGCCTCTGATCTGGTTGGTAAACATCAGGTGAAAATTGCGCGCCAAATTGATCATCGCAGCTATGGCATATTCCGCGATGTTTATTTTGTGAATCCCACGACCATTCGTAAGAATAATTTCCTGCCTTTTGATCTCATCCAACGGAAAAAAATCAACACCTGTGCTTAAAGCCTGAATCCATTTAAGTCTTGAAGCAAGACGGATCGTTTTTGTATCCAACCCCGAAAAAAGTGTGATCAAAATGACCGTCTCCGGGAGATGGGATTTCAATTCATCTTCTTTTGTACAGACAACTATTGTCAATTTATCTGAAATATCATTCAACTGGGTGATGAATTTTTCAGGGGCACGGAAATATACGATCAATTTGTTAATCTCAGGATTCCTTCCTAAACAGTGTGTATAATCTCAAAAAATGGTGCCAAATCTGACAAGCAGGGTTGGATCGGCTTTTGAGACCCGGTATATTGAAATTTACTGTTAATTAACAAAAATAGACACAATTTGAAAGTGGAAAATAATACTTCACAGTTCTCTCATTTATGGTTGACTTACTAACTAACCATTTATTATATTAATCATTATACCTGAATTCACGCTGTATTCTAAAACCAACAAGATCACAAATATAAATTGACACCACGCATCCATTATTGAGCTGGGTCTGACATCTCATTTTGCATTTCTTCTGATGCTTAAAAATTTTTAACAGGATGACTTTGTAGCGAGAATTATCTTTTTCTGCCGTTTCCAAAAAACGAGGTTTTTTCAAAAAAAACGCGAGGGAGTTTCAAATGTCTGTAAAGGTCATGATCAAACGAAAAGTCCCGGATGGGAAAAAAGCAGATATACTGCCACTGATCATTAAACTGCGCAGGATGGCCACAAGTCAACCAGGATACATATGCGGAGAGACGCTGGTTAATGCGGATGATAAGAGCGAGTATGTCGTCATCAGTACCTGGAATGATCTTGACAGTTGGCGGGATTGGCGACTGAGTGCCCAACGGATCAAAATCGATGAGGAGCTGGAAGCACTTTCGGAAGTCACTACCGAGTATAACGCCTATTTTTACGGCGACATCTACCTGCACCAAAAATTAAAATAATCGCAAAGCTGGGAATAAATTCACCGATTGAAGGGGTAAAATTCACGGAAGACCCATTGCCTCATGAGGGTTAATCCGATATCGTGCTATGCTGTGGCAGGTAAGTTGCTGCCGTTTCGGAAAAATGGTAATTTCGCTGTCAAATCAATCAAAAATCAGTCGAAAGTTCGATTCTAATTGTACGATATCACAGCTTTTGAAACTGATCTCAAACCGAAATGTTAATAGCGGTGGGCACAACTATCACGTAAGGTTTAAGACTCCATATAAACAAATCAAGAAGATTAAAAGGTTTAAATAAAGGAAAATATGACATTTAAGAATTGAAGTGGTGAAAAAGATGGGATGTTGATGTTTTTTTAAAAAACGCTATATATTGATTTTTTTTCTTGACATACAACAATATGTTGATGTATAATGAAAACGTTTGAAATTTTTGGACCGAAGGGTGGCAGGACTGACAAGGAGCTCGCGGTCGTTAAGGTTGAACGTATGCCGCCTACGCTTAAGAAGGGTCGGAGATACGTTATTATAGATCCGACCTATTATCAACCCTATCTTTGCAGCCTCGTCTTATCTCCTAGGCGAGGCTGCTCTCTTTTGTAGTCGAAATGAAGTGAAAGTTAGGGATCTTCAGGAATGTGTTGAGTATTATTGTTCAAAATGTGTTAAAAATCCAGTGTTATCAATAATATAACCTTTTGAAACTTTGTTTGTCGTCCGGTTGGGGACGCCATCAATGATATCAAGGACTTAGATGACATTTTGAGTCCTTTTTCATTACTTGATTTTACCGTCCCCACCACTATCCCCGCCATATAAAAAGTGTACAAGGCAGGGTTATCAAAACACTCCAAAATGGTCATTCAGAGAACAATATGGTCTTTTTTGAGTTCATCATGTCGCTGTAGCAAAATCAGTGCAAAAGAGACCCAAAGGGGTCTCATATAAAGAAATATTTATTACCTTTTAAGCAGTAGCACTGGCATCAAGAATGTTTTTATCTTTGGCTAATCGCTGAAAATCGTTTTCGCACAATAATAGACCTGTGATATCCGAATTTGATTCTTTCTTTTTGTGTGTTAAGAAAAATTTTTGCTTTGTGCAACAACCTGTTAACTCCAAAATTAATCAAAGATCAAAAAAAAGCCTCTGTTTCAAAAGGTTGATACTCAACCTTTTTCATCATCTGAACTTTCCGCCAAATCTAATTTTTCCCTGATCTCTTCCCCTTTTTACGGGACTATCAAAAATGGTACTAAATATATCATCATCTGCCAATATGCATTCTTTTTTTAAAAGCCTGTATTTTTCCAACAGTTCTCTACCTTCTTTGGATAAGCGCGTGCCCTCCTTTCTATCGGTATGGACGATTCTGATATTCAGGTGTTTTTCGGTCGCTTTAATTTTGCTCCAAACCGCTTTGTAAGACATTTTCATCGTTTTAGCGGCCTGGTTAATTGACCCCGTTGTTTCGATATTCTCCAGGATTTCCATTCTTCCCTTACCGATGACGATTTTATCCTGGTCATCGACGATCCATTGGCTTGTTTTTAATTTGAGTTTAACCATTGTCCTAACTATGCGGTTTTTTGTAAAAATACCGGCGTATCCTATCCTCCAATCCCCTGCATTGCTCGTCCGAACGTCCGTTGAACATCGATTTTATCAAGATTGTGCCCCTGGGGTTTTTTAATTGCAGCCTGCCTGAAAACGTCTGCAAGCGTTTCCAATGCAGCACCGTCACGAAGGAGCCTCTTGATATCTATCTCATTCTTGGAAAACAGGCAGGGCCTGAGATTGCCGTCCGCAGTAAGCCGCAGTCTGTTGCAGGCACCACAAAAATGTCGGCCCAAAGGAGAAATAAATCCCAGTATACCTTTGGCCCCCGGCAATACATAAATTTTCGCCGGTCCGTTTGAATTTTTGGCTGGCTCAATCTGAATCTTGCCGATTTCCCCGATCCGTTTCATAACCTCTTCCAGTGGAATAAAAAGAGATTTATGGTGTTCAAAATCCCAACCCTCAGTCGGCATGAGTTCAATGAAGCGGACATGATAAGGTTTTTTAAAGGTAATATTGACCATTTCTTCTATTTCGTCATAGTTTATGCCCCGCATGACTACCATGTTGATCTTGATCGGATGCATCCCGACTTCTTCTGCTTTTTTTATACCGGCAAGTACGTTTGAAAGCAGATTGTAACCGGTTATCTTTTGGAATCGTTCAGGTTTCAAGGTGTCTAGGCTCACATTAATTCTTCTGATCCCGGCCTCAAACAGCGAGGCGGCCATCTCTTTTAACAGCAGGCCATTTGTGGTGAGGGTCAGAGACCTGAGACCTTTTATATTGGAAAGCATCCGGCAAAATTCTACCACCCCTTTTCTAACAAGCGGCTCGCCACCTGTGATCCGAATTTTTGTTATACCGGCGGAAACAGCGGCTTCCGACACCTTTAGTAACTCCTCATAGGAGAGGATCTTTGACTTTGACAGATGGTTGCGTCCTGAAAAAGGTGTGCAATAAAAGCACCTGAAGTTACAGTGATCGGTGATGGATATTCGGAGGTAATCGATGTGGCGGTTGTATGTATCTATCAGTTTCATATCAGCTTAGCTCTACTGCCCCTAGACAGCTGTGCTTTTTCACAGTTTTAAGTCACTTTCTAGGCTCCTTTGCCGAACGGACAGTGAGGATAACTGCATTCCGGACATCCCTTACAGAGCCCCCCATGGCCGAGAAAGGCCAGTTCCGCTTTACCCATGCGTTCGCCGGCCAATATACGGGGCAACACCAGATCCAAAACCGTTATCCGGTGATACAACCCACAGGCCGGGATCCCAAGCAGAGGGATGTCATCCAGATAGGCGAGCAAAAACATGGCGCCGGGGAGCACGGCCGCACCATAATGCATCTCGGTTGATCCAGCCAGGCGAATCCCCTGGCGGGTCACATCGTCCGGATCGACACTCATGCCACCGCTGAGTAAAATTAAATCGCACCCATCGTCTATATGGGCTTTGATGGCCTCACTAATTCGCTGGGCATCATCCGGGGCAAAAGCCAAATTGACTGCCCTTGAACCCAAGGCGTTGACCTTTTCGGTAAGGATAGGAGCAAATCGATCTTCGATCAGGCCGTGATAGACTTCACTGCCTGTTATTACCAATCCGACCTTTGCCTCCCCTATTGATCTAACAGAAAGAACCGCACCGTTTTGGCGGGCGATAGCTGCTACCCGTTCAATCGGAAGACGCTTCATTATAAGAGGAATCGCCCGGGTAGCTGCGACCAATTCGCCTTTTTTAACGATTGTATGGTTGTGGAGGGTGGCGCACATGACCTCATCAATCATGTTGAATGCAGCCAAAACGGTCGTGTTCACCGTAAAAAGGCCATCCTTTTCCGCCAGTAAATTTATCTTGCCTTCTTTTGGATCGTCCTTCCATTCGATACCCTCCCCGGAGAGGGCGTTCGCCAGAATGGCCGCCGCCTCATTTTCATGGATCTCATCTTCCTCCATATCGATCAGATAAAGGTGGTTTTTCCCAAGTTTTTGCAGATGGCAGATGTCTTCATTACAAACCGTGTAGCCCTTATGAAAGGCGGGCCCCTTAAATTTGCCGGGCCGAATCTCGGTAATATCGTGAGCCAGTTCGGTGCCCACCGCGTCCTTTAATTTTATTTTCTTTAACATTTTTTTAGGTTCCCTATTCCGGTGATGATGAACATCTTGTCAGGCTTCATATTATGGTGAATGGGCCGAATTTATATGAAAATAATGAGTGCCGCCTTTACCCTTATCTCTGGGGCTAATTTGATTATGCTGTTCTTGGGATTCCGGCTTATTTTTTTGTGAAATTTGAGGGCGCTTTTCCGGTGACCAATTCATATCCGGCCAGGTAATATCACGGGCATTTGAAAAATAAGCTTCATCTCCACAGATTTTACACAATACGGCCTGGTTTTTGATCACCTCGCGATGATCGCGTATCATTTGACCGCAGCGATCGCAAGTCACCTTAAAACTGGTAGGACCGGGGAGGTCGAATTCGGTTAGAGAAACTTCGACCTGCTGAACCCGGAAAAGTACACTGTCAGGCATCCGTTTGTATGCCTCCAATTGCTGTTCGTATTTTCCTCCGATTTCCGGGGCATAGGCGGGTGCAAGATCTCGAGATTCCTCCGTGGATATTATTCTGAAGGCCTTCCCGGTTTCCAGATTTACAAATGTAGCCGCCATGATGCCGTAATCTATAAATTTCAGTGACCGGCGCCCTAACTTGACGCCGGTGACATTGGCGACCGCGTCAGCGGTACATCGGTCCATCTCAACGTAAACAATGAGTTTTTTTATCTGGCCGCGGTGTTTCGGCTCATCTAAACCGATCAGCCGACAGCCTAAAATGGCCATACGAACACCCACCGCCTGCCCCGGGCAAATATGGCCGTGGGCGGCTGCTGAATGTTCTAAAAGTAGTCCAAAGTCCTGCATTTCTTATTCCTTTATTTGGGTTATGTTAATATTAACATAACATGTGGTAAAAAAAAAGAAAAAAATCGCTTTCACAAGAATAAATACTTTTTTTCCAATTCCTCAGCCTGTTTCAGTGCATCTGAATATAACGACCGTAAATAATCCCGTTTACCAGAATATAGAGGCCAAAACCCAAAGCTGTATATCCAAAAATAAAATAGATCACTCTATACCAAGTTGCCGGTGGTTTGCCTTCCATCTGTTCCAATTGCCCCTCCTGCTTCAGCCTTTCCACCCACAATGGTTTTTCTTTTAATGCTTCTTCCAGGTGGATATTGCCTGAGAACATGGCCTCATTCATGGGGAAACAGAGCGGACGGAAGTGGCCGATGAAAAAATGAACAAAAAAGATGAATGAAGCGGCCAAAATGGCTTCGGCTCTATGGAGCAACGCCAGGATATTAAGCAACCAGCCCGGGAATACCAGGGTGGTCAACAGGGGGAATTTAAGCATCACCCCGGTAATCGCCAAAAGTGGAAGACTCAAGAAAACCGCCCAGTAATCAAACTTTTCCCAGTACGCCCAGCGGTCCAGCTTGGGAAACTGAGCCAAACCCAGTGTCCAAAGGGTTCTCTTAATAATATTTTGGGCATCCTGGGGACCGGAAACCAGGGAATCCGGCCTCATCAGGCTGTTGGACAGCCTCTGCCGATCAATCTTTTTAATCAGGTAAATAATTCGGAAGAAGAAATAGGGTTTTTGGGTGGATCAAAAGAAATTTGTCAGCAGGCTTTTCGGCTTACTCGCCTGCCACATCAATTAGTCTCTTTACATTTTCAATCGGTGATTCGAGTGGGACATCGCATCCGGGGGAGAGGACGAATCCTTTTTGTCTGGCTTTGGTCACTGCCTCACGTGAAAGTGCCTCAATCTCGGACGATTCCGCTGTCAGCAAAAGAGACGGTTCGATGTTGCCGATCAAAGCCATCCGGTCTGATAGTTTTTCCCTTGCAACGACCAGGTCAACCTTAAAATCCAGACTGAAGGCATCTGCCTCGAGCCCTGCGATGTGGTCCAGGGCGCCGGTTGTATTCCCACAGATGTGGTTCAATACGTCAATGCCCATATTCTTTGTTTCTTGATTTAGCTCTCTAAAACAGGGGATAAGAAAGGATGCGGTCGTTTCCGGCGAAATAAGATCGCCGGATGCGCTTGGATCGCAATACATGATGGCATCAAGATGGGGCGCACAAAGATCCGCGTGCTGGAGCAGAGCTTCTTTTGAGAAGGCCATCAGGTCATGAACAAACTCCGGCCGCTCAATGGTTTCGAGCAACAAATTTTCCAAACCGACCAGCATGCCGGCGAGCGAAAACGGTCCAAGAAATGTCCCAAAAAGGTAATAGTCGCCCGCCCTCTCTTTCAGAAGCGCCGCCGATTTGAGCGCTGAATTAATTCTCCAATCTTTTGTTAAATCAGGCATGGACATGTTCTTGAGATCTTCCGGCCCCTTAATAGGCGGTCTATCCAGCACCATCGGGCCGCCCTTGTCCTCTATCTGCATTTTGCAGCCCAGCGGCCCGAGGATAGCGTACCAAATCCCAGAAGCTCTCAATTGCATCGAAATTCAGCATTGCCGTCGTCTTCAGTTGAGCGTCAACACCCTTTTCAGGATCCTCGAACACGTCCGTGACCGTGTATCCGAAGTGATCAAATGCCCACCAGGATATGCACAACGGAAATACAGGTATTCTGGGTAAATCCTGAAACCGCAAAGCGCCTTTCATCAAGTCTTTTGATACCATTGTACTTGGCCCCCCCTGTTATTTCGTTTTTTTTATTCATCAGGTGATGCTTCTGCTGCATCCTGTTCACCCTGGGCTTTTGATTCGCTGTCCCTGATATTTGAAAGTTCGGCCAGCGCCTCACGGATTTCCTTTGCCCCTTTGTCAAAAACCCGTTGCACCCCGGTATGTTCCCTTTTGATTTCTCGAAGGGGAAATCGCCCCTTGGTTTTTTCAAGATAGTTGATCACAAGCTCCCTGATCGCCTTCCAGCTGTCCAGGCGGGTCTGGTTTCCCAGCGGTGTGAGGCTGTCGATTGTTTTCATCCGGTGACGGTGGAACCTCGATTCCAAAAACTGTTTTAGGACACGGGTCCATATGACAAAAAATATCAAAACGATCATTCCACCAGCTCCCCAGGTCATCTGCGGGTCGGTGAGCGGTAAAACATCGATTGCTTTCAAGGCAAGGATCGTTGCGGCGCCCCCCATTATGCTGACCAAAAGACCGATGGTGCCGAATTTCATCCGTAACCTGCGCAGGTGAGCTCGATAGCTGATCAACCCTTCGAGCAGGTGGGACAACCGTTCTCCATGAGTTTCAACAAATGAGGCCAGGTGATCCAGCCGAAAACGGGGCGCTAGTGAAATCGCCCGTTTCAATTCTTCCCGCTGGTTTTCGAGATGGAACAAAAAACCGGTATCCGCATCTGCTCCATTGGCTGACGCCTGGGCGGCTTGAGGGGAATATACCAGATGAATTGTCGGAATGTCTTTACGTCCGGTCATCTGTGAAAGGTTCCAGCACAGGGTTCCATAGACCTGAAGCAGATCCATCAACGACGCGCACTCGTCGATGCGGTTCAGCACAAAAAGAATCCTGTCTTCAAATGTTCGATCCGGCAGGGTATCCCTGAGGCTGGTATGTGCTTCACGAACCGTCCCCGCTTTGTGGGGATCAAAGAGAATCAAAACCAGATCGGCGATCTGAGCCAGGTCGCCGATGACTTCTTGATAATTGTAGCCGCGATCCCTTTCCGCAATGCTGTCGAGCATGCCCGGGGTATCGATGATGGCAAGGTTTTTTAAAAAGGGAGAATTCACCTTTTTGAGCCGAAAATGCGAGACAAAACGCTGCCCGTGCTTTTTGAGGGAATCAAACGGATACTCGAGATTGTTCAACAGAAACTGACCATCCCGTTCTTCCGTGACGCGGATGGAATTGGTCCCGGGAGCGGTGTCGTCATACGTGATCACCGTGAACGAGTCGTCCGTCGGCGCCTGACCGGTGGCCTGGATCGTTGCGCCCAAAAAATCGTTGATCAGGGTGGATTTGCCCGATGAATAGTTACCCAGGACCAGCACCAGAGGCCGCCATTTGATGTTGGCTTCTAGTGGCGTGTCACTGTACCCGTATCGCAGGGCCACTGGTGTCAGGTATTCTTCCACCACGGCCAACAGATCCGTTCTCAAAGAATTGATATATTCTTCACGATTCACAAACGTCTCCTAGTTGTTCCCCATTTTTCCCGAAACTATCAAACAGAATTTTTTGTGTCAATAACTGCTAGTAACGGGACCGACGTTTGCCAAGGCTTGCTTATACCTCAATTGATCGTAAACAAAACTGAACGAGGTTTTAATAATAACTTAAGTTTGATAATCTCGTAAAAAGTATTTTGTGAGCGACATTGAGTATTTTTGGAGGTCGTGGAGCGAACAAAATTGGACTTTTTAAGAAACCATCAAGTTTCGCACCTGATAATTTGAGAAAAGCCGCATCAGTCAATACCAGATGCGGTATCGTACCCCTCACTAAACCCTATCTCGGTACAAAGTGGTACTTTTTGTTTGACACTCTTTGGCGATGGAGGTTATCTGGTATGTTTAGAAATATCCAGGGTCCTGATGGACCTCAGGGCCAGTAACGGAATCGCCATCCTCATCACCGAACAAAATGTCAATTTCGCCCTCAAACTCTCAGAGGAGATCTATCTCTTGGAGACCGGTAAGGTAAAAATGCAAGGTGTCCCCGAAGAATTGAAGCAGGAAACATATATAAAGAAAACCTATTTTGGTGTCTAATGGTGACTATCTTGTAAAAGGTCTTTTGCGAGCGTCCCAAAATGGTCATTAAGTGAGCAATATGGATTTTTTGCGAGTTCATCAACAAAAGCCATAACGGTTTTTATTTTACCGATTATTTCCAATGTATCAATTAAATTCGTATTGATTTAT
>DCWS01000006.1 GCA_002328165.1 Desulfobacteraceae bacterium UBA2156 | reverse complement strand
ACGGTATCAATGTTCTCCCGAGCGCGTGAATCAAATCAATTGCCGGCCGGTCATAATAAATACCGTTGCCAGCCCCATTATCCATATCTATTCCGCGAATAAAAAGGTAGAAGACTCCCCCGAAATTTGTTTCATATCGATAACCGGGCATCCGCGAACCCAGGTATTGGTGAAGGGCCAGGATATAAATATGGTATTGCAGGATATAAAAATTATTTCCCATTACCGTTCTAATGGAATCCGTGTTATAATCTGCCGATGACATCCCCAAAAAGTTCGATTTCCAGTCTAGAAGATAATATCGCCCATCATATTGAAACACCATATCGATATACCCTTTCATGAATCCTTCAACCGGTGAAAAGGTGAGCTTTTCCAATTGGGTTGGGAAATCAGCGGAAATGTCATGGGGACCGTAATCGGCAAAGACTTTCCGAAGCGTATGGGGTGAAATCGGGTTTAACGGAAAATAAAATTCCATTTCACTGATTCTGTCCTGTTGTTGGATAGTCGACAGGACCAGATGGTTCCCATCTTTTAGAAGGGGGGCAGAGAGAACCCGTTTTATCATCCCACAGACCGTCTCCTTCCATTTAACCTCAAAACCGTATCCGTTCAGTTTATCGATTACCAGATGTTCATAGGCAGGCGGCATTGCCGCAAAATCGATCTCTTCAAAGATTTCGTGGAAAAAAATACCTGCGCGTGGTCCCTTTGGAAAAGAGAATATGTCAATGGAATCGCTTATTGTTTTTGGGTCAGATTCCTGTTCTCCCCTTTCAGGGTTCTGTAAAAATTCATTAAAGGACCGATCTGAATCACGGTCCAAAAGTTCAATCTCTGATGCCCGGTGTGAAACAAGTGAAGAATAACTTGAAATTTTCCAGTTGGTCTTGACCTGTCCTGAAAATCGCTTTAAGAAAAGCGCATCACCCCTTTCCTCTGTGGATGCGGGCGTAGAATCATCATCAACAAAGGTTGTCACAAGTTCGATAGACCCACTGGACCTGTTTACCAGGCCTTTTAAATCCTCTAAAAGGTCCCCATCTGTTTTTGTTGAAAAATGCGTTTTCAATGCTGATAGAATATCATCGGTGTGCTTACCCCCCTGTGAACAGTCCGAGCCGTGGAACAGGTAAGCCATGGCAGATGTTTCAGTACCCCTGATTTGCCCCCATGTCAAATAGCACCTGATCTTTGCCCGCGTGGCAGCGACGTATAGGAGCCGCAGGTTTTCAGCGAGAAGTTCGTTTTGGGCCGAGATGCGGTTTTTGCCGGAGGTATCGGGATTTAAATCAAGGGTTAACCTTTGATTTGCGTCATGATCATGGAAAAAAATCTCCTTTTCTTTTATCAAAGACCCTGCCCATCCAAAGGGGTAAAACACCACATCGTATTCCAGGCCCTTGCTTTTATGGGTCGTTACGATCCGTACCGCGTTCTCATCGCTTTCGAGCCTGAGCTGATGTTCTTCAAGCCTGAGGGAGGCTGGATCACTCTGTTCAGAAAGCCATTTGATAAGCCCTTCCACACCTTTATTGTTGTTGTCCGATTCCTGGTGGAGAATTTCTGCCAAATGCAGCAGATTGGTCAGGCGTCTTTCTCCATTCTCAAACGACAGGAGCCGGCTTCTGACCTGTTCTTTGGCCATCAAGAGACGAAACATCCTGATAAATCCGGACCGGCTCCACACCTCAAAATATTCCTTGAAATTGGAAATAAGGGTTCTCCACCAAAGACTATCCGCGTCCAGTGTATCAAAATCATTACCACTGATGCCGATCATATCGGTTACCATCGCCGCCCTCAGGAGTTGCCCACTCCCATGGTCGGCGATGCCGGTCAGCACCCTTTCCAGCTCCCGGGCTTCATGGGAGTCAAAAATATTCTCAGCGCCCAATAGAACAGAAGGGATTCTTTCAGCCGATAGGCAGGTTTTCATCATCTGTGCCTGCCGGTTGGTTCGCACAAGAATAGCAATATCCTCCGGCTTAAAAGCCTTTTCATCCCTCGTGATTAATCTGGAGATTTCCCGGGTGACTTGTGCCGCGATTTTTTGCACCGCATCTGTCTTGTTGATGGGGTGATCCCCATCGGATCTGATGAACCACAGTTTTAACGGCGCTTCCGTCATCTTCACCCGCTGATTAGCGGTTTTTGCCGATCGGCCTTTTTTAAATGCAATCTCTTTAAACACAAACGGCGCTTTGATATTTGAAAACAGAGTACTGACAGCGGTTACCAGACTTGGGACTGAACGCCAATTTTCGATGAGTGTATATTTCGTGTTCGTGTTGGCCGCCGTATTTAAATAAGAAAAGATATCTGCTCCCCGAAAGCCATATATGGCCTGTTTGGGGTCTCCGATCATGAAAAGAATACTATTTTTAAAAGAAAATATCTTTGAAAAGATATCATTTTGGATTGAATCTGTATCCTGAAACTCATCCACAAGTGCTGCCCTGTATTTTTGTCGGATTGCGTTTACAAGGGCACTCCTTTTGTTATTTTGAAGCGATTTTTGGACCCGTGTGATCAAATCATCAAAAAATTGAACATTTCTGGACATCTTTCTGGATGAAAGTTCAGATCCTGCATATTCAAAGAGTTTCTTTTTTAAAAAAATAAGATATTGGCTCATCTCGTCTTCGAGCCGGGCGGCCCTCGCATAGAGTTCTTCGCAGATATGAAAAAATTCATGGGAGGGTGGCACCTGGTTTTTTTTAACTGATTTCATTAATTTGGCATATGTAATCAATTGAAATTCTTTGAAAAGTGGGAATCCTATATTTTGATCGTTTGTTAGCTTGTCCATGGCGAGTACAATCGACAGAACCTTTGAATCCCGACCGGTCATACCGGACCGATTCCTGTCCGGGTGCCGGCTGCCATAAATATTCCCGCGTAGCGAGTCGGATTTGAGGAGTTTTTCCATATCAGCCCGGCAGGCCGGCCATCTCTTTTTCAGTTTGCTGAAGGCGCTTCTGAAGGGACCGAGGCCCAGAAGCAGCGGCTTTTCCAAGTCCGGAACAATTCGAATATCCCCCGCCCTGGCCCTTGCCAACAATTTCAAAAAATTCTCCGGCCCTTTCATTTTCTTGATCGCGTAGCTGATCAACTCAGGTTGGGAATCGTAAAAATTTTTTCTCCAGAAATCGTCTGTGACCTCCTGCATTATTTCCGATGGGTTAGTCACCAGTTCCGTATCAAACAGGTTTCCGGTTTCAAAGGTATTCTCTTGTAGAATCCGTTGGCAAAACCCATGGATGGTAAAAATAGCGGCCCTGTCAAATTCATCGAGCGCACCCTGTATCAACTGTGCAGCCTTTCCCGAGGCGGCATCGCGCGATTCAGTCTGGAAAGCTGATTTCTCCCGCATGAGTCGATTCCGAATCCTCTCCTTCAGCTCCGTCGTCGCCGCCTCGGTAAAGGTCACCACCAGTATCTGATTTATCGGGATCCGTTTTTCAAGAATCAGTCTCAAAAACAGTCCTTCAATGGCATAGGTCTTCCCGGTACCGGCGCTGGCTTCAATGAGGTTGCGCCCTGATAGCGGCGCCTCTGTCACTTTAAATGGTTTCATCACCATAGCAAACGACTCAACAGATGGTTCCGTTGTTTAAAAAGTAGTGTCTCTGCAATTGGTCAGCAACGGCTCAAAAACGTCTGCCGCCATTTTGCAAAACCGGTCATCGATCGGATCAATGTGGGAAAAACAGCGATCGTAATATGGATCTTCAGATTCTCCTCTGCTAAAATCACTTCCCGACCATTTTTTTTGGCCCAGCGCCATCGCCTCGGATTCGGGTTGTTTCTTTGTCAACAGCTGTTTTGCATATTCATAGGATGATTCCGGAAAAAAGTGTATCAATGTTGAGAGGCCCTTCCAGTACAGTTCTAAAAGATGTATCAGGATTTCGCGGCTCTCTTTGACCGGGCCGAACTCCCATATCGAATCTTTACATATCAATATGGATGTGAGTGGCGTCTTTTTTTTGGCTGACAAGCAAAAAACAAGGTGATAAATCCATGACCTCAATAGATCTTTTGCTTTTTTGTTTGCGAACCGGTAGCCAACCCGCCCACATTCATAAATGTCCGAAAGCTCACCAATGAGGACAAAGTCCCCCACCTCCAGATCGACTTGACGAGCCGTACCGGATTTTCCCTTGAAAAATGGCTCAATTTTTTTGACGAAAATATCTGCATCGACACTCAATTCGCTGTAGACAACTTCCCCGACTTTGCCGTGCGGCAGTTGCCCCGTAGCTTTCTGTGTCGGTAGAAACGCTTTCAGATCAAGGCCTGATAGACGTTTTTTGACAAGCGACTGTCCGATCTGGTAATTTTCCAGGGGGTTGAGTCTGAAGTTTTCCCTCTCATTTAAGATCGATGTTCCGGTTTCCAAAAACAGGCCGAACCGCTTTTGTAACAAAAACTTTGTCGGATGAGCGTAAAAGGCGCAGAGCGTGTCGATGTCGAGCTGCTTCATGTCATCGGAGGGTACTGAAAGCATCGTTGAAATAAAAGGAACCGGATTTTGATGTTGATATATTTTGCCGGCAGCCTGGAAATTTTCTTCTGAAAAGCTGAATAACCGCCCATCGTCCTTAAAATACGAGGGGGAAAAGGCCTGAAGTTTGTGCCGGGTAACCAGCTGGTCTTTGGAGAGGCTGAATCCTTCAGTTAAATAATCAATCAGTTCACTGACCATAACCGACGGGGGGATCGGTGTGTTGTCCTGAATGTTCTGTCCCACATAGCTGATATAGAGTTTCTCCCGGGCAGAAAGAAGTGTCTCAAGAAAGAGGTATTTGTCATCGTTTCGCCGGGAACGGTCTCCCGGTTTTGGATGTTGAGACATCAGGTCAAAGCTGATGGGCCTTGAGTCCCTGGGAAATGCATCATTATTCATCCCGATGAGACAGACGACAGCGGCAGGGATATTCCGCATCGGAAGCATAGCACAAAAAGTCACCCCCCCTGTTATAAATCCGGAAGCCAGCGTTTCCCTTTCAAGACAACCCTTGATATGAGAGCGGATCAACTGAAAATCGATTTTTTTGTCATACCCGGCCAACTCCCCGTTGTTCACCATATCGTCAACGATTCGCCGCAATAGTTGAATTTCACCTGTGCTCTCTTCATCCAATTGAAATATTTCCTCAAGTATTTTAACAAATATATTGCGCCAACTAGCTAAATTATAAGATCTATTTAGCCTTGTTAGATGAGCAGTTATCCTGTCGATAAACGCGACGAAATTCCCGAAGATCTCACCATCACTGCCTTCGATATGATCATAGGGAAGAATACCTGAAAACGAGCGCTGGTCATGACCAGGCATTGCATATCCCAGAAGAATTCTTTCAATGCCTGCTTTCCAGGTATTTTCAAAAACACCGGGCAGGCCGAATGCCGTACGGTTGTCCACATCGATGCCCCAGCGGATATGGGTATCTCTGATCCAAAACTCAATTTTTTTCAGATCCGCATCAATCAGTCCGAATTTTTCTCTGATTGCCGGGAATTCCAGCAGAAGAAGAACCTGTGCATTGCTGAACCGGCCCCCACAAAGATCGAGTATGGAGAGGAAACCATCGATGATCCGGCTATTTTTTCTGATGTTCTGATCGGCAATGCTGTAAGGGATCCGAAGCGCGGGATCGTTTTGGGTATCAAAAATTGAATGGATAAAAGGTGCGTAGAATTCGATATCCGGTGTCATAACGATGATGTCTTTGGGCAAAAGTTTTGAATTTTCTTCAAACATTGCGAGGAGATTATCGTGTAAAACCTCAATTTCCCGCATCGGGCTGTGGCAGGAGTGAAATTGAATCGATCGGTCATAGGCTGCCTCGTGGGCCGGCTTACTGCCCGGTTTGTCTGTCAGGTTTAAAATATCCCCGTGGAGTGTTGAAAGCAGGCTCCCATCGCCCCTTGCCTCAAATTTTTCGATTGTTTCACAATCAAATTCATTGATCCGCGAAAAAAAGTTCTTCCCCATCAGACCCATAGAAGCCAATAGGCGATTCCCCCTTTCTAAATGGAGGCTGTCTTCGGAAAACTGTTTGTCCGCGTATCGGCCTTTTATCTGTTTGATTCCCCGGTCGGAGACAATGTCCGCCCAGTACTCCCGGCAGGGGTTCATCAGAAAAAGATTCACCGATATTATGCGGGAGAGTTCAGAAAAGACCTGTAAATGAAAATCAGGCAAGTAGGATATGCCAAAAATGGATATTCGCTCAAAAAAATTGTCAATTTCTACTTCCTTGTTTCGAATCTTTTGAATCAATGTTTTCCTCAAACGGGCCCGGTGCAGGTTATCTCCATCGGAAACGAGCCCCCTCCAGAGCTTTGCCTGCCAGTGGTCGGCCAGTCCTGCTTCCCACGAAAAGATCATTTCAGGCCTGAAAACAAGATATTGGTCAAACGTATCGACCAATTTTTTTGAAACCTGGTAGAGTTTAAGTTGGTGTTGGTCATCCGTGAGGTAGTTTTTCAGGCTTTCAAATCCGGGCTGGTTGATATGGGATGGAAGAACTTTCATGACCGAAAATGTCATGATGTCGAGTTCAAACCGGGAAGTTTCCGGCAGGTCGGGAATTATTTTTTTATATATTTCCCTCAAAAATGCATTGGGGAATAAAAAGGAACAGTTTGCACAAACGCCGTTGTGCTTTGCGAGCTCCATGGACAACCACCGTTCCATCCCCTTGCTTTGGATGAGAAGGATTTCCGGAGATAAGGGGGATGTGATCGGCGCTCGAACGATTTGCGCCAGCTGCTTGGCCAGGGTTTCCAGGCGGTTGCCGGTAAAAATTGTCAGACCTGGCATGAACGCCCTACCCTTCCCGTCCTGAAAATTGATACAAGGTGTTTCTGATACCGAGCATGTATGAAACCTGAAAGGTTTTCAAAACGATTCTCGCCTCATCAGTTATCAGTTATTGGTTTTAGTAGAATTCAAATAAAAATTGTATCTCATCTAACACCCTCCATTCGCTCAATTGGGTCCTAAAATCATAGATCGTTTTTTCCGATTAATCAAGTTTCGCACTCCGGACCTGGTATCAGGTCTTTTTCCCTGGTTCGGGCAGATAGCGGATCAAAAAAAGTGCGGCAAGGGGAATAAGGGCGATGGCGCTTAAGGCCGCTTGGATGCCGAAAACATCGGCCACTCTTCCAACAAGCGGCATCAGTATCCCGGCAGTCCCAATCCCCAGGCCCATGATAATGCCGGATATCATGGAGCGCCCTTTTGGGGCGATCTGCTGGGCCAGTGCCAGTGCCGGAAACAGGGTGGCCAGAAGCAAAAAACCGGATAGAAAAGCGAACGGATAAATCAGGCGACCACCACCGTAAATGAACAGAAAAGCGCTTGGAGAGGCGAGCGCAAAAGAATAAAAATAGACCGGCCGAAAACCGATCCGATCGACCAAATAGCCGCTGACGATAGCACTGATAGCTCCACCGGTGGTAAACAGGGAAACAAGGCTGCCCACCGACACCAGCGAATGACCCTCAGAGGCGGCAAATATCGGCATAAAGGTGAGGATGGATTGCACCACAAAGGCCCGGAAAACAGCGAGCGACCAGATCAGAGCCACCGGTTTCCAGACGTCACCGATACTCTCCAGTATAGAACCGATGAGATCCTTTCGGGCATGCAAGGCAACATCTGAGGCCGGTATCATGAACAGGAGCATTGCAAACACCAGCAGTCCTGGAATGGTCAGGACTGGCAGACGATGCAGTCCCATAAGCGTGACGTATGCGGCCGACACGATCGGACCGATCGTAAATCCCAACGTGCCCCCCAAACCGAAAATCGACATGATCAGCCCGGTGCGCCGGCCGGCGTAAAGCGAAATCATCCCGGCCGCAACGGGGTGGTAAATGGCCGAACCGATGGAACCGAAGCCGATCAACAACAGAACAACCCAGAAATGGGGAGCGATTCCCACCTGGGGGATACAGACCATCCCCATGAGCGATCCGAACAGGAGGATCCCCCGTGTTTTGAAGTGGTCGGCCATATAGCCGAAGACCGGCTGAATCAGAAGCCCCATGATTGTGCTAACTCCGGTAATTAAACCGACCTGTGTTAGATTCAAAGTGAATTTGTCGGCCAGCACCGGCAGGAGTGGCATGACAAAGGACCAGAAAAAATCTCCGGTAAAATGAATCAGAAACAGGGCGAAAATTGCTTTTTTGTTGATTTGGTCGGTTGTGGTCACAGGCTCTCTTTCATAGGAATTTTTTGACTCCGGTCCTCTATCACTTTACCAACCTTCGGTAAAGATCAATCAACCTTTCACAAACAAATTTTGCCCGCAGGACTTGGGTTTATTCCTTTTGAAAAACCGGGACAGGCCGGAAGATCGTACCGGGGTGAGATTTTTTTTGCTGCTAAAAAGAATATTGTCTTTTTCGACACTTATGATAAAAATACAGAATCCATAAGATATATATCAAGAAGAGCATTAGTCAGGGCAAATCGACCTGATAATCAATGGTTGGAGCTTTTTAAATAAAAAACCGTATGCCTTACGTATCAAAGGTTATAAACTTTTTCAAGGATATCAAGCGGTCAAACTACGACTCTAAATTCCACCAATATTATCTTGGACATTCTTGTGATTTTGGAATATTGGAATACTTGAAATTGAAACCTTTGGATTGACACGAGTTACCGGAAAATTGAATTCTAAAAGCACAACTAATTTGTCTTATCCTCCAGTTTTCATAAACGGTTTACCACTCTCTTTTATTTCAACGTATCGCGTTTATCATCCTGATTGGAGCGAATCTGATGAATATTCCAATGAAATCGTACTTGAATATCTTGTTGACAATTATTCCCAAGCAGCCTCTGATCTTGTTGTTAGCTTAGATGATACTTCTATTTTTCATCTTAATAAAAAACTCACTTTTCTTAAGCCTCATTATGAGTCTCTTTTAAACAGTACTCTGGTTTTGCCTCGAGACGATATCTATGGTTCTGCCCCACCGGCATGTCATGTTTCAGAAGAATTTTTTTCATCGCCAAAGAACATAGATGAGCCTATATTAGACTTTGGATGTGGTACAGGAGTGTTATTTAAAGAGTTACGTGACCACGGGTTTGAAGTTCATGGGATTGAACTTAACCCCTATCATAGGTTAAATCCTTCACTAATCTATATTCTGAGCAATTTTCCTTACCTTTTAAAGACCAAGCTTTCAACAGTGTGATTAGTTTAGAAGTCATTGAGCATATTCCAGACTATGAGATGACAATCAAGGAACTTGCCAGAATTGTAAAAAACAAAATGATTGTGAGTGTACCCGATATAAGCAGCATTCCCATCTGCTGTCACAATAGTGTGGTTCCATGGCATATATTAGAAGCAAACCATGTGAATTTTTTCACTCAAAACAGTCTTGGCAGCTTCTTTAACAATATTTTACCAAAGTTTCTTTCATATGAATAACTCCCCAAAGCACTAATGGTTCTAAATGGTATGTAAGCTTTTTAGCCGTTTGTGATAAATAGGTTAATATTACAGTACTGTAGTTTTATCTCTTGTGCTTCATCTTATACAACATGTTGTACCAATTTAATCGTTGACTTTCGGTATGAGAGTGTAACGGAAATTTTGGAAGGCCATTTTTGGCCGAATCAAAGAAAGGAGTGATTCATATGTTTGAAGTTCTGATGACGAAAAAGCAGAAGAAACTGAGGGATGAGGTCCGGGACCTGGTAAAGAGCGTCCCACGGCAACTGATATTAGACATGGACGCAGACAAGATCAGCTTCCCAAAAGAATTTCTGCAGGAAGCCGGACGGAGGAACCTTCTCGGTCTGCGGTTCCCCGTCAAATGGGGCGGCCGTGGGTTGACCTGGAACGAGGAACTGATCGCTATGGAAGAGGTAAGTACCCTTGGCATCTGTTTCAGTTGCCAGTACAGTCTTGTCTCCATTGTGGGTGAAACCGTGAACGTTTATGGAACTGATGTTCAAAAAGAGAAGTACTTGAAACCGACCCTGACCGGAACCATGTATTGCGCCGAAGCCCTGACCGAACCCCGTGGCGGAAGCGACTTCTTCGGGGCTATGACCACGGCTCGCCGGGAGGGCGACTACTATATACTCAACGGGCAGAAGCGGTTTGTGGTGGGGGCGGAGGGGGCAGACTACTTCGCCGTGTACGCCAAAACCAATCCCGAAGCTAAACCGCACGAATCATTAAGTTTACTCATCGTGGATCGAGGCGAAGGCGTCACGGTCAAACATGTCTACGGCCTTATGGGTGCCAGGGGAAATGGCACGGGACGACTGCTTTTCCGCGATGTACGCGTACCGGCTGAAAACCTGATTGGCGAAGAGAATGGCGGGAATGGGATTTTCTGGCATATGATGATCCCTGAACGTCTGTCGCAGGGTATTACCAGTTCCCGGGCTAGCCTGGCGCTTGCCGCACGCTATGCTAACCGGCGAAAAGCTTTCGGTCAGACGATCCGCAACTTCCAAGGCGTCAATTTCAAGATCGCCGATTGCCTCACCAAACTGGATGCTGTCACGGCCTTCGCCCACACCGTGGCCAAGATCGTACAGGAAGAGTTGGGTAGCGCAAGTTATCGCCGCCGTCTGGTTTCGGAAGTCAAAAAATTTTCAACCCAGGCCCAGTGGGAAGTCCTGAACGACTGCATGCAGATATTGGGCGGCATAGGCTACACCAATGCTTTACCTGTAGAACGCGAGCTGCGAGGAGCCCGACTTTCAACTATCTGGACCGGAACCACCGAGATTCAGAACATGATTATCCAGCACGAATATTTCAAGGAACTGTTGTCCAAAGGGCTCGAGGGCCGGGACATCGCGGCCGATGTGCCGCTCACCGAGGAAGAGCTGGTGGAGGAAATAATTTATGAATAAGAAATGAAGCTCATTACTTAAATGTTCTTTGACCCCTAGAAGCAAAATATTCCCGGGACAAAAAGTATTTGTTGAATAAGCGCAACCCCAGTAGCTCAATGGATAGAGCATTGGATTCCTAATAGGAAAAGGGGCACTTCTATAAAGCCAGTGAAATCATGGTAATCACTGAAATCATTGACTTTCTTATTGCTTTCAATGTTGGAAAATATTAGATTTATGGTGATTTTTTTATGATAAGATATTGCTTTTT
>DCWS01000022.1 GCA_002328165.1 Desulfobacteraceae bacterium UBA2156 | reverse complement strand
CTTCGGTTCACAGGGTATAATTTCAGTTATCGCCCTCGTTCCTGAAACTAATGTTCTTCACATAGAAAGCTGGTTGATGAGTTGTCGGGTACTTAACAGAACGGTAGAGCAAGCCGTGTTTTCATTTATTTTAGAAAAAGCGAACGGTAAACATATAAGCGGTGAATATATCCCTACAGAAAAAAACGGATTAGTCCAGTCACTCTATAAAACGCTTGGTTTTAAAAAGATTACAAAAACGAAGAACAATCACAGCAGTGGCGAGCAATGGGTATACGCGAATTATAATTCGGAGAAATCTTCTCCCAAACACTACACAACAATAAACGAAATATGAGCGATAAATTACTTGATTTAGATCAACTTAACAAGCTGACTGATATTTTCAGGGTCCTGTTCAATCGCCCTGACCTTGAGTTGAGTGACAACTTGTCTGCAAAAGATGTCCCTGGTTGGGATTCCTTCAATCACGTCAACCTTATAATAAATATCGAAGAGGAATTCAGTGTTCGGTTCTCCAACGATGAAGTGGGAGGTATGCAGAATGTCGGTAATTTGAAAGCTTTGCTGGCTTCGAAACTTCCCTGATTCTTTCAACTACCAATCAATTTTCTCTCATCACCCCAAAATAAAATTATCTACCGTATTTGCCTTCTCTCTAACCAAACCAAGAGTTTCTGGGAGGACCCGACTTGACCCTGTTCATTAACCCCATTTTTTGGGGTATAGCCATCTCGGTTTATCTGTTATTGCTGATGAGATTTCCCGGCAGGCTCATATTCCGCTTCGGCCTGTTTAACCTGATTGCTTTAACTATTCTTCTTGGTTGGAAAATATCTCTTGGGGCACTGGGGTTTGTCCTTTTGACCTGGAGTGCTATCAATTTAATCACCTCATTAAAAAATAAATCGAGCTCAGCTAGTCGATCGTTAGCAACTCTAGGATTTTTTCTTTTTCTATTTTTTTTGTTTTTACTTCATAAATTCAATCTTGCGAACTCAGAATTCTCCGCTCAGTTAAAACAGACCGCTCCTTGGCTCCCGGCTGAAATTCTTCTTCCGTTCTTTGTAACTCTATCATTTTCGTATATCTTTGTTCGATGTATCGACCTCGCACATTCATGTATCTGGAAAAATGCACCATTAGTTGATCCTATTTCCCTTATGGGATACCTAGTGCCATTCCATATGCTTGTCGCGGGTCCAGTGAATATTTATGATGAGCACATGAGGGCCAATGAGAGACCCTCCTCTGCCATGACTCCGGTTAGAGTATTACTTGTAATCAATGAAATCACCACAGGCCTTTTTTATAAGTTTGTTCTCGCTGAAGGAATCAGGATTTATTTTTATGGTCTCAATGGGAATATTTCTGTAACCGGATGGTTTGATTCATTGATACTAGTGGTTTATGTCTTTTTTGATTTTGCCGGATACTCAAGGATAGCAAGGGGCCTAGGTCTTTTTTATGGAATTCCAACTCCGGTAAATTTCAACGCACCATTTTTGGCGACATCGGTGACCGATTTTTGGACCCGTTGGCATATGTCTATGGGGCAATTTGTGCGACGTAATCTCTTTACGCCAATCCAGCTACAATTGGTCCGTAGAGTTGGGGTAAAATGGGCGGCTACCGCGAGTATTGTCACCATGGCGATTTCATTTAGTTTCGTAGGGCTCTGGCATCGAATGAGTTGGACTTGGTTTTTGTGGGGTGTCGCCATGGGGGCGCTGATGGCGGTGGAGAAATTTGTGCAGACATTTCTAATCACGAAAAAATGGGATCGATCCGGAATTGCTAAAATTGCCATCGATAGCCTTGGAAGAGTGTATGTTCTTCTGTTGATTATTCTGTCCGCCTACTTTGTTGCTAATGAGGTATTCCCAATATGAATGAAGAGCGATTGCTACCCACTCTTAAAAATAAAGCCCGGTTTACTTTCTGGGAAACCACGGCCTTGCTAACTTGGATCCTTGTTAAACTGACCCTTTTGGCATCAATGATAAACAAAGGTGCAGTAGAATTTATCTATGCCGGATTCTGATACTTCAAGGAAAAATAAACTTATAGGCATGGCCGTAACATTATGTGTTGTGGGATCCTATCTTGGTATCCTTTACCTTGTAGATACCTTTACGGGTTCCTTCGGCCTAGCCCACCTCTTAAACTCCAAACACGTCATGGGCAAGCACCGGGAGGAGCTCATGGGGAAAATCCAGCGTGATCCACATTTCAAAGATGTTGATGTCGAAGGATATATTGAAGAAGTTGAGAAAATCATCACCATGGAGAAAAAAAGAAACCTGGGAAATTGGGTCTCTTTCAAATCCTTCACCCCCAATGTGGCAGGCAAATATATAACTACGAATGATTATGGAATTAGATCGCCGTGGAGTCTTAGGGAAATGGTTCAGCGGGCAAGGAATAATCGTCGCGCGGATATACGCAACGTTGTTATTCTTGGAGGTTCCGCCGCATTCGGATATGGGGTGATCAACGACGAGCAAACTATTTCCGGCGTTTTGAGCTCTATGCTTGAAGAAGATGGATACGAAGTTTTTAATCTAGCTCAGGGTGGTTTTACAAGTTTCATGGATCTTTTTTCTCTAAGTGTAATCGGGTTATACCTTGAACCAGATATTATTATTGTCATGGAAGGTTACGCGGATATTTTTCATCTGGCTTACAAGTCAGAAGGTGGGGAACTCGCGTGGGGATTATTCAGCGGGTTAGAGAAGAAATTGGATCCTGAATTTGCCTTTGGTTTTCACTACCAGAATCTGGATGCCATGTTGCGACTAGGAACTCAATCGGATCGTCAGGTAATTCTCGCTTTTCAGCCTTTAAGTGGATTTGAAAATGACAGCACCATTGATAATAATAAAATAAAGAAGATTTGGACTTTTTACCCACGGATACGTGAAATGATGAGACTGGCGGCTGAAAATAATGGCGCCGAGTTCCTTGATTTATCCGTAATTTTCAAAGAAGAGAAAAATTCTGGTATCAATTTTTTCGATCAGGTACACCTTACGGTGACGGGGCAGAGGAAAGTCGCAAAAGTTTTTGCGGAGACTATTAAAAACCTTGAAGTAAAAAACCTGGAACAAATGGATTCTTTTCAATTAAGGGAGAAATGGATCCAAGATATTCTAGCGAAAGATCTGACAGGAAAGTATAAAACGGTTGAGGATTATTAATGACATTTGCTACATCAAACTATTCCTAGTGAAAAAGTATTTCTTGCTTTTGATTTATGGCCTTTATACGATACGTGCAATAAATTCTGCGAATTGATAAGTAAAAAAATTTTGGTAAGCTAATGGATAGAATTGTAACTTTCTTCAAAGAATACAAAAAGGTTTTTTTGATTCCTTTAATACTTATGGTGGTCCTTGCTTTAATTATATTTGCGCTTGCCGCACTGAGCCCAGAATCTAACTTCACCTATTTGGGCTGATTTTTAGGCTGGAAATAACGCGCCGACCTTTGCCAATCACATTAACCCATAAATCGTACTAGGACTTGATCTGTTCCAGGTATTGCTTGGCTACAATCGAGCGGATTTATTTTTTCCTGAATAGCGTGCACCCTGTCGGACAACGCTTTGATATCTTCCCGGTAGGCCAGTATATTTCCCCTTCGACGATAATTTAATGGAGATCGTGGAGTTGGAGGGCCATCTTTGGTTTCTGTTTGGGGGTTTTATCCCGAATTCAAATCGCCCATATGGAACCGCAGCATTTAGTTAAAACACTCATTGTCGTTATTGCTAGCACAGAAACGAGAGCCGTAAGTGGTAAGTTTCCCTTTATAGTTTGGTATTTTCGGTTGCGAATGGTTTTTCTGGTTTGCTACGCAAATCGGTGGCCAAGACTTCTTTCTTGCCTTTTTGGTTTTTAAGTAAAGGGGCAACATCCCCTCAATATAGAAGACTGGGGACGGACCGACCGCTTCTTCTAAGCAACGTCTTCCTAGAGGGTCCTAATGGTGGGTGACCGGTTCTTTTTTACCATCGGTCTTTCGGGTATCGCGGGAGGCAAAGTTTAACCATGACTTCAAACTGTGTTCATCGAAATCGGGTTTTTGATACAGATTTCGGTAGAAAGTCAAAATTTGATCTTTCTTGAGGTGCTTTTCCAAAACAGTGTGGCTGTTTCGAATCCTTTCTTTGTTGTGGAAGATATCGCGCATCCAACTCCATCGGATGGTTTGGATATCTTTTCCACGGATCGGGACTTTTTCTTCCGGGAAATAATCGCCATAAAACGAAGGTTGATCTACCAATTTAGTTAACAGTGCGGAGGAGGTTTGTTCTTCAATCAGTCGGGCTTCTTTCGGGGTTGGGTTAAGTGCGTCAAACAGAGGGGTCCCAGGGTAGACCCGTACAATGCTTAGCCCGGGTTCGGCGACGTAGGTCAATCCCTTGGACAATTGTATTGTGGCCTCAGCCTCTTCCAGAGTTTCTGTTGGGAAACCAACCATGGATAAGGTTCGCACGATGAATCGCCGTGACGCCTTTTCGGTCATTTCGACCGCTTTAGAAACATTAAGATGCTTGACGATGAGTTTCTGTAGACGCGGAGTTGCCGTCTCAAAGGCAAGAGACATTTGCACAGTGCCCGCTTCTTCAAACAAATCGAGAATTTCATCATCTAGTTGATCGGCACGAAGTCCGTTGGAAAAGTTAAGGGTTATATCGTGGAAGTTTTTGATGATCCGCCGCAGGATGTCCTTGGCTATTTTTTTTGGCACATTAAAAATATCGTCTACAAATACGAAATCGCGAAGGCCCCTCTTATGATAATGTTCGGCCATTTCTTCGATCACAAGATGCGCTGACCGCCGGCGGACGGTTTTACTTAAGGCGGCGTGGCAATAATAACACTTGTAAGTGCAGCCTCGAGAGCTTTCTATAAAAGCACAGGTTTGGGTGCTTTGATTGGCTAGATTGAAGATGCCTTGATAATCATTGAAGTTAATTAAATTATAATCCGGAGGTGGCAATTCATCCAGATTTTCCACCACGGGGCGTCCTTCGTTCTTTTTGACTTGACCGTCTAGCCATACTGCAGTTCCTGCCAAGTTTGTTGGTAGTGTTTTAGTTTCGTTCAGCTTTTCAATCAACTCTACGAATGTTTTTTCACCTTCGCCAATGATTACCAAGTCAACATGCGAACCGACAATTTCCGAATAGGAACTGGATGGATAAGGTCCTCCTCCTATCAGAAAAGCACTGGGTATTTTTGCCCGCACTATCTTCGACAAATGTTTGAGTTGGCTTTGGAACAGAGAAAGGCTGCGGACTCCCACGAGCTGTGGTTGAAATTGCTCGAGCAAACCGACCAATTCTTTTTCGGAGTCGTTGCAGGTAGCGGTATGCAGGATTTTTATTTCTGTGGCTGGATACGCTTGGCGCACCGAAGAAGTCAGATACATTAGGCCCAACGGATGATGGGTGTTGCCGGAGGCTTGATAGTCCAACCCCTGCCGGGATGTATTTCGGTCCAGTTCTATGTCGACCAGTAAAATACGCTCTATCATTATCTACATTACCTAGCGTTCGTTGTGTGCGCCAATGAGTATTTTGATTACGGAGTCGAAAATTAAAGACCTGAAATATTTTCCACAACAGCCTCGGTTGGTTCTGGCTGCAAACGGGATTTCCTTTTGAGAAGTTTGTCTAGATCATTCTTAGAAAAATCAGGATTATCTGTA
>DCWS01000030.1 GCA_002328165.1 Desulfobacteraceae bacterium UBA2156 | reverse complement strand
AAAGATGGATTTGCTTTTCCATCGGATCGGCCTGGACTGGGGATAGAATTGAGCCAGGAGATACTAGATTCTTACTGTGACAATGGATGATTTAATTTATTAGAGGATGCACAATGATGAAGAGAACGGTAATTATTACAGGGCCTGGTTTTCAGGATGAAGAGGTGGTTTATCCGTACTACCGGCTTTTGGAAGAAGGATACAAAGTTGATATTGCCACTAAAGACGGTGCGGTGGTCAACGGCAAGTACGGAGTACCTGCTCGTACTACCATGGCGACCACAGATTTGAAAGAGGAAAATTTTGATGCGGTCATCTTACCAGGCGGATTTGAAGCGCCGGATCGGGTGCGCCTTCTGCCCGAAGTACTCGATTTTCTTAGAGAAATGAATGGACAAAAAAAACTCATTGCTGCTATTTGCCATGGCCCCTGGATCATGATCTCTGCGGGTATATGCAAGGGAAGAAAAATGACCGCTTTCTGGAGTATTGAAGCAGACATGCGTAATGCTGGCGCCGATTATCAACATAAGGCCCCGGTGGTAATCGAAGGAAACTTCATCACTTCTCCGCATTACAACAATAATGGTGAGTTCATGAAGGCAGTTGTGGAGTATCTAAATAAGTAGGTGTAAAGAATGCCATTGATCTTGGACAAGGATAAAAGAGAACAGGTTGAAGGACTGGACGCTAATGAAGCCTTTCAAGAATACCTGTGCCAGCTCAAGGACCGATTTCCTACGAATAAGCGGATAACTCTCATCCACTGTCCAACTTTTAATTTTGATTCCTTCAATGTCGAGGTCGCTCGCAACCGCAGTTATTATGCCTACCCTCCCACGGGACTGCAGTGTTTGAAAGCCGCATTGAGTGACTTTGACCTTGAAATTGATATTCTTGACCTGAATTACAAGCTCTTGAAAAAGATTTGTGAGACAGAGGATGAGGACTATCTCGACCTCACGCCCATGTTGGATGAATATTTTAATGCCAACGATGTTTCGATCATCGGGGTATCGGCCGGAGTAATCGTTTCAAATGTTTTCGGCATCAAGAGACACCCTTTTGTCCAAACCCTGAATTATCTAACTTCCAAGGGTAGTAATCTAGTTTTGGCTGGAGGGATCATCGCTAACAACGAATGTCAAAATCTACTACGTAAAGATCTTGCCCATTTTGTTTTTGATGGTGAAGCCGAACTCAAGCTCCGTTTTTTTCTGGGGCAGTGGTTCGATTTTACGGGTACCCCCTGCACACCGGGCATTCATTTTAAATATGAAAACCAAGTGCTGGAAACCAGGGAGGAAAGGGACGTTGTCGACTTCAAGTGGGATGTCATTGCGACATACGATCAAGTTCCCATCGAGAGCTACAACGAGATCGGGTGTCTGAGCCCGTTTTCCCGCATGATCGGTCAGGGCCGCAAATATGGAACCGTCCAGCTCGTGCGGGGATGCAGGGCACATTGCACCTTCTGCGGGGTAACACCCTTTATGGGGGATCAGGTGCGGCATTATCCAGTGGACACCGTTCTGTCAGAAATTGAGTTCCTGGTTAAGGAGCGTGGGGTCAACCATATCGAATGGCTCGACGACGACCTTCTGGTGGACCGTGAAATCGCTCGACAATTGTTAAAAGAGCTTGTTGGCCGTGGATTTGGAGTAACTTGGGCTGCGAATAATGGACTGATTGCCTCCTCTCTCGACGAAGAGCTAGTTCGCTTGATAGTGAAGTCCGGGTGCGTTGGTTTTAGGATTGGAATCGAATCAGGAAACGATCAGATCCTGAGGCAAATTAAAAAACCTGCCAGCACAACGACCCTGAGAAAAGCCTCAAAGCTTCTTGCAAAATTTCCGGAATTATTTGTTGTCGGGTGTTACATCATCGGTTTTCAGGGTGAGAGGTACGAGCAGATTTTAGACACCTTCAAGTTTTCCTTGGAAATGAACCTTTCTTGGAGCGGGTTTTCGGTATGCCAAGAATTAAGGGATAATAGTGTTGAAGACGAATTTGAGTCAGACCTCGAAAATGAGAATCCGGAAAATTATAAAAAAATCACAGACTTCGTTCCGTCAAAAGAAAGTACGGACCGGGCGATCAACCTAGGAAAAGCGCAATATGATTCAATTTTTGATTTGTCTAGAGATGCGATTCCTTCTCCCGAGCAGCTCAATGAAATGTGGTTTACATTCAACCTGTTTGCCAACTATATTTATAACAAGAATCTTAGGCCGGGAGGTTCCCCTAGTAAATTTATCCGTTGGGTTCAGGTGATTCAGTTAGGCTATCCGTGCAATGCGGTCATTTCCCTGTTTCTTTATCTGGCGTATTTATTGGATGGACAGGATATAAATGCCCATGGCCAATTGGAAAAGACTCAAAACAACTTGAAGGCATCCGGATACTGGGTGAAGCGGTTCAACCAGTATGGGCTGGACTGGATAATGAAAACTCCACCGCAAGATAGCCAAGGAGCTCAAAGGGTTCTGCAGGAAATTCAGGGTCGCTGTGATTCTATGATGGAAAGCGTGTAATGGGCTTGAGGGTATAAAGTGATTGGAGAGTTTGAAGACAAAAATATTTTGATCACAGGGGCGTCGAAAGGACTTGGTTATGTTTGTTCCCAGGCGTTCGAGAAACAAGGTGCTAGGCTCGTCGTAGCAGCTCGCAGTTTGGATAAACTTGAGAAACTGAAAAATTCATTCTCCGATCCGGCAAAGCACTTGGTTTTTGCGGGTGACCTTGTCGAGCGAAAAAATATTGAAAACCTGGTGAGTAAAGGTCTTGAGCATACAGGGGGGGTCGATATTGTATTGCATGCTCTCGGTGGCGGATACGGCTTCAGAGATCCCCTGCTGACGTGGGAGCAGTTGGAGACACTTCATCGGGTTAATGTGGGTGTTGCTGCCGAGATTAACCGACTGGTTGCCCCAGAGATGGTTAAAAAACAATCCGGTCGTTTGGTGCATGTGGGGTCTATCGCATCCCAGGAGGCAACGGCCTCAGTAGGGTACAATACGGTCAAGTCCGCTCTAGCCGCTTATGTGAGAAGCTTGGGGCGAGAATTGGCGGAATCCGGCGTGGTGGTTACAGGGATCCTTCCTGGCGCATTCTACGCGCCGGAAAATTCTTGGCGGCGGTTGGAAGCTGGCAAACCGGAAGTAGTTAAGGAATTCATTGAAAAGAATCTCCC
>DCWS01000010.1 GCA_002328165.1 Desulfobacteraceae bacterium UBA2156 | reverse complement strand
ATTTGCATGGATGTATCGAAGGGTGTTCAGCGCACGCCAAACCATGATGGCGGAAGGCAGGCCGCCCTTGCCCGTGCGTGCGGGGATGGGTCAATCCAACGTGAGGGGATTGCCCCGTCCACTGGGTGCCTTCGTATCTGTTGTGTGAACATGGGGTTGGGGCCTCCATCTAACCATTGAAATAATTTTTGTTTCCCCCGCTTGATAAAATGTTCCACTGCTTCAAAACAGGATATCGCGTGTAATGCATCCAACTAAAGCCAATGGGGTTTCTGCCAAACCTTTAATTCTTTGTAATTTTTTTTTGCATTTGACTCGAATCCTTGAAACCTGGACCCCTTGAATCCTGATCGGATCACCAACCCTCTCGAAACTGACCTCTCTATACGCGAGACTATCTTATTATCGGTTATTTTTTCTAGGTTTTTTCCTCGCTCTTTTTCATCTTGGATGCTACCTTTTGCCCTTCTTTGAACATTTCATAATAATAATCTCTCACCGCATCTGGATCGAAACTCAGAAAGGTTCCCCCGGATGCAAAATGTTGGGTAAATACCTTTCCCACCGCATAAGTTGTTGCACCCGCTAAAATCGGCATGGCAAACGCACCTGTGGTCTGTCCAATCACCGGGATGCTCTTCATCAGGCTGGTAAACGCAGCCGACAAAGTAACCGGAATACCCCCGCCGATTAAAGAAGCGAGTATGTTTTTAACCTTGTCCTTAAAAAACGGAATGTCGTAAGACTTGGCCAGTTTTCTCAACATATTGAGTTGAATTCCGACCAGCGCAACGAGATCGACCACCGGCAGAGGAATCAACCCGACTCCCATTGATCCGATGGTATGATTCCGTATCGTCTTATCAATACTGTCCACTGTTTCGACCGCCACATTTTCTTGAGTGTCATTTCCCATGATGAACCTCCTTTTTTAATGATTGGATCAAAAAGAACCGATCTTTGGTTGGTATTGCTGTAACGTTCGTTGCGTACGGACAAACCCATAATGTCGCGGACAATATCATCCACCTGTTGTAGACGGAATGGGGCTCGAAAAGCGCCCTTCCCATCTGATAACAGTAAGAGCCCTGCCCAGAAAGCATGCAAAAAGGATGAATCTGTCCGTTTGGTACCCGGGATATTTCAAAGTAGCGGCTTTCAATTGCCTATTCTCCACTTTTAACGGCTTCTCTTTTGCCAGACGCCAGCAATAGGATCAATCCGATGATAGGTGTCAGAACGAGAGAAGCGAAAAAATATCCCCAAAAACCGAATTTTCTGTGTATTCCCAGTATACCGATACTGAGACTCAAACCGATATAGATGAGATACGGCAACATAATCCCTCACGATCAATAATGACTCCCGTTTCGCACCCCTGAAAAAAAGGAGTAATGCATTAAGTGGGTGTCAATTTTAAGATGCAAATCTTGAATAACAATCTAATACATAAAAGCGATTAATGATGCAAGCACAAAAACCAGACACGGGAAAATCAATTTTCCCGCACGCACCAGGGTTCTGCTCTGTTTTTCACACCCTTTTTGATAATTAGTGTAAATTCTTATGGACAAAAAAATGGACATTACGGCGAACACGTATAAGCTGAATACACCATATTCCACCGGTGTTGTGTATACCATGGGCATGTCCGATAAAACCCGCAGGTGATAGATAGCAATTGTGATGAGCATCACCGCAGATAAAAGCAGTCGAATCGAAAGCCTGTCAGGCGGAGCAAAGCAAATCAAATACAGAACCGCCAGCATGATGATCAGCGGATAAAAAATCTTAATGACATGCCCCCAACCGTCTCTTTCGATGCGGACGGTTACGTCATATTGGTCGAGATAGGTCATCCGCCTCTCATCAAAGAGGCTTTGATCGCCGATGTCAATATCTCTCAGCAGTTCATCCCGGTGTAGGGATATCTCTTTGACCCTCCAGCCTGGCGGCACCGTGACACTGGCTGTTTTCCGTTTGACAAGGCGGTCCTCAAAATCTGAAAGATCCGATAAATGCTCAACGCGTATCAGTCGATTGTCGGTTTGTGAGCCATGCCGGAATCGGATGGGGATCACATGAGAATTATATGGATATTTTTCTAAACGAACGTCGAGGTTAAACGCTGCTTTTACATGGTAAACACGCATTGTAACCTGATTGACCGTCTTCTGCAAAACCGGTTTGTTCAGGTAAACAGGACGTATTGAATTCGTAAATTCAATGTTAGCCGTATCGAGGTCTCCGGAAAACAGGAACCAAATATAGAAATCGAGTGTGCAGACACCGTTTTCAATGTTCAGGTTGGTGATACGGTTCAATTCGATATCCGTGTATATGACATGGAATTTACTCATCAGCTTTCTATCCAAAACGATGTATTCTCCGTTTAGAACCTTTTTAAATACCTTTTTGCCAACCCGTGCGTCTTTGATTTGCTTATACTGAATGAATGTGGGAAGAAGTCTTTGATCCTGATAGACCCCCAAGGCGTAAGGCCTATTGACATCCCCGTTTTGATCAAAATAGAGGTCTCCGGTGATGCCATTGACGGCATTTTTTTCATTGTAAAAGCTTGCCAGAGTATCCCTGACTTTTTTTCGGTTTTTTCCGATCCGTCCCTCAAAGTCGATATCTGATTTCTTCATAGCCTCGACCGCCATGTGAACGGCATCATAGTAACATGCGGCCGACCAAGAGGGATTTTTTTTGAACTGGCGCAAATATTGTCTGGCAAAGCGGTATGCATTTTCATCCGCTATATCGACCATAAATGGAGATGTGCAAATTATGCCGTTTGAATAGTACCCGGGATTTTCTTGTCCCTGCGGAAGCTGTTTCAATCTGTTTAAAAATTCCTTTTTGGAGAATGAATCAGGACCGATAATGAGGTGGCTTTTTTCTGATTCCTTTAATGAAGAGATAATCTTAATCCCTCCTACGGTATCGGTTGCTAAGAAAAGAGTCACCGGATCCTCCATGATTTTTAAATTTTTTATGATCCGATTCAATTGCCTGTCCAAATCCGGATCTTCCACACGATATCCCCATTTACCCTTAATAGAGATACCCAGTCTTTTGGCTGCCATTTCAAAATCGTTTGCAAGGGAGACCCCATACTCGTTTTCCACAAAGATGATGCTTGCCGATGTTTGATTCAGCGGCAAATTAAGGTAATTTGCAATAAGATCAGCCTCCATCTTATTGTTGGGAACTGTTCTAAAATACCAGCGTTTTCCGAAGGTAACTGGTTCGGAGGTGGCAGAAGCGGTGATGGCCGGGACCCCGTTCAGATCATAAATATCACCGGCTGCAATGGAAGCGCGACTGGTATAATGCCCCAGAACAAGTAATACCTTTTTCCCTTGTACGATTTGCTCGGCGATCTGAATGGCTTTTTCAGTATCATTTTGATCATCAAACCGGAGGAGCTCTATTTTTTTCCCCTGGATACCCCCGGCATCGTTGATCTTTTCCAGATACATGTCGATCGCATTTGCGATGTCCTGTCCATAGCCTTGACTCATGGGTCCGGCATACGCGATATAGACAGTTTTCTTTTTAAAATACGTTGTTTTCAATACAAAGAATAGAAAGAAAATGGCGGTGATGCCGACAACGAGTAAAAGAAGTTTTAATGTTCTTTTCATGAGCTCAGACCCGGTGGTTCGAATAGTTCAGCAAGACGATTAACTCATGTACACATAGGAAAGCCAGATTCCGATGACAACAGTTACTGTCGGATGAAAAACCTTAGCGGCGCGATGAAGGAATCTTGAAACTTCAACTTTTCCATGTCTTTCGAGCGTATACGCTGTGATGGAGACAACGGCTGCGATAGCCGCCAAACCGTATATCGTCAGAAAAGGGATATCTAAATATCCCCGAAGGAAAACGCCTTGAAACTTCAAATAATAAAACGTGTTGATAATGGGAACCGTTATGATGAGCAGCGAACGAATTCCGATCCGATTTAACGGAATATCGTAGATAAAAAACAGAATCAACACCATGGCCAATATCGGTAAAAATATCTTAACAACAAGATTCCACACCGCCCTATGGATTTCAATCGCGGCGTTAAATCGAGAAAAATCGATCTTATTCCTTTCGGGTCCCCAAGCAACGGTTTCGATATCCGGGTAGCGAGATAGACGCGTTATATTCCACCCCGGCAGTGAATTCATTATCTTACCGCTCTTTTTTCCCGGTACCGTACCGGGTATTTCCAATTGATCGGAAACGAATATTATATTCTTCCTCGGCATGCGTTCATGGCGAAACTCGATTTTTATTGTCTGCCGATCAAACGGATATCGGTATGTATCTGTTTCATTTCTGAAATCCGCCTTTACGCGATATCCCCGGATTGTGTGGTTTGCATCTTTCGCCTCTAGAACCGGCTCCTTTAATTGAATCGGAGTGACGGCATTGATAAACCGTATCGATTTATCGTCAAACTCGCCCGCGAAACGGAACCAGACAAAAAAATCAATCGTATGAATGTTCTGATTTACATCCGGGTCGGATATCTCAAATACATCGATACCAATATATACCACGCGAGTGCTCGTGATCCCCGGTTCTTCAGGACCGATCGTACCGCCTGGCTCCTGTACTGCCGAATTTGTCTCACGCGTACCGGACAGATATTGAAGTTGCAGATTAGCCGGAAATAAACGCTGGCCATCATAGACGCCCACAACCGGAGGTCGTTGAACATTACCTTTCTCATCAAAATAGATAGAACCGGTCACACCATGAATTGCGGTTCTTAAGGTATTAAAGCGAACCAGGGAATCACGAACGCTTCTTCGATCCTTTCGTATATCCTCTCCTTCAATTTCACCCTTTTCGATGGCTCTGATAGCAACCTGCATGGCATCGTAGTAGCAGGCTGCCACCCATGTCGGTTCATGGTTGTATTCCTTAAGGTATTCCTTTCTGAAATCGTATGCTTTTTGACCTGCCACTTCGGTCATAAAAGGGAGGATGGTGTAAACCCTGTCTGAATAATATCCAGGGGATTTCTTTTCATTAGGCTGGGCCTTCAGATTTTCAAGAAACGACGGAAGAGAAAACAATTCCGTACCGATAACGGTATACGACGTGCCGGGATGTTTTAGGATGGTGAGAATTTTCACTCCCTCGGAGGCATGTGTGGCAAAATAGATGACCCCCGGATCTTCGATGGCACGAAGGTGAGCAGTAATCTGATTTAAACTCTCGTTCAGTCCCTTTCCCTCACGGTTAAAGGACCATTTTCCTTTGATCTGAATGCCCACTTCCCGGGCTCTCCTTTCAAAATGGTGGGCCAATGAACTGCCGTATCGATCATTGTCATAAATAATGCTCGCCGACGTCTGGTGCATGCCGCGCTTCATGTAGTCCGCCACAAACCCACTCACGAATCGATTGCTCGGTGTTACCCTAAAATACCAATCATTATCAAAGAAGATCTGATCAGCGATCGCCGATGCCGTTATGGCAGGGATTCCATTTTTCTTGTAAATGCTACCGGCTACCCCGGAACTGGGGCTGTAATAGTGACCGAGGACAAGAAGGACCTTATTCTGTTCTGCCAGTTGCGATGCGATTCTCAGAGCTGTTTGTCGATCCCGTCTGTCGTCAAAAATCAACAACTCGATCTTTTTGTCCTCGAGCCGACCCTCTTCCTCGAGTTTATCCAGGCTCAAACGGATGCCCCTCAGCATGGCCTCGCCTTGAACCTTGTCTTTGCCACTCATGGGTCCTGCCACCGCAATGTAAACGATCTGTTTTTTCTTAAACGGTGTCGTCTGAGGCAATAAAAGTAGAATCACGATATTTAAGGATATCAGCGCCAATATGAAAAGAAGTGCTTTTTTCATTGTTCACGTAAAAACCAGTTTCGAATATGCTGCCCACCGATCGGCATATGATACCATCCGCCGATTTTGGGTTTTACAAGACCGTGAGCCAGAGAGAAAAAAATTGGGACGACCACGGCGTCCTCTTCGCATAAGATTTGTTCGGCACGTTTGTAATAGGCTTTTCTTTTTTGAGGATCCGTCTCTTTTTCTGCTTTTGCCAATAGATCGACAAATACTGCATTATTCCAAGCGGTATGTACGAAAGGTTGGGTCGGGTTAAACACATCATACAAGAAGGAGTGCGCATCCGGATAATCGGCGCACCAATTCAAAAGGAACATGTGCGGCGCATCCATCTGTGTGATTAGACGGTAATAGTCCCCCCATTTCTTTTCAAGAAGGTCGACACGGATGTTTAAAAAGTGCCATAGGGAAGCTTTCACTGCATGAGCAAATCTTGAATGTGTCTCGGAACGACTGTACAAAAGGGTGATGGCAGGTAATCCCTTGCCGTCTGGAAATCCAGCTTCGGCCAGCCACTGTTGTGCCCTGCGCGGGTTGAACTCAATACCGATACCCTCTTTAGGATCCACCGAACCGAAAACAGGCGGACGCGTATAGGTGGTTGCAATTTGCTCATTGCCGCTGCTCAATGCGTCGATCATCAGTTGTCGATTTAGGGCAGCAGAGATCGCCCTTCGAACAAGCGGGTGATCAACGGGTGTGCTACTGGTATTGAACACATAAGCATAGGTACAAAAGTCTGATTCGGAAGAATATTCATCGCCCAAAACCGGATTGGCCTGAATTCGATGAATATCCCCCGAGGGAATAGGAAGATAACCGCTTCCCATGATATCGAGTTCATCGTTCTCATACATCGCAAGTCCGAGAGTACTCTGTGGAATGACGAAATACCGTATTTCCGGAATGGATACATTTGCCGCATCATAATAAGTCGGATTTTTTGTTAAGACCATTCCTACCCCTTTTTGCCACAAGGCCAGTTTGTATGAACCGTTGGTTTGTATTTTATCAGGATCGGTCCATCGCTCTTTGTGTTCTAAGACCGTGTTTTTGGGTAATGGATAATAGGCCCACGATCCGGCAATGGTAGGGAAATACGAGGCGGCATGTTCAAGCTCAATGATCACCGTAAACTTATCGGGGGCATATATGCCGAGCCTTTCAACATTTTTGATTTCACCTTTCCATATCGCTTCGGCGTTTTTAACGATTCGCAGCATGTATCGGGCAGATCTTTCAGCCAGTCGGACATTGCGACGAACCGCCCATACTACATCATCTGCCGTGACGGATTCCCCGTTCGTCCACTTCGCATCGCTTCGCAAATAAAAGGTATAGGTTCTTCCGTCTTCACTAACTGTCCAGCTCGTTGCCAATTCGGAAACCGGTTGGTACGTGTCCGGGTCGAGACCGGTCAAACCCAGAAACAGCTGCTCGATAACCTCGACAGATACCGTATCTACGGCAAGACCGGGATCTATGTTGGGGATGGCTCTTTCCACCGGAATACGCAAAGTGAAGTTCTTCGCATAATTAAACAGACGAATCTTTTCCTCCTCTCCGTCCAAGTGATCCGATGCCAGGTTTTTCCGTCCCTCTCTCTTTAAGAAAACAAAGTCTTGGTTGCGTACGGTTTTTAAAAATATAGATTTTCCGATAATATCGCCCAGTGGTGTGAATGAATAGGAGCCGGTGACACCTTCCCAGTCTGTCAGAAATTTCAAGGTGGAGGTGAGGACGATCGGAACGGTGGAACCGGATTCTTCAATGGCATAAGCAAGCAGCGAAATGGCATCATAACCCTGAGCTGCCCATGTATCCGGACCAAAACCGAATTCTTCTTGGAACCGATGGACAAAGTCCTGGGTCTCCTTTCGGGGTAATTCAGGATTAAAAAAAGTTGCAACCGTTGTGCCTTCTGCCGCTCTCCCTGCAATAGTCAACAGGCTGGGAGAATCGAGACCAGCGTTTGCCAAAACCGGAACAGTGATTCCCATATCCCTTGCCTGTTTAATCAGATGTCCGGATGAGGGAAGCAATCCGGCGATAAAGATGCAATCAAATTTATAGAACTCTTTGATATTCGATAATAAAGGCCTGAAATCCCTCTGCCATGAAAAAAAAGACCTTGTGGAGACGATCTTCACACCGTTTTCTGCTGCATGTTCTAAAAACGAATCGGTCAACAATTTGCTCGCCTTGTCATTTTGATAAAATACCGCTACCGCCTTGTATTCCATATCACGGGCGAATTCCGCCAACTGCAGACCGATTTCCCTATCGGTCGGTATATTTCTTAATATATACTCAGCACCGGACCGCGTAAGCAGGGGATGACTCGCCCCTGGAGTGAGAAAAAAAATACCGTTTTGAACATATGTAATGGAGACTGGAATTGCGACTTTTGATTGCAGATGCCCCACGACGGCAACAACATCAGGATTGCTTGACAATTTCTTTGCGATCGATTGCCCTTTTTTGATAACACCCTTATCATCATCTTTGATCGTCCTTATCTTCCTTCCAAGCACGCCTCCTTTTTGATTTATCTCTTTGACAGCAAGATTTATCCCTTTCATAAACAAGTTCGGGGGCACGGAAGTCTCTACAATCCCAATTACAATGTCTCCTTTCGCCTTCTCGGCTCGCTCAGCTCTATTGCTTTGCAGCGCGTACATGGAATAATCACACGCCATGGTTAAATAGACGGTCAGTGCCAATGTGATAATTGCCTTTGAGTTTACCATCGTATACTTTTTCCCATCGGGCTGCTGGGTTCAAGGAATCTTACTACTGGTGCCGAACTTGCTTGTTTTACCGGGAATGCCTTCCTCACCGGTCTTCTCCGAAGCGTCTTCCTTCTTCTCATTTGTTTGTATAGTATCTGCTTTATCCATAGTATCTATTGAATCTGCTGGGTTCTTCTCCCCGTTGGGGATTAATGCTTTCTTCTCATCTGGGAGAAATGAAAAACTGCCGGGCGCATCCAATATCAAGTTTCCGAAAACAGGTAAGCCCTGTTTACCGCTGCCTACCACCACAACCTTGGTATTGTCAGATTTAGCAAGCTCCAACGTAGCCTGAATGGCCATCCACTGTAATATCTCAGGAGAGAGGGACGAATTTACGATGGTATTGTAATCTCTCATCCCTTCACCTTCAATACGCTTTCTGACTTTCTCCCTTTGCTGTCTCTCGATTTTAAATTGGTGTGCTAAGGCAAGGTGTTTCTGTTCTATTTTTTTTTGGATGGCTTTGCCCACATACGCAGGAAGCGTGATTTTCTTGATGATGACATTATCCACCGAAATAAATCGACGATGCACCTTCTCTATGGCTTCATTCAGATAATTTTCGATGATGGAGCGTTTTGTCGTATAGACATCCTCAGCAGACATCTGACCGATGATAACACGCAAGACGTGTTCAATTTCCGGAATAATAACGGTTTGAACGTACTGCGGACCGACAACCTTATGTAAAACACCCAGAAGATCGCGCTCCGGATAATATCGAATCGACAAACTCAAAGAAACCAACATTCCGTTCTTCGTCAGCACCTCTAATTCATAAGGAACCTGCTGAATACGAATATTATAGATGTACATTTTATCCCACGGGAAAATAAAATGAATGCCTTCGGGGTATACCTTATCAACGACAGTGCCTCCAACAAACCGCCTGTATAAAACACCACCCTCTCCTGATTGGACTGAATATACAATATTATTGTACAAATAAAATACAAAGAATAGTAAGATAAGAACAGCAACTAAAAGGACCGGAAGATTTGTTTTGAGCTTGATTTTGATTCTCCCATATTGCTTTTTTAACCAATCCATAGCGTATATATTTCAGAGTTCACTCGATGTTGATGTTGAGTCTCTCCGAAACCCTCCATTCATCAATACATTAATCTGATTGAACATTCCATCTGGAATGACGGGGATGATTATCAGTTCGATCGACGATCTCAATTCGCTTTTTGTCCGTCTTTAAACTTTTCTTCAAAGAATGTCTGAACCTTTGACGGATTAAAATCTAATAGCGTTCCACCTGTCTCAAAGTGCTGAACAAATACTTTTCCTACGGCAAAGGTTAGCGCTGCGGCAAGCGCGGCCATTGGCAGCACCGCCCCGCCAACGCCTATCACCGGCACCATTTTCAATAAGCTTCCGGAGAATAACCCTGCATGTAACCCGCCGAGTAGGGAACCGATCAAAGCTTTTCCCTTTTGCTTGGAAAAGGGCACGTCATATTGATCGCTTAACCGTTTAAGCATTCGAAGTTCAATGGCGGTTACCGCAACCATGTCAATAAGTGGAAGCGGAACGAAAGCGGTACCCGCAGAATACGCTACATATCTATTGATGATACGATTTGCTGCCGGGAGTTTCGAATCGGGTGTCTCATCTGCGACTGTGGAATCCTGGGGGACGGTCTCATACAGTCGCTTTCTGGTTCTTTTTATCTTTATTTTAGATGAGGATTTTTTCGGTCTATCAGCCATCTGCTCCCCCATTTTCAAAAATACCGCCCGGTTTTAGAAGAAATCGCACATACCGGTCATAATCGGTTTTTGCACGGCATTTGGCGGTGAGTGCAAATACGGTCTTCTTTTTTTCGAGCATTTTGGAATACAGGCTGCTAGTCCGAATCGGGAAAGGGACGAGGTATCCCGGATATCTGGAAGAAATCTTCTCGATGGCATTTGTGGATATATTTAGCCGCTTGTCGAATTGGGTTAAAAGTATATGGATATCCGGCTTTTTGAGGTTAAACGTATCGCAAATGGATTCGATTTCGATTAATGTAAAATCTAATCCTGTTAAGGAGAAATCATCACAACAAACTGGAATTACAATGATATCTGCAGCACAAATGGCCGAGATAACGGCAGTACCCAAAGAGGGGGGGCAATCGATCATGATCAGATCGAAGCCATTGTCTTTAATCACTTCACAAACACCATAAACGGCCTTTTTCTGGGAACCGGGATTGCTGAGATTCACATCCAGGAGACTGTTCTCAAGGGAGGAAGGCAGAATATACAGCCCGTCATTGATCGAACGGATCGATCCCATCACCATCTCTTTCGGGTTCCGCCAAACGTCACAAAAGATGGGATCTTCTTCATCCGGAACCTCATCGAAGGCCAAGGTGGAATTGGCTTGAGCGTCCATATCCAAAATACAGGTTTTATATCCATACTGCACAGCTCTGGTAGCCACAGAAATGGTGCTGGTGGTTTTCCCAGTTCCTCCTTTGAGATTGATGTATGCGATCACTTTAAATTCGTACTGAACACCTTTTCCAGACAGATATCTCTTAGCAACCTCAGAAGTTAATCCCCATTTTCCCCCAGGCAGTTTAGTGAGCTCATCTTTACTAAAAGCAGATACGACCTCATCTCTGCCCCGGCCTATACTTCTAACGAGATCATCGACCGTTAGGATATATTGTGATTCTTGAGACATGTTAACAGGGAATGCCTCCTTCCAGAAACGGCATAAACCAGGATCGTTTAATAAATCAATCCTGGCCCAATTTCTTAACGAATTGACAACTAATGATTCGCCGATTAAGCCAAATCTCCGAAAACTATTAGTTGATGTTATAGCACAAATGTTTGAAGGATCCGACTGCGACGGATCGCTGGGTGAAAAAACAATGTCGAAATAAATATTGGCTTTTAGAGGTAAAGTCAAGAGGTTATTTAGAATAGCGAAATTGATACCTTGTTAAATAGGGGGAACAATCACCCCGAAAATTCAGCCGCAAGATCCGATAATGCACGTTCAATTCTATTGACCGATGGGAGGACTACTATCCATTGTTCAAAGATCAATGAATTGTAACATTCCGACGGTACTCTTAACGATTTGGCAATGAAAATTTTCATCCCGGCCCAGCTTGGCAACGGCGAGCACGGAACACCCTGAGGCCCGATCGGCCCCAATGCAACGTTGATCTTCGAAGTGGAGCTGATCTCCGTGTCCAAGTGATCCGATGCCAGGTATCTCCATTCCTCAGAAATTTTATAGCATCTACAATATCTGAACCGCCGGTTCAGAAAGACCGAACCGCTCACCTTTTCCTCCGCGCTGTTCCGCATGCCTTAAAAACGCCTCACCCCCCTGGGAAAAGAGATATGATTGCGGGGATCTCCTATAAGGCTCTGTTTACAGAAAACGTCAGGAAAGTTGACAAAATCTGTCATCTGAATTGTGGTCTGCTTTTGCTTATAATCAACATCTGGTGGCTTTGATGGAATCTTTGCTTCCGGCACGGTTATTGCCTGAGGATATGCCGAAGAATGTGGACACGAATATCTTTCGGCATTTTTCCATAAGAGGCGACATTTCTGCCCCTCCTGTTATCAAAAACGAGTGATGGAGTGCGGTGAGTGGTCTTGTCAGGAGGTGGTAAAGGCCGTACCGCATCGGCATGTGGTGTTCATCCCCAAAATCCTGCGGCGATATTTTCTTTATGACCGCAAGCTGCTTTCCTACTTAAGTCAATGCAGGTGGGAATCACCAAAAGAGATATATGCAAGCGGCATACGCGGAAAAAAGACCCCCCCCCGGTGCAGTTATCGCCATACAGATATGCGGGGATTTTTTAGGGTTCCATCCTCACCTTCACATCCGGGTTTCCGATGGATGTTTCTACAAAAATGGTATGTTTTCCGTAGCCCCCGCCGCTGACACCATCACCGATCCGGATTACCCTGCAGAGGCCTATTTTTAAAAACACACACTCGTGCAGTCAGACTTCCTGTACCTAAAATCCCGGATTTTCAGTTAATTTGCAGCAAAATTTTTTCTTGACAATACGATCTTCATCCGGTTATTTGAATTTTTGGTTGTCCAAAGCCGCTTGGGACTTGCTGTCGCATCGTTGCAATACAATATGTTGTGGCTCATCTCCAGTGGCCACACAACTCTGCTATCCCGTTGATCTGTTTTCAAAAAGCGAATTCTTAATCTTTTAACTCATTGAGCAAACAGTGACAACACGGCCTCACATATTGGATAGAAAGGAGAAACAATGATGATACCCTCGCGCTACAACATAACGATTCCGGATTACCCCAAGGCAGGCGGCATACTGATCTTCAACACACTCAGCGGATCCCTCTATGAACTTGAGCCGGATTACCGGAAGAGTCTTGAATCGCTTCAAAACGGCAGCGATTTGGATGAATCGGACATGGTTCGTCTTACCGAGATGGCGGAGGAGGGGTATGTGGTGGAGGATGAAGAAACGGAAAAGGACATGGTCATCCACAATATCCGCGCTGCCGCCTATGGAAATAGTCCTGTGGTCAAGGCCACCGTGGTAACCACTATGGCCTGCAACCTTGCCTGTAAATACTGTTTTGAATCCGGTATGGAAAAATCCCCCACCATGGATCGGGAAACCGCCCAATTGGTGTTCGATCAAATCGTTAAAAGAGCCCAAGATCCATCCGTCAAGGCAATTGATATCGATTATTATGGTGGTGAACCGCTACTTAATATGGATATTATCAGATTCCTTTCAAAGAAATTTCAAGAATGGTGTGAGGAAAATAAAAAAACATACGGTTTTACCATGACCACAAACGGAACCCTGCTGACTCCTGAAGTGGTGGAACGATTGAAACCGCTGGGATTTCAGGGCGCCCGAATCACCATAGACGGTGTGAGAGAAATCCACGACGCCAGACGACCTTATAAAAACGGCAAGGGGTTTTCTTTTGACACGATAATGAAAAACCTGACAAACACGGTGGATATGCTGCCCATAACGCTGGTAAATGTCTGTTCCAAAGAAAGCATCAGACAACTGCCGTCGCTTTTGGATGAACTTGAAGAGAAACAGATACTCGATAAATTGGCCGCGTTTCAACCCGGAATCGAACAGCCTTACCTTGACAAAAAGGGGAGTGTGTGCGGCACCATGGATTGTGCATTGACCAAAGAATCTGCCGAAAACTTCCTTTTGGCCGTCCAAGAACTTTTTCGCCGGAATTTACCGGCCAGGGGTGAGCTCTTGCAAGGAACTAACTGTTCTATTACGGCTGCCCACGGGCTGTTGATCTTCAATGCAGACGGAAAGATGTACAAATGTCCGGTGTTGATGGACAAACCAGAGTTCTCAGTGGGCCACGTGAGTCAGGAAAAACTGAACAAACATCATTTCACATGTGTCACCAAGGAAATATGGAAGAAGGAGTGCCTTGATGACACGGATTGCCCGTATGTTCCAACCTGCGGTGCCGGTGCCGGCTGCCGATTCGCGGCATTGGTCAATTCAGGAGATCTATGGGGAGACGGTTGCAGCAGGGAATTTCATGATCATTATGTACCGGAAGTAATGAAGCTTGAGCATATGAAAAAATATGAGGTAAATAGTAGTAAAGCATAACTGAAGTTAAAGAAAGAAGGTGAAGCCAAATGGAGAAAGTCAAGAAAATATATGCTCCGGCGGGCCCCGGTTGGTATATTGTTGTTAGTGTTATACTGAGTGAAAAGAATGACAGTATTTAAAATATATCACATCCCCCGTTACGTGTCCGATCGATTTTCTCAGCTCATCTCTAACTCGGTGGATTTACGTTCACCGCCGTACAGGCGGCTTAGAAATCAACAGCATAGGGGGGGTGATAATTGAGAATTCAACACTGATTTCAGTTTTGTATTTTTTGCCCTATTAAGAAGATCACCTCCATTCTTTTTACTATTAATATTTGATTTCTTTACTTCTTTCTTATCAAACATAGACTTACTGGATGGGGCGGGCTGAAATACACGGTATGCGGGACAAGGCTGCGAAGGTTGCTGCGAATCTATTTTCTTTATTTTCTTCATGTGGGATCACCTCCTTATAATGGAAAAATGAAAAATGAGGGGGAATTTGATGCGGAAAAAATGTTACATAGTTTTGTGGAAAAAGCAAGCAAAAAGTACGGCGAAGGGATGAAGCGTCTGGTTTATATCATCAGTACCTTTCTGATTCTTACGGGGATTTATGGGGAGAGTGTTGGTGCTAAAGATCACACGACCGATTCAGTCCAACCCTATCGTTCTAAGCCTAGACAGGGACTGCAGCGCATGCAAAATCTTTAAAGTCTCCTCTTTACGGGAATCTTAGAAATTGGGAAAGCGGTAAATATAGTGAGGTTGTAACATGGGAGTCAGGAGATGCGGTAGAAGCTTGGCAAATAATTAACGGTGATTTTAAACAAACTAAAGTTACAGTGACCGGGTATCTAACTTTTCCCTATGGTCAAGGTCCTTTCCCAGTTTTGATTTTTGCACATGGAAGTAGCGGACCTTACGAATTTACTAGCTACTGGACAAAAGAAGAAGGAGAATTGAGAACAAAGGGAAATTATGTCTAGTTTCACGACATACAAAAGCCTCTTCTAGATATGGGAATTGCTACATTATATGTTGATAACTTTTCAGGACGGGGCGTCAAACATACATACAAAGATCAAACTAAAGCGACTGTTTGGGGACAGGTAATTGATATTTTCTATGGCTTTAATTTTTTAAAAGCCCATCAAAAAGTTAACAAGAACAAAATTGGAATCACTGGAAACTCTAGAGGAGGTAGCGTTGCGTGGATGGTGCTCGACAAAAGAATTAATGATATTTTTCTTAATCAAGGTGAACAATTCGCGGCTTCAATGCCTATCGCGCATCAATGTGATATGGGGCAACAATTTAAAAATCCCATACCAACTAAAACTACTGTTTTAAACGTTCATGGAGGTGCTGATAATTACACCATTCCCGAACCTTGTATTGAATATGAAAAACAAATTTTCAGACCAGAAGTAAAAAAAGTAGGAGGCTCAAGTAGTTCCTACATAGGTAAAGGTTGGTATCACAGCTTTTTCGCAAACTGGGAAGCTGAATATTATAGATACCTTGTTACATTTGGAAAACATAAAGAGGGTATTAGGTGTCCTTTAAACTATACAACAGATGAAGGTTACTCTCCTGATGAGATGACAAATTTTATTGTATCAAACTCAAAGGTTTTTAATACTAAGGAAGACTATTACAAGATGGCTACTGAAAATCCTCGAGGAACTTTTAAGCTATTAATAGAAGCCTTATCTAACAAAAAAAATGGTTGTATGGGGAAAGGTGCAATGGAAGGTGGTGACTGGGGATGGATGAAAAACGATGCTTTTAAGCCAGCTTCTAAAAGTGAAATACTTAAAGTTTGGAATCCTATATTTCTAAAATTTTGGAAAGAAAATTTGTTATAAGTGTTAGACAAATCAAGGCCTATTAAAACTGGCTCCTCGGGCAAAACTCGAACGTTGTACGCCCCATACATTTCGTCATACGTGCGCATCTTGGATGGTGATGGCGGGGCGACCTTTGATTGAAATGAGAGACTTTCTCGGACATAGCACGGTCAAGATGACCGAGCGCTATGCTCATTTGGTACCGGAGAATTTAGTTGATGCTGTGTCCTCAATAGAGAATCGGCTCCGCCCCTGATGACAACAACAAAGTGGCTGGCGATGAGAATCACCAGGTGCTTGAATTTACGAATGAAAAATGGTGGGCGCAGCTAATTAGGAGATCACTTCTGAATCATTCACACATTCGATACAGCAACAGATTAGCTCCGCAAATTTTTTTTAGATTCATACCAGTTTTCGGTTTTTGTAATGATCCTCTTAAACAGCATGTTCCACAGTTTCAACGATTTATTATTCTTTGCATGAGCCAGCCATGAAATTTTCGGAACCCCTTCTTTTTTTTGTAGATCAACCGCTTTTACTATGACTGCTCGATAAAGGGCCGATCCTCTGTATTCGTCAAAAATGAAGATGGATGTGTAGTGGATGGTATTCGGTTTGTGACGATGGGTGATTAGCCAGCCCATGGTTTTTTTTCCATCACGCAAGATGAAACTGTTGATAGTTTCGACTTTTTCCTTGTCCCAGAGATGATCCGATTCTGCATTTTGGGCGAAATATGCCCCTTCGGTTTTTCGAATGATTTCCAATTCTTCAGGTGTAATTTCAGACCAGGGATGTATATAAGATTCATAGGAAGCATATTTTGAAGGAATTGCCCAGGTTAAATCATTGAAAAATTTATCAACCCTAGACTCAAAGAAATACATCGTTAATTCGGGCTTTTCCCATCCATGCTTCATCAGTAATTTTGCAGTTGCCGGGAATGTATCATTTTCCTTAAAGTTGGCTCTGATCATATCGACACTTTTTTTTTGGGCTTCAGCCTGTGCCGTTTGAAATAGCACGGTTCCGATACCTTGGTTTCTGCATTGAGAAAGCACTTCGAGGAATAGGATATAAAAGCAGTTTTCATTATTATGCTCATATTGATGACCCCAAACCACACCGCAAACCTGTTTCCCATCCCGCGCAGTCCAAACGATTTCTTTATCAGGGTCAAATTTTTCAACAGCCCTGTCAAATTCTTCCGGGATGTACTCCTTAATTTCAGGTAGTCGTGATTTGTCGATTTGTTCTATTCGGATCATGGGAAATTATTAGACGCTTTAAATCACTTTACATTATAGTCACTTTTCTTTCACTATTTTTCCATATTCCATCTTAACCACACGGTCTGCCACATGAAAATACCGGTCATCATGACTGGTGGCGATGATGGTTTTTCCCTGGGCTTTTAAATCCTTCAAAAGGACTTCGTAGAAGTATTTTCTAAACTCCGGATCCTGGTCTGCGGCCAATTCGTCGATGATAATAACCGGTTTGTCTTCCATCAGGGCAATGATGAGCGCCAGCCGCCTTCTCTGTCCGGTAGACAAATTCAGGTTGGTAAACTCCCCGTCAACATAATCGGTTTTGTCCATGAGCTCCATGATCCGGAACATCTCATCCACACGATCCAGATCAACATCTTTAACGCCGTATAATCGATCAAAAAGATGAAATTCCGTGAATATAGCGGCCATCTCGTTTCGATAATGGGCGTAATTGGTTTTATCAACGATGCGGTTATTCATGAAAATTGCCCCGGATTTGGGGTAGTACAGCCCGGCCATGACTTTGAGAAGCGTTGTCTTGCCGCTGCCGTTTCCACCTATTATGAATACGATTTCTCCAGTATTAATTTTAAGATCGATGGGACCTATGGAAAAACTCCCAAGATCGCCAGGATCTGAATAGGAAAAGCCGGCATCATCAAGACGGATCTGCGCAAAAACGGCTGGTGGTGCAAAGGGATTTCTTTCACTTGTGGCTTTTAAATCATCAACTTTGTCCAATTCGTTTTCCAACCCCTGAAGTTTATCAACAGCCAGATTGCCTTTGACGATGAGGGGTATTGAACCCACGATCATACCGATGGGACCGAGGATAAACATCACTACCGTAATGGAACTCATGATCTCATTGGAGGATATCTTAGTGAGTTGAGGAAGCAAAAAGACAATCGAGGCCACTAAAAAATACCAGAAGGTTTGAGCAAATATTTGATTGGTTAAAAGCTTTGCTTCGGCCTTAATTTTAAAATCCTTTTCGGATAGGGCAAATTTTTTCAGGTAGTTATTAAAAATATCGTCACTTTTGGCGCGATTCATTTTGATTTCTATGAAACCGTGCAAGAAATGATTCAAAGACGTATAAAATTCAGCTTCCTTCTGCGTGGCGGTAGTCAAATACCGCTTTATTACTTCCTGGTTGCTTATATAGACGAAGACTGCACAAAAAATGATGATAATGGACATCCAAAGGGCCATTCTTGAAATCACCGCCAAATACCCAAAGGTCAACATTAACATCACTACCGCAGATGCGGTGGCTGTAATGAGCCGCGATGCTTCAAAGATGATCTCCGTGTTTTCCGACAAGGTGGTATAGATTCGGCCCTGGCCCATGCCTTCAAAGGATAGGAGACTGGCCCGTCTGAGTTTGTCTGCAATCCGTAAACGGGTCTGGGCAACGATGTCACGCGCCAAATACGTGGATCGGGAGAATGAAAACTTAAAGGTGATGATATAGATGGTAATGCAGAGTGCGAACAGGACAAGATATTTGAAGTTGAGCTGGGAATAGTTCTTGGCGGCTGCATTCACGATGATTACGACAGCACTGTTGGCAATACCTGAAATGGCGGCCGCGCCACCTATTTTAAACCAGACCCTCTCCCTTCCTTTGCTGACGAATTCCAGGACCTTTAGATTCATACCGGTTCCTCTATTCGGTTGTTCGGTGCCATTTTTCACACCGACATCTTCCCTTAAATCGAATATGGATCTATATACTTATTAAGCGCTTTTTGGCAAGGGCAAAGGGAAGTGTGGATTATTGTAATTCTTTAATTTGATCGGATGTTATACCTGCGGTTCAAATCCTCAATTTCTTTGAGTTGTCTGGAGGTAGCATATTTTTGCGCCATTTCCAGGAATTCACGTACTGCATCATGATCCCCCTGTCTTAGAAGAATTTCAGCCTGCTCCATGGATTCGTGAAACCGGTTTTCTTTACTTTCTTCATGTTTGGATCATCTCCTTTTGGAAACAAATGGGGCCAAATTCGATACGAAAAAAATATGCCATAGTTTTGTGGAAAAAAGCAAGCAAAAAGTACGGCGGAGGGATGAAACTGAGGGCATTGATTTTGTGTTTCTGAGATTGAATTGGACGGACGTACGCTTTCATGCAGATGTCGTTGCTGAAGCCAGCTCAAAAAATGCCATGTGTGATTTTCCGAGGTTTTTTTGCAGTCCCGAAACACCAAAACCCCCCAGGGGGGGTCGCTTGACTTTTCTTTAAAGAATGTTGCCCCTTATCGGTTTCAATAACCATAGAGGATTTGGCAGATAGAGCGTGCGCTGAAAAAGAGATTTCAAAAAAAAGAAAAAGTTTCAAATGGAACTCAGGGCTTAACCGCCTAAAATCCCCGTTTCGGGTGAGCACATCGAACTCGTACGGAATCTGCTGGATACGAAGGTTGTTGATATACATCTTATCCTATGGGAATATGAAATGAATCCCTTCCGGATAGACCCGATCCACAACCGTCCCGCCAAAAAACCGCCGGTATAAAATCCCGCCCCCACCCGAGTGAACTGTATAAACGATATTGTTGTATAAATAGAACGCGATAAACAGAACCAGCAGCACACAAACCATAAAGATAAAGAAAGGGAGGTTGATCCAAAGCTCAGGTCTGAATTTCTCTCAAAGTCTTCTTAGCCAATTCATAGCTCACACTCTATCTTCCAATTTCATCACAGAACCAGCCCGAAACCCACTGAAAGCGTGGTATCGTTCTTGTAATACTTGAAGATTGTGTGCTCGGCATCTGACAGCGGACTATCATCATGCCGAATGGCGTACTTAGTGAAGATATAAATGGTGGGGGTAATCTTTACATTAAACGTAAGACTGAACTTCCATCGGATCATATTAGTTTCTTCAGTTCTCGGCACACCGTGAATCAGAGATGGATCCGCATCGTCGAAAGCATACGTATAGTCGAAATACTGGGTCAAAGAAAGCATTTTGGTAATTTGCCAGTTGAGAATTTCTTGACCGAAAAAAGCGTCGGATTCATAACGGGGCATTTCGATAAAAAACGGTTCCAGTAGGTCATTTCGGTAATTGATTTCACCGTAGGCATAAAATGCGCTGAGTTTCAGCCGTAGTTTTGCCGTGTTCAGCGGCCAGACTGCTACCCCGCCGAAAACGTTGTAGCTGTCGTCAAAGAATTTGGTCGAGTCGCTAAACCGGTTGAGACCGCCCTCAAGTGCCAGCCATTTGAAGATATCGTATCGCAGCAACTCGGTCAGACTTTCTACTTCATTCACTGCGGTGGTATCAAAAGCGATGACCGTCGATTTATCCCTAATGAATGAATAGTCGGTATAGCTGGAAAAGTGGGCTTTTCGTAATGTCAGTTTTCCTGTGACACTCCAAGCTTCACTTTCCATATTACCGCTGGTATCGGTAAAGGAAAAGCTCGTATCGATGTGATACAGGAGTAGTTCGGGGTGCGGATCGTGGGATTTGGAACTGACCAACCACCACGGGCCTAATTTTTTTCCCTTGGAAAGCCAGCTCCACTTGTCAATGGGTTTTGAATCCTCAGACTTCTTTTCTTCGGCGCCGACCGTAAAAGGGAATAATAGAAATCCGATAATTGAAAAACTGATAATAAAACTCCATTTCTGTTTCATCCGAACAGCTCTCCTCCCTCGTCTTTTTGGTCAAACGGTTGACAACTTGCACCTCATCCAAACGAACCGAAGCTCTGAAGCGACTTTCTTTCCCTCTTTGAATTGGGTTTCAAAAAAAAAGCGAACTTTCACAGGATCAAAATCCAGCAGGGTACCCCCGGCCTCGAAATAGTGCACAAATACGCGCCCCACCGCATAAGTCAGGACGTCTACGTCGGTTGTGTGAATTCTTCAACAAAAGCCAACTCGTTCCTTTCAGTACTTTCTTTTGTAAGGGGCCTGCGGCTTCACGATGGATTGCCCGGCGTAGTTCAGATAGTTTGTCATTATAGAGTTTAATCACATGAAAATGATCAAACACGATCGTTGACTCAGGCAGATTTTCTAGCACAGCAGCGATGTAGGAAGGTGACATATCAATAGCGACCGCCTTAATTTCTGCCTTCGAGTATCTGAGTCTTTTGAAAAACGGTTTGAGAGAATCAACGCCTTTGCCATCTCCAACGAAGATGACAGCACCGGTTTTTAAATCCAGCACTGCGGTTAAATCTCGGTGCCCTTTGCCAATGTTGATTTCATCGATGGCAATTCGAGTTACATGTTTGAGTCGTGGACTTTTGTATTTTTTGGCCAAATAGTATTTTTATATCTCTTTAATGAGGTCCCAGCTGGCCCC
>DCWS01000078.1 GCA_002328165.1 Desulfobacteraceae bacterium UBA2156 | reverse complement strand
ACAAAAAACTTGACAGTACCCAAACAGGCTCGTGAGCAGCTTGAACGCAGATACCATTTAAAGACGAACGGATACGATTTTGAGGCGGTTGTAAAGCGTGTTGTCAACTTGCTGGGGTTTGAACCTAATCAGGTTGTAACTAATAGTAAAGGTAAACAAGCCGTCAAGGCGCAAAGCCTAGTGTGCTTCTAGGCATTCAGTGAAATCGGGGTGAGCCAGATTGAATTGGCACAAAAATTTAGAATATCACAACCTGCCGTCAGTTCCGAGGTGAGGAAGGGGGAAAAAATAGTAAGAACGGACGGATATGAATTACTTGAAAGCAATAACTTATAATCTGATATACGTCATATTTCACTATTTCATTTGATCGGCATTGAGGCTTAAGTCCATTTCAATGCCGATCTTATTATAACCACCCCTCAATCCTCTTCCACACGTGCTCAGGATAAGCGGTGGCGATTTCTATCAGTTTGGTCCTATTCAGGAGATTGGTTTCCAGTTCATCGGCAAAGGGGAGTCTTTTCCGAAGATATGCGCAATCTACAAGCGCCTTTTCCGGTGTGGCCATGAGCACGTTGTCGAGATTGAGGACCTCGTTAGGCAGATAGAGCTTTTCGGCGATCCTGGAGTATTCGACGACATACTCCTGGTAAAACATGCGGAACTCGGTTTTTGGTCCAAAAAGAAACCGGTTCAAAAGGATCTGAAACTGATCAGGTGCCCGCAAATGATCCTATCCTAGATGAGCAGCGAGAACAAAAAGTAGTCAAAAGAGGAAAAATCATCGCTGCGTATCTCTTGCCTTTCAATGAAAGCGCCATTCATGTACAGTTCCAAACCCTTCTTGAAAATCAAATTATAGATGCCATAAAAAATTTTAAACAAGGCAACTGAATTTTTCTTCCGAAAAAACTTTCATCTTTCATCAGATTTTTTCATATGCGTGCAAATTTTTCACAAAATGTTTATATTATTTTCTCAGAGGCACTGGCGGACTGTTCGACCTTTACAGTCCAGTCGCAGGGCTGATGCTTGACATCATCGGTATCATTCGGCATTATACATTTATTCTATCCCGTACCTAATTTTAAAGGTTTTTTAAGAAATGCCTGATCCTAAATGCCATCCGCTTTCAGCCGAATATATCTGCCAGGCCCTCTGTAAAAAAGGGCTGATCTCCCAGGCTCAAGAAGCGCAGATCCGGAAAAACGGGAAAAGCATTCAAAGGAAGCTGGAAAAAGATCAGGCCCGACCGAATGAAACCTCGAGCGTTGGCGGACGGATCCCCGTACCCATAACCATCATCGACGTTATCGTTTCAATTAACCTTCAACGGACTGGCGATCCTTCTAAAAGACTGGGGGAGGAAATCATTTTTCAAACCCTGACAGATGCATGGAGGTTTCCGTTTAGAGAGATCGACCCGTTGAAGCTGGACCTCAATCTGGTGACCACGACCATCCCGCGGAATTTTGCCATGAGACACCTGGTCCTTCCCATCGCGGTCAAGGATGGATCGTTGACCGTAGCAACACCGAATCCGTTTAACACTGAAGTTTTTCAGGATATTTCCCAGGCCAGTCTCCTGAAGGTCAAACCGGTGGTCAGCCCCAAAACCGATATAATCAAGCTCATTGGTGAATTTTTCAGATTCAAACGCTCCATCATGAAAGCCGAACACCAGTTCGCCGACCCCCTGGTGGACCTGGGGAACCTCGAACAGTATGTTCGGCTCCAATCCCCGGATGAACTCCCTGCCAACGACCAGCATATTGTCAATGCAGTAAACTACCTCTTCAGTTATGCCTTTGACCAGCAGGCACACCACCTACCAGGAGGTATTGATGGTTATCTAGGAGAATTAGACCGAAAAGGGATGAAAAGAAGGACCTTTTCTTTGTATCCATGAAACCGATCATCGCAATTATGGGCCGTCCCAATGTGGGAAAGTCCACCCTTTTCAATCGGATCACCCACACGCGAACCGCTTTGGTGGACAACCTCCCCGGTGTAACTAGAGACCGCCAGTATGCCGATGCCACCTGGGATGATGTTGAGTTCACCCTGGTCGATACCGGCGGATTTATTGAAAAAGATGCGGACGGTTTCGCGCAGCAGATCCGTTTTCAAATCGACCAGGCTATAGAAGACGCCGATGTGATCCTTCTGGTACTCGATGGCAAAACCGGGGTGTCTCCATATGATAAAGATATGATCGACCTTCTCCGCTCCGGAGGCCGGCCGACCTTTTATGCAGTGAACAAAATAGACGGGGTGGAACAGGAGCTCAACCTCTATGATTTTTACCGTCTCGGCATAGACAAGCTATACCCGGTCTCTGCTGAACACGGTTACGGTGTTCCGGATTTTCTGGATGATCTGACCGCTGATCTATCCAAACTCTTTTCTACTTCATCTTCGGACAAGGCCGGGGAAATAATAAAAATAGCAGTTGTGGGGAAACCGAACAGTGGAAAATCGTCTCTCATCAATCGAATCCTGGGGAAAGCCCGGGTTCTGGTCAGCGATACCCCCGGAACGACCCGTGATTCAATCGACTCTTTATGTAAAATAAACAAAAAACCCTACCTTTTGATCGATACCGCCGGGATACGGCGGAAGGGTCGTGTTGCAAAAAAGCTTGAAAAATTCTCCATTCTCAAAGCATTAAAAAGCCTTGAAAGATGCGATGTGGCTCTGGTTATCATCGATGCAAATGAGGGAATCACAGAGCAGGATATTAAAGTCGCCGGATATGCTTTTGAGCGAAAATGTGGTCTAATTCTTCTGCTAAATAAATGGGATCTGGTTAAAAAAGAGACCAACACTGTTAAAAAATACTATGAACAGTTAAAAATGGAAGCAAAATATCTCAATTTTGCGCCGGCAATGACCATTTCAGCCAAAACCGGCCTCAGGGTACCAAAGATATTCCATCTCGTAGATGAAGTCTATGATCAGTTTGTTACCCGCATCGGAACCGGAACACTCAACAAGATTGTTGAACAGGCTATCAGAAAAACCCAGCCATCACTTCACAGGGGAAAACGGATTAAATTCTATTACGCCACCCAAACGTCTTCAAAACCACCCACATTTGTCTGTTTTTCAAATTATCCGGATGGGATTCACTTTTCTTACAAAAGGTACCTGATCAACCAGATCCGGGAACAGGCAGGGCTTGATAAAAGCCCTTTACGGATGATTTTTCGTAAACGACAAGGACGGTAAGAATAAAATAATGGATCTTTTTGAATATCAGGCCCAAAAAGCGGCGGAAGCATTTAGGCCCCTGGCAGAGAGGATGCGCCCGCGGAGCTTGGACGAGTTTGTCGGCCAAAAACATACGGTGAGCCGGGAAGGTTTGCTCTATAGAGCGATCGGAAAAGACCGGATTTTTTCCATGATTCTCTGGGGTCCGCCCGGATGTGGCAAAACAACTCTCGCCAGAATCATTGCCAATGAAACCAATAGCTATTTCGTCCATTTCTCTGCTGTCCTTTCCGGTGTCAAGGAAATCCGTTCGGTTATTGAAGAAGCAAAAAATCAGCAGAAGCTTCACCAAAACCGGACGATTCTCTTTGTCGATGAGATTCACCGATTTAACAAGGCCCAGCAGGATGCATTTTTGCATCATGTAGAAAGCGGTTTGATCACCCTGATAGGGGCTACCACCGAAAACCCTTCGTTCGAGGTGATTCCTCCCCTTTTGTCCAGATGCCGGGTGATCACCCTGAAAGCCCTTTCGCCCCTGGATATATCACTTATACTGAAGAAGACGTTAAAGGACAAAGAAAAAGGTCTGGGGAGTCTCGGGTTGACATTGGATCCCGGCGCCCTTTCCCACTTGACCCGCATTTCAGATGGTGATGCCCGCGTTGCTTTAAACGGGCTTGAATTGGCGGTCTCTCTGATCCTTTCTGACAAAGATCTCTCGGAGAAAAAAAATAACCTGAAAATCCGGATGAAGGATATCGAACATGCTTTGCAGCAGAAAGCGCTGATCTACGACAAATCAGGTGAAGAACACTACAATCTGATTTCTGCTTTCCACAAAAGCCTGCGTGGAAGTGATCCCGACGCGTCTCTATACTGGCTGGCACGAATGCTGACAGCGGGAGAGAATCCTTTGTATGTGGCCCGGCGGATGGTCCGGTGTGCTTCAGAAGATGTGGGAAACGCAGACCCCCAGGCGCTGGGAGTGGCGATGAATGCGATGGAGGCCTTCAAATTTATCGGACCGCCGGAGGGTGAACTGGCGCTTGCCCAGGCGGCGGTTTACCTTGCAATCGCACCTAAAAGCAACCGCATTTACACCGCTTATAAAAAGGTACTGGGTATCATCGAAAAGTCAGGCACTCTCCCGGTTCCGGTTCACATTCGGAATGCCCCCACAAACCTGATGAAAGCGCTTGATTATGGAAAAGAGTACAAATATCCCCATGACTATCCGGATGCCTATGTTTCACAGGAATATCTTCCGGAGACACTTAGGGACCGACAGTACTATTTCCCAACTGAAAGGGGTTTTGAAAAGATCGTAAAACAACGGCTTGAAAAGTGGCGTAAAATAAAAAAGCCTCAGCCGCCAAAACCGAGGGATCAGCATGATGTTGAGGATTTTTGAGCGATATTTTGCTATTTTAGGCCCCCATTTGGCCCACAATATCCTTCAGGCAATCACTGAGTCTTACAAAATCAGAGACAGCGAGTGTCTCAGCACGTCTTGCCGGATCGATTCCAGCACGGTCAAGCGCCTGAAATGCTGTTGATCCATCGAGGTGAAATTCGCTTCCTGCCAGCGCATTTTTCAGTGTTTTTCGTCTTTTTCCAAATGCCGCCTTGATGACCCTGAAAAGGAAGGCATCATCTGCGCCCGCATTTTTCATAGGGGTTTCAAAATCAATTCCGAGAACCAGGGATTCGACCCTAGGCCTGGGGAAAAAGCAGGCCGGCCTAACCGCTAAAATGGTTTTTATGTTTGCACAGTATTGAAGCATCACCGACAACCGGCCATACTCCCTTCCTCCAGGTGGAGCGGCAATTCTGTCGGCCACCTCTTTCTGAAACATCAAAATGGCGCGGCTGATCACTTCCCTTGAATTGATAAGTTTTACAAGAATCTGAGAAGAGATGTTGTACGGAAGGTTTCCTAAAACGACCAGGCCATGATTGCCACCCTTCCCGAGCGCCTTTATATCAAGCTGAAGGATGTTTTCCCTGATTAAAATAATATTTGAAAGGCGGTTTGAAAAAACCTCCTTTTCCAGGACAGCCATGATACGGGGATCTTTTTCAACCGCATATAATTTTTTCACAATCCGGCCGGCCGGAATCGTAAGGGCGCCGAGGCCGGCTCCGATTTCAAGGACAACATCTTTTGCTGAGGCTTGTGAGCGAACAACAATCGTCTTTGCCACAGACCGATCTGACAGAAAATGCTGACCCGATTGCTTGTCCGCACGAATATCATGAGCATTTAGGAGTATCCTGGGAGATGCCATATCGACAAAAATTATTCCTATCTTAACGATCTGTCAAGAATTTGAGCCTTTTGAACTTGAGGAACACATTATAAACCAATGGGCATCGACTCGAATCTTTATCTCTTTCATATCAAATCTCTTTAAAAGGTGACCAGAAAAAGTCTTGAAAGCTTTATTTCATTGTGATAGTTAGAACAATTTGTTTTTTGATAGCAGATGTGTTCCAGCAGCAAAACCCTTAAAGGAATTTTAAATAGATGACCGCGAAAAAGGAATTGCGACGGGTTTATGGCCTGGCGATTGTTTTGTTGGTTGTGGGGGCTTTAAGTTACGCCGCCTTCCCTGCAAAAACGCCCGAGCAGCCGCCAAGGATAATGTTAAAAAACATTGCTGGAAAAGTTTTATTTGACCATAAAACGCATACATCTGTCCAAGGATATGGCCTCTCCTGCCTCGATTGCCATCATACCGACGATGAGGATGAAACAGATCCCGAGCTGTGCGGGGAGGGGGGGTGCCATGAGCCAAAGAGCGAAGATGAAGACATGCTCAATCGACGTGACGCATTCCATTTACAATGCATAGGATGTCATCAGGAGTTTGAAGTAAGTCCATTAGAAGAACAATGTGAATTATGTCATGTGATGTGAGACAGAGAGATAGGTTGGACGATGATAACAAAACGAATCACAGCTTTGAGAAAACCTCGCTTTGAATACGATAGAGTTGAGGCGGTTCTGCCTGAACATCGATCGGTTTCAACACCCGGAGAGGTTACCCTGTACCTGGAGGTTGCAACACCGGAACCTGCCATTTATAAGGGTTTGCTTACATCTGAAAAAGGAGAAAAGGTCAAAACGGGGCAAAAAATATCTCTTTCCGGAGACAGTGGTCAATACGTTGTATCAACCGTTACAGGCGCCGTGTCGTCGATCTCAATTCACACAGGCGATTTCGACAAGTCGTACATCGCCATCTCCATTCGTGCCGAGGGGGAAGAGGTATTTGATGAACAATTCGAAAAATTTGCCTTGAACCCTACCCTCGATACGGCCAGGGATTTCCTTTCCTGTGCACCGGGGAAGCCGCCTCTTCATGCTTCTTTCGGGTCTGAAAAATCGATTCAAACCATCGTTGTCTGCGGAGTTGACAGCGATATCTTTATTTCCACCAATCGGTATGGGGTAACCACCCAATTTAATGCCATAAAAAAAGGAATCCATATACTAAAGACCATCACCGGGGTTGATAATATCATTCTGGCCGTTCCACAGGATGTCATGCATGGATATACGGGTATAGATGCACTTGTTAAAGCTGTTCCTATCCGATATCCCGCCACACTTCCTAAAATGATGATGCAGAATCTACTGGGACAGGTTGTCCCTGTTGGGAAAAATGTGGAAGATTTAGGGGTATCTTTTTTCAGCGCCGAGGCTGTCGCAAGTATCGGAATTGCTTTTAAAGGAGGCCGAATACCTGTTTCAAAGCGGCTGACCCTGATCGGAAAGGACGGGGGCACAACTCTTTTATCAGTCAGAATCGGGACCCCGCTTCGTGATATTTTTGAGGCATCCAATATTATTTTAAACGAAAAAGACCGAATTGTTCTGGGTGGCCCGATGCGAGGCGCTGCGATCTACTCGGAAGACCACACGGTGCTGTCGGATACCGATGCCATTATGGTTCAGGACAAAAACAACCTGCCGTATGTCTCAGATGACCCCTGTATCAATTGTGGAGAATGCGTCAGAATTTGTCCTGCAAAAATTCAGGTAAATATGCTTGTTCGATATATCGAAGCTGGCCATTACGAAGAATCTGCAGATCAGTACGATTTGCATTCCTGCATTGAATGCGGTCTGTGCAGTTTTGTCTGTGTTGCAAAAATACCGGTTTTTCAACACATACGATTGGCAAAATTTGAGCTCTCCCGGATGGATACAGCAGAGGCGAATCATGCTTGAACAGAAAAAATTCATTGTTTCGCACGCCCCGTTCTTACATAACGGCAGCAGCATTGCCAAGCGCAATTACAATATAATACTCGCTGCGTTGCCTGCGGTTGTTTTTGGTCTGTTCCAGTACGGTATGCCTGCGGTGGGCGTCGTATCACTTTCCGTATCCACAGCGATCATTTGGGAGTTGTTGATAAACCGAATCACCAAAAGCAAGATTTCGATTGCTGATGGCAACGCGGCACTGATCGGGCTTTTGCTCGGGATGCTTTTGCCGCCCGTTTCCCCATGGTGGCTGGTCATCACCGGCACATTTATCGCCATTATTGTCGGCAAGCAGATCTTTGGTGGCATCGGAGGAAATCCATTTCATCCAACGCTGGTTGCCCTTGCCATGCTCATGCTGTCCTGGAAAGATTTCCTTGATTTTGATGAGCATTTGGTCAACTACGATTTTGACTTTATCGCGGTTTATCCTCTTGGCGCTTTAAAGCACTTCGGTGTTGCTGCCATTGAATCCTTTCACGCCGGAGGTCTGCTGATCGGTAAACAAACCGGGGGTACGGGTGCTACTTTCGGCCTTGGGTTGATCGCCGGCGGCATCTACTTGATGGCGAGGCGGATTATCCGATGGGAAATTTCAATCTCCTTTCTCGGGGGTGTGCTGATCTGCGCTCTGGTATTCAATTTAGCGGATGCAACACGTTTTGCCGGGCCCTCTTTTCATCTATTCACCGGTTATACATTGGTCGGGGCTTTTTTTCTGGCCACCGAGGATTCATCTTCCCCGGTAAATTTTATTCCCATGCTCCTTTATGGTGCCACCGGTGGCATTCTCACCGTACTTATCAGAAACGTCGGTGCTTATATTGATGGTGTGGTTTTTGCTATTTTGATTATAAACATCCTAAACCCACTTTTGGACAAGATAAGACCCGAAGCATTGGGAAGGGTTGCTTAACATGCGTGAAATGGTAAAAATGATCATCGTTCTCACAATTTTGAGCACCTTTTCAGGCACGCTGCTGGCTGCGCTCCACAACAAAACAAAGGACAGAATTGAATATCAACAGCTTAAGTTCGTGAAAGGCCCGGCAATTCGCGAAATCCTCAAAGGATCATCAAACGATCCGATCATCGATCGTTTTAAAATCAAAGACGGCGACATGGAAAAGAGTTTCTTTATTGGCGTATTTGACGGAGAGGCGAATTCGGTTGTCTTTGAAACGTTTGGAACAGGGTTTCAGGGTCAAATCGGCCTGATGGTGGGTGTTAACATAAAAGATGATAAGATTGTCGCTGTGGGTGTTACCACCCACAGCGAGACACCGGGGGTGGGTTCTCTGGCAAAAACCGACCCCATTTTTGTCTCCCAATTCAAGGGATTACCCATCGACCAAGTATTTAAAGTCAAGGCAGATGGCGGACAGATCGATGCAATGAGTGGTGCCACCCTTACCTCCCGCGGTGTCACTACCGCGGCAACCGACGGCAGCAAAATGTATAAACGTTTAAAACTACAGATTACCGAAAACTTAAAAAGTCTTAATAAATAGTGGGACTCAAGTAGGAGAACAAGATGGCTAAGTCTATCTCACAGGAATTTGTCAAAGGTCTGTGGGCTGAAGTACCACCGTTTCGACTGGTCCTCGGTCTCTGTCCCGTGCTCGCGGTGACCAAGACGGTGGAAAACGGGCTCGGGATGGGGGTTGCCACACTGTTTGTTCTGGTCTGCTCCAATCTCCTTGTCTCAGCCATGCGAAACGTCATACCATCAAAGGTAAGAATTGCATGTTTTATTATTATCATTGCAACATTCGTTACCATTGTCGAAATTCTGATGCAGGCCCTCTATTATCCGCTCTATCTGGCGCTTGGCATATTTACACCGCTCATTGTCGTCAACTGTATTATTCTCGGCCGTGCCGAGGCGTTTGCAGCCAAAAACGGATTGATCGCCTCATTTGCGGATGGGTTGGGGATGGGCATTGGATTTACCCTGTCTCTGGGCGTTCTCGGCGCAGTTCGGGAGGTGCTGGGGAGCGGCACTTTTTGGGGCACATCCATATTTGGACCCTCTTTTCAGCCGTTTACATTCATGATTGAGGCGCCGGGGGCCTTTGTTGCCCTCGGACTCATGCTTTGCGTCATGAACCTCGTAGGACAAAAATAGGAGGAAACAAATGGGTGATTTGATACTCCTCGTCATCAGCTGCATATTAGTAAACAACATTATCCTTGCCCAGTATCTGGGGAATTGTCCCTTTTTGGGAACGTCCAAAAAAATGGAGACGGCGATCGGTATGGCAATGGCGGTCGTCTTTGTTTTGGCCCTGGCGGGGGTTATCACATGGGTGACCGAAACATTGGTTTTAAAGCGATTCGGTCTCGAATACCTGAGAACCGTTTCATTTATCCTCGTGATTGCATCCCTGGTGCAGTTTGTGGAGATGTTCTTAAAAAAAGTCGTCCCGGCGCTCTACGTGGGACTGGGTATCTTTCTCCCCCTGATTACAACAAATTGTGCGGTATTTGGCGTTGCGATTATTATTTCCAACAATGAATATACCTTTCTTCAGGCACTGGTTTCATCGACCGCCTACGCGGTCGGGTTTGGCCTTGCCCTGATTCTTTTTGCAGGTGTACGCGAAAGAATCGATCTGGGCCGAGTACCAAAGCCGCTCCAGGATGCATCGATCGGACTGGTGACTGCAGGAGTACTATCACTTGCATTTTTTGCCTTTAAAGGCATGGTATGAAAGAATTTTATTTTGACCGAAGCCGTTTTATTTATGTTCGGGATTGGGGCGGTTTGTGCCTTGACCCTGAGCATCTCCTCAAAAATATTTTATGTATATGAAGACCCCAGAATCGCTCTAGTCGAGGGTCATCTCGCAGGTGGAAACTGCGGTGGCTGTGGATATGCGGGATGCGCTTCAGCGGCTCTTGCCGTAGTTGCCGGTAAGGCTTCTCCTACGGTCTGTGTTATCGCCGGATCGGAGTCGGCAGTGAACGTGGCAGGGGTAATGGGGGTAGAAGCCGGCAGTGCAGAGCCCCTTCGCTCTTTAAACAAGTGCGAAGGGGGAGACCGAGCGGCGGACCGGTTTTATTATATCGGAATCAATTCGTGCCGGGCATTGGCCGCTTTTAATGGCGGAAAGCGTGTCTGTACCGTCGGATGCATTGGACTTGGAGATTGTATTCGATCTTGTTCATTCAATGCCGTCCATATGGGGCCAAAAGGGTATCCGGTTGTCGACCAAAGCAAATGTGTCGGTTGTGGCGCATGTGAGAAGGCCTGCCCCAAAAGGATCCTAAAGGTCCGAACCCTGTCTCAACGGCTTCTCCATTTCAACCAGGAAGACGATCCCCTTGCCCCATGCAGCCAAACCTGTCCGGCGGAGATCAACATCCCCAAATATATCTCTCAAATCAAAAGCGGCGATTACCGGGCGGCGGTGGAGACTATTCGGGAACGTAACCCCCTCCTTTTAACGTGCGGCAGAGTTTGTCCTCATCCCTGTGAAGAATACTGCCGGAGAGGTATTGAGGATGAAGCGGTCTCCATAAATCAGCTTAAACGCTTTGCGGCTGATTTTGAAGTAAAATCCGGTCATCGATTTCCCATCCCCTGCGCCCTATCAACTGACAAAAAAATTGCGGTGATCGGCGGGGGACCTGCTGGGTTGGCCTGCGCCTATTTTCTACGGCGGCTGGGCCATGGTGTGATCATTTTTGATAAGATGCGGAATCTCGGAGGTATGCTCCGTTACGGCATTCCCGAGTATCGACTTCCCAAAAAAATCTTGGAATGGGAAATCGACAGTATCCTTGAGATGGGAATCGAATATCATACAGGGGTAAAGTTGGGTGTTGATTTCGACCTTGAATCGCTTATTTCCCAAGGGTACGATGCCATTTTCTTAGGGGTTGGCGCCTGGAGTGATTATCGGCTGAAGGTAAAGGGTGAAGATCTAAAGGGGTGTTTTACCGGAATCGATTTTTTAACCCGTTTCGCCAAAATTCAACAGGGAGACAGCACGGACGGATCTAAACCGATCGGCCAAAAGTGTGTGGTGATCGGCGGCGGTAATACCGCGATTGATTGTGTCCGCACACTCGTCCGATTGGGTGCCCAGGAGGTAACGATCGTTTATCGCCGCACACGGAACGAAATGCCCGCCAACAGGGTTGAAATTGAAGCTGCAGAGAAGGAGGGGGTTAAGTTCCATTTCCTAGCTTCGCCGGTTCAAGCGATCGGGGATAAGGAAGGGAGGGTCACTCATCTTGAATACCTGAAAATGAAACTCGGCGAACCGGATGCAAGTGGCCGTCGCCGTCCGGTTCCGATCGAAGGGTCTGAAACACTCATCGAAACCGATATGATGATTACTGCCATCGGTCAAGGCCCTGACATCTCTTTTGCTGACAAAGGAAAATCGATAAGTGATCTCAGCGTTACCCGATGGAATACGATTGATGCAGATCCGGAAATCCTGCAATCAAACATTCCTCATATCTTTACTGCCGGCGATGCGTTCACCGGCGCTTCACTGGTGGTTGAAGCGATCGGCGGTGGAAGAAGAGCTGCAAGGGCAATTCATTTTTATTTATCCGGAAAAAAACTCAACCCGGTACCGAAATCATTGCTGAAAAAACATATCCAGGAATCCATCTTCGATCTGGTTTCAGGCATTATCAAATCACCGAGGACAAAGATGCCCGAACTCCCTGTCGAGGATCGCATCAGATCTTTTGTAGAAACAGACCTTGTTATCAGCAAAAAGGAGGCCGAATTCGAGTCGAATCGGTGTCTGGACTGCTGTAGAATTTGTTACAACAAGGATGCAGCTTAACCCGCCACAACCCACCCTCGTCCTCGCTTGATATTCGTGTACATAGACACAGGGGCCCACTGCCCACTTGATTTTGCATGGATGCATCAGATATCAACAAGTTGTTAATGAAAGTCGCAGGAGATGTCGACACGGTTCCTGATGACGTCCGAAACGTTTTTTCAACTTTGATCTCCATTACACTGCGCTACAGAGATCTCCTCAAAGATGACCTCGGAATCGTTTTATCGGTTGGAGATGTTCACGTGGCGCTTGGATGGCTGCTTGAATCGATCCGGACAAAAAAATTGCCGAAAACCGACAATGCCCTGAGGCTCGACCTTCTCAAGCTGTGGCTGGACGAGTTGAAACCTCATCTGTAACAAAACAAATCCCGGCTCCTGATAGATAACAATGAAGAAGAAACTCTATTTGGCGGTGGATCGCCGTAGGGTGTCTGCTAATGCTCTCATATCTTCCGGGACCGGCGCTTCAAAAGATTTGATCTGCTGTGTTACCGGATGTGAAAAACGTATCCGCCATGCATGCAACATCAGCCGGAGGGGGGATTCTATTTTTGGGGAAGCGGCTTTTTCATTCTCTTGTTTTTTCACCCCGTGGCGTTTGCCATATACCGTGTCCCCAACAACCGGATGGCGAATGGCGGCAAGATGAAGACGAATCTGGTGGGTCCGTCCGGTTTTTAGATCAAGCTCCAACCATGTTGCTTTGGAAAACCGTTCCCTAACCTGCCATCCTGTCTCAGCATCCCTCCCTTTTGCGCTGTGGGTCGACATCCGCTTCCGATCAACCGGATGACGTCCGACGGGAAGCGAAATGGTGCCGGTTGCACCCGCCACCTCACCATGTACCAGTGCAAGATATTTTTTTTTAATTTTTCTCGTTTTAAACTGCCGGGCCAGATGTTGATGGGCAGCACCATCTTTTGCAATGATCAAGACACCGGAAGTATCCTTATCAAGTCGGTGAACAATTCCCGGCCTCAGGTCCCCGCCAAATCCCTTCAAATCCGGGTAATGGTACAAAAGCCCGTTGACCAGGGTTCCGGAATAATGTCCAGGGGCCGGGTGGACAACAAGACCCGGCTGTTTGTTTAAAACGATAAAATGATCATCCTCATATATGATATCAAGATCAATCGGTTCAGGCTTAAATACGACCGCTTGAGGAGGAGGAATCTGGCCATCAATTTTGTCACCGACCCTCACACGATAACCGGGCTTTTTTATTAGGCCTTGAACCCGAATCTCACCTTTTGAGATAAGAGCGGTTGCGAAGGACCGAGAGCAGTTCGAAATCCGCAAAGCAATCAGGGCGTCGAAGCGCTTGCCATTGTCCGCCTCGTCAACAATAAATTGAAAGGGATCCGTGTCATGAACCATTACATAGAAGGATGGTTACTGGGGGAGAAACAAAGATTCAATCTCTGTAAGAATGGTCTTTTGGTCTGTGTTTTTTGCTGTCGAAAGCTCTCTTACCAGCAGCCCCTGAGCAGTATCGTAGAGTTTTCGTTCACCAAAGGAAAGGTCCTTTGTTAATTTCACGAGAGAAAGATCTCTAAAAACTTCTGCTACATCGTATAGGGAACCGGTCTTGATCTTCTCCATGTACTCCCTGTACCTGCGGTTCCATGTCTGGGTTGAGGTTGATTCGTCCCGGCCGGCTTTCATCAATTTATAAATTTTGGAAACCTCTTTTTTGCTGATGACTGCCCTTAAACCGACGGATGCGACATTACAGGTCGGAATCATAATAACCATATTGTTTTCAAGGATTTTCATGATAAAAAAATCTTGGGTTTCTCCGTTAACCACCTTGCTTTCAATTGCATCTATCCGACCGACGCCATGCGCCGGATATACGGCGAGATCACCTATCCGAAATTCTTTCATTTTTTATCCGGTTGTTTATAAAGGTTTCTTCAATTATGTCCTTTAACAAGATCCGGATAACTTGATATCACAATAATAAAAAAAAAACAATCAATAAAAAGGATCGGCCAATTATAGACCGATCCTTTATGAGTTCAATCAACCTTAAAACTGCGCATTACGACAGAAATGGCGCCATATATTTTTTCGCATTGTCCCACGCCGCACCACCGGTTGTCATGGAAGTTGCGACAAAAATTCCGGTAACGATGCTGCCGATTAAAAGTTCGATGATCACATTCACATCCCCCAGGTCAAACCTGATATCTGCGCTTTTGCCACCTTATAATATAAATTCGAAACCATAACAGGCAAAAAGAACGAGTACGGCAAGCCGAGCCGACGGCATAGCCCTTAGCAACAGCCTTGGTGGTATTCTCGACTGCATCTAATAGATCGGTTATTTTGTGGACACTGTCATCCATTTCCCGCGTCTCTTCATTAGCTTGAAATAACCTTTCTGTTGTTATGGCGATTCATTCCTTCTTTTATTCCTTCACAAAGGATTGTAACAACGGCATCCCTGGTTGTTCTTATAATCTGTTCCAAATTGTTTTTTTCACTAAAGTCAAATCTGCTCAGAACATGATCGGTAACGGTCATTTCTGCTCCAGGTCGCCCCACACCAACTCGAAGTCGTATGAAGTCATTTCTACCAAAAGCATCGATTAAGGAGCTTAAACCCTTATGCCCTCCAGACCCCCCTTGTTCTTTTATTTTTATTATCCCAAAAGAAAGATCGATATCATCATGAATGACCAATAGATCCTCGCTAAATATATTATGATATTTTGCCAATTTCTTAATCGGCGGGCCGCACCTGTTCATAAATTCCTGGGGTTTGGACAAAATGACCCCGTTGTCATTTATAAGTCCCTTTCCATATAAGACGCCGAACTTTTTTTTTTCAACCGGAATGGAGAATGCGGCCGCAAGATCATCGGCGACCATGAAACCGATATTATGGCGGGTCTTTTTGTAGGTATGACCTGGATTCCCCAGGCCGACTATCAGACGTAATTGTGATGGTGACATGAGTAGAATCCGTTACTGGTCTTCGGTCTCCGTCTCAGATCCCTCCTCCTCTTCACCGGCAGCCTCTTCCAGTCCTTCCTCCTCTACTTCTTCTACCTCCTCTACTTCTTCAACCGTTGGGGCAAGAACTGTAACCACAGTAAAATTAATATCTGCTGATAATTCAATATCACCTTCTAAAGGAATTTCTTCAACATGGATTGAATCGCCTATATCCAAATTCGTAGTGTCCACCTCAATTTTATTCGGAATCTGACGGGGAAGACATAACACGTCGAGTTCACGCCTTACCAGTTGCAAAGTCCCGCCGAGTTCAACCCCTTTTGTTTTCCCTACTGTGACAACAGGCACCTTGACCTTGATCTTACGATCCATGGCGACTTCATAAAAATCGACATGAAGAAAGGTCTGAAAAACCGGATGTACCTGCAGCTCTTTTATCATCGCAGACCTGTTTATTGTTTTTCCGTTTTGAATAACAAGGTTCAACAAAATCTGTCTGCTTTTAACTTTTTTTAGCGCCTGCTCAAGATCAGCTGTATCCAGAGAAAGCAAAATCGGTTCGGTGTTCGGGCCATAAAGTATGGCAGGGATCCTATCTTTTCTTCGTAAGGCCCGCGCAGGACTATTTCCAACTGCGGTCCTGATATTTGCTTTTAGTTCGATTATCTCCAAAAAAAATACCTCCTTGTTTAAATTCTATTTCTTTCCTCATACAAAAAGAGAAGTTACCGAATCCCCCCTATGGCTTCGCACGATGGCCTCCCCCACCAGGTCAGCGATTGACAACACCTTTATTTTATCGCATGCTTTGGCTTTTTGACTTAAAGGGATGGTATCCGTCACAATAAGTCTTTTTAAATTCGACTCGGCTATCCGGTCAACCGCCGGACCGGATAGCACCGGGTGGGCACAACAGGAGTATACTTCCTTTGCACCTTTTTTTGCGATAGCCTCCGCCGCCTCTGCCAATGTTCCTGCAGTATCAACCATATCATCGAGAATGATGGCGACTTTCCCTTTGACATCTCCGATTATCGCCATCGCTTTGGCCTCGTTTGGAGCATCCCTGCGTTTATCAACAATAGCAAGGTCTGTATTAAGACGCTTTGCAAAGGCTCTAGCCCTTTCAGCACCGCCTGCATCAGGAGAAACAATGACCACATTATTATCAAAATTATTTTTGATAAAATCGATAATCACCGGAGCGGAAAACAGGTTGTCGACCGGTATATTGAAAAAACCCTGGATCTGTCCAGCGTGCAAATCCATTGTGATGATGCGATCTGTTCCTGAAACGGTGAGAAGATCCGCAACCAGTTTAGCGCTGATGGGAACCCTGGGCGCCACTTTTTTGTCCTGTCGCGCATAACCGTAATAGGGAATGACGACTGTTATTCTGCGGGCGGATGATCGGTTGAAAGCATCTACCATCAGTAGCAATTCAACCAGATTGTCATTTACTGGTGAACACGTTGATTGAATAACAAAAATTTCTTTCGATCTTACGTTTTCATTGATTTCAATCTGTATTTCTCCATCGCTGAAAGTCTTCACCTTGGCCCCGCCAAGTGGCACATTCAGGTAATCACATATTTTGTTAGCCAGCTTGGGATTTGAGTTACCACTAAAAATTGTAAAGTCCGCCACCAAATACCTCTCCCGGGTTAATTATTACTGGATTATTGAGATTTTATTTATAATTTTTTCTATCCTGCGTTTTGGCTGGGGCGGGAGGATTCGAACCTCCGAATGCAGGAACCAAAATCCTGTGTCTTACCACTTGACGACGCCCCATTTTGACTAAACCAACAAATCCGCAAGAAACAGCTTCCATTTTGAGTGTCTTGAAAGCGAATTTTTGGCCTGCCGGGCCTCATCAGGATCCAAGAACAGACCAAAGACAGTCGGCCCGCTTCCTGACATGAGAGTAACCGTGGCTCCATGGGCCAAAAGTGCTTTTTTTATTTTAAGGATGTCAGGATACTCTGCCGCGGTTACCTGTTCAAGGTCATTACGGGAATGGGATTCGGCATCAAAATCCTGTTTGCTAAAAGGATTTTCTTTATGTTGTTTTTTTGATTTTGTCAATCCCAAATTGAATTTCCTGTACACCTCCGCGGTGGATACGCTGAATCCGGGGTAAACCAACAGAACCCGATACGGTTTAAGCCCTTTAAAAGTTTCCAGCTTTTCTCCAGCTCCTTGGGCAAGTGCCGGTTTTCCGAAAATAAAAAAGGGAACATCGGCTCCGACCTCAAAACCGATACGCATGACTTCAGATCGTGAAAACGGATGGCCATAATACCGGTTTAGACCCAAAAAAACAGCAGCTGCATCGCTGCTTCCACCGCCAAGGCCGGCTCCGATCGGTATCTGTTTATCGATGAAAATTTTTACACCTTTGGTTTTATTTCCCTGGCGCTCTCCGAGTGATCCAATGAAGAGAGATGCGGCTCTGTAGGCAAGGTTTGATTCGTCTCCAGGGATACTCGGATCGTCACAAATCACCCTTATTTCCCTGGTATCAAATGAAAGGGTTACCGTATCATAAAGCCCGATACAGCTCATGATTGTGAACAGTTCGTGGTATCCGTCGGGTCTTTTTCCTGTGACCTGCAAAAACAGGTTGATCTTTGCAGGGGCAAGCAGCCTCATAGTATAAGCCGTTGAGCTTAAAACGGTAAGATCGATCGTTAATAAATAATGAGGGTCAAAAGGGTTTACTTTTTAAATGTAACCACCAGAAATCCCACATTCATTCGACGGATAAACATCTGAATCGACGCCCCTTTCTTTGTTTTTCGTATCGCCTCCCTGTAATCGTCAACCGTTTTTATCTCCTTGCGGTTTATCTCCTTAATGTTGTCATGGACCCGGATCCCAGCTTTCTCTCCTTTGCTGCCGGATGCAACCTCAACGACGACTACCCCATCGGTGCCCTCCATATTTAACCGTTTTGCCATCTCTTTGGTTAGTGTTGCTACACGAACGCCGAATGCTTCTCCAACTTCCTTTTTAGCCCGCCTGGAAGAAATAAAATTTTCATCCCTTTTGGCAATTTTTACATTAAATATTTTTTCTTCACCGTCACGCAGCACTTTTATTGTGATTTCATCTCCCACTCTGATATTTGCAACCATCCGGGAAAGTGCCCGGCTAGTATTTACCTTTTTGCCATTGATCTCCAAGATAATATCTTTTGCTTGGATTCCGGCCTTTTCAGCTGGCTCGCCTTGAAAGGCTTCACTCACCAATACACCTTTAACACCTTCAAGGCCATAGTACGCGGCCAATTCGTCATCGAGGTCCTGAATCCCCACACCAAGCCAGCCGCGGGTCACCTCGCCGCTCTCTTTGAGCTGATCGATGATCCCTTTTGCAAGGTTTATGGGGATGGCAAATCCGATGCCCTGTCCGCCGGCAATAATCGCCGTATTTATACCCATCACTTCCCCTTTCATATTAATCAGGGGGCCTCCGCTATTCCCGGGATTAATGGAGGCATCGGTTTGTATATAATCATCGTAGGGTCCGGAACCGATAACACGCCCTTTTGCGCTGACAATCCCCGCGGTCACGGTATGTTCCAAACCAAAGGGGTTGCCGATGGCCACCACCCATTGACCCACTTTCAACACATCTGAGTCCCCCAGATCGACCACCGGAAGACCATTTACCGGTTTGACACGAATGAGCGCAATATCGGTGTTTGGATCGCGTCCCACAAGCTCCGCATCAAATTTCTTACCATTTTTTAGCTTTACCTTGATCTTGTCCGCATTTTCTATAACATGATTGTTTGTAACGATATATCCCTCTTGACCAATTACAAATCCTGATCCAAGGCTGCGCTGTTTGAATTTTTTTTGCTGTTTATCTCCAAAAAATTTTTCGAAGAAATCATGAAAGGGATCATTTTTTTCAAAAGGCGGTCTACTAAAATGACCGGAAGGCTGACCACCACCCTTCACCGTTTTCTCTGTTCTGATATTGACAACTGCAGGGCTGACCCGCTCCGCCAGATGGCTGAAGCTTTCAGGCACTCCCACGACAGGGGCCGATGCGGCCCGAATGTCTGGAACCGGATAAACGCCTGAAAGGATCAAGGTACCGACCCCTAAAAATATGGCGGCAAAAACGACTCTCTTTTCGTTGGTGCTTAAATAATTACTAAAAAACATGTGGCATTTTCTTCCTTTATTAAAAACCGATGCTACTCCCTTCTCCTATCGACCTGAAATCTGAAACTGCTTTATTCCTTTTCCTTGACGTACATCAGCCTCAAGTCATGCAGGATATGCTTCAAAAGGTTTTCTTCATCCTCTGTCAGATTCCCACGGGTTTTCTCTTCCAATACACCTAAAATATCAATCGTTTGTTTCGCCATGGGGAGGTTTTTTTTCTGGCCGATTGCTGGATCTTCAATCATACCTAGATGCGCAAGGGCGGATGAATTCAGCGAAAAGATGAAAGTTGCAAAGTTGATCTCAGGAAACTGAGATGTGGATTCTGCCTCTTCCGGTGCCGGTTCTTCCCGCGTCACCTCTTCTTTGGTCTCCTCCGCTGCTGTTTCTTTTGTAACTTCCTGAGCATCTTCGCTAAAAATTCGCCGGTCTTTTATGATAAAATCTTTTTTTTCTTTTGACATAACCAATCTCCTATCATGTTTTGTTTTTAGTTGGTTATTTTTTCCTCTATGCGCTAGTTTCAAAACACTTTAATTCGCCCAATTTTCTCATAAACTTTTTCAAATCTCAAGAGGGATTTCAGTATTTACCGGCGGGACATTTACTGCATTGATAATGGTGCCATTCTCCAGATATTCAATGATCTGATCCGCCACTTCCACAGAAACATTTATCTGGGCTTCATAGGTGGAAGCGCCGAGATGGGGTGTACAAATCACCTTGTCCAACTCTAAGAGAGGGAATCTTTCGGGAGGTTCGGTTTCAAAAACGTCCAATGCAGCGCCGGCCACCTTTTCTGAAACGATGGCGTCATATAGATCATTCTCATCAATAATGCCTCCACGGGCACAGTTTATGACCATCACGCCCTCTTTCATTTTTTCAAATGCTTTTTTATTAAGAAGCCCCGTGGTACTCTTAAGTTTGGGGACATGTACTGTTATATAATCGGATCTTCGGTACAACTCATCGAGTGTGGTACCTTCAAATCCGGCTTTTTCTATTTGCTCGGCGGTGATGTAGGGGTCGCAGATGATAACATTCATTTTCAGTCCACGGGCAAGATCGGCAACAATGGAACCAATTTTTCCATAACCGATGATGCCGAGGGTCTTATTGAATACCTCTCTTCCTTGAAGCTTTTTCTTATCCCATCGGCCAGCTTTCAATGAAATAGTCCCCTGGGGGATGTTGCGTGTCAAAGCCATCATCATGGCAATGGTGTGCTCAGCTGTTGTGACAATATTCCCCCCTGGCGTATTCATTACAACAATACCCCGTTTTGTTGCTGCTGGTATGTCCACATTGTCAAGACCAATCCCGGCCCGGCCAATCACTTTCAATCGGCTTGCCTGTTGCAGGATATCGTCGGTTACCTTTGTCGCACTCCTGATAATCAACGCCTCATAATTTCCAATGATCTGTTTGAAATCCTCGGGGGACAGTCCGGTATTTACATCCACTTCAATCCCCTCTTCTTTCTCAATCATTCTGATTCCTGTCTTATCAAGGTTATCACTGATCAGTACTTTCATCATCATCTCCTTTAAGATTTTGTAGAATGTTTTCGTCGCCCAAAAACATTATTAAAAAATAATATTCTCATATTCAACAAAAATTTAATCACGATAACGTTTTAAAAGGTGTTTCATTGATTTTATTTTAGACCCATAGACAAAAAAAGATGAGCCAATCTGTATCTGAAAAGAATTGTACCTTTGTAGAAGAGGGTGTTGCCGCTTTCCCCAACGCGGTCACCGATAGAGGTTTGAAACACCTTATCGAACTTCAGATCCTTTTATTGAAGAGGTTTCGATGTGTCATGTTTTATCTGATCCAGAGAATGGATGTCGTAGTATTCAAACCCGCAGATCGTATCGATCCCGCATACGGAAGGATCGGTTTGTTTTCGCTTCTCGCCCTTTGAAACGCCTCTTCCTCCCAGGGATACCAGTCCACTGGGTTGTAGGCATGCTGCAGAAGACAGGGACTCTTCTCCTGGATCAGGTGATTTGGAATTTTAGGAAAAAACTTTGTTTTCATCCCTTGACAATAACCATGTTACCAGTTATTGTAAATAGGAATCATTACTATTTAGATTACTCGTTCAATTATCCGTTTAAATACTTAATTAATGGAGGAGCTATGGAAGAAAAAAAGACAGTGATAAGAAAAGAAAAAGAAACCAATTTAAAAGATCTCACATCCTGCGAAGCGACTTTACAGATGTTGCAAAGAGCCAAAAAAGATGGTGTGGAAACCCAGTTTACCCGTGCGGCGGATATGAAGGCCTGTCCGATCGGCGCCGATTCAGCTTGCTGTAAGCATTGCGTCATGGGACCTTGCAGGCTCAACTCAAAAGATCCCTATGGAAAAGTGGGTGTCTGCGGTGCGACCATAGACACGATCATGTCACGAAATTTTGCCCGAATGGTCGCTGCAGGCACAGCTTGCCATAACGACCACGGAATGGCAATGCTTGAGGTTTTCCGTGATGTGGTAAACGGCGAGATTAAAGATTATACAATCGCGGATACCGGTAAGCTTGAATCCGTTGCTGCATCGATCGGTATCGAAACAGAGGGACGTTCGACCCACGATATAGCCATTGACCTTTATCATGAACTGGAAAAAACTTACACACAGGTCGAAGGTGAAATTCCGTTTGCCAAACGCGTGCCGGAGAAGACTTTGGAAACCTGGCGCAAGCACGGTATTGTTCCAAGGGGGGCCATGCGTGAAATAATGGAGCTGATGAACCGATCGCACATGGGCGTTGATCAGGATTATAAAAATATTACCAAGCAATGTAGCCGGACAGCGCTTGTGGATGGCTGGGGCGGATCGATGATCGCCACGGAAATCGGAGATATCATGTTTGGGACCCCCTCGCCCGTCTCCATAGAGGTTAATATGGGGGTGCTCAAGGAGGATCAGGTCAACATAATTGTTCATGGCCATGAACCCAACCTTTTCGAGTCGATGATCTCATCCGTAAAAGAACCCTCCCTCATTCAGGCGGCCCGGGAAGCCGGAGCAAAGGATATTAATCTTGTGGGAATGTGCTGCTCCGGCCTGGATATGTTCTCCCGTCATGGTACGCCCCATGCCGGAAACTTTTCTTCGACCGAACCGATTCTTGTGACAGGTGCTGTTGACGCCATGGCCGTGGATATTCAATGTGTCCAGCAGGGATTGGTGAAGGTGGCCGAATGTTATGGTACCCCTCTTTTTACCACTAACCCCAGATGCCACATTGAGGGGGCCACCCATATCGATTTTCATGAACGTGACCCAAAAACCTGTACCGATGAAATCATTATCAAAGCCATATCGAGATTCAAAAACCGGAAAATCCCAATAGAAATCCCACAAAATGTGAGCAGGGGCGTACAAGGTTTCTCCCATGAGTACATCAACTATATGCTTGGCGGCGCCTTTCGAGGATCCTATACCCCCTTAAATGACAATATTATCAATGGAAGGATACGGGGTGTTGCAGGCGTGGTGGGGTGTACCAATCCCAGGGTGAAACAAGACTGGGTGCATGTTGAACTCGTCAAGGAACTGATCAAAAACGATGTGCTGGTGATTCAGAGCGGATGTTCCCAAATCGCCCTTGCCAAGGCCGGACTGACAACCCCAGAGGCGGCCCATCTGGCCGGGACCGGGTTGAGGGAGGTGTGTGAAACGGTCGGAATGCCTCCCATCCTTGGGCTGGGTGCGTGTGTTGATAACACTCGAATTCTGATCGCTTGTTCCGAGATGGTACGTACCGGAGGGCTGGGTGACAGCATCGCTGATCTGCCCGTGGCTGGTGCTGCGCCGGAATATATGAGTGAAAAGGCCATCGCCATCGGACACTATTTTGTCGCTTCCGGTGTATTTACCGTATTTGGCGTAACATTCCCCATTATTGAAGGAACGAAATTTTACAAACACCTTTTTGAGGAGCTTGAAGAACTTGGTTTTGGCAAATGGGGATTTACACCGGATCCGTTCGAAATGGCGCAACTGATGATTGCCCACATCGACAAAAAGCGAAGGGCCCTTGGTATTGATAAGGCCCAAGATCGGGTTCTGATGGACATGGCTGACCGCCAGAAATTAGACGCAGCCTAGACGGATAAGGTGACGGTTACTTAAAAAAAATCATACCCCTAACCCGGATAAGCCGGTTGCGGCAGAGTGGAAATATCCCAAAACTTTTTTGCCATAAAAAACACAATAAAATTATTAAGTTCACAGAAACCATCTCCATGCCATTTAGCCTGGGGGGTTTCCTAACCGAAAAAAATGTTGGAAAAAATAAACTGGTGGCTCTGAAAGGAAAAAGCGTTGCTAAAAAAATGCAACCTCAGGATGACTCAACAGCGTAAAGTGATTCTGGAAGAATTGAAAAAAATTAATTCACATCCGGGGGCAGATGAAATCTACGAAAGAGTGAGAAAACGCCTTCCGCAGATCAGCCTTGGGACGGTTTATAGAAATCTTGAAATTCTATCTGAATTGGGGGAGATTCAAAATCTGGAACTTGGAGGGACTCCCAAACGATTCGACTCGAATCCCAAAAAACATTATCATGTTCGGTGTAGTCGATGTGGTCGGGTTGATGACGTGCCGATAGCCCCCTTGAAAAAAATTGAAAATGAAATTTGCGGAGCAACCGTTTTCACCATTATTGGACACCGCCTTGAATTTACCGGGTTTTGCCCTGAATGCTCTGAAAAAAATGCATTTCCTTAATCACTCAATACCATATAGTGGCCTGCTAAAGGAACCATCTGCTCTTTGTAGGTCACCTCATTGTATCAAATTTTAACCATAATATCTGGTAGGAAATGCAAAATTATCTTTTAGCATGATAGTTTTTATAATTTGGTTTTTTATTAATTTTGGCACATTTTTTGAGTATTACTTTGCGGGACTATTATAGAAAGGTTGAGGGGTATTTCGAACGCCAAACCCGGTCACTGGGGCAAGAGAAACAGCTTGTTGTGAAACCGTCGTATATGTCAAATTAAAATAGGAAATTACAAACATGGAAAATCTAAAAGGCTCACAAACGGAAAAAAATTTGTTGACGGCATTTGCTGGTGAATCCCAGGCTCGAAATCGATACACCTATTTTGCCAGCCAGGCTAAAAAAGAGGGATTTATACAGATTTACGAAATATTTTCGGAAACCGCCGATCAGGAAAAAGAACACGCAAAGCGGCTTTTTAAATTTCTTGAGGGGGGAGACCTCGAGGTGGCGGCCCAATTTCCTGCCGGAATCATAGGTACAACCCCTGAAAATCTGAAAACCGCCGCCGCCGGGGAACATTATGAACAAACGGAGATGTATCCTGGCTTTGCGGAAACCGCCCGGGAAGAAGAATTCGATGCAATCGCCATGGTCTTTGAATCGATCGCTGTGGCGGAAAAACAACATGAAAAAAGATACCTTGACCTTGCTTTTAACATCGAATCGGACCGTGTTTTCAAAAGGGATGAAAAGGTAACCTGGCGTTGTCGCAATTGCGGCTACCTGCATGAAGGAGAAAGCGCGCCAGAGCAATGTCCGGCATGTGCTCATCCACAAGCGTATTTTGAACTGCTTGGGGAAAATTACTAATCCAGGTTTCGCGACTTTGACCCTACAAAGATCCGCATCTCGCACGGGACGCTCCATCGGGTTGGGGAAGCAAAACCTAATTGCTAAATTCACAAAAATCAGAGAATCGATCATATTTTTTTGGAATCGATTTCAAATCTATCGCATGAAAGGAGAGAACAATGGCAAAAAGACTAGAAGTTTACAAATGTGGGGTATGTGGAATTATCGTCGAGGTGCTCCACGGCGGCGGTGGTGAGTTGGTATGCTGCGGTGAGCCGATGAATATTTTAGTCGAAAATACTGTGGATGCCGCCAGGGAAAAACATGTTCCCGTTATGGAGAAAATCTCAGGAGGCACAAAAGTTTCAGTTGGGAGTGTTCCTCATCCCATGGAGGATAAACACTATATCGAGTGGATTGAAATTATTGCCGACGGAAAGGCGTATCGACAGTTTTTGAATCCTGGAGATGCACCCGAAACAACCTTTAACGTGGAGGCAGATCAGATTACTGCCCGAGAATACTGCAATCTGCACGGCCACTGGCAAGGATAATTCACATGCTATCGTAAAAAATACAGACAGCCTTAAATGAACAGTTAAATGCCGAATTCTATTCTTCATACCTGTATCTCTCCATTTCGTCCTATTTCAAATCGGTTAACACGGAGGGATTCGCAAACTGGATGCATGTCCAGGCCCAGGAAGAACTCATGCATGCCATGAAATTTTACAACTTTGTTCTTCAACGGGGCGAAAAAAAGGAGGTGATTTTTATGAACAGTTGGAAGTGTGGAAATTGTGGATACACACTGGAGGCTGATACTCCTCCGGATAAGTGCCCGGCCTGCAAGGAACAATGCGAGTTTCTCAATAATACGTGCTATATCCCTGATTGTGCTGAAAATGGGGTTGACCACAGGATTGGCTAAGAGCATAATATGACAAACGCACTCATCGTATATACTTCGAGGACAGATAAAACAGAGCAGATCGGCACGCTTGTTGCCGAAGGCCTCCGAATGTCAGGGGTTGAAGTGATAGTCAAAAAAGTCGGTGACATCAAAAACGGAAGTGACCTCGAGGGATTTGACGCCTTGGTTCTGGGCTCGGCCACATACCATGGTGAGATGATGCAGGGGATGAAGACACTTCTTTTTCTTGCTGAGAAGGCTGCGCTTGAAGGAAAGGTAGGTGGCAGTTTTGGCGCCTTCGGATGGAGCGGCGAAACTCCAAATCGAATCTTTGAAACCATGAAAAATCCTTTCAGAATGAACATGGTGGCCGGTCCTCTCTATCTTAAATCAAGCACGCTTGGCGGTGGCATTGAAATGACCCAGGAGTATGGCTGAGAAATTGCCAAAAAACTAAATAACTCCTAACATAACCTTTAGATTTTCAAAGATGGGAAAGGTAAATATCATGACAATACCACAGCATTGTCCCGGATTTCATGAATTCAAACATCTCAAGTCGTTTAAATGCAAATGCTTATCCTGCGGGAAAGAAAAAGAAATTTTTTCGGATGAATTTGACAAAACACATATCTGCAGCGGGTGTGGTAATGAGATCGATTTCTCCCGGTGCTCTCCGGAAGGTGAGGCATAAAGAAATCGGTCTCCCGCTCTGCAAAAAACGATCCGTTTCATTTTTTAACTAGTAAATCTGAAAATAAACAAAAGATGATCTTCTGCAGGAGTAGATAGGTTTAAGGGTTTAACCCCATGTTTGTTCTCGGTATTCAAGGCAGCCCAAGAAAAAAAGGGAATACAGGATTTTTACTCTCTGCTTTCATGGACCAAGCACGGGAATTGGGGGCAATAACGGATGTCATCGAGGTGGCCAAAAAAAATGTCCTGCCCTGCAAGGAATGTCTTGCCTGTGAAGAAAAGGGATTCTGTCCAACTGACGACGACATGAAAAACGAAATCTATTCCCTGTTATGGGAAGCTGACGTCATCGTTACAGCAACGCCCATTTTTTTTTACAACACCCCCGCCCAACTCAAGGCCTTCATTGACCGGTGCCAAACCCTCTGGGCTAGAAAATATAAACTCAAACTGGAAGATCCCGGCCGGAAATGGAGACGCGGTTTTTTGCTCGCGGTTGGTGCTGCCCGAGGGAAAAATCTTTTTGACGGCGTCCAACTTACAATAAAATATTTTCTAGATGCGATCGGCGCCAGTTTTGAAGGAAGCCTATCCTACCGACAAATCGAAAACAAGGGGGACATGGAAAAACACCCAACGGTCTTGAAAGATGTAAAAGAGGCGGTAAATGGACTTTTGAAGCCGTTTGTCGGCAGAAAAAAAATTCTGTTCGCCAGTCGGGAAAACGCCTGTCGCAGTCAGATGGCATCCGCATTTGCACAGTATGTTGCCGGGGATAAAATAGAGACCATTAGCGGCGGAACACATCCGGCAAATCGCATCGACCCGGTGATGGTCAAAGCAATGGCGGAAAAAGGGATTGACATGGCATTTCGCAAACCCAAATCTTTAGAATTCGCCGTCTCCAATATGCAACCTGACATCGCCATTACCATGGGTTGTGGGGAAGAATGTGCTTTTATACCGGAGGTGCAACGAGATGACTGGGATCTGATGGACCCCGCCGGTAAACCCATAGAGGGTATGCGAGATGTCTTTGATCAGATCGAAAAAAGGGTTGCCAAACTCATCGGTCAGTTATAGTACTCATCTTCAAAACACCCAGTCACAGACAAGGAGGACATGGCATGGACAAATATGTATGCACCGTTTGTGGGTATGTTTACGATCCGAAACAAGGTGACCCTGATTCCGGCATTGAACCGGGGACAAAATTTGACGATCTGCCCGAAGATTGGGAATGCCCGGTTTGCGGGGTATCAAAAGAAGATTTCGAAAAAGTCGAGTAAGCGACACGGATTAACCCTTTCTTATTTTTCTAAAATTGGCCACTGCTTTATCCTTCAGGGCCCCCTTCACGACGGTTTTTTCACGTTTAGATAGCTGGTGGCCGATGCCCTTTTCTGTCAGGACTTTGCTCTTTTTAGCAGGAAAGGGCTTTAATTTATTTAAGGGAAGCCATTTTGGCGGGCCTTGCCGAAGGGCAGGTTGCCAGGGTACCCATGCATCTTAGAAAATGGCATCGAAGTGACATTATGACCGAGGTGATGGATGCGGAGGCAATGACCATTGGTTCTCCAACTTTGAACAACGGAACGTTTCCCACAATCAGCGATTTCTTGACATAATATGAAGGGGCTTAAGCCGAAAAACAAAATTGGAAAGGAAATTCATCTGAAATGCTAAAGCAGGCAGGAGATGTCACAAACGCTCTTTTTTGTTTTTTCATTCCAGAGTCGGTTTATTATAATGGTGAAGCATTGCCTCAATGGGAGTGGTCTTATGAGGAATATACGCGATGAAATGGACGTCAGATGCTGAAGAAGCCATAAAAAAAGTTCCTTTTTTTGTTCGCAAAAGAGTTCGGGCCCGTGTTGAAAAAGAAGCCTGGGAAGCCGGAAACAATATCGTTTCGATTAATGAAGTCAGAGCCACACAGAAACGATATCTTAGCAACATGGATTCTGAAATCAAAGGATATCAAATTGATATTTGCTTCGGGCCGAGTGGGTGTCCCAACCGGGCAAATGAAGGAGACCGCCTGTTGCAAAAAATCGAAGGAGTGCTAAAAAAAGAAGATCTTCTTGGTTTTCTCAGGGGCCGGGTAAAGGGTGATCTCAAGTTTCACCACGAATTGCGGGTTTCGCTGGCCGACTGCCCAAACGCCTGCTCACAGCCCCAAATCACAGATATCGGGATCATCGGGGCCTGCACGCCACTGCAAACGGAAGAAACCTGCTCACTCTGTGAAGCGTGCGTGGACGCGTGTAATGAAGATGCGATTACACTTGATGGTGATGCAGGTTTACCCTGTATCGATTTCAACCGGTGTCTCCACTGCGGGAAATGTATAACTGTCTGTCCAACCAGCACCATAGTGGAGAGAGGCAGGGGCTTTCGGGTACAGCTTGGTGGCAGACTGGGACGGCATCCAAGGCTTGCAAAAGAGCTCCCGGGTATTTTTAACGAAGATAAAACGATCGATATCGTAAAGGCATCGATTCGTCTTTACAAAGAAAAGAGCCGGTACGGAGAACGCTTTTCCGAAATTTTTCAAGCCGATGACTTTGAGGGATTTGTAAAGCGATTCGGGCATGATCTGAAATAGCGGAGGCATTTAAAATTTCTGACCGAAGCCCGCAATATGGCCTTTTGCACACCTTGGATTTTTTACCGGTCTAAAATTTTCCCCCTTGTACTGACGACCACCTCTTTTATCGGAACTTTCTTCCCGGAAATTTCCAGGCCTTTTTTTACAACAATGGGGAGACCTGCGCAGCAGGGGACCTCCATAACCACAGCGGTAACACTTTTGATATCGGCAACTTGAAAGATTTCTGCAAATTTATTGACATAACCTTCAGCATCATCAAACTTCGGACACCCCAACGCAACAACCTTTTCTTTTAAAAGATCCCGGTGGAGGGATGGAAATGCCACCGGCACGCAATCGGCCAGGACCAGCAGGTCGGCTCCTTTTAAAAACTCCGCTGTTGGGGGGATAAGTCTGATCTGGACCGGCCAGTGAGATAGGGCCGATGTTTCCTCCGCGCGGCTGATATCCGGTGCATTCGATGTATGAACCGGTTCGATCTTATCAAACCGCTCAATACGTGAGGATGGACATCCTCCAGAAATCATCGGTTCTGCTTTGGGCGTATTCTTTTCTTTTTCTGTCAGATACGCTTCCACAGCCACTTCATCAAACTCCTCCGCTTCACGATCCACTACTTTTAGCGCCCCAACCGGACATTCTCCCAGGCAGGCCCCGAGCCCATCACAATACTTATCTGCAATCACTTTTACTCTGCTGTCTGCGATCTCGAGAGCGCCCTCGGCACACGACGGTATGCATAGACCACAGCCGTCACAAAGATCTTCATCAATTTCTATGATTTTACGATGAACTTTCATTGGGCCTCCTCTATATTAAACACTTTTTTTGCTTCTTTACGTCCATTTTCTGTCAAAAATGATTTTTCAATGACATTGGAAAGATTAGCCTCATCCAGCAGATTTTCTTTCTGCCTCTCTTCAAGATTGACAATAAGATCTGAATCATAGACGGCTTTGAAATTGGTCGTTTCATCCGCCCGGGGGTGGTGGTGGTGTCCTATAATATCACAAACCTCTTCGATCAATTCTTCCTTTGCACCCAGGCGGGTCATGATCGATCTAGCAATGGGAGGACCTTCTTCCTCCTGGTATTTCGCCTCAGAACTGCCGTGCTTTCTCTCTGCTTCATGGATGCCGATATCATGCAGATAGGCCGCAGCTAAAATCGCAGCCAGGTTTCCACCCTCTTGCTTCCCGATCCTTTCAGCATAACGCGCCACACGTGTTGCATGCCCGATCCTCATAAAATCAGACTTGAAATACCGCTTCATCTCTACTGCCACCCGGTCTTTGAGCAGATCTTCCTTTTGAGCCAGAAGTTCAGGTGGAAGGGTTCCCAGACACTGATCGGCATATTCACAATAAGAAGCACAGCCGAAATCCATTTTTGGATTGACAAATCGGTGGGCACATTTTTCGCATTTGCGAGACGTGTCGTCCTTGAAAAACTCAACGACATGGCCGCACTTTGGACATTTCTCTTCAAATATAGCCCCTGGTTTCCAATATCGGCTATCTTGCCCTGGACACTTCATTTCTCACTCCCCAAACCAATCCGGTTATCGATTTTTTAAGGAATTTAAACCAATTGCAACGTTATTGCCTTGACTTATGTCAAAAGGTCATGCTACTTTGAAAAAAAAGATGGACTTATGAAAAATATTTTGAATATCATATCCCATGCGCACCTTTTTCATGGCCTTCCTGAAAATCAACTCCATGAAATCAAACGGATTGCCATCACAAAACAGGTCAAAAAGGGTGAAATTATCTTCTCCGAAGGTGATAATGGAAACGGCTTTTATGTGATTGCAGACGGCATTATAAAAATATTTAAGCTCTCATCAGAAGGAAAAGAAAAGATTCTTCATATTTTCAGAAATGGAGAAGCCTTCGGAGAGGTGGCGGTCTTTACGGGGCAGACATTGCCCGCACACGCACAGGCCATTTCGAATAGCCGGCTGCTGTTTTTCCCGAAAAACGAATTCGTCGGTCTGATCTCCGCCAACCCCTCCCTTGCGCTGAATATGCTTGCTGAATTGTCAATCCGACTTCATCACTTTGCAGTCCAAATTGCAAATCTTTCCCTAAAAGAAGTTCCAGGCCGACTGGCATCCTATCTGATCTATCTTGCAGATGAACAAAACAGAGACGATTCCGTTACACTCAAGATCTCTAAAAGTCAACTGGCAAGTCTGCTCGGCACAGTTCCTGAAACTCTATCGCGCGTTTTTGGAAAAATGACCGATCAAAAATTAATAGAAGTCAGTGGTCGAAATATCAGCTTTTTGAATTATATCGGTCTGGAAGAACTTGCAGATCACGGGAAAACCATGATATGAGAAAATAGAGGGGGTTTTGAAGATTCGTTCAACTATCAGTTGACCTTTTATGTGAAGTCAGCTCTCTACTGAGAATCTTGATATGCCCCATCTCTTCTCTGATAATTGCATCAATCCTATCTTTTCCAAAGGTTTCCGGCACCATATCTTTCATCCCCAGGAAAAAGACAATGGAATCTTTCTCAGCCTCAAGTGCAGCCACATAGATCCGTTTTAAAGATGAGACATCAATCGTCTTTTCAAAAAATACCCGGATATTCGCGAGTGCTTGAAGATACGCCATGGCTTCCCCTTCAGGGTCAAAGACGGCCGATGTTTTCTCCTTTTCCACTAGATCGACCCGCAAGGAGGCAAATATCTTCTCGTGTGCGTTCTCCATTTCGGATAGATCAAGCAAAAGTTTTTTTGCCGATGAATCGGAAAGATCTTCCGCTGCTGTACGGTAAAATTTTGCCCCGTTCCGCTCGAGCTGCTCGGCCATTTGAAAGATGTCGTCTGCGCTGAAATTATAGATCATTTGATCAATTATCCTCTTTTTATCGGTTCAGGTTGATGATGTTTACCTGAACAATCTTTGCGGTTACGATATGTTCTCCGGTCAACTATCGAATTATTATCAATATATCGCTTTTAACCGGATTTGTAAAGCAACCAGGTGTAAATAAGGCTGGCAACAAAGCACCGTAACCGCTTTTATCCTTGGTAAAGACGGGATAATCACCGGTAAGGCTCTGGGACCCCGTGAATGGGGCAGCAAAACATCGCTAGCCCTTTTTAGGTATTTGATCCATGGGTCGGCGGGTAAATAACATGAACTTGGACCGCGGATGGGTAGGACGAGACTTGAGCTAAAGAAATCGATAAAATTGTCACCAAACAGCTAAAAAACACTGTCTGATGGAGAATAATCATGTTGCCGGGGAAAAAATTATCGCGTGTCAATGATATCTGTTTTTCTCGTTGTTAACCCACTTTTTCCTTTGTGATACGCCGGTGTTCCTCATTTCGAATTTCGCGCCTGAGGAGTTTTCCAACTTTGGATTTGGGCAGCATATCACGGAACTCAATATAACTGGGAATCTTATAGGAGGCCAATCTGCCGCGACACCATTTTATAAGTTCTGTGCCGCCTACCCCTCTAGCGTCCTCCTTTAAGACAACAATGGCTTTTACCCTTTCGCCGACCCGTTCGTCTGGTACACCCACCGCACACGCGCCGATGACAGTAGGATGATCTTGCAAAACTGTCTCGATCTCTGAAGCAGAGACCCGGTATCCCTTATGTTTGATGATGTCTGCAGACCGCTCAACATAGACGAGCTCTCCCTCCTTATCCTTCAGGACAAAATCACTCATCCGATAATAGATCTTCCCATTAATTTCAACATATGACCGTTTTGTCTCTTCCGGCTTGTTCCAGTATTCTTTTATCGTATAGGGTGATGTTACCAGGAGTTCTCCGATCTCACCGACGGGAACCGGTTTAAGCGTTTCCGGTTCCACCACAATGCACTCTCTGCTTTTTAATGGAAGACCCAATGTCGTCGGTTTTGGGTTTTCTTCGATTCTGCTATAAGTCACATGGCCGGCCTCGGTCGATCCATAAACCTGATAAATGGGAATGCCGAATCGCTTCTTCCAGCGGTTGAATACTTCAATAGGCAAGACATCTCCACCACAATAACAATATCTCAGAGAGCTCAAATCATATTGATCAAGGCGGTCATTTTCCAAAATCATACGGTAAAGAGCGGGAACCCCAAGGAACCAGCGGCTGCGATAGCGCTGGATGGTTTCAAGAATAGCATCGATCTGGGGCATTGGCATGAGAAGCGTGGTATTGCCTTTATTAAGCCCCAAAGACATAAGCAACCCCAAAGCCATGATATGAAACAGCGGGTTGATCGCAATGTAAACATCCCCCCCTTCTTTGAGATGATCACCAGCCACATCTTCCGTCACGTCGTTAACATAGGAGATCATACCGATGTGATTGCCCGGAACGCCTTTGGGAAAGCCGGTGGTTCCGCCTGTATAGAGAATATACGAAAGATCGTTCCAAGGATCTATTTCAACCTTTGTTTTTAGGGGTGGATGTTTTAAAAGCGCTTTGAATGAATAAATCTGATCGTTCCAGTTCACCTTTCCGTGGGGAATCTTGTCAAAGAGTATCCCAAGATATCTTTTCCAAAACGGCAGCAAGTCAACCAGGTTGGTTACGATAGCTCGTTTGAGTCCGGTACTGGAAAAAATTTCTTGGACGTAACAGAAGTTGGTGTCCTGGCAAATGATTGTTTCCGCCCCTGAATCCTTGACCATGTAATCGAGTTCGTAAGACGTGTAGATGGGAGAGACCGGCACAATGACAGCACCAATTCTTTGGATACCCAAAAACGCGATGACGAATTGAATACTGTTGGCGGTGTATATCATGACCCGATCACCTTTTTTGATATCCAGATTCCGCAGGGCGCCGGCGAAACGTTCACTCATATTTTGCAGCCAGAAGTAGGAATACCGTTCTCCCAGATAAAGCACCGCTGTTTTATTCGGAAAACGTTCACTCATCTGATCGAATCGAGTAAAAGTCAATTCATTTTCCATGGTTCCCGTTTCAGGATCCATCACTTTTTTGACTCCCCATCCTCCATGCGCCCTAGCAACGATTTCACCGTTTAAACTCCAAAATAGGCCGAACGAACATCAGGATTATTCATCAGCTCTTCCCGGTCTCCCTCCATCACCGCAGCCCCGTTTTCCAGAACAAAAGCATAATCCACTATTGGCAGAACCGGTCGAGCATATTGTTCGGTAATAATGATTGAAAGCCCTTTTTCCTCCCGAATCTCTTTTGTTGCCCGCACTAATACAGCCTGTACCAATGGGCTCAAACCGAGAAGGGGCTCATCCAAAAGGAGCAGCTTGGGTTGGGCCATGAGCGCGCGCCCGATCGCCAACATCTGCTGTTCACCCCCGCTTAAGAAGCCGCCAACCCTCTTTTTGAGTTTTTCCAGTGCCGGAAATGTCTTGAAAATATAATCCATGGTGTTTTTTGCCTGGGAGGAGGAAGCCAAATAGCCGCCAATGCGCAAGTTTTCCATAACGTTGCACTCCTTGAAAATCCTGCGTCTTTCCGGACAGAGGACAATCCCCTTTTTCGCCCGCTGGCTAGGTTTGAGTCCTGTTATGTCTTGTCCGAGATACTGTATCTCCCCCAGGATGTTAACCCGCTCACCACCGGCCATCTCCTCCTTTTTTCTGATATCCTCAATGATTCCTGAAAGGGTGTACATGAGCGTGGATTTTCCCGCGCTATTGGCTCCAAAAACCCCAACGATCTGATTTTCGCCACAATAAATATTGACATTATTCAGAGCCAGCATATTTTCGTAAAAGACCATCAAACCGGAAGCTTCAAGCATACGTTTCAACCTCCTCGACCTTTTCTGACCCGAAATAAGCTTCTTTGACCTTTTTGTCCGCCATTACCTCCCCGGGAGTCCCTTCAATGAGTTTCTCGCCGAAATTCAAAACCAGTACCCGATTGGCTACCTGGAAGAGCTCCCTTAAACGGTGTTCAATCATGATCAGTGTTATTCCTTCGATCTGCAGGCGCTCGATCAACGGCACCATGCTGGCAATCTCACTCATGCTTAATCCCGAGAAAACCTCGTCACAGAGTATAATTTCTGGTTTTAACGCCAGGCACCGAGCAAGCTCCAGCCGTTTAAGATATCCGGTTGGCAGGTTGGAAGCCATTTTGTAAGGAACATAGGATTCCCTTTCAAAACCCATTTCTTCAAGAATATCGATGCTCACGGCATTTCGATCCCCAAGTTTGCCTCCCCCTCTCCAGCCCCCCGTACGCTTGGCCCGGGGCGAAAACAGAGGAATCACCAGGTTCTTATAAGCCGGAAGGCTGAAATAAGGTCGCATGATCTGAAAGGTGCGCGCAATCCCCATGTCTGCAATTTTATACGCCGGTCTCCTACTGATATTTTTTCCACGGAATAATACCTCTCCGTAAGTCATTTTGATAAAGCCGGTGATGCAATTAACCAGGGTAGTTTTACCAGAGCCGTTCGGGCCGATAATTCCTAAGATGTCGCTTTCAAACAGATCGAAGCTGACCTCGTTCAGGGCAAAAATACCCCCAAAGGTTTTGGTCACCCCTCTCATTTGAAGTATGGGCTGATTATTCATACCTTGACCCATTTTTCAAACTGTTGATACTTTCGTTGACCATAAACCATAATTCCTTCGCTTCGAAAAACGATAAAGGCAAGAAGTATCAACGCATAAAAGACAATTCGCAGTGTTCCAAACGCCCGGAGTAATTCAGATATGGGCACCAGGATGAACGCTCCCAGCACCGGTCCCACCAAAGTGCCGCTGCCGCCGATGACCGTTGCCGCAATCGGCAGAATCGAGAAATCCAGGGCGAACATTGAGAGTCCGGCCCACATATAAATATGTGCCAAGTATCCCCCAGCTAAACAGCCCATTGACGAGGCGATAAATACGGCCACTGTTTTATAATAGGTAAGGTTTATCCCCGAAGCTCGTACAGCTTGGTCATTATCCATGACCGCACGAAAAACCAGACCAATATCGAGGTTCACCAGCCGTCTCATACCAAAGAGGTAAAAAAGAACCATCAAAATGATAAAGTATTGCTCTACCCAGCTGTTCGTAAAGCTGCCGACCCCTAAAATCCCGTCAGTTCCTCCTAGTATGTCCAGCGCCTCGATGACTCGGCCCAGCAACAGCGGAAACATAAGTGTTATTATGGCAAAGTATACCCCGCGCAAAGGAAGGCAAGGGAATAAAAACAGTGTACAGATAACCGCACCAAGTAAGGTCGAAATGGGAATCGATACCATGGGTGGTAATCCGAGGATAGTATTTAGGATGGCAGCAATATACCCACCACTCCCAATGAAAAAGGCGCCGCCCAAAGAGACCAGTCCCACAAAATGTGCCAAAAAATCAAAACTCAACGAAAGCAAAGCGTAAATACAAACAATGGAAATTACCCGTTGCCAATACATGCTAGGCATAACAAGGGGAAGAATTAGCATCCCGATAATCAATACCAACCTGGGCATTGTCAAGTAACCCAGTTCACGCCAGGACATCAGAGCATAAAGTCCTTCAGTGCGAACTTTAACACCGCGATCGAGTCTTTCCTTTCGACGATGCCCGATCTCCATTCCTTATACCCTTTCTTCGAGTTCTTTCTGGCGGCCGAACAGCCCCGAGGGTCTTAAAATGAGGGTAATGATTATGGCAAGGAGCGCCACCACGGTTTTAAAATGGGTCCCTAAATAGACTTCTGTCAAAATTTGCGCAAAACCGATGAGGAAAGCCGCCAGCACTGCTCCCATCCAGCTGCCAAGACCGCCGACAATGCAGACCGCGATGGCCAGAATCAATACATTGTATCCCGACTCTACAACTATGTTCCCGAGCGGAAGCAGGAGGACAGCGGCCAAACCGGCCAGCATGGAACCGAAGACCATGGCCACAACCGCCATACGATCGGAATCGATCCCCAGCATCAGGGCCGCACGCTCATCTTGGGCCATCCCGCGCAGTGCCAGACCAATCCGCGTATAATGGGTAAAAAGCCAAAGAAAACCGATCAGTGCCGCCCCACAGATCAGAACAACTATGCGATGAAGATCCACAGGGACTCCGACGATAAAAATACTCCCTTGTATGAAGGTCGGCAGCGTATAGGTCATTCCCTTAAATCCGCCCCAACGGAGTCCCTCCAAAATGGCCAACCCGATAGCATAGGAGGCAATGATCTCGGAAATAGCTATGCCTCGAACCCGAATCAGAATAATCTGATAGATCAGGGCACCGATCACACCGATAACGATGATGGCAAGCAGAATACTAAAAAAATAGTTTAACCCCAACAGGCGCAAAAAACTCCAAACAATAAACCCGTTTATAATGTACAACGCGCCGTGGGCGAAATTGGGTACCCGGCTGGTACCGTATACCAGGGCGAATCCCAGAGCCATTAGCGCCAGGGTAATGCTGCGGATGGAACCATAAATTAGTATTTCAATGAGTATATCCATGATAAAAAACAGTCACTGCAGCTGTAAATTTATTTACCAATCAAAAGCAAAGTCAACCCGGCTGTTTTTTTCACCCTCATATGTGAAAAATGGGTGACAGGTCACTTGGGACCTGTCAGCCATCGTATTATTTCATCCAGGGCGGTAGCTTGATTTCACCCATTGCAATCGATTTGGGGAACACCACCACCCGTTTTCCAGCCTGCCATTGAAAGATCGAACCCACCGCACCCGTATTCGGGTCAAGACTGGGAATTACCTGGTGGCTTTTGGGATCGAATTTGATGCGACCATAGACGCCCATGGTATCAGTTTTTTCCAAAGCAGCGGCAACCGAATCGGAATCCAACGTCCCGGCCGATTCAATGGCATCCTTCAACACATACACACCCATGTAGCTGCTTGAGGTGCCATACCCTTCTGGTTCTATACCCCACATCTTCGTATAGGCGTTATAAAACTTCATGGTCCAGTCTGTTGCATTCGAAGGCGCGTTGCCGGCATTGATCACATTGGCCAGCGTATATTCGCCCTTTCCCTCCGTGGCCTTCCAGAAACCCGGCTGCTCAGCAGCGGCGATAATGGAACCGAATGGAAGGGCCGGGACTTTCATGTCATACCATTGCTTGAGGAGAATAGAGCTTTCCGGCATATCCATGGCGATGATAACAACCTGGGCCTTTTCCCTTCGGGCCTTCAACAGCCCCATTGAAAAATCGGTGGAACCGGTTGGATATATCTCAGGCTTTCCGATGACGGTCCATCCTTTCTTGGCTAAAATCTTGGCAAAGATACCGCCAAAGGCACGTGCCCAGGCCACATCTTGTATCATAATATACACGCTATTGAGGTTGAACTTCTTTCCTATCTCTATCAACGCGGGAATTTGTTCTCCGCCTGCAATCCATTTTGCCTCACCGGTAATTCTAAAAAGATATTTGTACTTATCGTAATCTTTGGCAACCCGTGCGTGGTATGCGGGAGTCAAAACACCGGTAGTTAAAATGGAAATCTTTTTATATTTAGAGAGCAAATCCATTGCCGCAAGACCCGCTTCCGAACGTATCGGGCCGCCTAAAATAAAGTCGGCATTTTTTTCTAAAATGAGCTTTTCCACTGCTAAAAGGGCCTCACTGACCGGTACCCCCGGCTCCAGATCTCTGGTATCAATCACTTCAACTTTAAAGGGACGTTTTTTACCACCAACATTGACACCCCCGGCGGCATTTATTTCCTCGACAGCCAGTTTGATCCCTCTTTCTGCATCCCATCCATAAAGGAAAGCAGTAGAAAGGGGTGCACCTATGATAATCGGTTTTTCGGCAAACGCAGTTTGACCGGGTAGAATCAGAAAAATTGCCATCAAAAATACCAACACCATTTTTATGTTTCTTTTCTCCATAATTAAATCCTCCCTTTTGTAACGATTGATTATAGGTTTGCAGAATCTGGACAAACCCGCCATGGCCTATGAGCAATCTCCTGTTTTGCTTTTAATTTATTAAGTACTGTCAAAATCTGACGAGGTGTTATAACTGGACGGGGAATTGGGATTTTTTTGTCGTTAAAAAGCATTTTTTATCTGAAAGACATGGCGTCGCATGATGCGGATTGAAAGACAGAGAAAATCCTCCCTTTTGGGGCTAATATTGGATAACATCGCACAGTATTATTTCAGAGCTAAACTTTGACAGTCTCGTAAAAAGTCATTTGCGAACGGCTTTGAGCATTTTGAGATGAAGCGTTTTATAGGTGGTGAGTCAAAAATTTCAAGCTGTTTGAGGAGGTCACGACGAGTTCTTGAAATTTAGTATCACCTATCTAAACGCCTCAAAATGGCCATTTAGAAAGAAATATGGTCTTTTTACGAGTTCAGCAACTTTAGTGTGGATAAAATGTCTCACCTCTGATAAATGCCGATGCAAGACAAGAGTTTTCTATGGCCGCTTCACTCCTCAAATTGGCTTCATTGTTGCGCAATTTTTTGTGTTGATGCCGGGGATCTCTATTTGCAGCGAGAGTATATATAACAAAGTTTTTTCTGTCAAGGCGTTAAATTAATGGATATGGTCCAGTAAACCTCAATTGCACACCCCGCAATTAATGTATATTTAATACACAAACTTGAACCCTATTTGACCTTAAATATATTCGCCGGCAGATAGAAAAATGCTCAAAAAACATAAAAACCGTCCTTTGACAGAGTTTCCGAAGGAATTTCTTGATTCAGAGGTCATCGTTAAAAAGACATCATATGAATATAACGTTCTTAAGCCATTACTTTTTGAGATGATTGACTCGATGGCAGGGGTGGCGATCACAAAACAGACACGGGTTCTGATCAAACCAAACCTCCTTCTTCCTGCTAGACCCGAAAGGGCGATTCTGACCCATCCCCTTGTTGTAAAAGCGGTTGCCGAGTATGTGAAAAACAAAGGGGGAGACGTTCTGATTTCAGACAGCCCGGCCTGGGGGTCATTTGAAAAAATTTTAAAGATAGGCGGATACCATAAAGCACTGGAAGGTCTTGATGTTGAATTAAAAGAATTCAAAACATCCATTCCGGTCGATATCGGTAAGCCGTTTGGCAGCATCGAACTGGCAAAAGATCCGTTCGAAGCGGATGTGGTGATCAACCTGGCCAAGTTAAAAACCCATTCCCAGATGCTTCTCACATTGGGGGTGAAAAACCTCTTTGGGTGTGTCATCGGCTTAAAAAAACCGGAATGGCATTTGCGCAGTGGTGTCGATCGGGACCTGTTCGCCGGGCTTCTGGCCCAGATTTATCAAACGATACTACCGTCGATCACTATCGTTGATGGAATTTTGGCCTTGGAAGGGCAAGGCCCCGGCAAGGGAGGTACCCCACGGTACTTGGGTTTACTCATCGGCAGTAAAAACGCCTTTACGGCGGATATGGCCATCTGTCGCCTGCTAGGGTTGAATCCGGACAGACTCCCCACCCATCGATCAGGTAAAAGATTGGGATTGGTAAAAGATGCCATTGATGTCGTCGGAGATGCTGATCCGATAAACCATTTCGCATTTCCATTGTTGGGGTCGCTGGCCTTCGGTCCAAAACCGTTTCAAGGATTGATACGAAAGCATCTGGTCCAACGTCCGGCTGTTAATGATCGTATTTGCAGGGCCTGTGGTGACTGTTTGCAGTTTTGTCCGGCAAAGGCCATCGCACCGGACGGAAAAAGTATTTCCTTTGATTATGACAGATGTATCCGGTGTTACTGCTGCATCGAAATCTGCCCCCACGGTGCGATCCGTTCGGCCGAGACCTTACCCGGAATGCTGGTGCGGCGGTTTTTTACGGAAAATAGATCCCATTGACATGCTGACCTCTTTTCTGTATGTTAAATATTGATACTCTTCTCAAAAGAGTTCGCCTGTTGTGGTTGAAAGCCTTTCCACACTTTTGGGTTACTGTTTTAAGAAGATTGGGAGATATTGAAATCGACTGCAGGCAAAAGAGATTTTTTTATAAACAACACAGATGATTATCAAGAATCAAAAAACCGGAAATAGAATAAAACGGGGGGGGAAACATGGCAGGTATCAACAAAGTCATCCTGGTCGGCCGTTTGGGCAGAGACCCTGAAGTCCGCTATACACCGGATGGAACTGCGGTTGCCACTTTCAGCATCGCCACATCCGAGGAATGGAAGGATAAGGGCACTGGTGAGAAAAAAGAACGAACGGAATGGCATCGGATCGTCGCATGGCGAAGACTGGGTGAAATCTGTGGTGAATATCTTTCAAAAGGCAGACAGGTTTATATCGAAGGTCGTATCCAGAACCGGGATTGGGAAGACAAAGAAGGAATTAAAAGAAACACCACTGAAATTGTTGCATCACAGATGCAAATGCTAGGGACGAGAGACGCTGGCGATGTTTCAACCGCCAGCGCAAAAGCACCGGCATCCAATGATCAGGAACTTGCTGTTCCAGAAACCCAAGACGATGATATTCCGTTTTAATCCACAATCTATTTCATGGGGAAAAGTTCGGGCGGATGGCGTGGAATAACAATTTTCGTCTGTTCCCCCCTAACAGCCTGGAAACATTCTGAGAAGCCGCCTGCAGTGAGCGTCAAGCCAATCCTTTAAAAAAAAGAGAACGGATGTGATGCCCGATGCTGCATTTGGTTGGGGAGTGTTTAGGTTTTATTTCCTTCCTCGATCTTATCGGGGTCTTCTTTTTCAGCATCAGTTGTTGCTTTTTTGAAATTCTTTATCCCTCGACCAATACCCGATCCTATTTCTGGAAGTTTACCGGCTCCAAAAATAATCATAATAATAACAAGGATAATGATAAGCTCCGGCATTCCAATTCCAAACATAACAAAACCTCCTATCTATCGGGATGGGGTTGTTTCAATTCATGCATCAGTTGCGTGAATTCTTTCGATTTTAAATAACGATCAATGGCCCCCTGATAATCGATCCATTTTTTCCAGACCTGAAGCCAGATTTCGTTCCGCCAATAGCAGTCTGGATCCCCAAACCCTTTAAGCCGATCGATATAATCGATATATTCCTCTGCACAGCTCTCACAGAAGCAGTAAGGTATCCTGGACAAGTGCGGATTCTTTTCTATTTTGCCGCCATCCCTAATTATTTGGGTACCGCATTTTTCACACTTGAACGTACAGTGGATACATTGAAAAACTCTCTGAACCGCCATGCTTTTCTGCTTTTTTACCAGTGCGGCTCTCTGCGTTTTCGTAACCCGCTGTTTCTCACCAAGTGATATGACATCGCCCATAATGAACCCTATTGAATCATATTAAGTCAATAAAGTTTTCTCGCCCATTGAAATGACCGATTAACAAAATCTTATTATATCACCCGACCATTTCAATGTCAATCTTTTAGAGCCGGAATATAAAAGTTCTTTTAGCGATGCCTTGTCAATTGATGCGACACATGTTATCTAAAATAGGATCTTAGATATATAAAAAACTCGAGTTTGACAGTCTCACAAAAAAATTGAAATTAGACGACAAAGTAAAAAGCTTCAAATTCAAGGTGCACAAATCCTTGGGAAGGAGGCGTACTTACGGTGCGCTGCAATGACGAAACATGCAGCGCAACACAGAAGTTGGACTTTTTACGAAGCCGTCAAGTTTCGCATATTCGATGGGGCATGGTGCCGCATGCGGCTTTCCCCAAAATATCAGCTGCGAAACTTGCCAAAAAAAAGGAGCTCAAATGACGGCCTACAGGTTTGAACCAAACTGCCTTCCGGTGTTAACCGGCAGCCTTCCGATGAATGATCATAGCAAAGCCGCGAAAATGGTTAAAAAGTTCACACCTGAAATTCCCTCATGGGTTCAGCTCCCGGTATATAAAAACGAAGGGATGATCGCACAGTTTGTCCAGGGTTTGCCAGGTCTTAGGATTGAAAAAGAGACGCCTTTTGTCGATACGGAAACGGACAGTTTTGAGCAGGAGATTCTTCAATTCTACGAAGAGTATATCGGCGTATCTGAAGGTACCATCGACCTTTATGATACGAGATTTATCCTGAAACACGATACCGCCAGCGGATTTTTTGAACTGATCGATACGATGGACAGATCGGCACCCTGGCCGGTGGCGGTCAAAGGCCAAATAACCGGGCCCATTACCTTTAGCCTAGGCGTAAAAATAAAAAATGGAAAACCCATTTTTTATGACGAACAGTTGAGGGATGTCGCCGTCAAGCTTTTGGCCCTGAAAGCCAGATGGCAGGTGAAAAAACTTTCAAAATTCGGATGCCCGGTCATTATTTTTTTTGATGAACCGGGACTTGCCGGGTTCGGATCGTCTGAGTTGATCAGCATATCCCGTGAAGAAATTCTTGCCTGCCTTGATGAGATGATAGAAGCGGTTCATGCGGAAGGCGGTCTCGCAGGAATTCATGTCTGTGCCAATACAGACTGGTCTTTGATTCTGGACTCCTCAGTCAATATCGCCAACTTTGACGCTTTCGCTTTTTTTGACCGATTTATCCTCTACCCGGATCAAATTAAAAGGTTTATAGTATCAGGAGGAATCTTGGCGTGGGGAATCGTTCCGACTTTAAACGCCGAAGATATTGAAAAAGAAACCACCGATTCCCTTTTCGCCGGGTTGGAACAAAAGATCCAAAAAACAGAGGATATCGGCATCGACCGCCAAACCATCTTAAGACAGTCTCTGATAACTCCAAGCTGTGGCGCCGGTTCGTTGAGTCTTGACCTCACCGAAAAGGTGCTTAAATTGACCCGGGGTGTTTCGGACCGTTTGGGCAACAATTAACCCCCAAATATGAGATTAGAAAATGAGGTTCTAAATGGATTACGCGAAAGAAAACAGATTTTCGGGGGCAACCCGGTATATCTTGGATGATGAATTGGCCAGCATTGTGAATATTTCCATAGCCCTCGAAATGCCACTACTGCTGAAAGGGGAACCGGGTACCGGTAAAACCATGTTGGCCCATGCCATCGCGGAAAGCTTAAACATGCCCCTGATCGTTCTCAATGTCAAATCGAATATGAAACTCGTAGATGCACTCTATCAGTACGATACACTCACCCGGCTCAATGACAGCCGTTTTGGTGATTCGAGCAGGGATGTGAGTAATATCGAAGAGTATATAAAGATGGGTAAGATCGGCCAGGCCTTCACATCCGGGGTGAAAACCATCCTGTTGATCGATGAAATTGATAAAGCTGACACCGATTTTCAAGATGACATGCTTGACGTGCTCGATCAAATGGAATTCGACATCATTGAAATTGACAAGACAATGAAGGCCATCAATCGGCCGGTCATCATCATCACATCCAATGCGAAAAAGGACCTGTCAGATCCTTTTCTGGGAAGATGTAACTTTCATCACATAGCCTTTCCTGATCCTAAAATGATGAGGAAAATAGTGAGGGTTCACTTTCCGAATATTGGCTCCGATCTTATCGAAAATTCCATATCAAACTTTTATAGGCTGCGGGAAATCGAACATATTGAAAAAAAACCCGCCACTCGGGAGTTTATCAACTGGATCCGGGCCCTAAATACAGATCCCGATTTTCAGCCGAAAGAATTGATCGCAGAGGAGATACCGTTTTTGGGTGTTCTTTTTAAAAAGAGCCAGGATTATGAAAGGGCCATGAATGAGGCGAATCGGCGCTAACTTTATTAGTTTTTAAAACACATGTTTATCGATTTCTTTTACAAATTAAAAGATGCCGGAATTCCGGTTTCCCCCACCTCTTTTCTGACCCTTCAGAAAGCGTTGAGCAAGGGCCTAATCGGCTCGCTTGCGGGTTTCTATACCTCTTCCAGGGCTATTTTGGTTAAAAGTGAGAGATACTTTGACCTGTACGACCAGGTCTTCGCCCACCACTTTCAAGGAACCGAAATGCCGGATGCGGATGAGATCGAAGTCTCTGAAATGGCAAAAATTTTGCTCGAGGAGTGGTTGAAAAATCCTGAATCCGTTGCCATGGCTTTTGGGGCCGACGAATCCGAGCTAAATAAGCTGGCCCCCGGGGAACTGATCGATTATTTTAAAAAGCGTCTTGAAGAGCAGAAAGAGCGTCACACCGGCGGAAGCAAATGGATCGGAACCGAAGGGACTTCGCCTGTAGGACATTCCGGGTATCATCCGGGAGGCATGCGAGTCGGAGGTATCTCCCGAAACAAATCCGCGGTTAAGGTTGCCATGGACAGAAGATACAAAGATTATTCCCACACCGGACCCCTGACATCGGCCATGATGGGAGAGGCTTTAAAACGGCTTCGGAACATGATACCGGTCGGACCGAAAGATCAGATCAATATTGACGATACCATCTACCAAACCATGAAAAATGGGGGTGAAATCGAAATTGTCTTTGATAAGCGATTAAAAGATCGACTCAAGGTCGTTTTAGCCGTCGACAACGGGGGTTGGTCCATGGATCCCTATATACCGGTTGTGCAGGCCCTTTTTGATCATGCAAAGGACCAATTCAAAGATCTTAGAACCTATTTTTTCCACAACACCATATATGATAACATCTGGACGGATCCGGCAAGATATAAAAAGCCTCTGCCGGTGGACGAGTTGGCCCGGTTCGATCCTGAAACCCGCTTGATCCTGGTGGGAGATGCCAGCATGGCTCCCTATGAACTGATGGCCAACGATGGATCGATTCATATAGAAGAACGGAGCAGAAAAGCGAGTCTCGAACGGCTCAAGGCGCTCAATAAAACCTTTCCCCATTCCGTCTGGTTGAACCCCATTCCCTTAAAAATGTGGGGATATACTCACACTGTATCGGTCATTTCACAGATATTTCCGATGTATGAGCTCTCACTCGACGGGCTTGAAAAAGCGATTCCTTTTCTCATGTCGAAATAAGGGGTTTTACCCAAAGATCGAACTGTTGATTCACTGCATCTTTTTTCACTTCACTCTTTCTGGTCGGTTCCAACTTTATAAATTGATATTTCGGTGTTTTTTTACTAAGATAGTTACTTTTGAATTGCCAATACGGCATTAAAATTTTATTTTTTAATCAGGAGACCTGTCATGTTTAAAATCGTAAGACGGGAAGAGATGACCGGAGGCACGGTCATTTTAAATGAGATCGCGGCACCGTTGATTGCCCGAAAGGCAAAACCGGGACAGTTTGTTATTCTAAAAGCGAATGAAGACGGTGAAAGAGTCCCCCTGACCATGGCAGATTCCGATCCTGAAAAAGGAACCATTACGGTCATCTATATGGTTGTCGGGAAATCGACAGCCCTATTCAAAACCCTGGCAGTCGGTGATGGATATCAGGACATCATCGGTCCCCTTGGCAAACCGACCCATCTCGAAAAGGTCGGCACAGTCGTTTGTGTGGGTGGCGGAACAGGGATCGCCGTGTTGCATCCCATTACCCGCGCGCTCAAAGAAATCGGAAACCATGTGATCAGTATCATCGGCGCCCGGACCAAGGATTTGCTTATCCTGGAGAACCAGATGCGAAAAGTCTCCCATGATCTTAGGATCAGTACTGATGACGGATCATACGGGCATCATGGTTTTGTAACGGAGGTTTTAAAGGAAATACTCGAAAATGAAGATGTTAAACAGGTGGTCGCCATCGGCCCGGTACCGATGATGAAATTTGTATCAAAAATCACAGCGGAATACCACATACCCACATTTGTCAGCCTTAACCCGATCATGGTGGACGGCACCGGCATGTGCGGTGGGTGCCGTGTATCGATAGACGGTAAGACAAAATTTGCGTGTGTGGATGGGCCGGAATTCGATGGCCACAAAGTAGATTACGACGAACTGATGCGGCGTCTTCAGGCATACTGTGACGAGGAGACCGAGTGTTACGAGGATTACTGCACTATAAGAGATGCCGGGTAAAAGATAAAAACTTGAAGTGAAACCGTATTTGGAGGAATCGATAGCGAAAACAACAGGTAAAAAAAGAGCAACCCCCCGACAGCCGATGCCGGAGCAAAAACCTGAAATCCGGAAAAGGAATTTCAATGAAGTGCCATTGGGCTATACCTTTGAGTTAGCCCAGAAAGAGGCCTCGAGGTGTCTGCAGTGCAAAAAGCCGGGCTGTGTGGAAGGGTGTCCTGTCGCTGTCGATATACCGGGGTTTATTAATTTTATCACTAAGGGGGATATGACCGGGTCGATACGGAATCTCTGGAGCAGAAACTCGCTTCCTGCAGTTTGTGGCCGGGTGTGCCCCCAGGAAATTCAATGTGAACAAAGGTGTATCCTCGCTAAAAGAGGAGACCCGGTGGCCGTCGGCCACCTCGAACGATTTTCGGCCGATTATGAACGGGCATATGGGACCGGAGAATTACCCCCAAATGCGCCGGCCACTGGAAAAAAAGTGGCTGTCATCGGGTCCGGTCCTTCCGGTCTAACCGTTTCCGGCGACCTGGTAGCGTTGGGCCATCGGGTTACGGTTCTGGAAGCATTTCATAAACCGGGCGGCGTTCTGGTATACGGAATCCCCGAGTTCAGGCTCCCAAAGGAGATTGTTACCCAGGAGGTTCATTTTCTGGAAAGGTTGGGTGTCGAGGTAAAATGTAACATGGTCGCCGGAAACACCGTCAGCATCGACGAGCTCTTTGAATCGGGTTATGATGCCGTCTATATCGGCGTAGGCGCCGGTTTACCCCGTTTCATGATTATTCCGGGTGAAAATCTGGTGGGAATCCTATCGGCCAATGAATATTTGACCCGTGCCAATCTCATGAAAGCCTATAAATTTCCGGAGGTGGACACCCCCATTCCCCACGGAAAAAATGTGGTGGTCCTTGGGGCTGGAAACGTGGCGATGGACTCCGCCCGGACCGCCCTTCGTCTCGGTGCCGATAAGGTACGCATTGTCTATCGCCGCTCAAGAAAGGAGATGCCGGCGCGAATTGCAGAAATTCATCATGCAGAGGAGGAAGGGATCGAATTTTTTTTTCTGACCACTCCGGTAAAATACCTGGGCGATGAAAAGGGACGGCTTACCGGCATGGCGTGCTTGAAAATGGAGTTGGGTGAACCGGATGAATCCGGCCGACAAAGACCAATCCCTATCCCGGGATCGGAATTTGAACTGCAATGCGATTTCTGTGTGGTCGCTGTCGGTTCAGGCGCCAATCCACTGTTGACCAACGCCACAAAGGACATGAAACTAAACCAATGGGGTTATATCGTTGCAGATCCAGAAACCGGAAAGACCACCAAAAAAGGGGTCTGGGCAGGCGGTGATATTGTCACCGGAGCCGCCACCGTAATTTTAGCTATGGGAGCGGGAAGAAAAGCCGCAGATTCGATTCACAAATATCTGACATGGGGGTGGTAAACAACCATTGTAAACAGTAAGGCACTTGCCCAAATTGACCATGTGGGCCTATCAAGGCATTTTCCAATGAAAAATTAAGATTTTTCTGAAAACAGAACGCCCTTGATAAAGCGATCGAGTTCCCCGTCCAAAACCTGGGTGACATTTCCAATCTCAAGGCTAGTCCGATGATCCTTTACCAGTTGATAGGGATGAAGAACATACGATCGGATCTGATTTCCCCAGGCAATGTCATCCTTGCTGTCATGCATTTTCTGCTTTTTATCATCCTGCTTCTGTTTTTCATGCTGATACAGCCGGGCCTTTAGTACTTTCATAGCCATCTCTTTGTTCCTGAACTGGGATTTTTCCTGCTGACACTGCACAACAATCGAAGTAGGGAGGTGGGTGATCCGGACCGCACTGCTGGTCTTGTTCACATGCTGCCCGCCGGCACCGCTGGCCCTGTAAACATCAATACGCAAATCCTTATTCTCAACATCAATCACGATTTCGCTGTTTAACTCCGGGTAGACGAAGACAGAAGCAAAGGAGGTATGCCGTTTGCCGCTGGCGCTGAATGGAGAAATTCGGACCAGCCGATGCACCCCTGTTTCGGTCTTCAGATATCCATAGGCATAATCTCCATTTGCGGTAAAAGTCACACTCTTTATCCCGGCCTCATCACCGGGCTGAAAATCAATCAGATCGATCTTGAAACTCTTTCGATCAACCCATCTGGAATACATTCTAAAGAGCATCTCTGCCCAATCCTGGGCTTCGGTCCCCCCTGCTCCGGCGTTAATCGAAACGATGGCGTTGTTCCGATCATCGTCACCGTCCAGCATCAGGTCGAGGGAAAATGTATTTGATCTTTTCTCAATCGATTGAATCTTTTCAGAAACTTCTTCGAGGGTTTCCGTGTCTAATTCTTCCACGGCAAGATCAAGGAGAATTTCACTCTCTTCGAGATCATTTATAAGGGTTTGAAAGCGATCAATTTTACCGGTTAGCAACGCCCGCTCTTTTAAAACAGGTTTTGTCTCTTCGGGGTTGTCCCAGAAATTCTTTTTCGATATCAGAACTTCAATCTCTTTTAACCGTTTTTCTTTTTCTGGAAGGTCAAAGATAGTCTTTGACCTGTTCCAATTTCACCCGAAGCTCTTCGATGGTTTGTTTCAGTTCAATAGACATTTTTTCCTCCTTATCTTCTACTTCTGAGTATTGTTACCAGCAGGGTGACGGCCAGACAGAGCCAGGCAAACGCGTCTCCGATCCGGGTATAAATTGTTGCCGTATTGATCAGTGGCGTCGAACGGGTCATAACCGCATCTTTAAAAAGTGAGGTAGATGAAACGATCCGACCTGCCGGATCAATAAAACCACTGATGCCTGTGTTTGCTGATCGAACCAAGGCCCGTCGATTCTCAACCGCCCGAAAAACCGCCATGGAAAAATGCTGGTGTGGAGCGCTGGTTTTCCCATACCAGGCGTCATTGGTGATGTTAATCAGTAGGAGAGCCTTATTTTTTACCATCTCCCTTGCCAGGTTCGGGAAAATGATCTCATAGCAGATCAACATGCCCAACCGGTATTCACCCCAATTGAGGGTACTTCCCGATTTGCCTGGCCAGAAGTCCCCAACCTGTTCAACCATTTTGCCCAAAAAGGGGAACCACTTCTTGAAAGGAATGTATTCACCAAACGGAACGAGGTGCGCCTTATCATATCTGCCCAGCACCTTGGCGTCCGAATCCATCAGATAGGCACTGTTGTAATATTTCACAATATTTTCACCCGGTTTAAAAGAAGGACTCCCGAACAAAAAACTCGTATCGGTTTCTCTAATTCCTTTTTGAACCTTTTTGGTAAGGGCAATATCGTTTAAAAAATTAAATGGTGCCGCAGTCTCCGGCCAGACAATCAGGTCCGGATTTTCCTTTTTTGCCTTGAGTGATAAACCGATATATTTATCAGTAGTGGCGATCTGAAACCGGGGATCCCATTTGATTTTCTGATCAATATTACCCTGAACAATGGAAATCCGTGAAAAAGCTGAAATTAAGGCCAGCTGGTCGATCCAGTTTATTCGCCACTTTCCGTAAAACCAAATGATGGCAAAAACGATTCCAAAAACAGATACTGCCCCTGCTGCCAGATGTTTATTAACTTTTGTACCCTGCCATTTTCTTTTTCGGATAAAAAGAAATGTCATCAAAATTGTCGCATTGCAAAAAACCACCAGGAAAGAGATGCCATATACGCCTAATATATCCGAAATCTGTATTAAATGCAATACCTTGTACTGGGAATATCCGATCAGTTCCCAGGGAAACCCTGATAGAAGATGAGAACGAATATATTCCAGTGATACCCAGAAAACCGGTATCACAAAAAGAGATAAAACAGGCTTCGGGGCAAACCTTGCCATCATCCAAGAAAAGACCCCCAGATAAAGGGCAAGATAGGCGCAAAACAGAAAAAGGATTGGGATGCCCAAGTATAAAGGAAGGTGGCCAAATGTTTTCAGGGTATATGCTATCCAGTACATCAGTGTGAGATAGTGAACCAGTCCTGCCAACACGCCAAGACGAAAACTCTCCTTTGGCGATAGGTTATTAAGAGAAATCAGTAACGGGACAAGGGCAAACCACGCCAGCCAGGAAATTCCGATCCCGGGAAATGATCCGGTCAGTAAAAAACCGCTAATTGTAGCGAAAAAGATATTTTGTTTGGTGATGGGATCTGTTTTCAATAGACGATAGGTTGACTCGAATATTCCCGAAAACTGTTGATACCTTCCCCGCGTGGTGTGCATACGTGCAATGATTTGCGCATGCGGCCAGCACAAAAGGCACATTAAGGGAACACGAAGTGAAACCTTTAAAGGTTTGTGGCAACAATTGAAAATTTATATAATAAATCCACATTTCAAACAATCATTTTTTTTTGCTTATTTGAAATATTCAACAATGGGTTATCCTTTCCACATCAGAATCACGTTCTTAATTTATTTTAAACCTTGACACAAAGACAGTTAAGCGCCATATTTTTCCAGGTGAAAAATAATTTTCTATCATTGAACCAAACGCAAAGGACCCGTTGATGACATCTTCGGATTTTAATGACGATGGAATATATCGAACCCCCTCCTGCCATAAAACTAGATGATAAAAAACTTGAAGGAAAGCTCCGAAAGGTTCTCCCTCACGACAAAGACGAAAGCCAAATTATCATCCAGAAAGCCCAGATTAGGGATGTAGAAGAAATCCTCGAATTGGTGAACGGTTTCGCGGCATCGAATTTAATGCTTCCCCGTGGTCCCCAATACCTGTATGAAAATATCCGGGATTTTATTATAGCCGATGACAGAAACATTCCGATTTACAGCCTGATGAAAACCAGGGAAGTATTACACCTTATTGTGGCCTGCGGAAGCCTGCATGTGCTTTGGAAAGATATTGCGGAGATCAGGGCGCTTGCGATTCATCCGGATTATCAGCAGATGGGGCTGGGAAGCAAATTGATCGAATATATGATGGAAGAGGCCAAACAACTGGGAATAAGGCGTTTGTATACTTTTACATTGACTGAAGATTTCTTCAAAACACTTGGGTTCAAACGACAAAACAGAGCAGAACTCCCTCCTAAGGTTTGGGGCGAGTGCAGTCGCTGCCCAAAATATTTCCAGTGTGATGAAATCGGAATGGTTCTGGAACTCTAACTCCGGTGAAAATGACAAGGTTTTGGAAAAATATTTATCTGCAATTTTAGTTCAAATCAGGAAAATTCTCTGAAAATTTCTTCTTCAACCCTGAATATATGGGCGATTAAAGCAGCCCGGATCCACATGCCACAACGCTCCTGCCGCCAATAAGCGGCCCGCGGATCTTTGTCAACCACCACATCAATTTCATAGCGTCTGGGAAGCGGATGCAGGATCGCACAATGGGGTTGAATCATTGAAAGATGTTTCGTTTTGAAATGAAACTCAGGATAGGTTTCAGCTTCACTCGATGGGCCTTCGGAGTATTCATTCTGAATTCGGGTCATATAAATGGCATCCACTTCCGGCATGATGCTTTCGAAGTCGTCGGTTTCTATGAACGGAATACTATATTTATTTAAAAAGTTTTTAATATCATCCTTCATTTTGAATACATCAGGTGATACAAAATATAGTGTGTTATCTTTATAATTTTTCATTAAGTAACTCAGGGAACGTACTGTTCTGCCACGTCTTAAATCACCCACCATGGCAATTTTTTTGCCGTCCAACCCCCCGACATTACGAAATTCTCTTTCAAGGGTATAAATATCTAATATGGCCTGGGTAGGGTGTTGATCCGGTCCTGAGCCGCCGTTTATGACCGGAACCGGTCTCTCTGTTTGATTTAAGACCCATGCCATTTTTTCAGCAAAGCCGGCCTCCGAATGCCTGGAGATAATTAAATTAACATAACTGGCAAATGTTCGGATCGTATCTTCCGGTGATTCACCTTTAACTTCTGAACTCGTCTGGGTACTACGGATTTCAGAAACATTCAATCCCAGAATATGACAGGCATTTTGAAAAGATAGGAAGGTACGTGTCGACGGCTGTACAAAATAAAGCATGACCCGTTTATGAGGCAGAAGATTTCTAAGTTTTTTTAGGCCCATTCCTGTTTCGGCCAACACCCTGATCATGTCCGCCAGATTGCAGAGCAAATCCAAAAATCCCCTCTCAAACTGCTGGGCAAAAATAACATCAAACAATCTTCCTTCTGATTGGAAAAAATCTAACTTTTCATCAACAAGCTTGGAATAAAATTCTTCCCACCCCTCGAATTCTTGCTGGGTCGGCTCGGCGTATTGTTCCATTCTTTTCTCCTGTTGCTGGGTTGTCGGGATAAAACACTACAGTCCGGTTTCCATTTCCGCACCTTTTATTTTGCAAAGACTCGCCTTCGGCCTAGGGCAAACGCGACGCTCTTTCGGATTGGAGGGCGAAACTTGAGTAATTAATACAATATGAGAATTTTGTGTCAAGATCAGAGTAGCCCACTTAAATAATATTTTTCTGATTTTTTAACCCCAATGAAGGCATTTTAATCAAATTTTTATAAAAAACCTGTTTTCGGGAATTTATGAATGGTTTTGCGATCGGCAAGTCTTGATCACATGACAATTTTCTGCCATATTTGGCTATAAAAAACCTGGGTAGTATATGTTTTTTTGAAAGGATGTTTAAAATGAAACCAAGAGTCCTAATTAAAATCGGTGGTCAGGCTTTTGAAGACGAAGGTGGGTTCAAGGAACTGGCCACTGCAATTAAATACAATCCGGAGACCGAAATTATTATCGTTCATGGCGGGGGTGCTGAAATATCCCAGGCGCTCAAAGATGCCAACCGGGAAACCGTTTTCATTGACGGCACTCGGGTTACCCAGGCGGAAGATATTAAAATAGTAGAAAATATCCTTTCCGGTACAATCAATCAACGAATTGCTTTCTGGTTAACAAAAAATGGCGTGCCGTGCAGACGGATGTCGGGCAAAACAAAGCATCTGTTTACAGTCGAACCCTTGACCCGCAAGGGCCAGGATTTGGGATATGTAGGGAAAATCACGCAAGTTAATGCCGGCATTGTTCTGGATACGTTGAAGGACGGCCGGGTGCCGGTGGTTTCTCCTATTTCAGCCAATGATGAAGGCGAAAGCCATAACGTCAATGCGGATAGTGCGGCTGCCGCCTTAGCCGCCGATGCGCAATGTACGGATCTTGCTTTTATAACCGATGTTCCAGGTGTTTTGATAGACGAACAAATTTGTCGCTCCCTTACCATTTACGAAGCAAAAACACTTATCGCTGAAGGCACGATCAGTGGGGGAATGGTAGCAAAAATGGAATCAACATTTGAGGCCCTTGAAAAGAAGGTACCTAGGGTGCATATCACCCAATGGCAGGGACCCGATACCCTACAAAGCATTATCGAAGGGGAATGCAAAAACGGAACAATCATTCAAACACATGATCTGTAAATCCAGCGCATCTAAGCTCCACGGCAGCAAGCTGCGGCCGGAAACCGAAGGAATTTAATCTTATAACTCAAATTTCGCGCAAACTAACCTGAAGAATTCCTTCGATTTCTTTTAATGATTTGACAACAAAATCCGGTTGGATATCGCCAGACAAATCACTTTCTTTGAATTCCCCTGTTTTGACCAGGACCGAATTTATCCCGGCCCTTTTGGCGCCCATAATATCCGTTGCAACACGATCCCCCACCATTAATACCCGGCGCCTCTCGACACCCATAGACCTGAGTGTAACGTCGAAAATATATTGACTGGGTTTGCCGATATAGGTAGCTTTAACTCCGGCGGCATCTTCCAGCATTTTGCCATACGCTCCTACGGTGAGCTCAACTTCACCGAGGCTGTGGTCGACTTTTTCAGGTATCATAACGACGAGTTTCGAACCGGCCAGCAAAAGCTTCAGTGCTTTATTCAAGTTTTGAAAATTGAACTCTTCCCGGTAATCCCCGACAACTATATACGCTGGGTTTTCATCATCGTGGATAAAATCCTGGAACTCTGTAAACCCTTTTCCTTTCAGCATCACCCAGCATGATTTTGGGTTCAGGCGCTTCAGGTATCTTGCAGTCGCATAGGAAGCGGTTATCACCTCTTCCTTAAAAATCGAAAACCCCATTTTAACCAGCTTTTCAGCACAATATTCTCTGCTTTTCAGTGTGCTGTTTGACAGTATTCTGATGACAAGTCCTTTTGCCCGCAGCCGATCAATCAGTTCTATGGCACCGGGATATACTTTTCCCTGGAATTCAAGAATACCATCAATATCAAATATGACGCCTTTGAAGTTACCTGTCATCCCGTAGACCTCCTCGAATGGATATTAACACCAGCGTAAATATATAAAAAGCCTTGTTAATAGTTGTCATTCAAGATTCATGCGTTGTATTTCAAAACTCATTTTGAACGATATTTTGCTATTTTGGAAAAACGCCTCCTGTAAAAATCACATCTCCTTCGCAATTGATCTCACCCAAAATCACAAGTTCTTATCAATATCAAACCAAATTATCGATTTTTTCATTTATCTTTCCGGTAAAAAACTATTATAAAAGAGAAAGCAGTGAAATTAAAGATGGTGTAAAAGATGCAGACTGATGAAAAGCTGAAAAAGCGGATCACCTATGAGAAAATGCTTGCCGGCATATCTGAGCGGGCGGTGTCGGTCGATAACCTGAACAATTTTTTAGATTCATCTCTGAGGCGCATGGGAAGCATTTTGGATGTGAGCCGCATCTTTATTTTTACATATCAACCTTCATCCGACACATTCTCTTGCATTTGTGAATGGGTTGCAAAGGGGATAGACACATTAAAGAAGTTGAACGAGCTAACGATTTTCATTCCATGGGGAACGAAACACCTGAAGGCAGGCCGAACCATCAATTTTCAAGACACCCGGGATATCCCCGGAGAACAACTTAGAGAACGGATGCTGGCAGTCAATGTCAAATCCACGTTAACCGTTCCGTTGTTTATTAAAGGCCGGCTTTACGGTTTTATGGGATTCGATGAATGCCGTCACCATCGAAAATGGATAGATGAGGATATGTATATTTTGACCACTGCAGCCCAGATCATAACCAAGGCAATTGAAAACAAAAAGTATGAAGAAGAATTGGAAAGACATCGCAGCCATCTGGAGTCCATCTTCAGCAGTGTTCAAGACGCCATTATTACGGTCGACACCGAAATGAATGTAATCGAGGCAAACAAGGCCGCGGAAACTATCTGCGGTTTCAAATTAATCAGCGGTCAGCCTTTTACCGACTGTACCAAGGAATGCGATCGGTCCTGCCATGAAGTATTAAAGGAAACCCTAAGAGACAGGCGCACAATTCGGGAATACAAAATCGAATGCGGACACAAGCATCGATACAAATCGGTCGCCATGGTCAACAGTTCCTCCCTCTTGGATGGTAGTGGTAAGTTCGTGGGAGCGGTCCTGGTTATCCGCGATATTACGCGGCTTACCCACCTTGAGAAGGAATTAAAAGAACGGCACCATTTTCAAAATATTCTTGGCAAGAGTGAAAAAATACAAAAAATTTTCAGTCTGTTAGAGATTCTGGCCAATCAGGCAACAACTGTTTTGATTACCGGCGAAAGCGGTACAGGTAAAGATATGGCTGCCAAAGCCTTGCACTATGCCGGCACTCGAGCAAGCGGGCCATTTGTGACGGTCAATTGTTCGGCCCTTGTTGAAAATTTGCTCGAAAGTGAGCTGTTCGGGCATGTTAAAGGCGCTTTTACCGGAGCGGATAGAGATAAAACCGGACGTTTTGAGACAGCCGATGGCGGTACGATTCTACTGGATGAGATTGGTGATATTTCCCATTTGATACAACTGAAGCTGCTAAGGGTCCTCCAGGAGAAGGAATTTGATCGGGTCGGTGAATCGAAGCCGAGAAAAGTGGATGTTCGCGTCATCGCAACGACCAACCGGAATTTGAAGGAAGCGATAACCGAGGGAAAGTTCCGCGAGGACCTATATTACCGCCTCAATGTAATAGAAGTGAAACTTCCACCGCTTCGCGAAAGGTATGAAGATATTCCATTGCTGATTGACCATTTCAGCCGTGTATTTAATAAAAGTTATGACAAGAATATCGATGGTGTGTCGGATGAAGTTCTTGAACAATTCATATATTATCCCTGGCCCGGGAATGTCCGGGAGTTGGAACATGCCATAGAAAGGGCCTTTGTTCTCTGTAGAAATCAGACCATTCAATTGGAGCATATTCCGACCGCAATCAGAGACTATACCCGGATTAAAGAGCGTACTTTAATAAAGAGGACGGACGATGATCCGGATGAGATCCTGAGAGCCCTGGAAAAGACCGATTGGAACATATCCAAGACTGCGCGCCTTTTGGGCATCAGCCGCTGGACGATGTATCGTCGATTTGAAAAATACAATATCAGCAGGCCGACAGAAAAATTGTAGTACCACACATATATGTTAGCTACATTTATGTGTGTTGCTACATCGTCTTTGTTGATCTGAAAAATTTCCCGATTTCCCACAGTTTACAACCATTTACAAATACAATAAATATTTTTTTATCGCCTTCCATACTTTTTGGCACCTTATTTGCATTTTATTATCTAATTAACTTAGGAACGCGTAGTACCATTAATAATTTTCAGATCATTATCAGGAGAAAAGAATGGCTTTTAATCTGAGAAATCGACATTTTCTGAAATTGCTGGATTTTGCACCCGAGGAAATCAAATTTCTGCTTGGCCTCTCAATCGATTTGAAAAAGGCCAAATACGCCGGAATTGAGGAACCGCAATTGAACGGAAAGAATATTGCGCTTATTTTCGAAAAAGCTTCCACACGAACCCGATGTGCCTTTGAGGTTGCCGCCTACGATCAGGGTGCCCATGTAACCTATCTGGGTCCTTCCGGATCCCAGTTGGGCACCAAAGAGACCATGAAGGACACGGCCCGAGTGCTCGGTCGGATGTATGATGGGATTGAGTACCGGGGCTTTGGCCAGGAAAAAGTGGAGGAACTGGCCGAATATGCCGGCGTTCCTGTGTGGAATGGGCTGACCACCGAGTTTCATCCGACCCAGGTTCTGGCGGATTTTATGACGATGATGGAGCACTCCGACAAGCCCTTGCACCAGATCAGATTTGCCTACCTCGGCGATGCCAGGAACAATATGGGAAACTCTCTCCTGATCGGGGCCGCAAAAATGGGAATGGATTTTCGTTCCGTGGCGCCGAAAACAGTTCAGCCTTCAGGTGAAATCGTAAACCAGGCCAAGAATATCGCTGCAGAGACAGGCGCGAAGCTTCTCATCACCGATGATCTAACAAAGAGTGTCACGGACTGTGATTTTCTGTACTCGGATGTCTGGGTCTCGATGGGTGAACCGGACGAGGTGTGGAAAGAGAGAATTGATCTTTTGACACCTTACCAGGTCAATACAAAGGCCATGGAACTGACCGGCAATCCGAAGGTGAAGTATATGCACTGTCTGCCGGCGTTTCATAATCGTGAAACCGTTATCGGTAAAGAGATCTACCGGAAATTCGGTTTGGATGGCATGGAAGTGACCGAGGAGGTATTCGAGTCCGACGCGTCGATTGTTTTTGATGAAGCTGAAAACAGGATTCATACCATCAAGGCGGTAATGGTCGCCACATTGGGCTACTGATTGCCCAATTAAGAGATGGTGCGGTGCCAGGTGGTTCCCACTTCGGTATTTAGGCGTTTGAATGTTGTTGAGGGAAGATAGCCATATGGAAAATAAAAGAAAAAAGCCGATCTTACTAACCGCTTTTGGCGGCAATGCGCTGATTAGAAGTGGACAAAAAGGGACGGCGGAAGAGCAGATCGAAAACCTTAACATGCCAATGAAACAAATCGCCCGGCTCTCCAGGAAATACAGGGTTGTGATCACACATGGCAACGGTCCCCAGATCGGAAATTTGCTGCTGCAACAGGAGAGTTGTGATGAGGTCCCCAAAATGCCGCTGGAGATCATCGGTGCCCAAACCCAGGGACAAATCGGTTACATGATTGAATCATCCCTGGAAACGGCACTATTTGAAACCGGGATTAACAGTGAACAATATTTTGCAACCCTGATCACGTATGTACTGGTGGACGAGGACGATCCTGCTTTTCAGCAGCCCACCAAACCGATCGGCCCTTTTTATACCAAAGAAGAAGCGGCTGGGTTGTCCTATAACATGATTAAAACAGCCAAAGGCCACCGCCGGGTGGTAGCCTCGCCCAAGCCGATCGCCATCGTGGCGCACCGGGAAATTAAAAAATTGATCGAAATGGATTTTATCGTCATTTGCTGCGGCGGCGGGGGAATTCCGGTAATCCACAAAGAACGAAAGTTCTGCGGCGTTGAGGCAGTAATCGACAAAGATCTGGCCAGTTCAGTCCTGGCCCGGGAAATAAATGCAGATATCTTTGTTGTTGCCTCAGACGTCGATGGTGCAGCCATCCATTGGGGATCACCGGATCAGAGACTGCTGAAAAAGGTCCCCTTGGATGAGATGGAGCAATATATTCAGGAGGGCCATTTCCCGGCCGGATCGATGGGACCGAAGGTGGAATCAATCAGACAGTTTTTTAGCAACACCGGCAACCGGGGCATTATCTGTAAACTTGAGGATATTGAAAAAGCGATTGGAGGAAAAGCCGGAACCGAGATAATCAAATAGACAATAACCCATATAAACCATGATCGAGTAAATCGCGAAATAGTTTCAGCTAAATAGATCTAACAATTTTCTATTGCAAAATTGGGGGGAAAATATGTCAAAGAAAAACGTCATTATTATTGGGGCGGCAGGAAGAGATTTTCACAATTTCAATACCTATTTCCGGGGCAATGAATCTTACAATGTCGTTGCCTTTACCGCCGCTCAGATTCCGGATATCGAAGACCGCAAATATCCGGCTGAACTGGCAGGGGATCTCTATCCGGACGGTATCCCGGTTTATGCCGAAGAAGACCTGAACCGGTTGATAAGAGAACTGAATGCCGACGATTGTGTCTTCTCCTACAGCGATGTGTCCTACCAGCATGTGATGTCGATGGGCGCAAAGGTCAATGCAGCAGGGGCCAATTTTGTCATGCTCGGGCCCCGGGATACCCAGATTAAAAGCACCAAACCGGTCATTTCGGTAGGGGCGGTCCGAACCGGATGTGGAAAGAGTCAAACCTCCAGAAGGATTATCGAGTTGTTGATGGAAAAAGACCTGAAGGTGGTTGCCGTTCGTCATCCCATGCCATACGGTGATATCGCAGCCCAGAAGGTCCAGCGCTTTGCGGAGCTTTCCGATTTGGAAAAACACAACTGTACCCTGGAAGAGATGGAAGAGTATGAACCCCATGTGGTTCGCGGAAACGTTATCTATGCAGGTGTGGACTATGAAGCGATCGTTCGGGCCGCTGAAGAAGATCCCGACGGTTGCGATATCATCCTTTGGGATGGTGGCAACAATGATTTTTCATTTTACAAATCCGACCTGCATGTGACGGTGATCGATCCCCATCGACCGGGACACGAGCTCACCTACTACCCGGGAAACGTGACCTTAAGGCTGGCAGATGTGGTGGTCATCAATAAAATGGACAGTGCCGATGCCGAGGGCATTGAGATTGTTCGCCGCAACATTGCTTCCGAAAATCCGGATGCGATTGTTATCGACTGCGCCTCCACGCTGGATATCGACGATCCGTCGGTCGTAAAAGGAAAAAAAGTCCTGGTGGTGGAAGACGGCCCTACCCTGACCCATGGTGAAATGAAAATCGGAGCAGGTGTGGTTGCAGCCCTGAAGTTCGGCGCAACCGACCTGGTTGACCCGCGGCCGTACACCGTGGGCCGGCTCTCGGAAACTTTTGAGATTTATCCGAATATCGGAACGGTTCTGCCGGCCATGGGCTACGGGGAGCAACAGTTAAGAGATATGGAAACAACCATCAACAAAACCGAATGCGATGCTGTGGTCATCGGCACCCCCATCGATCTGAGCCGCATTATCAAAATTGACAAGCCCCATACCAGGGTTTACTATAACCTCCAGGAAATCGGACGACCCGATCTGGCCGGTGTGCTTGATGATTTTGTCAAAAAGCACGAACTGGTCTGATCGTTTGTATAAATGATGAGGTATTAAAAATAATTAACTAGAGAAAAGAGAATTTCACAATGGCAAAGATAGTTAATTCATGGAATGAGTGGGATCCACTGAAACGGGTGATTATTGGAAGACCGGAGGGAACGAATGTTCCTGCTCCGGAGCCGGCCTGGTGGTATGACCTCCCAAAAGGCGGTTTTCCGCTGGGACAGTGGGGTCCGTTTCCCCAGGAAATGGTAGATGCCGCTAACGAGCAAATGGACTATTTTGTGGCGCAGATTGAGAAACGTGGCGCCATCGTCGAGCGGATCGATATTCACCCCTTCATGTTTAATAAAGCCTTTTCATCGCCCACGGAGGACTGGACACAACTAAATGCCCATGGTGTCAACAACGTCCGCGACGTCACCATGATTCACGGCAATTTTATTGTTGAGGCCACGACCGTCCGTCGGACCCGCATCTACGAGCGCTTCAACCTGCGGCCGATCTTTGAGCGCTACTTCAAAGAGGACCCCGAGGTCGTACATTTTGCAGCGCCCATGCCGATGCTGACCGATGAGTCCTATGTCAAGAACTACTACTATTTGTACGAAAATGTCTGGACGGATGAAGATAAGAAGAATCGGCTCCACAATTGGGAATTCCAACTGACGGAAAAAGAGCCCCTTTGGGATGCCGCCGACGCCATGCGTTTCGGCAAGGACATCTTCCACCAGGGTTCCTGCGTGACGAACAAGGGCGGCATGGACTGGCTCAAACGCATGTGTGCTGCCCTCGGCCTCCGGCTTCACCATGTGCTGTTTGACACCCCCATGGATCCCAAAAAGCCGGACAATTTCCATCCGTGGCACATCGACGTAAACTTTGTGCCGCTGAAGCCGGGACTGTGCATGTACAATCCGGACTGGGCGCCGCGTACGCCGGAGGTATGGGAGCTCTTCAAAAAGAACGATTGGGAACTGATTCCGGCGGCAAGGCCGACCCGAGTGCACAAAAACAAGGTCTACCTGACCGGTCTGTACGAGGGAAAATCATGGATATCCATGAATACCTTCTCCCAAGATCCGAAGACTGTTTACGTGGAGGCCGGTGAAACCGCCTATTGCGAGCAGCTGGATAAGCTTGGATTCGAGGTGGTTCCGATTCCTTACGAGAAAGTAATTCCGTTTGGCGGCGCTCTGCATTGCACCACGCTGGACGTCTATCGTGAGGGAGACTGCGAGGATTATTTCCCGAATCAGGTCGAGGGCTACTAAGAATATTTTTTTAACCCGCCGATCCGGTTCCAATCGTATCAAGCTTAAAAAGGATCTGACCTGTAAAATGGATCATCTCTCTGGCATCGCGTAAAAGCAAAAAACATTTTTGTGGAAAAAGGGGATTGATCCATTTATCGCTTTTAAACGCAAAGCCGCAATCTTAAGGCTGAGAGGCCCTATGTGGATGTGGAATAGCCTGAAAAAGAAAAATTTTTACGCTTGCTTTTTGTTTTGACATTTGACATCATTAATGATTAATTTGCCTTTCAATTTGTTAAGTTATCAACAAAGGAGGTAGTTATTATGTCAGGTATGGGTATTGGTCTTTTGGTTTTTATATCAATGTTTTGTGTGCTGGGGATCGGGATGTATTACCTGGTTCAGGGCAGCGGCAAGCGGTATATTATCGCGGGCAAAAGTCTCCCTTTTTTCCTGGTAGGATCCATGTTATTGGCACAATCCTTGGATGCGAATGCCACCATGGGCAACTCAACCGGGGTATTTACCGGTGGATTCTGGGCCGGATTTCAATTCCCCCTTGGCCTCGCCCTATGTCTTTTTGTGACAGGCGCGTTCTATGCGAAACCGCTAAACCGAATGAATCTGCTGACACTCCCTGATTTTTACTTTAGAAGATATAATTGGTTTGTAGAAATAATCGTTTCACTTTTAATGGCGTTTAGCTTTGCCATACTGGTTGCAGGTAACTTTGCCGGTTCTGCCTGGATCGTTTCCATCGTTTTCAACATTGATTATACTTGGGCACTTGTCCTAATTGCCCTTTTCATCTTCATATACACTGTAGCCGGGGGGCTTTATTCTTGTGCAGCTACCGACATCGTACAAATTTATCCGGCCATATTGGGTTTTGTAGGGGCTTTTATCTATTTGTTGGCTTATTATGGCTGGAGCAATTTCTCAGCAGCAATTCCGGCCAATTACACCGATTTGAGCGGTTTGACTTCGGTTTCAAATGGCGCGCTTTTAAATTGGGCGGGTATTCTGGCTCTTGGTCTGGGTGACGTGGTGGCCCTGGATTTCATGGAAAGGGTTTTTGCAGCAAAGTCTCCGGAAACGGCGCAAAAGAGCTGTTTCTATGGCGCCGCAGGGACACTGGTGGCCGGTATCGTCTGTTCTTTTATCGGATTGATGGGATTAACACTTTTTCCGGACATTGCCGATCCCAGAATGATTCTGCCGACGATCGCCCAGGAATCCGTACCATTTATCTTTGGATTATTTATTCTCGGTGGTATTATCGGTGCCGGTGCATCTACTGCAGACGGGGGAATATTGGGGGTATCTGCAGTACTGGGCAGGAATATACTTCAAAGAAACATTCTTCGGCCACTGGCACGGAGGAGAGAAGAGCTGCAGAGTCAAAATGACAAACCTTCCGAAGAAGCCAAGGTAATTTCCGACAGAAAGCTTCTGATCATCAGCCGGATCATGGCCATACCGGTGGTCGCCTTTGCAATCTTTCTGGCCATTGTAAAACCCGAGCCGGGAATGCTGCTGGTTTTGGCCTTTGACGTTGTATTTGCCGGTTGTCTCGTACCGCTGACCCTGGGTATATATTGGAAAAAGGCCAATACGCCCGGGGCACTGGTAGCAGTTGTTGTCGGTTCTATACTTCGATTGATTCTGTTCTATAAGATCCCCGAGAGTTTGGCCGGATTGGATACAATGATACCTCCGGTGGTCTCTTTGATTGTCATGGTCCCGGTCAGTCTAATGACACAAAAGACTTCTCCGCCAAAACATGAGGTGATCGACCAGATCCCTGATGACGCAGACGTGATAGCAGGCATAGCCTAACTGGCTGATTTGCTAACTGTATTCATCTGTGTATCACTTAGATAGCATGCAACAGTTCAGTCACAATATACGGCTGAACTGTTGCGACTATTTTTATACCTTGTAAAACCTCCGTTTTTTCATTGCACCTTCCATGACCTTGGAAGTATGCAATGCCTATTTCCGCCGCAAGGGCAGTTTATTTTAAATGCTCTTCCATGGCCATGGACAACTCAATCATCCGTTTAAGAAGTGCGCCGGTCTGCAGCCCTGGGAAATTGTGAAGAACAGGTCCTTTACAAAGTAGGCGGCTGATATACCAGAGCTTGCGGCTTTTTTTCTTTCCGGCATAGACAAAGCCTCTGTGACCATTGTTGATGACAATCACGTTTTTTCCCATTTCGAATCGTGAAAGCCACATTTCACCTGGCGCTCGGCGATACGTACATCCGGGAAGTCCTTTACGGGCCTCTCCGCCTTTGGACAAATGATTCACAAGTGAATCGGTGACGGTATCAAGACTCCATCCAAGGGAACCTCCCTCCATTGACCCACTGGAAAAAAGGCGCTCTAGTTTTTTTGAAACTTTTCGCTATGAATGGTCAAACCAGTCATATTCTTCTTTTGGGAGCCGCAAAAACGCCTCTTTGAGCGCGCGCCGGACCCTGCACAAAATCTGTGGCGGCTGGACCGCTCCTCTCTAGCCCTGCGCTGCTCTTCAATGATTTGTGGAAGGTGGTTTTTCAATCGGAACCATCACGGGGTCTCTGATTTAGGATAGAAGAAAAATCGTGCATAACAATAGGCAATGAACTCATAAACCACTGATCGTACACCACTGCTAGTTTTCCACCAATATTGTGGATCGTATTCATGGCTATCGGTCTTAAGAACCCCTATTTCTATCCTGTTGCCAAATGCTTTTTTGAATAATAACCGGCTTCTGCGAGCATGAGGCCCAAACGAGTAAATATTAAAAGCTTTCGAGGATAAACCAGATTTCAGTAACCAATTTTTCAGTGCCAACGCGGATGCATATGTTCTATCTTTTGTTACCCTTGGCGTTGGGACCACAGCAATTGATTCTTCGTTAAAACCCAATCGTTTTAAAGTCGCAGCTGCAAGTGCTGCATATGATTTGTATTTTGATATGCAAAAACCTACTTCTATTGGACCCCCAGTAGTAATAATAATTCGATAGTTTCGCTTCCTAAATTCTTCCCTTGCCTTTTCAAGAACGTAATCTGGGAGCCATCCTTCGACGACTAATATATCAGCACGAACTGCGTGGTCTACCGCTAAAAATGGATAAACCGAAGTCATTGTTAGAGCAATGATTATAACGGCTCCCACAAATAGGGCGATCCATCCACGAATTGTAAGAGCCCAGCACTCTTTTCGTTCAATTAACCGTAGGCCTGTCATTTATTTTTGTATAACATCCTCAAAATATTTAACTTTGATATAATATAAATATTTTAATTACATTTTGAAA
>DCWS01000043.1 GCA_002328165.1 Desulfobacteraceae bacterium UBA2156 | reverse complement strand
ACCGCATGGTTTGACAGTCGATTTCAAATTGTTCCCAAAAATAAAGTGAAACATTTTTTTTAAAATAATAAATATGGATTTAACATCTGGTAATAAAGGGTTTAAGAGATATTGTATGCTGAAAATGCTGTATTATCGGGAGTTTTCAAGGTTGAATCAGTGCAAAGCCTTGGCGGAAGTGCATGGGAATCGAACCCACCCGGGACGGTTTTAACGCCCCACACCGGATTTGAAGTCCGGGAGCCCCACCAGTGAGCTGCGCACTTCCTTTTTTTGTAGATTTGACATATACTATCGCATCTTGTCAATTGTCAATGAGGACATCATCTTGGCCTTAAATTTTGCACGAAGCGTTATGTTTTAATACATTTTTTTTACAATCATAACCCTGAACATATTGTATGGCGAAAGGGACAAGGATAAAATGACTCGGGCTTATTTTGATTGTTTTTCTGGTATCAGCGGCGATATGACCCTTGGCGCCTTCATTGATCTTGGTGTTCCGCTATCTTGGGTGAAAAGCGCCCTATTCAAGCTACCCTTGACCGGCTTTGATTTGATTGCAACACCTGTTTTCCGTCATGGCATCAATGCAAAGCATTTCCACGTTCAGACTAAAGACAATTCTGAATCGAGGAATTACGAAGAGATAAAATCCCTCATTATCAATAGTGGACTGTCACAAAGTGTTAAAAAAAGAAGCATTGGTATATTTGAACGATTAGCAAATGCCGAAGCAGAAATTCACGATTGCCCACCGGAAAAGGTTCATTTCCATGAAGTTGGGGGAATTGACGCCATCGTTGATGTGGTGGGGACGGCCCTATGTGTAGAGTACTTAAATATTGAGAAAATTACCGCTTCAGAACTTCCACTCGGTAAAGGATTTGTTTCCTGCCGCCACGGAACACTCCCTGTTCCGACGCCGGCAACCCTTTTGATCCTCAAGGGTTTACCGGTTTGCGGCACTGAAATTCAGCATGAACTTGTGACGCCGACAGGTGCGGCTATCATCGCTGATCTCGCCGAAGTTTTTGAACCGATGCCAAAAATGATCGTCGAAAAAATTGGATACGGCGCCGGAAATCGAGATCTTCAATCAAGACCAAACCTCTTGAGAGTCATCACCTTTAAGGAAGAAATGCAGATCGATAAATTGCAAGATACGATCGGGGTAGTCGAAACCTGCATTGATGATATGAATCCCGAGATCTTCGGGTTCATCATGGAACGTCTTTATGCTAAGGGAGCGCTGGATGTCTATTTTATCCCTGTTTTTATGAAAAAGAATCGTCCCGGCACATGGATACAGGTTCTATGCCCGGAAAATCAGAAAGAAGCGGTGATAAAATCTATTTTAACTGAAACAACCTCATCGGGTGTCAGATACCATGACGTGAAAAGGGCAAAGATTGTCCGCGAACTCGTAACGGTCAAAACGCCGTTTGGCAAAATAGAAGCTAAGCGCCTTCAGGGCCTTTCCGGCAGGGTTCGAATTGTACCTGAATATGAAGTCTGCAGAAAAATAGCGCTTGAAAGAAACATTCCCATACAGGTTGTATATGAAACCGTTGCAAAAGAAGCTGTTTTGAGTTAGCTGATAAAAACTGAAATGATATCGTTTCTTGCATTGACATGCTGCATGGTAACTTGAACGCGGTCCTCCGGTCTTAGCGTTATACTCGATGGTGCAGGCAGCTGGCATTCGATCATATATTCGCCGAGAAGCGCCATATACCCATTTCTCCGTTTGTAAAGAACAATCGCCTCTTCTTTTTGTCCGATCCTTTTTTCCAGATACTTCAATAACCAATATCGGTTGCGGCGGTTTTGCATATGGGTAATATCGATCATCAATTGCCCGAGCATCTGGATGATATGTTCAATCTCTTCCTTTGAATAGGGTACCTCAAAACCGCAGATCGCCCGAAATTGACGTTGGGTGATCAGATCAAAATATTTCCGGATCGGCGAGGTTGCCGTGACATAAACATCTAGTCCAAGTCCGGAATGCGGGTTCGGTTCAGGGCTCAATACAAAACGGCTTAATGACTTTCGTTGCATCCAATTCTGAAACAGGGTTCCGCCATCTTTACTATAGAGCCGCTCCCTCGGTTCGGGTTGTCCTCGATAGATTGCCGGAACATTGTGTTTTGCCAAAAATTGAGCCATCAACCAATTCGCCATGATCATTAATTCGGAAACCAGCATTCTTCCGGGGCTCTCCCGGTCTGTTTTATTTAGAGAAGGTTCTCCCTCTTCGTTGATCCAAATATCGATTTCAGGTAACGTTATCTGAACTGCTCTCTGGGATAGCCGTTTTTTTCTAAATTTTTGGGCGATGTCGTGAAGGATAATTATTTCTCTGTTTTGATCGGCCATTAAATTGACTTCTTGGTAGGTGAGTTGGTTTTTTATACTGATCAGACTTAGGAAAAAATCAACATCGATAATTTCTGCCAATCCATTTATTTTTGCCATCATACTGATGGCCGGTCGAACCTTTCCAAGCTTGAGGCTGCAGAGATTATCGGCCAAGCTTAACGGGAGCATGGTAACTTTTTGATCCGGCATGTAAATTGAACTTCCGCGACGGTTCGCTTCCTGATCGACTATGTCTCCTTTTTTTATAAAATGGCCTACATCAGCGATATGAACACCCAAAATATAGTGTTTTCCTTCTTGTTCTATGCTTAATGCGTCATCAAAATCGAGCGTGGATTGTCCATCAATGGTTATCAAGGGGAGATTTGTCAAATCCTTCCTGTGGTTTTTTACAGAAGCCATCTGGTCCGGACGTATCCTTCTATTGGTCAGTTTTTTGGCTGCCTCGAGAACCTCCTTTGAGAAATCGGTGGGAATTTTTTTTCTCAGAAGATCGATGTTTTCATTCTTATTCCAGACACCCACTTTTATGAGGCATTGGAACACCGATTCCCCCTCGACAAGCCCGGCCTTGCGGATGATCGATTTGGCAAGGGCATAGGAGGGACTTTCCTTCTCGAAGAGATAAAAAGATTTAAGGATTTCGACAATCTCTGAATTATCCTCGACAGTGGCACCTGGTTCACAGCGCAAAGCCTTTTTCAGCCAACGGGCACCGGTATCAATGGTTCGGTTCCGTCTTTCAGCTTCTTTTGCCTGTTTTGCAATCAGTTTCACTTTTTCCTTTGAATTTGGGAACAAGCGGTCATGATTAAATTTAAAATAAAGCCTGTCTTGAAAAAACGCCCTTACAACTGCCGATTCGTTGTCACCAATCGGATTGCCCTGAAAACAAAATTCGGTCATGGTAGCAAGATCGATCCATTCCTTTTCCGCTCCCAAAATTTCCCACAACTCCTTAACGTTAATTTGGTCAACAAGGGCGTTGCGCCGACTGACAATCTCCTTCAGTGACCGGATCAGCTTATCCCGTCCCATGGAAAGATCTAGACAGAAATCACATTGATGCGACAACCGTTTAACTGACAGGCTGACCTCACGGTTTGCTTCAGTGATGACTCTTAATTTCTGTTTTGTAACTTCCAGAACGACAGCACACACAATTTTCTGCCGATCGATATATTCGACAACGCTTCCTGCTCTCATTGTGCAATAATAGCAATCGGGGGTCTGAAAGTCAACGGGCCAAAAAGGAAATGCCGAGCATCCGGGTTGTTTCAGCAGATCGATTCTGATATAAAAGATATCAAACGTTACTACTCTTTACCGTCGACAAGTGTTAGGGATTATAATAAATATTTTTTAATGAAATCCATCTATCTCATAAAACCTTATTTCCTCGAAAATCGCTTCCCGATCCTCTTCGGTCTTATCTGTTTGATTGCTGTTGATTTTTTGCAACTTTTTATCCCGCGTATTTTAAAATGGGTCGTTGACGACCTGACGTGGTTACGGATCAATGTTTACGGGTTATTGATTTACGCCTTCGAAATTGTCGGAATTGCATGTCTGATCGCCCTATTCCGGTACGGTTGGAGACGGTGTCTTATCGGTATGTCAAGACGGGTTGAAGAGGGCCTGCGAAACCTGCTCTTTGCCCACACTCAAAAACTTTCATCTTCATATTTTGATCGGATCAAAACAGGCGACCTCATGGCGCATGCGACCAACGACATCCAGAATGTGCGGATGGCAGTGGGAATGGGGGTAGTTGCCTTAACAGACGCCGTTGTTCTCGGCACCGCAGCCATCGGCTTTATGGCATTTATCAATGTGCGTCTCACCGTATTCGTCCTGATACCTATGCCCTTTATCGTATTGAGCACCCGATTCTTCAGTAAAAAAATGCATCACAGATATCAGAAAGTGCAAAGTTCATTTTCGGATTTGACAGAGACGGTAAGAGAACAATTAGCCGGAATTCGTGTCATTAAAGCGTATAATAAGGAGAAAGAAGAACTAAAAAGACTCGAAGTGATATCCAAGAAATATCTCCAATTCAATCTTAATCTCGCCAGAATCATCAGATCATTTTTTCCTTTAATGCTCTTTTTTTCAAATTTAAGCTTCGTTATTGTGATCTATTTGGGGGGCCGGCAAACCATTTTCTTTTCCATTTCACCAGGGGATTTTGTGGCATTTATCAGCTACCTTGGACTTCTTACCTGGCCAATGATGGCTCTGGGATGGGTCACAAACCTTATCCAGAGGGGCAAAGCATCCCTTGATAGGATCAACAAAATTCTTCGGACCGATTCCGAAATAAAGAATCTGCCGGGAGTAAAATCAATTCAGCATTTTAACGGCGATATTGTTTTTGACAATGTTTTCTTTTCTTACGGCGCCAACTCAATAGAATCAGGGAGTCCACCCGTTCTCAACGGAATTGACCTCCGCATAACGCAGGGAATGATTTTGGGTGTGGTCGGTCCTCCTGGAAGCGGAAAATCAACTCTTTTAAGTTTGATACCGCGGCTCTATGACGTATCCAGAGGAGCGATCAAGATCAATGGCACCAACATCCGTTCAATGGAAATCGGTGAACTCAGATCGCGAATTTCCTTTATGTCCCAGGAATCATTTCTGTTTGCCAAGACGATCCGGGAAAATATTATATTCGGAAAAGAACAAGGCATTGATGATATATTGATATATGCGGTTAAAAGCGCGTCCTTGCACAATACCATCAATACCTTTCCGGACCGTTTTGAAACCATCGTGGGAGAAAAGGGAATTGTTCTCTCTGGGGGTCAGAAGCAACGGGTCGCTCTTGCACGGGTTTTATTTAACGATTCATCTTTTTTAATTCTTGATGACCCCATCAGTCAGGTTGATCTTGAAACCGGAAATAAAATCATCCAGACCATAAAAAAAATGGCCGGGGAGCGAACGATTATTATTGTCTCACATCGACTCTCGGCCGTTTGTTTCGCCGATCAGATTATCGTGCTCGACGGCGGACAAATTGTCGAATCGGGCACCCACACTCATCTCATAAAAAATGACGGGTATTACGCGAAAATATTTCATCTGCAGAAAATCGAGGAGAAATTCCGTGAGGTCTGATTTCGGATACTTTGAAGAAGATAAACTTGGGAAGCACTATAACGTAAGAATGCTCAAACGGTTATATCCCTTTGCCAAGCCCTATAAGCTCTTTTTTTTAATCTCCATAGTTCTGGTTATTTTGATTACCCTGCTCGAGTTGTCGCTCCCATACGTGACGAAAATTGCGATAGACCGGTATATCGTTCCCAGCATGAAATCATACAAAAACGCACATTCCGGCGAAAAAGAAAAAAAAACCAGGCACTATAAAGTGAAGCTGTCTGATCCTGAAATCAGGGACATCATACATAAATACCGGAAGGAGTTTCGGATCGATGGAGAATCGGCACTAATTCCATTTGATGCATTATCACGATTGGAGAAAGACGAGTTGATCACCCTTCGAAAAAGTGATCTTATCGGAATGGGTCTCGCTGCGGGTGTTCTGCTTATCCTGGTGCTCGCTGTCTTCGGGCTCAATTTTTTTCAGATAATGATAATGGAATATTCAGGTCAGATGATCATGCACGACTTAAGATTAACCCTGTATGACCATATCCAGGGCCAGATCGTTGTTTTTTTTACACGCAATCCTGTGGGACGCCTTGTTACACGGATCACCAACGATGTTCAAAACATGAATGAACTGTTCACTTCCGTGGTTGTGGTGGTTTTTAAAGATTTTTTCCTTCTGGTCGGTATAGCGATTGTGCTTCTCAGCATCGACTGGAAGCTGGCTTTGTCAGCATTCTCGATCTTTCCCCTTGTCCTTTATACATCTTTTAGATTTTCGACTCTGGTACGTGAAGCATTTAGAACGTTGCGAACAAAGATTGCGGAGATAAACACCCGCTTTTCTGAAACCCTGGAGGGAATGAAAATCATCCAGCTATTCAGGCAGGAAAAAGAAAATTATACCAGTTTTAAAAAGATGAATCACGAACACTATCTGGCAGGCATGAAACAAATTCATTTTTTTGCCATCTTCATGCCGATAATTGAAGTTTTTGGCGCCATTGCGATTGGGATTGTTATTTTTTACGGCGGGAGGGGGGTCCTTTCAGATAGTATAAGTCTCGGTTCGCTTGTGGCCTTTGTGTCCTACATGAGAATGTTTTTCAGGCCCCTCCGAGATATTTCTGAAAAATACAACATCACGCAGAATGCGATGGCCTCGGCGGAAAGAATATTTTTGATTTTGGACAAAAAGGAAACGCTTTCCCAAGCAACAGTTCGAGTTGGATCCCGACCCCCGCTGCTGGAGAAAATTTCGCATATTGAATTCAGCAGCGTTTCATTCAGCTATGTACCGGATGAGATCGTCCTTGAAGGGGTTTCATTTCGTGTTCAACCGCAAGAAACCATTGCTATTGTGGGGCCGACCGGATCTGGAAAGACATCTCTGGTTAACCTGATTCCTCGATTTTATGATCCAACATCAGGGGTCATCCACATAAATGGAAACGATATCACGAAATTTCGTCCCTCGGTATTAAGATCAAAAATGGCCTTGGTGATGCAGGATCCGTTTCTTTTTTCTGGAACCATACGAGACAATATTGCCCAAGGAAACCGCAATATTTCAGAAAGTAAAATCGATTACATATTAAAAGCTTCCAACTGCAAATCGATGGTAGACAAACTCCAAAAGGGTTTGAACACACAGATTGCAGAAGGTGGAAAATCGATGTCAAGCGGTGAACGTCAGCTGATATCTATTGCTCGGGCTTTTGCCCTGAATCCAGATCTCATTATCCTTGATGAAGCAACTTCATATGTTGACTCACAGACTGAAATGTGGATTCAGGATGCCATGGCCAACCTGATGGAAAAACGGATGGCAATTATTGTCGCTCATCGTCTCTCAACAGCACGATATGTTGATAGAATTATCGTGTTGAACAGGGGAAAAATCATTGAAAATGGAACCCACCTAGAATTGCTGAAAAAAAAAGAATTCTATTTTAAATTGTGCCAATTGCAGAATTACACCTGAATCTTTTTCGACGATCTGTCCTCAATTTTATCATTTTATCGAACCAATTAAAACATCACATATTGCTTGTCAAATCAAAGGGAGCATGATATTGGCGACCCTTTGATTGCTTAAACGAATCCAATACCTTATCTGATGCATCTTTTTTTAACTTTAAACAGAGAATGTGAGAGGAGGGTTTAAAAAAAATGGCTTACAACGCAGTAAAAATGGCTGATTGGCAAATTTCAGAGGCAGCTGAAAAAAACATGCCGGCGCCAAATGAATGGCAAGAGAAACTCGGCCTAGAAAAAGATGAGATGCTTCCCATGGGAAGACTGGCAAAACTTGATTTTTTAAAAATCATAAACCGCCTGCGAGACAAACCCGATGGCAAATACATTGAGGTAACCGCTATTACACCCACACCGCTGGGTGAGGGAAAAAGCACCACCTCATGCGGCCTCATGGAAGGTTTGGGAAAACGCGGCGTTAATGTCGGAGGCGCCTTACGTCAGCCATCCGGCGGACCCACCATGAACGTGAAGGGGACAGCGGCCGGCGGCGGCAATTCTTTGCTGATCCCGATGACTGAATTCTCTTTGGGCCTGACCGGGGACATAAATGACATTATGAACTCCCACAACCTGGCGATGGTAGCATTGACCTCCCGCATGCAGCATGAGCGAAATTATAACGACGAACAACTAGCGAGACTTACCGGCATGCCGCGTCTCAATATCGATCCCACTCGGATCGAACTAGGATGGATCATGGATTTCTGCGCTCAAGCACTGCGAAATATCATAATCGGGATTGGTGGTCGATTTGACGGATTTACCATGCAGTCAAAATTCGGAATCGCCGTCGGTTCGGAATGTATGGCGATTTTGGCTGTCATCAAGGATTTGGCAGACTTAAAAAAACGTCTAAATGAAATCACAGTTGCCTTTGACAAAAGCGGTACCCCGGTGACTACAGGTGACCTTGAAGTCGGCAACGCCATGACCGCCTTCATGCGCAATACGATTAACCCCACGATGATGTGCACCGCGGAATACAATCCCTGCATGGTCCACGCCGGACCGTTTGCCAATATCGCCGTGGGGCAGTCATCCATTATTGCTGACCGCGTCGGTCTGAAACTGTTTGATTATCATGTCACCGAGAGCGGTTTTGCAGCAGATATCGGTTTTGAAAAATTTTGGAATGTCAAGTGCCGGTTCAGCGGGCTAAAACCCCATGTATCTGTTCTCACTTCCACCATCCGTGCGCTCAAGATGCACGGCGGCGGCCCCAAGGTCGTGGCTGGTATTGCTCTTCCCGCTACCTACACTAAGGAAGACCTGAGGCTGGTGGAAAAGGGCTGTGAAAACATGGTCCATCATATCAATACCATCCGTAAGGCCGGGATCAACCCGGTGGTCTGCATCAACCGGTTCTACACCGATACAGATGCCGAATGTGCTATTGTGAGAAAGGCTGCTGAAGCCGCCGGCGCCCGTTGTGCTGAATCAAAGCATTGGGAACTGGGCGGAAACGGGGCGTTAGAGTTCGCCGATGCTGTTATTGATGCCTGCAACGAAGAGAATGATTTTAAATTTCTCTATCCGATCGAAATGAAGCTGAGAGATCGTGTAACGAACATTGCAAGGGAAGTGTATGGTGCCGATGGGGTTTCATGGACGGCCGAAGCAGAAGCAAAGGCCAAGATGCTGGAAAATGATCCAAAATATGATGACTACGCCACCATGATGGTCAAAACCCATCTGAGTCTCACCCATGATCCGGTTTTAAAAGGCGTGCCAAAGGGTTGGATCCTGCCTATTCGTGACGTGCTGATATACTCCGGGGCGAAATTCCTCTGTCCCTGCGCTGGGACCATCAGCCTAATGCCAGGAACCGGCTCCAATCCGGCCTTCAGGCGAGTGGATGTGGATGTCGACAGCGGAAAAGTGAGTGGGTTATTTTAGTAAAACTGTAACAGCGAGGGGCCCGGGGTTATTTTTCGGGCCTTTGTCACACAAAGGTGAAAGAGCGATTCGGGACAGACTCTACAATGATACTTTTTCCTTTTGTTGCCAATACGGATGAATCGTGTCTTCAAAAATAGCGATTGCGGCTTCAGAGCCTTGCCCTGCCGCAGTGACGATCTGTTTGTAACCACCTTCAACATCTCCGGCCGAATATATCCCGGGAATATTGGTCCGGTGTTTTGAATCCTTTTTGATATAACCATCTGCTGTCAATTCCATTCCAATCTTTTTGGCCAGATCGACGGCAGGCAAATAACCTATAGCCAAAAAGACACCATCGATTTTAAGTGTAGACGACTTTTGGGTATCGTTATTAAACAGAAGGATTTCTTCGACTCTTTGATCACCCCGAATTTCTTTAATTTCGGTGTGCCATAAAACCGGTATTTTGCTTTCTTTCAGATTTTTTTTCAAAAAATCCTGGGCTCGAAGCGATCCTCCCCTGTGAATGAGAGTGACTGAAACCCCTATATGGTTTAGGTGAAGGGCTTCGGTGACAGCGCTGTTTCCGCCGCCAACCATAACGACCTTTTTTCCTTTAAACAACGGTCCGTCACAGGTACTGCAATAACTAACCCCCCTGCCGGCAAGCCTGGATTCTCCTGGAACGCCGAGGTGCTTATAAGTCGCCCCTGTGGTCAACAGGACCGATTTTGTCAGAAACCGTCTCCGGGTCGTCAAAACCTCGATCGGGTTTCCCGGCTGAATATCCACCACCTCTTCCCCTTGAAAAATCTGGATATATTGAAGTGCATGGCTGACCATTATATCGACCAGCGCTTTTCCACCGATTTGCGTAAACCCCGGATAGTTCTCAACAACCGGGGTGGTAGCAACTTGTCCGCCGAGCGCCTTGCGCTCTATTACGGCCGAGTTTAGACCGCTTCGAACAGCATAAATACCAGCGGTCAACCCTGCCGGTCCACCACCCACGATCAAAAGATCTGTCTCAACAAGTTCCGCATCGCTTTCAGGGATGAAAATTGTTTGAGCTTCTAGATTTTTCAAGGACGAAACAAAGACTTCCTCGGTTTGAGCCCCTTGCCCGATCAGCACGTCATCGGCAAATGTCATCGGAACACTGTGGGCTGAATATTGATCAGCCAGGTCAGATCTGCATTGGATATCGACGATTTCAAGAGAGATCAGATCCGGAATTTCAACAGCAGCCTTTACCGCGTTAACCGCCTGCTGAGGACAATAGGGACAGGTCGCGCTGACAAACACTTTGATTTTTCTGGGTGTATTGATTTTTCTTATTACTTTGATTGACGGACTACTTAAATTGCTCTTTCCCAGGCCCACTAGAGTCAATGTTTCAAGGAAAGTCCGTCCCTCTTCACCCATGGGAGCCCCGATCCAACGTATGGAATAACACTCAGGGTTGATTAAGAGCGTCGGTGAGCTCTCAACGTTCCATTTTTGCGCAAGATCGTGATCCAAATAATATTCTCGAAAGGTAATTTTATCAGTCAACTGGCGGAATAAACGGACAATTTCTCTGTTAGTCTGACAGAAAATATTATCCTCACCTCTCTTTGTGAACTGATAAATAGGGATGTCATTGGGCAATCGTTCAAAAGTGGCTTTCAGCTGGTCCATGAAAACACCGCTTTCAGATCCAGTCAAATTGGTATCGATCTCCTTGGTATCTTCCATTCGATTCTCCCTTTGGTTAATTATTGATCCTTAACGGGCGATAACCCTCTATATGAAAATTAGAGGGTAATCCATATATATTTTAACGATCCGAAGTAACGGTGTCAACTTCGGTTCAATCAAAGTAAAAGCCGTGATTTCCCGCTTGGGGATCGTATCACCCAATCCGGGGCTCGATTCTTTTCAATGGCGGAAATATTCTGGGATTAGCATGGATTAGCGTCAGCGATTTTCCTTGCAAGATTCAAATCAGCCCGGGTGGTTATTTTAAAGTTGATCCTGCTTCCTTTTATAACCTTGATGGTTTCATTAAGACGTTCCACGAGGATCGCGTCATCTGTTCCTGAAAAACTTTCCTCCCTTGCCTGTTCGTGGGCATTTCGGATTAAAGCATATTGAAACGCCTGTGGTGTCTGCGCCAGCCATATCTTTTCTCTTTCAACAGTCTTTTTGATGTACCCGGATCGAGTGATATGCTTTAGCGTGTCATCTGCGGGCATGCCGAGGATGCATGCGCCACATTCTTTGGCGCCCCGGATAACCGCTTCGATCCGATCCTGCTCTATGAATGGGCGAACTCCGTCATGGATGACCACTATGCCTTCTTTATTATCAGCTGACAGTAGGCCGTTATACACGGACTCCTGCCGTGTTGCACCGCCCAAAATGACCTTGACCGTTTTTTGAAGTCCGAGTGGCTCTAGAATTCGGTTTTTACAAAAATCAGACTCCTTCCTCGAAACAACTAATAGGATCTGATCTATCTCGCCACAAGAGTCAAACGCTAACAAAGTCCGTGCAAGGATCGGTTGGGTTCCAATAAAAAGATACTGTTTGCTGACGTTGCCGTCGATCCGGATTCCTTTTCCGGCGGATGGGATGATGGCTGTGGTCATTTGAAGTGGGTTTTTTTGTTTTGTGGTCAATTATTTCAGGTACGCCAATTCGCTTGGAAGGGGTACTCCTTTTCCGATCGAGTCTTCACCATAATTGACACTGGCAAGAATTTCTATATCTTTTAACGCCCTAGCATCTCCTTTAAAGATCACTTCGGTGATATTTTCTTTTTGAATTTTTCCGCCTGCCCATTGTATATCCAGAACACTGCTCGCATCGAAGCGATCATCTACAACGCACAATTCTACTTGCCCACCAAAATGTTGAACAATTTTTGCAACCAAAAGGCTGGGCCTGGCATGGAAACCGAGACTGACGGGAACACCAACGGTGATTGATGAGTGTTCGATGTTTTCATTGAGTATCTCCTTTGCAAGTTCCTTACCCGAATTGAGGAAATGGAATGTATAAAAGAGGCAACAGTTGATGGTTCGATCCAATAGAATCTTCGGATCAACCAAAAAAACAAGCTTTTCCCGGACTTTTTTGTAAATATTTTTATATCCGGCATCATGGAGGTGACGTTCATAAAAATGCAAAAGCCTTCCGATCATTTGAAGAAGATGAAACACAAAGGAAAAATAACCCCGAAGTTGTTTGAGCTTGCGATTGCCAAACCGGTAACCGCCATGTATCACATAGGTATCAAAGGAAGATTGAAGGTTGTGAACAAGCATTTCAAATCGCCGAATTTCAACCTCATTGACCTTTTCAGGAACGATAGTTTGTATCCCCTTAATGTCATAGGGCTTATAAAATCCCAACTGATCAAAGTTTCGTGCAATACTTAAGAGTTCACTTGCAATTTTAACGATGTTTTCTTTTTCCAAATCCTTATCAACATCATCAATGTCATAGTCGAGCATCTCACTTGTTGCAACACCCGGGAATTCCGAAGGAGAATATCCTTTATCCGGGATCGGAATTTTTAGACGTTGGGCCTCGTCAAGAATGATCGGCGCCATTTTTATTATAGATTCTTTTATGAAACTCTGGGTAATTCGCAACTCTCTTTCAAAATCCTCGATTCCTGGAATGCCATAAAAGATAAGCCGATTCAATATATGTTGGCCCGAATATCCTCCACGACTCAAATGCCGAACCGCCGCTGAAAGCTCTCTGTAAAAATACCAGTTTTTGCTGTTTTTAGCGCCGTGGAAATCAAGAAAATCTTCCAAAAGTTGTGAGGTGGATATCAGCTTCGAATAGAGATATTTAGTAAAAACAGGCTGGGATGAATCTAGACCGGAGACGTAGATGGAGCATCTCAGGTAGTCATTTGAAAATAACCGAACCTTTTCATAAAATGAGGTATCACAAACAGATTGTAACGCTTCCATTTTATTATACTGTTGCTTTTTAATCGATCGTGGAATACAATTTTTATTCAATGAAAATCGGCCGAAGCAGCTCATAAGCCGAATTCTGTCCCTTATTTTGGTTGCCCAAAAAAAGGTAACGATCATTCATCTGAAGATGTCGGTTGCCCGGCACCTTTTGCGACCTACCCCGGAACTCGAACGGGCCATTCTCAAGCGTTCCTCTATGTGGTCTTGCACCAGGTGGGGTTTGCCAAGCTTCCCCGGTCACCCTGGGAACTGGTGTGCCCTTACCACACCATTTCACCCTTACCCGGCACCCAGCATCTAGAGTGTCGGGCGGTATACTTTCTGTTGCACTTTCCTTCACGTTGCCGCGACTCCACGTTATGGAGCACCCTGCCCTGAGGTGTTCGGACTTTCCTCTGGATCATATGGATAATCCAGCGATCGTTTGTTCTGCTCCGGCCGATACCTAGGAATTATCCCAGTAAATCATTCTTTGACAATTAGGACAAAATCTCAGGTCATCACCCTTCTGAAGTTCGTTGTACATTTGCGGTGGAATATTCAGATTGCACCCACGGCAGACAGCATCCTTCACAGGAGCGATGGCCATTATTTTCACGATGTCTTTTATCACCGTATATTTACTCAGCAACTTGGGATCAATGATTTTAGAAGCTCTATTTCGATCCATTTCGAGTTGCCCAAGCAATTTCATCTTTTCTGCTGCGTCATGTTCAATCGTTTGCTTTTCCTGGTTTGTGATCTCAATCAGATCTTTGTATTCTTTTCTTTTGGCTGCGATCGCATTCCCAAAATCATCCATACGGTCTAAACATTCTAACATCTCATCTTCAATTTGAGAAATCTTTGCCTTTAGATCATCAATTTCTTTTAGTATTGCCTGGTACTCTTTGTTTGTTTTAACCGATCTAAGATTTGTTTCACTTTTTTTTACCCGCGACAGGTACAGTTGAGCATCAGATTCCCACGAGCGGTACTTTATTTGCAAACCCTCTAATTCCAATTCATCACATTCAATCTCTTTCTGAAACATCCCGATTTTGACATCAAGGGTTTCGGTTCTTTTTGAAACATCGTTTAAAACTGATTTAATATTTTCAGTGTCCTTTTCGATCGTTTGAAGGTTTATCAGGCTATCGATTTGTTCTTTCATATATGCTTCCTTATTAGAGGATCATCTAAAATGATAATTTAACAATTTTTGAAAAAAAATAAAGTGTCACCCGCTAAAAAAACGAACGGATTTTTTTCAATCCCGCACCCTTCAACCTGGATATCCATTCTTGTTTCAAAGAGCGCCTTTTGAAGCCTTGCCGTCAGGTTGTCAACGATCAAATGCTCTGATGCAAGATGCCTGATATCAACTAGACCCTTATTTAGAGCCTCCACTGCCCTTGCGTCATGATACCGAAAGTCGCCACTAATATAAACCTCGGCATCAGGAGAGAGGAAATGTTTCATCAAATCGGAGCCGCTTCCGCTGCATATCGCAACTCTTTTTACAGGTAAATCGGCCTTCCCCGAAATTTTAGCCGTACCAATTCCAAGTTTTTTCTTTGCCGATAAAGCAGGGGTCTTCAGTTCCATCCTTTCTTCTAATTTCCCGATTCTGCCGATGCCTTCGTTGCTTTCGCAACAGAATATTTGTTTAACCTCTCCGAGAATTTTCCATTCTTTTAACCCAAAATCCTTTTGTAACTAAAAAGGCGTGATTTTTGAGTATAACCACGCCTTAATCGTTCAATATCCAGAAGGCAGAAAATATAGCCCATCTCCTGTTCCGCTATTTTAATCCTACACAGATTTTGTTTAAATCCTCAACTCCGTTGATGGGCCCACCTGGGTTCGAACCAGGGACCGACCGGTTATGAGCCGGTGGCTCTGCCAACTGAGCTATGGGCCCATATGTCTTCGTGGCGATTGTGTTACTAACTTTATAACACCTTTTTGTCAAGCTTTAGCCTTCAATAAAACCTTTCAATTTGCGACTTCGCGTCGGATGTCTCAACTTTCGTAATGCTTTTGCTTCGATCTGCCGAATCCGTTCACGGGTTACCGTAAAATCCTGCCCGACCTCCTCAAGCGTGTGATCGGCCTTCTCCCCGATTCCAAAGCGCATCCGTAACACTTTTTCCTCCCTCGGTGTCAGAGTCGCTAGAACTTTCCGAGTCCTTTCGGCCAGATTTAAGTTTACCGCAGCATCTGAAGGAAGAATAAATTTCTTGTCTTCGATGAAATCGCCAAGATGACTATCCTCTTCTTCACCGATAGGCGTTTCCAAAGAAATCGGCTCACGAGCAATTTTCAAAACTTTTCTGACTTTGTCTAAGTGGATCTCCATTTTTTCTGCTATTTCTTCAGGAGCCGGTTCCCGTCCGAGTTCCTGTACGAGACACCTGGATGTACGAATTAACTTATTAATGGTCTCAATCATGTGCACCGGAATCCGAATGGTTCTGGCTTGGTCGGCTATGGCACGGGTGATCGCCTGTCGGATCCACCAGGTGGCATAGGTGCTGAATTTATACCCCCGGCGATATTCGAACTTATCCACAGCCTTCATCAGACCGATATTCCCTTCCTGAATCAAATCGAGAAACTGTAAACCCCGGTTGGTATATTTTTTTGCAATGCTGACAACCAGGCGGAGATTTGCCTTCGTTAGCTCACTTTTTGCTTTTTTAACTTTTTGACGTCCTTTTTCGGTATGTGCAATTGTTTTTTGCAGTGAACGGCTGTCAGCAATGATCGCAATCTCTCTTTCGGCTATTCGTCTTGTTATTTTTTTCGCTTTCGCATACAAGGCTTTAATATCACCCTTTTTCAAATCGGAACTGGATTCCGCCCAGCTGAGGAACCTGCTTCTGTTTTCAATCTGGCTTCTGAGTTCGGCTATTGAAACATTGAGTTTATCAGCATATGATAAAAGCTCTTGATTCATGGCATCGAACCAACTAATCTGCTCTTGGATGATCAGATCAATATCATCAATAACCCTTCCCTCAAGTCGCCAATCATTAAGTGAATTTAAAATTTTTCTATTCCTGCGTAGGATACGCCTTCTGGTTCTGCGCTTTTCTCCTAGATTGGGCGAAGACGAATAAAGAGCTTTGCGAAATACCTTATTTTCTTCGTTTAGAATTTGAATAGAACGGATGGTGCTCAAAAATTCTTCAATTTTAAATGCTTCATCAACATATGTATCCCCTTCATCGATATCCCTCAGCACGTGCTTTGGGCGGAGAAAACCGTTTTCAATCTGGTCACCGATTTTTATAATGCAGTGCACACCTAATGAGGTTTCAAGCAGGGATTTTAATATTTCTTGTTCCCCGGCTTCAATCCTTTTTGCTATTTCAACCTCTCCTTCCCGGCTTAAAAGCGTGACCAGACCCATTTCACGCAGATACATTTTCACCGGATCCGTTACTTTGCCAAAATCCGGAACAGCAGCCTTGCTCTCTTTGGTTTTTTTCGGTTTAATTTTTTCAATACACTCCTTTATTCTTTTTTTCTCTTCATCAACTATTTCAATGCCTAAATCATTAAACATGATCAGTTTTTCATCAATTTGATCCGGTAGCAGTTCCTTCGGGAGAACCTCATTAATTTCATCATAGGTCAAATAGCCTATAGTTTGACCCTTTGCGATAAGCGCTTTGAGTTTTTTTTCATCTAACCTTTTGGTGCTTTTTTGTTTGGCCGGCGTCTTTTTGCCCAAAGTTTTTTTGTTGTCTTTTTTTGCCCTTTTCTGTTTTGAATCGGGTTGAGTTACCATAAATTTTGGTCTCCTGCAAATATTCAGGCTGTTTATCCACTTTTGCGGGCCTGGTTTTGTTTTTCCTTCAATAAGGCCAAAAGCTGTTCCGGGTCATCACGCATCTCAGCTGCCTTTATTTTTAGTAATAATGTATTTTCCCGGCGATGCTTGATTGACTCAAATTGATTCATCAGCCTGTGACAGCCTTCCTTTTCCCAAAGATCCTCACCAATCGCCAAAGAAATGATAATGCGTTTTTTCTCTTCATTATCAATTGATGTGATCATATCAGAAACAAATTGATTGAAAGGCCCACTGTAACCTACTATCATTTCTCCAATTGATTTGAGCGTTTCATCTTCGAAATGTTTCAGCAAATTCCGGCTCGTCACTTCGGGGATCGCATTCGGAAATTGAAGCATCATCTCAATAATTTTTCTTTCCAGTTTGCTTCCCATCTCCTTAGGCGCTTTTTTTTTGGCCCCTGTTTTGTCAAAATGATATATTTGATTTGAAATGGTCGTTTTTCGGGATGAGGTCTCCCTTACTTTTTCAAGAACAGCAGCTTCATCGACGCCGATTCGTTCCGAAACCTTTTGGATGTATAAGGACCGGGCGATCCTGTCATTTATCAGCGCCAGTGGCCCTTTCAGGTCTGAAATAATTCGGATCTTACCCTCTACTGAAAGTCCATGTTTTTTGACAGCAGATTCGATCAAAAACGTTATAATGCCGAGTGCCTTTGAAACAACATCCGTGAAGGCTTCAGATCCAGAATTAAAAAGGTATGAATCAGGATCATGTCCGGCCGGGAGCACGACAATTCTGGCATCGACCTCCTCTGTCCGAAAGATTTCAATAACCCGGTGGGCCGCCTTTATCCCGGAATCGTCCGAATCGTATACCAGATAAAACTTGGAGACAAATCCTTTCAGAAGCCGGATATGTTCCTTTGTAAGCCCTGTTCCAAGCGTGGCCACTGTATTTTCGATTCCATGCTGATGAAGCGCTAAAAGATCAAAGTATCCCTCCACAATAAAAACAGTGTCGCTTTCTCTGCACCTTTTTTTCGCCCGATTCAGACCGTAAAGGGAACGGCTCTTGTTGAAAACAGGTGTCTCCGGCGAGTTGAGATACTTCGGCAGGGCATCATCCAGGACCCGTCCCCCAAAACCAATGACCTGCTGGTTTAAATTAAAAATAGGGAAAACAATGCGGTTTCTAAACCGGTCATAATATCCGCCTCGACTCCTTTTGGAAATGATCAAACCTGTCTTTTCAACAAGGTTGGCCGGGATTTTCTTTTGGGAAAAGTGATTAACAAGACGCTCCCACCCTAAAGGTGCATATCCAATATGAAAATCGTCAATGGTCTTTTTGGTCAGCCGTCGTGACAGGAGATACGCCTTTGCACTTTTTCCTTCACTGCTTTTAAGAAGTGTCTGACGGAAAAAAGCCGATGCCGCTTTATTGACGCCGAGCAAGTTTTCTCGTTCGGTGTTCAATCTTTTCTGTTCTGATGACAGGTTAGTTATTGGGATCTCAATGCCATATTTTCTTGCCAGTGATCGCGCAGCGTCAGGAAAGGAGATGCCCTCCTGCTTCATCAGAAAACTGAAGACATTCCCACCCTCACTACACCCAAAACAGTGAAATATCTGTTTTTCAGGACTCACGGTAAAGGATGGCGTTTTTTCTGAGTGAAACGGGCACAAGCCCAGGTAATTTTTTCCGGTTTTTTTCAGCAGAACCACTTCAGAAACAATGTCCACAAGATCGGCATTGTTCTTAATCTCTGAAATTTTATCGTTGGGGATAAAACTTGTCAAAAAGAACACCCCCCATTGCTATCAATACAAGGAAGATAGAAAATATTGGAAGAGTCGTAAATGACCGAAAGAATTAATTTGGTTTAAATCGTTTTATAAAAAACCCTTGGTTGAGTGAGCACCTAATACCCTCTTATTAAATGAAACAGCACTGTTCAATGCTCTGCCGGTGGCCTTAAATATCGATTCTATAACATGGTGATCATTTTCACCATAAAATACATTGATATGCAGTGTTATACCACCGCTGGTTGCAAACGCCTTGAAAAACTCCTTGGCAAGTTGGATGTCAAAGTTCCCTTTTACCACAGGGGCGCATGGTGTATTATAGACCAGATGTGGCCGATTTGAAAGATCGAGAGTCACGGCGGTCAGGGCCTCATCCATCGGTGTCACCGCGTGACCGTACCGGTTGATACCTGTTCGATCTCCAAGCGCCTTATTCAATGCATCCCCGCATACAATACCAACGTCCTCCACCGTATGATGAAAGTCGACATCGGTATCCCCTTCGGCACTTATTGATAGCTTAAAGAACCCATGGGTCGACAGGAGAGAAAGCATGTGATCAAAAAACGGAATTCCCGTGGTAATCTGTCCTCCACCGCTACTGTCCAAGTTCAGTTTGACAGTAATTTTTGTCTCCTTTGTCGTTCGATCGACCTCAGCTTTGCGTGCCTTCATCATCACTTTGCGGAATTTGCCGGTTTATATCTTTTGTGAAAATATCCATTTTCTGTCAAAAATCAAGCCCATGTTGTTTGAATTTGGACAATTTCAAAGGGAAATAAGCCCAAAAGAATTGTTGAACCTTAGATCTGCGAACGTTCAGTATACCGCAGTCTTGCCTCCTGGCAGATGAAATCATCGATTCAATCAATTTTCTCTTGATTTTTGGGGTTGAAGTGGAGATGAGGGGATTTGAACCCCTGACCTCGGCGTTGCGAACGCCGCGCTCTCCCAACTGAGCTACATCCCCACAAAGGAGGTGCTTATCTATCAAATTCCACGATATGGGTCAATTGAAAAAACCATTGTTTTATAAATAACCCGACTTGATTTTCCTTTTTATCAACCAGGGTTAATCATTTCTTCGGCGAGTTCAACAAAGTCGGATGATCCATGACAGGCAGATCGGTAATAAATTACCGGTTTTCCGGCCGCCGTGCTTTCGGCAATGGTTGTATTTATCCTTATTGTCGTGTCCAAAAGCAAATTTTGGTATCTATCGTTTTTTCTGAGTTTTTCCATGACCTGATGACTGACCTTTGTCCGTTTATCAAAAAATGTCGGAACAATTCCGGTAATACTGAGCCCTGGATTAATTTCAGCCTTTATACCTTCGATCGTATCAAATAATTCATCAAGAGCATCAAATGAATATGGATGGGTTTGACACGGAATGAGTATCTCTTCTGCGCATGCGAGGACATTAACGGTTAGCAGCGAAAGACTCGGAGGGGTATCGATAAGAATAAAATCGTATCTGATGGTCACCCTCTCCAGGGCCTCTTTTAGCCGGTTTTCCCTTCCTTCGACGCCCACCAGTTCAACATCAGCGCCGACAAGGTCAACATGGGAAGGAATGAGGTGAAGCCCTTTCCAAGCTGTTTTCAAAATTGCATCATCCACAATATGAGTTTTTTCATCCATTATGATGTCATACACCGTTAACGCTCCTTCACCGATGTCGATGCCGAGACCGCGAGTCGCATTGAATTGAGGATCCATATCGATTATAAGAACGCTTTTCTCCTTCAAAGCGAGAGCGGCACCGAGATTTATCACCAATGCGGTTTTACCCACCCCGCCTTTTTCATTTGCCACAGCAATCGTCCGTGTCGGTCGAATATCCATTCTAAATTTCCTTTACATTTTAGATCCCGGAACAGGATTTTTCTTATGTCCAAACGATTTTTTTGTCAAATTTTTCCGTTGCGTCGGCTGGCTCATCTTATTTTGATGAAAATAATATAAGGTATTGTAAAATCTGAGGGTTTATGATATTAATTTTATCGCCTGGGGTCAGCCGGTTGACCATTTGGCAACAAATTGATGGAGAGGAAAAAATCTATGTCAGAAAAGCATCCTGAATGCCCACTTTATAATCCTTTAAATTGTAAAGAATATTACAATCCCAAGATCTGCGCTTTTGTGAAAAAAGATCGGATCTGTCTCAAGAAAAAAAAACCAGGGCCAACGGAAAAAAAACAGGGAAAAAAAATCTAGGCGTGGCCGGAAACATCTGAAAGCAGAACTGGATCAATACCCATCTTCTTCACTGCCTCTTTCCAGCGTCTTTCAATCGGAACATCAAAAATAATCTTTTCAACCATTGGGCTGGTCAGCCAAACATTTTCTTTGATCTCGTATTCTATCTGGCCGGGGCCCCATCCGGCGCACCCCAATGAAATAATAAACGCTTCCGGGCCCTTGCCGATTGCAATCGCTTCCAGGATATCCCTGGTATTACTCATTGCAAGAGACTGGGTTATCAACAAAGAACCTTCCCAGTTTAATGGCGGTCCATGAAGAACACATATATCGATCATGTTGACGGGGCCACCGAGGTGAATCGGCACAGAATCCACACTTGAAGTACACTTGATTTTTAGCTCATCAAAAATGTCCTTTCCAGATAAAACAGGATGAATGCGGTTGACAACGATTCCCACAGCCCCTGCTGAAGTATGCTCACAAATGCAGGCAACGGTACGGGAAAAATTAGGATCCATCAGGCCGGGCATGGCCATCAAAAGATGTTCCTTAAGAAAAGATTTGTTTTGATTTTTGATGTCTGGAGCCATTGTTTCAAATGTCAATCTCTTTTTGTATTTTATGTATAATTGAAATTTATTTTACACAAATTTACACCAATCGCAATACCGATCCAAAATATTTATTTTTGGTTGAGTAATTCTTCAATTACAGCATTTTTCATACAAACGCCTTCATGAAAGAAAGTCAAGAATAATGAAGATTAAAAGCGGATAAATTCATTTTACAGTTTTGTTAATATCCGGGGATGGGCTGAAGAATATGGTCTAAATTGGGCTTGGGATGAAAAAATTGTGTGGATAGAGCAGTCCAGACCCAAAGGGTCATTCTGGGCTCCGATAGGCGCGTTAAACAGCGTTCACTGGAAAGAGCGATTTGTTAAGTATTCTGTTTGAGATGGATGGAAAATCCGTTCGTTGTTTCTGTTCATGGAGGTCAGAAATCGAACTGACGCAGTAATTCAGGAGAAAAGAATCATGAATCCATCGGCAATATCATACCATAAAACTACTTGTTATGACCGAAATCGAATGAGAGGAGACCCATTGGATTGGCCAAACCAGCCTCGGGTTTTTAAGGCCTACGACAGCATCGAAGCCATTCCCTTACCGGAAGTCGACAAACTTCCAGAAATCGATCTCTGGCATCTTTATTTTTCAAAGACAACCAAACGCTTGGAAAGCGGACTTGATTTGAAGCGATTATCCCAAATCTTGTCTATCAGCTATGGTTTAACTTCCACACGCAGCTATTCAGAACAAACTGTTCTTTATCGAAGTGTTGCCTCTGCAGGGGCTCTTTACCCGGCTGAAATCTATTTTTTCGCCTTCAGCATTGATAATTTTCAACCCGGCCTTTATCATTATGGGATAAAGGATCGATCGTTAACCCCACTTCGAGGGGGGGATGACAGCGCCCTCATGTCGACAATGACCGACAGTTTCGAAACACAATCTCTATCCGCCGTATTTATTATTTCAGGAATTTTCTTTAGAAGTTCCTGGAAATATCGAGACCGTGCGTACCGATACATCCTTCTAGATGCCGGACACCTGATAGAGAATCTTGCGCTGGCACTGAAAGCAACCGGTCTACCCTATGCTATTGATTATGATTTTGATGATGGACATATCGGGCATTTGATCGGATTCGATGATCAAAAGGAAGTCAGTCTGGCATCTGTTCATGTAGGGGGTCGATCATCGATAACCCAAAAGGAGCTGACAAAATCGTCTTCTCTTTCACCTGCAATCATCGAGGCATCCTCGGTCTCACCGGTTGAGACGGTCTATGAAGATATCATTGATATCCATCGATCGGGTATAAATATAACTAAACAATCTGTGAAGGATCCTGATATTTCTTCTAAATTAGGTCTTAATCCTCTTGAGTGGATACCCATTTCTCAAAATAAGGTCCCGGACAAAAAACTGACCTATTCAGAGGCCGTACTTCGCCGCCGGTCAAGACGAAACTTCATAAACCAAAAGTTAAAAAAGACCACATTTATACAGCTAATCGATATCGTATTTGCCGCCAGGGCGGAGAATTTTTCGGTTGCGAAAGGATATGCCGGCGCTCTTTCGATCGGTTTTTTAGCTGGAAATATTGAAGAGTTGCCGCCTGGTTTTTACCTCGCAGATACGGTTAACAAAACGGCAGGTTATGTGGATTTTGAGCCGACTACCAACAAAATGGCAGCCATCTGCCTCAATCAACAATGGCTTTGTTCCGCTTCAGTCCATTTTCTATTTATGAGCAATCTCAATACGATCGATCGGTTTTGGGGACCGCGTGGATATCGATATGCAATGATGACAGCCGGCCGACTGGGTCATGCCCTCTATTTAGGGGCGACTGCTCTGGGGCTTGGATGCTGTGGAATCGGCGCCTTTTACGATGACGAAGGGAAAAACATTCTGGGTTTAAACCAGGAATCGTATCTTCTTTATCTGGTAGCAGTGGGTGAAGTGAAAGGCATGTAGAGTTATCTATTTTGCCCTAAAAGTTCGTAGACTTTTAATCCTTTGAGAATGCCTTTGCTATCTTTAATGCCGACTACTCGGGCTGCAAGGTGTGAGCGATCAGCTTTTGATGTGTTTTACTGATCAGAATATCGTTTGGAAAAGATCGGGTAAGCCCCTACCGTCCAAATAAAATGTTGACTGAATCACCGATAACAGTACAATTCATTTTCATATCAAATTCATATTTTTCGACAACCACCTCGCCGGTGTGGATACTGATATATATTCGTCATTTAGAATTTCGTATTTAACTCCGAAATACAATAAAAACCAAAACATGAAAGATGAAAAAAAGACCGGAGATTATTTTGAGCCTGTAGTGAAGATTCTGGTTTTTCATCGTTAGTCTACTCGGCATATTCTTAAAGTCCATTTTTTAGCCATCGCATTTTTACCAAAACGAGCACAAGCGGTGAAACGAGCGATTTCGAGTTCGAGTTTTTTATCAGGCTGCCGTTACACCACCATGCAGTACGTAATCAATACATCCCCCATGATCCGGACAGGTAGTAACGGTACAGAACAGCATTCAACTCCGTATTGGCTTCGACTTTCTCCATTGCCTCTTCATCGATGATTCCCTTCCCAAAATGAACCATTGATATCATGGCATCCTTATTTATATATCGGGTTTTGATCTCTGAAAAATCCTTTTTCATTATCACCGTTTTTATCTGTTTTTCTTTAATGTCGGTTTCTCTAATACCGATGACCCACCCCCATTCACCCATGGTCGGGATCTGATTGTGATAAGGCAGGACGGAATATCCTGCTTTTCTTATGGTTTTTATGATGCTTAAAAAAGCATTTTTTGAAAAATACGGGCTCGTTGCCTGGGTTACCATGACACCTCCCCGGATAAGATGATCTCGAAGGGTAGTATAGAACTTTTCCGAGTAGACATGCATGAGGTCAATGGTATCCGGATCGGGTAAATCAATAATAATCACACCATACAAAGATGCGTCTTCATCTATGAATTCAGCTGCATCTGCATTTATGATATTTACCTTCGGACTTTGCATTGAGCCGTCGTTTATCAGCAATAAAAGCGGATGTTCTTTCGCCAGGGTAGTCATCACCGGATCGATATCCACAACTGTAACCGATTCAACCTCATCATACTTTAGAACTTCGCGCAAAGCAAGTCCATCTCCACCGCCTAGAATCAGAACACGTGTGATATCCAGAGACAGCTGCATGGCAGGATGTACAAGAGGTTCATGATATTTTTCTTCGTCATACGTTGAAAACTGCTCCTGGCCATTGATATAGAGCCAGTAATAATCTTTCCATTGGGTCATGACAATTTTCTGGTAAATCGTCTGCTTTGAATAAATAATCTTATCCCGGTATTTTCGTTGTTCACCGTATCTTATAATCGGCTTTGCAAACACGCCGAGTAATACAAGGAAGATCAATACAAAAGAGTATAGGCCTGTGATAAATATTTTTCTTTCAATCAGATGAAAAAATTGCCACAGTAGGAGAGAAGCGACAATAAAATTTATTATTCCGAGCAATATTGGTGTATAGGTCAACCCCAGGTACGGAAGGGCAAAGAACGCAAATACTAGCCCCCCAAAAAGCGCACCAAAGTAATCTTTCTCCATGACTGTGGAGATATTGACTCTGAGTTCTTCGAATTTCTCGTTTATTCGAATAACGAGAGGAATTTCAAGGCCGATAAGACTTCCAATAAGAAAGGCCTGAACATATATCGCAAAATTCGTATAGTTCGTGTACGCCGCAAGGATATATGCCAATTGAGCGGATATCGCACAGAGTATGGAGAGCGCCAATTCGGTCAGGACAAAGATATCAAGGAGTCTGAAACGAAAGAATCTGCTGATCCGGCTGCCGACCCCCATTGCGAAAAGCATGAGAGACATCACAATGGTCCATTGAAATATGGCATTTCCGATCAGGTAGGTGGCTAGAGTGGAGAGGACGAATTCTGCAACAATACCGGCAAACCCCGTAACGAAAATGGATATTTTAAGAATAACGCCGAAATTGCGAAATCTATACACTCCAATAAATTATCATCGAAGCCGCAATATAGGAAAATGCTTCGATATAAGCCGCTCCAATATTTGGTTTTTTCTGACCGACGATCTCATCAGTGAGTTTCACCGTCGGCAAAAGAATTTTATCAGTAAGAATTCGGATAAATGGTAGAATAGCGAGTCCGATAAAAGAAGTAATGATGAAATCCAAAAAGTTTTCCGCCCAGGAATGAAACACTCCCTCTGCCGCGTGTCCCACAATAATTCCCATGGCGATAAGTACACCGGCAAAACTGATACCGGCGGCCACATTGTCTTTTTCAATCTCCGCATGGATATCATAGGGGGTAATCAGATTATACACCCATCCTGCAAGAAGCAACATGATCTGCCCCAGACCCCAAAAGGCGATGGCTGTCCAGATGTTCCCATTTTCTCCTGAGACCGCTCCATATATGATAAACCCTGAAGCGATGCTGATGGCACAGGAAACGATGCCGGTTCCTTGATTTTGATCTCGTATGAGTTCATCACTCATTTTGAATTTATGCAGAATGATTTTATCACAGAGAAACCAGGAGATATTTAAAAGAACGACACTCAATAGACCATAAAGTACAAGATCGATGATATCTTCCCAGATACCGCCGCTGGGACCGACAAGGGTCCCACCGATACTCAACACCAGACCAAAGTAATAGCCAATAATCGCAAGGGATAGGGCCGGATTATCTCGTTCGACCAATTCGGTGGTCAGATGGTATTCCCGGTGCAACAGATCATTGACGATTTTTCCAATAAAGAAAAGAAAATAAAATACTACTATCAAAATGATAGCACTGATGAGATTATCAATATTCATCGGCTATTTCCCCAAACCACCGGTTCGACTGCGAAAACTCGTTTTGCTTCTGCCGATCTTTCTTTTTACCCTGTCTGAAAATGAAGCTTTTCTCATCCGTTCTCTGTTCAAACGGCGGGAGTAAAAATTTGGCTTGTTCTGCCGTGCAATCGACCCGGATGTCCCGTACTCTTTGTTCCGGCCAAAGTAGGGGACATTTCGCGTCCTGTACCGTTGGTAACTTCGATAATCATCTCTGTATATCGGTCGATACCAGCCCCCGAGCAGACTCGAGAAAAGTGCATATTTTCCATAAAATTCCCAGAACGATCCACCACGGTTGTCCTCTCGCCATTTTCCATATCTCGAATCCCCGACAAACTGATACCCGGGGGGTGAAACAGATGAACCTTCCTTTCCGTCCTTTTTAGCCAGAAGGGTCATGCCCAAGAAAGTTTCATTTATTTTGTAGTAATCTTTTGGGACCTCCAACCAGTCGGTTGAACCGGTCTCTTCAGGCGTTACAACACGGTATTTATGAAAGTAATGCGGAAAAAAATTCCCCTCTCCTTTCATGTCTTCTAAAATAACTGAGTAGGTTGGGATTTTTTGAAGTGCTCTTTTGATTTTATTGATCGGCAGGTCCCGACTTTTCGGACCACAGCCTTGAACAAACAAGGTAGCGATGATTAGCACTGCAAGAAGCTTAGCCAATTTTTTAAAGAGAAAAAGACTTGCCATCCATTCAAAGCCCTTTCTGGATTTCAGATTTCAAAATGATCATGGTTATAATGTCATACATTTTGTGTGAAGACTAACAAACAAATTATAAACAGTCAACAAGTATTTTGTCTGCTGTTTACTCCATTTTTAAGCCTATGATTCATTATGTGCTTGAGGGCAAATCTTTTATTTGATATGAATAACAACATGCGGACGGTTATCCAAGGAGTCAAAGAGAGTTCAGCAAAATAATAAGGCCGGCGTTAAAACCTCAAGACCGATTCGGCCAAAAGCGAGGGAGATACAAAAACTGCGTTCAATATCAACTCATCTCATTTTGTTTAAAAAGCCTGCGCTGGTGTTGTTGATTTTTCTATGGATTTTTTATCTCTTTTATCCAAAAAGCCTCATCGCCGGCAATTTAAGCAGTCTGTCCCATCTTATCGGAAATCAAGACGCAATCCTTGTTGGAGATCCCGAGGGGAGGGTTATCTTTTCAAAAAATGTTCAAAAAAAACTGACCCCGGCTTCAATATTAAAGATATTTACCGCTCTTGTTGCTTTTCATTTTCTTGGTGAAGATCATCGATTCAATACCGATTTCTATTTGGACCGGGATTCAAATTTAAAAGTAAAAGGGTACGGTGATCCCCTCTTGCTTTCAGAGATCTTGGATGAAATCTCCGAAATTCTCATCACAAAATTTGTATCGATCCGCGATATTGTTTTGGATGATACCTATTTTCAACATCCAATCGTCATTCCCGGAATCACATCATCGTTTGAGCCATATGACGCGCCTAATGGCGCTTTGTGTGTAAATTTCAACACGGTTAATTTTAAACGAAAAAATAACAGCTATGTCAGTGCAGAACCTCAGACCCCGCTTTTGCCGTTTGTTTTACCCAGAATTCGTCAATCTGCCCTTGATAGAGGGCGGATAATTCTTTCCAATGAAAAAAAAGAAGTAACCCGTTACACGGGCCGGCTTCTTCAATATTTTCTTGAAAAAAAGAAGGTCAAAGCGAGGGGGAAGATAAAAATAGGAAGGGTACGAAAAGAAAAAGACACCCTCATTTTCAAATATGTTTCCAGATATACACTCAAGCATATCGTCGCTGAACTTATGGAGTATTCGAACAACTTTATCGCAAATCAAATCCTGATTGCATCGGGTGTAAAACTTGATCCACCCGGCGGAACCTTAAAAAAAGGGGTTCAAGCCGGATACTTTTTCGCAAAGAAAATATTAAAAATCGATGATTTTTCGTTTGTAGAAGGATCCGGAATTTCAAGAAAAAACAAAATTTCGGCAGATAGCATGTATAAGGTTCTCAAGAAATTCAAATCATATCACTATCTTATGCGGCATACCGACAGAGAATTTTACAAAACCGGATCTCTTAAGGGTATTCGTACCCGTGCAGGCTATATTCGAAGTCGTAAGGGAGGCTTGTACTCCTTTGTGGTGATGATCAATACGCCAGGTAAAACAACCAGCAGCATCATGGCCAGCCTCCTGGCCGCTTTAGGCTAGCTTCCTGGATCTGTGCCACTGGTTATGTAAGCATATGCACTGTGATTATGAATCGACTCAAAGCTTTCCGCACTCACCGAAAACCAAATGATGTTGTCGTCCGTTTTGAGCTTTTTCGCTATGTCTCTGACAATATCCTCAACAAACTTCGGGTTTGCAAACCCCTTTTCGGTCACACATTTTTCGTCAATCCGTTTGAGGACGGAATAAATATCGCACGAGGAAGCCCTTTCAACCAGCTCGATCATGTCCTCCAGCCATATAAACTTCTTAAAACGTGTCCTGAGTTCAACTTTACCGCGTTGATTATGGGCGCCCGCATCGCTGATTTCTTTTGAACACGGACAGACAGATGAAATGGGGACAATGACTTCTGAAACCAAATCAATTTTTCCGTTCGAATCGCTTGATCCGATGATACCGCATGTATAATCCATCAGACCGGAGGAGTTGCTGATCGGCGCATTTTTTTCAATAAAATATGGAAAAGTCATTTCAATGTGTGCAGAAGCCGCACTTAAATGCTTTTTCATCTTTTCAAGTGTCATTGAAAAGGTATCTAAAGAGACTTCCGGACGAAAGATATGGAGAATTTCAACAAACCGGCTCATATGGGTGCCCCTGTTTTTGTGGGGCAGATCGACATACATGTTTATGTGAGCGATGGTCGCCTGAAATCCGTCTTTGCGGTCCCGGACGGTGATCGGGTAGCGAAGATTTTTGATGCCAACTTTGTTAACCGGTATTTTCCGGTAATCCCGCTGGCTCTGTAAATCTTTCATGGATTCAATATACCGCCCGACTTCATCGGTATATCATTCTGGATCTGAAGTATCGTCATCCAGGTGCTTTGAATCGGTTTTGTTATCTTCCTGTTTGATAAAAACCTTACCTGCAGCAATTTCCCGAAGGGAAACAACAATATCCTCATTTTTTGAAGAACTTACCAGGTATTCTGAACCTTCCCGGATTTGTCGGACGCGTTTTGTGGCCATATGAACCAACAAAAAACGGTTTGGTACTCGTTTCAAACAGTCTTCTATGGTAATTCGTGCCAAAATAAAACCTCCCCTCTTTTTTTTGTCAGCAAAGAGCACAAAATTGAATTTTTTACGAATTCATCTTAACTGAACAAAACTATTTTATTTCAACCAGCTCGTAAATCCTTTTTCCGCCGGGTGTCTTCAGAACAATCTCATCCTCCGGTTTTTTTCCAATGATCGCCTTCCCAAGGGGTGAAACCACAGAGATACGCCCCTCCGTTATATTCGATTCATCCGGCCCCACGAGTTGATATTCAACATTTTCACCTGTCTGTATGTTTTTCAAAATAACCGTGCATCCAAATAACGCCCGATCTTTGGGGATCGATTCCGGGTCGATGATCTCTGCGTTGCACAGTTTGTATTCCAGTTCGCTGATCCGGCGACCAAGAAATCCTTGTCGATCTTTGGCAGCTTCATACTCGGCATTTTCCGAAAGGTCCCCATGGGCCCGGGCTTCTTCGATCGCTTTGATATTTTGGGGCCGTTCCACCGATTTCAAATACTTCAACTCTTTTTTAAGCGTTTGGTAGCCTCTACTTGTGATGGGAGTCGGATCCAAGAGTTTCTCCTAAAGATAGTCGCTTGCCAGAACTTCCGCAATTTGTACGGCGTTGGTCGCCGCGCCTTTTCTGATATTATCCGAAACCACCCACATGTTGATACCATTGGGTATCGATTCATCCTCACGAATTCTACCGACCAGCGTTACATCCCGGCCAGCAGCGTCGATGGCAAGGGGGTAGATATTTTTTTCCGGTTCATCGACCACTTTGATCCCTTTTGCGAGCCTGAGAAGAGATTTCACCTCATCAGCGGTAATGTGTTTTTCAGTTTCCACATTGATCGATTCAGAATGCGCATAAAAAACAGGTACGCGGACGGTTGTAGCTGTTACACCAATGCTATGATCTTCCAAAATTTTTCTGGTTTCGTTTACCATTTTCATTTCTTCTTTGGTATAACCATTTTCTAAAAACGCATCGATATGGGGTAGGCAGTTAAAGGCGATTCGATGGGGGTAGACATTTTTTTTGTAATCGAAAAAGTTGATTATGGCCCTTGTCTGATCGAAAAGCTCATCAACCGCTTTTTTCCCCGTTCCGGAGACCGCTTGATAAGTTGAAACCACAATTCGTTTTATTCCGCATTTTTTATATATCGGAGAAAGCGCAACCACCATCTGTATCGTCGAACAATTCGGATTTGCGATAATTCCTTTATTGGAATAGTCTGAGACCGCATGGAGATTCACTTCCGGAACAACCAGCGGCACCTCTGGATCCATTCGCCATGCACTCGAATTGTCAATTACCACACACCCTTTCTCTTTGGCAAAAGGTGCAAACCGTTTGCTGGTATTTCCACCTGCGGAAAAGAGGGCGATATCAACACTCCCCAATGACTGTTCAGTCAACTCTTCAACAGCGATATCATCGCCTCTAAAGCGAAGCTTTTTCCCTACAGAACGGTGGGAAGCAAGGAATCTAACCGACTTTATCGGAAAATTTCTCTCTTCCAGGCAGGCGATCATCTGGTTCCCAACGGCACCGGTTGCACCGGCAACAGCAACATTGAATTTCTTTTTTGCCATGATTTCTTTTTTTTTTATATTCCTCTCAACCCCGGTAGTGCAACAACTTCATTAGGCCTTGGAAAACTTCCGGTCTGCTGCAGGTCGGAATAACGATTCCTCGATACACCCGGCCACAAGATCCCCAACTTCTTCCGTACGATACCCCATCTTGCCTGACGCCGTACTCTTCAAGTGATTTTGCAATACCTTGATGACCCCATTTTCCACAAAGGACGCTGCGACCTTCTCTCCGAACGTTTCAAGCATCATCTGGACCGCTAAAATGGCGGCGATGGGGTTGATCATCTGTTTTCCCGAATATTTTGGTGCAGAACCCCCGATAGGTTCGTACATTGAGATACCATCGGGATTTATATTTGCACCGGCGGCTACCCCCATTCCACCCTGTATCATTGCAGCAAGATCGGTTATTATATCTCCAAACATGTTGTCTGTGACAATCACATCGAACCATTCGGGATTTTTCACCATCCACATGCAAACCGCGTCAACATGAGCATAATCTGTTTCAATATCTGGATATTCTTCTGCGATTTCATAAAACACACGCTCCCACAGATTAAAAGCATATGTTAATACGTTTGTCTTTCCACAAAGGGTCAGTTTTTTGGCCTTGTTTCGTTTTCGACAGTGATCAAAGGCAAATCGGATACATCTTTCCACCCCTTTGCGTGTGTGGATAGACTCCTGAAGGGCGACTTCATCCAAAGTGCCGTGCTTAAAAGAACCCCCGATCCCCGCATAAAGCCCCTCGGTGTTTTCCCGGACCACTACAAAGTCTATATCTTTCGGTCGCTTATCTTTTAAGGGGGTATCGACCCCTTCATACAGTTTCGCCGGTCTCAGGTTGACGTATTGATCAAAATGTCGCCTGAGTTTCAAAAGGATTCCTTTTTCAAGAATACCCGGCTTTACGTCCGGGTGACCGATGGCACCCAGAAATATTGCATCCATTTTACCAATCGATTCAAGAATGGTGTCAGGCAGAATCTCACCGGTGGTATTATAGTGTTCACCGCCCAGGTTGTATTTGGTAATCAAGAATTCGATTCCACACTTACCTGCAATTGTCTCAAGAATTTTAATCCCTTCAGCCGTAACTTCAGGCCCGATCCCATCACCCGGGATGACAGCCAATCGATATGTTTTTTTCATTTTTGCCCCGTTTCTAATTGAAAATGCGGACCCATTAGACCAATAATGGCTGGCCCTATAAAAAGAACATAATTTCCTTTTTTAAATTGAATTCGTCCCGTGTTCGTCACTTTTGTGGTTTTCTAATCTTTTATGTCTTAGCTTTGTGTGATACCAAACAGTGGAGGCAAGGCCTGAACATATATAGGCAACCCCAAAAAAAAACAGGGCAATGGATGGCTGTGCGGCGATAAAAATTAACAATAAAATAGTAGCGACCAGAACATTGAAATTCATTCTTTTAAAAAGCTCAGGTTTTTTGAAACTGTTGTATTTTATTGTACTTACCATTAAAAATGAAAGAAAATATAACATGACAAGAATAAGTACCGGATTTTCATGCCCGATTATGTTGAATCGGTGAAAAAACAGGATTGTCGTCGCGGTCATCCCGGCGCTTGCAGGTATCGGGAGGCCCGAAAAATAATCACTGCTTACCGAACCCACCTGGGTGTTAAAACGAGCCAAACGAAGCGTTCCACATGCCATGTAAAGAAAAGCGGCAAGCCATCCAAGTCTTCCCAGTGGCTTCAGGGCCCACAAGTACATCATTACCCCAGGGGCAAGGCCAAACGATATCAGGTCGGCAAGCGAATCGTATTCAATACCGAATTTGCTGGTCGTTTTGGTTGCCCTTGCGATTTTTCCGTCCAACATATCAAACATCACGCCGATGATAATCGCTATTGCGGCTGCAATAAAATTTTTTTCTATAGAAGCAATGATGGCATAAAAACCGCAAAACAGGTTCAGAGAAGTAAATATATTCGGTAAAATATAAACTCCTCTATGAATCTTTTCTTTTTCAAATTTTCTTTTTCTTTTCATCGCAAATATCCCAAAACCGAAGCACCGGCCTTCACCTTCGCCCCCGCGGCCACATGGAGTTTCGTTTCAATTGGCAGATAAACATCAAGCCGAGAACCAAAACGGATCATCCCAAAACGCTCTCCCCGAACCACATGATCGTTTTCCTGAATCCGACACACAATACGCCTTGCAATCAGTCCTGCAACCTGAACCACACATATTTTTTTTCCATCTGTGGTTTTCAGAAAAACAGCATTGTGTTCATTTTTTTTAGAGGCCTTGTCCGAATAAGCGGAGAAGAACTTTCCCGGAACATAGCAAATTTTATTGACTTTCCCCTCATGCGGAATACGATTGACATGAACATTAAACACCGACATAAAAATGCTGATTCTGTTGCATTCACCGTCAAAAAACCCGGTGTCATTCCAGCGGCCGGCTGAAATGACCTTGCCATCAGCTGGAGATACCACGGCTTGATGTCGATCCGCGATAACCCGCTCTGGATCTCGAAAAAAATAACAGATAAAAAGGGTCACAAACAGACCCAGTAGTGTCAGAGTACCCAGCCCAAAAAGGGCAAAGACAGCCGTTATAAAAACGGCTGCGGCAATAAAGGGATACCCGGGTCTTGCCACCGGAAGAATCGTTTTTTGTGGCGGGTTAGACCGAGAAACATCATTCATAAAAAAAATATCTTCAGTTAATCAAAGTATAAAAGAGAATTACCAAAACCAATTGCCATTGTCAACGAAGATGATTTTTCGATTTGAGATTTTTTTTCTCACCAGCAAGTTCCGCATCTGATTTTCGAATATAATGGGGTACAAACTCGCCGATATCATCCGCCATGTCATTTTTAAATCTATCCATACCGATAAGCGCAACTGTGGAAGCCCGAAGTATATTTTGCGATGGGGATAGGAAACAGGCGAGCTCACCTTTCTCCTCCTCAATAACCTTTTGGTAAGTCTTGGCGCCCTCGCCAAAAAATACACACGGCTCATTGATCTTGGATATCGCTTTTTGGGGTGTCAGCACCTGTTCTTCTGTCTCTTTTTTTAATCTGCCCTCGCAAGATCTGTAAAGTGCAAAATAGACCTCTCCTTTTCGGGCATCCAGGGTCGGGCAGATCAGAGAGGAGGTAAAGGAAAGTTGAAAAGCAAAGGCATCAAGGACAGATACCCCTACCATCGATTTTCCAGATGCCATCGCGAGACCTTTTATCGCACTTATTCCGATACGCAGGCCTGTAAAACTCCCGGGTCCCCTGGTCACTGCGAATCCATCGATATCGGATAAATGGCACCCGGACAGCTCGAAAACCTGTTTTACCATCCCCATCAGATGTTTTGAATGGGTCTTCACGCTAATCAAACTAATTTCAGCCAGTGAGGTTTCCCCATCCATTATCGCGACGCTGCAGCTTTTGGTCGCAGTGTCAATCGCAAGGATTTTCATTAATTTATCAAATAGTTAAAATTTAATTATTAATTTTTAACTTTAAAAACAATTGGAAGAATTTCTTCCATTTGTTTAACCGAAATAAATTTAATTTTTTGTTTGATGTTCACCGGGATTTCGGTCAAATCCTTCTTGTTCTTCGCAGGGATAACGATCGTGCGGATGCCTGCCCTTAAAGCGCCCAGCGTTTTTTCTTTTAGACCGCCGATCGGAAGGACCCTCCCCCTCAGTGTGATTTCTCCGGTCATGGCTACATCTTTGTTCACAGGTTCATTTTTTATAACCGAAATGATCGCAATAGCCATCGCTATTCCCGCCGACGGTCCGTCTTTTGGTATTGAACCCGCGGGAACATGAATATGCACATCGTAATTTTCAAAAAAGCTCTCTTCAACCCCAAAAGATTGAAGGTTGGCTCTGGTATAGCTCAAAGCAGCGCGGGCCGACTCCTGCATGACATCTCCCAGTTGTCCTGTAATAATCAAATCGCCTTTCCCATGAATAAATGTGGTCTCAACATACAAAACTTCGCCCCCAGCCTGTGTCCAAGCAAGACCGGTCGACAGACCAACCTGATCATCCGCCTGGTCCATTTCAGAAATATATTTGGAAACCCCTAGATATTTGTGCAGATTACTTTTCTTAATTTTAAACGGTCCGGTCTCTTCTCCTTCGGCAATTTTTCTTGCCACTTTTCGACAGATGGTTCCCAATTCTCTTTCCAGGTTCCTCAAACCTGCTTCAGATGTGTATTCTGTGATAACTTGAAGCAATGCCCCGTTGCTGATGGAAATCGATTTAGGGGTTAATCCAGTATCCTTAATTTGGTCCGGGAAAAGATGCTTTTTCGCAATAATCTTTTTCTCCTCCTCGGTATATCCTGAAAGATGGATCACCTCCATCCGGTCGAGAAGAGCTGATGGAATGCTATCGGTCAGGTTGGCGGTCAGAATAAACATAACCTTTGAAAGATCAAAAGACAGATTAAGATAATTGTCACTAAAGGCGAAGTTTTGTTCCGGGTCGAGGGCTTCTAAAAGGGCAGAAGAAGGATCGCCCCGAAAATCAGAGCCAAGTTTGTCAATCTCATCCATCATAAATACCGGATTGTTTGTGCCGCACTGTTTTAAGCCCTGTACGATACGTCCCGGCATCGCTCCGATATATGTTCGTCGATGCCCTCGGATCTCAGCTTCATCTCGAATACCGCCGAGGGAAATCCGAATGAATTTACGTTTAATCGCCCTGGCGATCGATTGCCCCAAAGAAGTCTTTCCAACGCCCGGAGGACCGACAAAACAGAGGATCGGTCCTTTCATTTTTGGATTGAGACGACGAACACTCAAATATTCCAAAATACGATCCTTAACCTTGTCAAGTCCATAGTGGTCTCTGTCCAGTATCCTTTTTGCGCTTTTGATATTGATGACATATTTTGTTGTCGAGTTCCAGGGTATTTCAACCAGCCAATCCAGATATGTCCGTACAACGGAAGCTTCCGCGGAATCAGGATGCATTTGCTCCATTCTCTTTAACTGTTTTTTTGCCTCCTTTTCGGCATTTTTAGGCATCCGGGCTTTTGTAATTTTCTTTTCATAGTCTGCCAATTCCTCCGTTTTCCCGTCGTATTCACCCAGCTCCTTATGAATCGCCCTCACCTGCTCTCTTAGAAAATAATCACGTTGGCTTCTTGAAATTTCATCTTTAACATCAGATTGGATCTTCGCTTGCATGACCGAAAGTTCAACCTCACGTGAAAGCAGATCATTAACCGTTCGAAGACGGTGAACAGGATCGACAATTTCTAATATGCGTTGGGACTCAGCCGTTTTTAATTTCAGATTCGAGGCCACAAGATCAGCAAGCTTTCCGGGATCATCGATGCCCGCAAGGATGGCTTTAACATCCTCTGAGAATTCACCAAGAAGCGCAAGGATTTTCTCGGATTGCTCCCGAACATTTCGCATCAGGGCTTCTATTTCAAGGTTGATTTTTGCTGTTGGTTTCTCTGAAATCGTTTCAATCTTCACAGTGAAAAACGGTTTTCCGCTGACGTGCCCGATAACTTTTGCTTTGACAATTCCTTGCACCAAAGCCTTGATCCGTCCATCCGGAAGCTTCAGCATGCGCAATATTCGACTCACCGTCCCAACGGGATAGATATCATCCGATTTCGGGTCCTCAACACCAAGATCTTTTTGGGTGGCTAAAAATATTAATCCGTCCTTTTGAACAGCCTCTTCGACTGCCTGAACAGACTTCTCACGTCCAACCAGAAGAGGAAGAACCATGCCGGTAAATATCACAACATCCCGAACCGGCATCAACGGAAGTTTGCCGGGAATTTCTGTGTTTTCCTCATCGTCTTCTAAGATCCGAATGAGATCATCTTTATCTGTTTCAGCCATATTTTACACTTGTTTAAACAGGAAAATAAATTTTTTCTAAACAATGCTTGAATATTTTTTTATGAAGTTGAACCGCCTATCAGAAAACAGCACCAACGGTCCCCCATTTTATTCCACCGCGTGATTGATGTCCCCTGTCCGAAAAATCTCTAAAACGAAGAGGCGTTATAATATAAGACTTTATTTTTCTTTGACAATATCTATCTTGATTTTTTTGAATGATACCACTACTCTTTTGAAAAACCCTGCAGTCCGCCTGGAGCGAACGAGAAATGCATTGGCTGATTCGGCACCAGCCCGCATAGGATATCGAACACACAAGGGTAAAGGGATAAAAGGTTGAATATACCTGAAACCGGTTTTGCGGGGATAATTGCATTTATTTTTGGGACATGCATCGGAAGCTTCGTGAATGTGTGCATCCATCGGATTCCCAACTTAACCTCAATCATTTACCCACCTTCCGCCTGTCCGCATTGCAATACCCAAATACGCTTTTACGACAACATTCCTTTGCTCAGTTATCTCTGGCTAAGGGGACGATGTCGGCACTGTAACGCATCCATTTCATTCCGATATTTTCTGGTGGAAATCATAGGGGGAGGATTTGCCCTGGCCACCCTCTTAAATTTTGGTTTTACATTCGAGGGACTGATCTATTATTGTTTTATCACGATTTTACTCATCATATCTTTCATTGATATTGACAGCAAAATGATCCCGGACATAATAACCATTCCCGGAATACCTGTTATTTTTTTCGCTTCTTTTGCACTGCCAAAAGTGACATACATCGACACTGCCCTTGGGATACTTGCCGGAGGCGGAAGTCTTTTCATCGTTGCGAAGACCTATTATCTATTAACCAAAAAAGAAGGGATGGGGGGCGGTGATATCAAGCTTTTAGCGATGATCGGCGCCATTATCGGTTGGAAAGGTGTTTTCTTTACTGTTTTTATTGCATCTTGGGTCGGCACGTTGACCGGATTGTTAATGATGTGCCGTACAAAAAGCAGCATGAAGATGGCGGTTCCGTTTGGTCCGTTTCTCTCAATCGGTGCTATCATTTATATTTTTTTTGAAGCCCCGATGACATTTTGGTATCTCTATATGTTCTAGCCGCCTTGTTTGAAGAACCAAAGGCAATTCTTCGTAAAATCTAAGGTGTGAAACTTGATCAATAACCGGTTTGCTGCCATCTTTATCAAAGATGGAGCGACCTTTTTTTCGCAGCAATAAAAAAGGAGCAAAAAACCGCTTTCCAATCATTTTAATCCGATGGAACAAATAAACGATCAGATAACGCTCCGGGTAAACGAAATATTTTACAGCATCCAAGGAGAATCTCTCTATGCCGGTTGTCCCTGCGTGTTTATAAGGCTTTCAGGCTGCAACCTCAGATGCTCTTATTGCGACACGCGCTATGCGTATCATCAGGGTGTGGAAATGGGCATTGTTGAAATCCTGAATCGGGTCGACCCGTACAAATCGAATCTGGTCGAAATCACCGGGGGTGAACCCCTGATTCAGAGCGGGACTCCACCATTGATAGAATACCTGCTTGTTGCGGGTTATAAGGTGATGATGGAGACCAACGGCACGCTGGATATCCGTCTGGCCGATGATCGTTGCATTAAAGTAATGGACATCAAATGCCCCTCCAGCGGCGAGGTTGAAAAAAACGATCTGAAAAACCTACAACGACTCAAGACGGAAGACCAGTTAAAGTTTGTGATTGGAGATCGAAACGATTACGAATTTGCAAAAGAGATAAAAGGTCTGTTAAATAATGAGTTTCCGGCTGACCACGTTCTCTTTTCCACCATATACGAAAAAATGGCCCCAACCCGACTTGCAAAATGGATCATTGAAGACCGTCTCCAGGTCCGGCTCCAGGTTCAACTCCATAAAATCCTATGGCCTGAAAGAGATAGGGGAGTCTAATCGGTATGCATCAAAGAAAAAAAGCGATCGTCCTTTCTAGCGGAGGGCTCGATTCCACCACCGCCATGGCCATTGCAAAAAACAAAAGATTTGAAGTCTACAGCTTAAGTTTTTTCTATGGCCAGCGCCATGCCGAAGAACTAGATGCGGCAAAAAGAGTCGCCGCTTTTATAGGCGCTGCCAAACATCTACTGCTCAACATCGATCTGACAATGATCGGCGGATCTGCCCTGACCGATCAGATAAGAGTTCCAAAAGATCGAAATAAACACAAAATGATCGAAGAGATCCCGGTTACCTATGTGCCGGCAAGAAATACGATCTTTCTTTCCTTTGCCCTGGCATGGGCCGAAGTCCTCCAATCATCCGATATATTTATCGGTGTCAACGCGGTTGACTACAGCGGATACCCTGATTGCAGGCCTGAATACATTGAAGCATTTGAACGGATGTCAAACCTTGCAACAAAGGCCGGACTGGAAGGCCGGATCAGCATAAAAATCAGGACGCCGCTCATGCATATGACCAAATCACAAATTATCAGAAAAGGGCTGGAACTGGGTGTCGACTATTCGATCACCCACAGTTGTTATGACCCCTTTCCAGGCGGATTGGCATGTGGTCGGTGCGATAGCTGTGTTTTAAGAAAAAAAGGTTTTGAAGAAGCGATGGCAAAAGACCCGCTGCCGTACAAGACCGAAGTAAAGTGAAAATCGCTTTTATACATTATCATCTTCAAACCGGTGGAGAATCAACGGTGTTGAGTCAGCAGGCGGAAGCCATCCGGGACGACTGCCTGATTTTAGTCTTGACAGTAGAAGCCCCTACATCACCCCTGCTCCTCCTCCACAGCCCCACACTGCGGACACTCCTTAGGGTGCCAATATTAGAGAATGAGGGTGGGATAAAATAGGGCATTTTTCTGATATTTAGGGTAAAAACTAATCCGGAAGAGCCAAATCGAAATCCAATGGCGAAAAATCCAGATTGGGATGGAAGCTAAAGCAGGGTACGTTCGCCCAAATTTCCATACCGATGATAATCATAGCAAACGCTCTGCTCATGAAGATACTGCAATAGCTCGATCCGCCCTTCCATCATCACCTTTCTGGACGAAATATAAAATCCTCCCTTTGCAGCTACCCGATGTACCTCCAAAGGCACCCTTTCCGGAGCAGCATAGCGGATACGCCGGGCATCATCTATTTTCAGGGCCACATCCCTGTCAGACTCAAAAGTCATCGGTGCATCTCCCACCATCTCTTCGCCATCCGTGCCCATGAGAAATACGGTGACCCTGTTCTCCAAACCGTTCGGGATACTTATCTCTATATTACATCTGGAAATCGTCGCCGCCGCAATACGCGCGAGTGTTTCAAAAAGGTTGTCATCGGCATGAAGCCGGATCAAAACAGTATCGACGGGCAGATATCGCACGATATTGTCCTGACCCCGCAGGTGAAAATAATCCTTTTCCTGAGAAAATTCCTGCTCGTATTGATAAAGATAGCTTCGGATGGCATGGACCGTCTTTTCCAGGTCGGTTTTAATTTTTGTCAAATCGCCGGCATCCAGTTTTCGCTGCCATTTTTGTGACAACCTCAGCAGGGGATGATCTTTCAAAATGGCGCTAACAAATGGAAAGCCGGTTTCCTTATGATCGACAAACTGACTCACATAATTTGGCCCCCCGGCCTTAATCCCCGCCCCGAGCGCTGACTTCCTCATTCCCCCGAACGGCTGACGCAAAACCATGGCCCCGGTTGTTCCCCGGTTGACATAGAGGTTTCCTGCCCGGGTTGAGGCTTTCCATTTTTCATGTTCCCGTTCATCCAAACTCTCGAGGCCCGAAGTAAGTCCATAGCCGGTTTGATTTACAAGGTCAATGGCATGGCTCAGATTCTCCGCACATATCACTCCCAAAAGAGGGCCGAAGAATTCAATCAAATGGGTGTCGCTCCCCGGCTTGACGTCCCATTTGACCCCCGGCGTCCAGAGCATTGGGTTGCCCTGGATGTTTTCGGGTTTCAACGCCCAGGTTTCACCGGGTGCCAATTTCGTCAACGCTTCTTTCAAAGCGCCCTCCGGCGCCTGAATCAAAGGACCCATTTTATTTTCAAAATCCCATGCCGAACCCACTCGATAGCTGCGGGCAGCATCTACCAGTTGTATTTTAAAAGTTTCATCTTGATAGACTTCTTTTTCCAGGATTAAAAGCGATGTGGCGGAACATTTCTGGCCTCCGTTTGAAAACGCGGAACCGATCACATGTTTAATCGCCTGATCCCTGTCAGACATGGCGGAAACAATGGTGGCATTTTTGCCGCCGGTCTCCGCAGTCAGATACATGTCCGGCCTTTCCCTGGAAATCATCATGCCGGTCTCTGTCCCCCCGGTTAAAATGATATAATTCACCGAAGGATGGGAGATAAGCTTCGGGCCGAGAGTTGAACCTTCGCAGGGCAAAAACTGCAACGTTTTCCTGGAAATCCCTGCCCGCCAAAAACACCGGCATAACTCCCACGCTACCAGGACTGCAGCGGATGCCGGCTTGAAAATCACCGTGTTGCCGGCTGCCAAAGAGGCGACAATGCCGCCACAGGGAATCGCAATGGGAAAATTCCATGGAGAAATGACCAGCCCCACACCTTTGCCCCGGCATTCAATATTTTTTAAATCCGAAAATATTTTCATCGAATAGGGATAAAATTCGGCAAAGTCTATGGCTTCGGACACCTCGGTATCCGCTTCAGTAAAAACTTTACCGGTATTGGCGGCCGCGGAGCCGATAAGATCCGCCCGGGCAAGACGAAGCTCCATTGCTACCCTTGAGAGGACCTCATGACGATCTTTGTGTGTGGTATCTCTCCATCCATCCGGGTCTGCCACTGCCGTCGACATGGCCTTTTTCACATCGTTTTCATTGGCCATGGCACAATCGGACACATAGACATTTTCGTCAATCAAAGACGGATCTTTGCAAGCCCGTTTTTCCCTGTTGTCATATATTCCATCCCCGGCAATCACCAGGGGTATTCCCACCGGCCTGTCATCGGGACCTTTTCGCCATTTTCTCCTGATTTCTTCAGCCCATCTCCGGTTGCCGGCCAGCGACCAATCGGTATCCGGTTCATTTTTAAATTCTTCATCATGAAAGGTCCCCATCTTTTCCGGGAAATGCTCTTTATTTCTGTTCTGGATCCGGTAAGGTGTTTTTCTCGCTTTGTTCCTGTGTTCGTAGGAGGAAATGAACTGTTTTTCCAAAAATGCCCAGCTGCTGGAATCTACCTCCAAGCTGAAAGAATGACGCAGGAAATTCCCTTCCGCCGTATTTTCATCCAGCCGGCGAATGAGATAGGCGATGGCACTGATAAACTGCTCTTTGGTGGCGACAGGAGCATAAAGGAGCACATCTTTGGGTGTTTCCTGTATGGCCCGCCGCACATGATCGGCCATGCCTTCCAGCATTTCAAAGGAAATAAACGGTTCGACCCTGTTTTTCTGTGCCACTTTTAAGGCATAGGCTAGATCGAACAGGTTATGGGAACCGATACCCAGATGAACCGCCTTGACATTTTCCGGCCGCATCCCAAAATCGGTCATGCGTTTAAAATTGGCATCCACATCCAACTTGTTATCATAGGGGGCGAGGGGCCAATTTTGGATGGCGGATTCTACCTGCTCCATCTCCATGTTGGCTCCCTTGACGATGCGTAGTTTGATCGGGCTACCGCCATTTGCTACCCTTTTCCGGGCCCACCCGGTGAGTTCTTTCTGGATACCGTATGCGTCCGGCAGATATGCTTGGAGCACAATCCCGGCAGAATAATCCAAGAAAACCTTCTGCTCCAATGTGATTTGAAATGCGGCCGTGGTGATCTCCAGGTCCCGGTATTCTTCCATGTCCAGGTTAACAATCTTGGAGACCCGGCCCCCGTCGTTTTGAGTATAAAAATGGCTTTTGGCGGTTTCGTAGAGCCGGGAGAGACGTTCCACGAAGATTTTAACATTATGATCAAAGGCGATCGACTGAATTTGAGAATAGACGGTGGAAATTTTTACAGATATGCACTCAATTTCAGGATCTTTCAAATCATTCAGATAGGTGTTTAGCCTTGCCAGGGCTTCATCTTCACCCAGAACAGCTTCGCCCAGGTGGTTGATGTTCATCCGGACCCCCGCTTTTTTTCTCTTTTTCAAATGGGAGTGAAATGCGCCTTCTTCTCCGGGAATGATGGCCCGGCTGCTCTCATCTCGCATTTTACTGATCACCCTGGGCACGGCAATACCGGGGAAATGTCTTCCCACTCCTAGAAACAGAAGTATCAGCATTTTTTCCAGCAGTGAAAAATCAGGCATACCATAATTTTTAAAAAGCACCTCGATCTGATCAGCGACCCGTTCGGGGTTTTGAGATCGAAAGCCCCGATCCATCAGTTTTGTAAGGATGATCTTGTTCTTGGGGTGTTTTACCAGACGTGTCATCTGTTCCTGAAAGGCCTTTTCCTCGGGCGTTAACAAATCGTTGGCCCGATTTTGCCACTCTTTAGCCTGGGAAATGGCCTCTTTTAGGATCAGAGGGAGCGGCGGAATGGTCATGAGGGGTTTTCTCCCATAAATGGCTTCCGTTTTGATGCGGGTTTTAAAGGTGTTCGGTATGTTTAAGGTCTTGTGCCGCTGTCAAAGCGATCACCATAATTTTTTTTAGAAAAATTTCTTTTTACTCTATGTCTGATGCAACTTCCCTCAAAATATAAGGCGCGAAACTTGACTTAAAAATATATAAAAGCGACACGGCCTGTCAACCGAAATTCAGTTCATGGCAAAATAGTAGTTTACTTTTGTTCTAAGGACGAATCAAGCGGAGAGTGTTGTTTTCGGTTGCCTTCACAACTATGTTTTGATACAGAAAAATTTCATGAATCAACCCCGCCAAATCAGAATTTTGACCGGTAAGGATGTTAAAACCGCTTTACCCATGCGCAAGGCAATCGATGTGATGAGACTGGCCTTTGGACAACTCTCCTCGGGCAACGTCACCATGCCCCTTCGGACTCGGGTTTCAGCTGAAAAAGGGGACGTACTCCTCATGTCCGCCTGGCTTCACCAGAGTCAGGATTTGGGTGTTAAAATTGTCTCAATTTTCAAAGACAATCCAAATGTGGGTTTACCTACGGTTACCGCTTCCGTTATTGCCCTTGACCCCCAGACCGGGATGCCGAAAGCGTTAATCGAAGGTGAAAGTCTGACTGCAATTCGCACAGGAGCCAGCGGCGGGCTTTCTGCTGAAATTCTGGCCCGCAGTGATGCAAAAACAGTCGCCCTTTTTGGGGCGGGCGTGCAAGCCCGTGCCCAGCTGGAGGGCTTGATGGCGGTCCGCGCCATCAAGCAGGTGAACCTTGTCGATCTTTCTCAATCTGGTGCCGAAAAGCTGGCGAGGGAGGTATCGACCTGGGTGGACGCACCGCGCGTCCAACACGATTTGAGCCCGGACCAGGCGGTGCGCGATGCAGATGTTGTTATCACTGCCACCACTTCTATGACTCCTGTCTTTAACGGAGAGGATCTCAAGCCGGGCACCCATATTATCGGCGTTGGATCGTTTACAGCCCAAATGCAGGAGGTGGATGAAACCACTGTTCGCCGGGCACGGATTGTGGTCGATTCTAAAGAGGCCTGTCTATCGGAAGCCGGAGACATCATCATTCCAAATGCGACCATTGACGCCGAGTTGGGTGAAATCATCAACGGAGAAAAGCCAGGCCGGCAATCAGATCATGAAATCACGTTCTTCAAAACGGTCGGGGTTGCGGCAGAAGATGCATCGGCCGCGTCCGCAATCCTAAGGGAAGCAGAGAAACTGGACTTGGGAACCGCTATCGCGGTCAATTGAGCCGACGATTTTTTTTAAATCCTTTATTCCCAATGTTTTTCCATCTTATCCAGCTCTTTGATGATTTCAGGGGGCAAAGGCACCGGTCTGTGATCCATAACCTTTAGTGTTTTTTTCCGGAGGCGTTCCTCAAATCTTTTCGCACCCTGTTTTTGCCAGTCGTCATAAATCGTGTGATCAAACAGGTCCGGATACCACACCTTGCGAAAATGCCTCATCGTATGATCTTCGTTCAAATAATGCCCCCCTGGCCCGATGCGGTCGATCAGGTCAATGGTGTTCTGCTGATCTCGGTGATGATCTATGCACCGAAGGGCCTGTCTTCGATTAAGAAATATATCTGGTAACAGATACTTTTCATTTTTCTGTTTTCTTCTCATTGATAAAAAACGTCAAAACGGTGCCACTGAAGGCAACAATACCGAAGGAAAAAAACACAGCTTCGTAAGTTTGAAACAGATCGGCAATTTTTCCGGACAACGGTGTTGCAATAATACCAGCCGTGCTCGTGAATGTTGTCAGAAATCCCATGGCTGTTCCTGACAGTTTCCTCGAAAGGAGGTCAGACGGATAGGCGGCTAAAAGGACGTCGGGCGCAATGATTGTCAACCCCACAACAGCTAGTAACAGCGTTACAATAACGATATCCATCCGGAAGGATAGAAGAAAGGTCGAACAGGAAAGGATGGCCATTCCCCATAGGATCAATGGTTTTCGTCTTCCTTGGAAAATATGATCCGACAAAAATCCGCTCAGCGGAGCGGCAACCAACCCCGGAAGCAGGATGAGAGAAGAAACGGTGCTGGCCCGGTCAACCGACATCGCATACGACTCCTTGAGGAAAGTGGGGATCCATACAAAGCATCCGAACTGGACGTAGACAAAGAAGAAATAAACAAGTGCCACCACCCACATCGTACGATTGGACAAAACCACAGCAAGTCGTGATCTTGTGTCATTTTTAAATTGTTGTTCAAGACCGACTTCATCTTCAAAATCTGAAAGTCCCTTCTCGCTTGGATTATCTCTAACTAAAATCCAGAAGGTAAATGCAACCCCGGCCATCATCAGGGGAGGAATGATAAATGAACTGCGCCACCCCAGATGATCGCCCAGAAATCCGGAAAGCCTGATACCCAAGCTACTGCCGGCCGTGACACAGGTTGCAAACAGACCGATGGCCGTTCCTCGTCTTGATTTGGGAAACCAGCTCACAACCAGTTTTACCGCTGAAGTCCACCCTGCGGCCTGCCCCATACCGTTTATCAGTTGAGCAATGGATAAAGTTGTATAGCTCGATCCCTGGCTGAAAATAAGATTTCCGAATATGGAAACCAGCGCCCCAACCGAAAGTACTTTGCGGGGTCCAAAACGATCACCCAGATAACCTGCCGGCAGTTGAAAAATAGTGTAGGCTAGAAAAAAAAACGCCATCAGTCCGCCGGCCTGGGCATTTGAAATCTCAAGTTCGGCCCGTAAAAGGGGGATCACAGGAGAAAAATTAAATCGGCCTATATAATACGTTCCATAGAAAAGCCACGTCATAAACAGAATCTGGTTGGCGGATGATCCGACGGTACGATGTCTCAAAAGGTTCCCCTTTTTTGGGTGGTTTTGATCCAAAACCTAACAAATTGAGAGGAAATGCGTCAATTATAAATTAAAGCTCCCTTTCCCCTTCATGCGGACTAACGGGTTCTTCAAAAATGGCTTTCTTTCTTATCGACAAAATTTGACAAACATATTACATATATGCTTCTCAAGTTTCGCACCTGATATTTTAAGGAAAGTCGCATCAAGCATGGGGCAAAAAGAAATTTATCCGGAATAAATTTATGATGAGCGCTTTGACAACGGCACAAGATTTTTTACGAGTTAGCATTCCAGAAGCAACTGATGTTACAAAAGCAACCAGACCATCGAGTGCCTGTGCACGGAGATTGCCTTGTGGATTCCGGTTCACCACGGTTGCCTTACTGTTTTTCCAAAAATTTTTAATTTACCCCACGCCAGATGATGCACCGTACTCCGTTGGGGGTACAAAACTTGAGCATACATGTTTAATTTGAAAAAACACTTTTCCTGACATCTTGTCTGCAAAATGGCTAAACACAGGGGGGACCATGGAAAGAATGGAAATACTCTATCTTAGTCAAAAAGAGGTGGCCTCGTTTGGAATCCCCATGGCGGAAATCGTTATTGCCGTGGAAAAAAGATTCATTGAAATGGGAAACGGACGCGTAGAAATGCCGCCCAAACCCGGGATACACCCTGGCGCAGATGAAAACAATTTTATCCACGCTATGCCGGCTTATATCCCCTCACTAGCCTCGGCCGGTGTTAAATGGGTCAGCGGATATCCACCCAACCAGGCCAAAGGGCTCCCTTACATCACCGGGCTTTTAATTCTCAACGATCCTGAAACCGGAATACCAAAGGCGGTAATGGACTGTACCTGGATTACAGCCATGCGAACAGGCACTGCTTCTGCTGTTTCCGCCAAATATCTAGCAAGACCGGAATCTTCCAAAATCGGTATTTTGGCCTGCGGTATGCAGGGACATACAAATCTCGAAGCAATGAATGCAGTCTTTCCGTTGAAAAAAGTGATCGCCTACGATGTCAGCACCCGCCAAGCGAAACATCTGGCAGATTTTGCCGATAAGACCTTGGGACTTGAAGTGGAAATTGTTCATGACCCCCGTCTTGCTGTCAGCGGCTGTGACATTATTGTGACCTCCGGCCCGATTCTTAAAACACCCCATGAAACCATCCGCGCGGGTTGGGTGGACGAAGGCACTTTTGCTTCCCTGGTTGATTTTGATTCTTACTGGTCGCAAAATGCTTTGAACCAAGCAGACAAGTGGACCACGGACCATCTTGAGCAATATGAGCATTTTAAAACAAAGGGGGGCTATTTCCAAAACTGTCCGGAGGTCTGTGCTGAGTTGGGCGAATTTGTAACCGGAAAAAAGCCCGCCAGAGAAAAACAGGAAGAAAAAACATTTGCCGTCAATTTGGGCCTTGCCATGGAAGATATGGCTGTCGTGCCGTTGGTTTTTCAACGTGCAATTGAGATGAACATCGGAACACGGCTGCCGCTTTGAACCAACTTACAAACTATTGAGGTGTTTCGCCATGAGAATTGGTCGAATCTTTTCAGCCATCGACACACACACAGGGGGTGAGCCGACCCGCACAATAATCGGCGGGATCCCACACATCCCCGGCAAAACCATTGTGGATAAAATGACCCATTTGAAGGAAGAGATGGACTGGGTGAGGACCGCCCTGATGTTTGAGCCCCGGGGCCACAGTGTCATGTCGGGTGTCATCCTGACCGAACCTACCCGTCCGGAGGCTGACATCGGCGTCATTTTTATTGAAACCGGCGGTTATTTACCGATGTGCGGACACGACACCATCGGTGTCAGCACCGTTCTTGTGGAAACCGGCATGGTAAAAGTGGAGGAGCCGGTGACCCGTATCACACTAGATACCCCGGCTGGATTGACTCGCGTGAAGGTCGATGTGGAAAACGGGGTCGCTAAAAACGTCACATTCAGAAACATCCCTTCCTTTGTGTTTGCAGCGGATGTGATTGTTGATATCCCGAAATTCGGACAGACAAAAATGGATGTATCATATGGCGGAAATGTCTACGCCATCCTCCCCGCTGATTCTTTAGACATGGAAATCCACCCTGAAAACGCAAGCGATATTATTTCAAAGGGAAAACTGGTAAGGGATGCTGTAAACGCACAGGTGAAGATCCGGCATCCTGAAAAGGATTTTATTGACAGCTGCACCCATGTGGAATTTTACGGCCGTCCGACCACCGCGGGCGCACATGTCAAAAATGCCGTTTTCTTTGCCGACTGCGGTATTGATCGATCTCCCTGCGGTACAGGAACGTCTGCCAAAGTTGCAACATTATATGCGAAAGGCGAACTGCAGCTGAATGAGGATTTCGTCCACGAAAGCATTATCGGAAGTATTTTCAGGGCGAAAGCGGTTGAGGAGACCAAAGTGGGTCAATATGATGCCATTGTTCCGGAAGTTAGCGGAAAGGCCCACATAACCGGGATCAATCAACTGCTCATCGATCCGGATGACCCCCTTCGGAACGGATTTTTGTTGAGTTAACGAAAGGAGAAAATTTTAATGGCACAATTGACAGTCTCGCAAAAAGTCATTTGCGAAAGATGCTAAAAAAAGCAGAGTCAATTTAAATCAAATGAGTACACGTACAAGTGCAGATGTGGTTGTCATCGGCGGCGGTGTAGTCGGGACGGCCGTTACCTACTTTCTAGCCTGCAATCATGTGGACGTTCTTCTGGTAGATAAGGGAGCGATTGCCGGCGGCGCTTCAGGTCGGTGTGAGGGGAATGTTCTGTTAATCGATAAGATGCCTGGGTTTGACTGTCATTTGACCAAGCTCAGTCAAAACCTTTTCCCGGAAATTTCGGAAGAACTCGACTACCCGATCGAATGGACCCAAAAGGGAAGCCTGCTGGTCATAGAGAATGAAGCTGAAATGGAAGTCGCCATCGATTTCTGTCAGAAACTGGCCGGTGAAGGGTTGCCGGTCAGAATTTTAAACAGACATGAGGTGCATGATGACGCACCCTTGCTGGCTGATGACGTGATCGGCGGTATGGAATGTGCAAGCGACGGTCTATTAAACCCCATGGCGTTGGCCCAGGGGCTCACTCACGGGGCGAAAAAGGCCGGGGCAAGGATTCAAAGCTTTTCCCCTGTGGTTGATATCGGTTTGGATCCCAATGGCCGCATCGGAAAGGTTGTCACGGAAACAGGTGTGATCCTGACCCGGCAGGTGGTGAATGCAGCAGGTATCTGGGCTCCTGAAATCGGAAAACAAGTCGGTTTGGAAATTCCAATCACACCCCGGCAGGGGCAGCTCCTCGTGGCCGAGCGTACGTTCCCGGTTGCCGGAAGAAAAGTGATGGAATTCGGCTACATGATGGCAAAGTTTGAAAGCAGCAGTTACAAACGGGATGTGACGCCGGAGATGGAAGCATACGGCGTTGCGTTGGTATTTGAACCGACCCAGACCGGAAACTTTCTCATCGGCAGCAGCCGGCGTTTTGTCGGCATGGACACCGCCTGTCACATCGATGTTCTCCGCGCAATAGCCAAAAGAGCGATTCGATTTTTCCCGGTAATCAAACAAATTAAATTTATTAGAAGTTATGCAGGGCTACGACCGTATACACCGGATCATTTCCCGATCATTTCCGACACCGATATCCCCGGATTTTATGTGGCTGCGGGTCATGAAGGTGATGGTATCGGCCTATCTTTGATCACCGGAAAACTGATCGCCCAGATGATCTGCAGAGAACCGTTGGCTATCTCAGTCGATCCCTTAAAACTGAGCCGATTTAAGGACAAACAAAAGGATATAGATGGATTCGGGCGAAAAATTCGAAATTAAAATTGATGGCATCCGAATCGCAGCCCGAAAAGGCCAGACAATTGCCGAATCACTCCTCGCGAGCGGACTGAGAGTTTTTCGAAGGACAAAACAGAATGCCCCACGGGGGGTCTACTGCGGAATCGGAATCTGCTTTGAGTGCCGGATGATCGTAAACGGCATCCCCAACGTCCGCACCTGTATGACCCCGGCCGAACCCGGATGCGAAATCAGCACCCAATATGATACGGCTATGGATTGTACAAATGAATGAATTTGATTTGATCATCATCGGTGGGGGGCCGTCGGGAATCACAGCCGCAACAGAGGCGGTCCGTCTCGGCGCTTCAGTCGCCCTCGTTGACGAAAACAGACATGTCGCTGGAAATGTATTTCATCATAGGAGCCGGGGACCGATAACCGGTCCGTCAGATAAAATTGAAACCCGGATCGGCGCTCAAATCCTAAAAGACTTTGATCAGGTTAAAGATAGAATATCCGTATACCTCAACACGGAAGTATGGAATTTTATCGATAAAAAGACCGTCTCGCTTTACGCCAAAAAAAACCACGGGATTGAAGAAAAACAGATTACCGGGAAAAAACTGATTATCGCGGAGGGCGCCTTTGAACGGGTGGTTCCCTTTCCCGGGTGGACCCTCCCCGGAGTTTTTTCGATCGGGGGGTTGAATGCGGTGGTCAAGGGAGGCGTTGTACCCGGAAAGCGGTTTTTAGTTGCCGGAAGCGGGCCTTTACAATTCGTAGTGGCCCACCACCTGATCAACGCCGGAGCGGAGATCGAAGCAATCGCTGATGCAACTTCATTGACCGAAACAGTCGCAACCGCTTTCAGGTCTCTCACGAGCATCGGCGCCCAAAGGTTGCGATGGAGATTCGATTATATACAAAATATTCGAAAACAAAAAATACCGATCTATCGGGCCCGTGTAATCACAAAGGCATCCGGCATAAACGAAGTTGAAAAAGCGACTATCGTCCGTGTTGATCGATCCTGGCGCCCGATAAAAGGGACCGAAAAAGTCCTGCCGGTGGATGCAATCGCATATGGTTTTGGCCTGATTCCATCTACCACACTGACCCGGCTGTGTGGATGCCGGCATACATATGACGCACATCTCGGCTATTGGAGAGTCGAACACAACGACCAAATGGAAACCTCGATTGCCGGTGTTTTTGTCGCCGGTGACGGTCGGACGATCAAGGGATATGCTGCAGCCATCGAGGAGGGGAGAGTCGCGGCAACTGAAGCCGCGGTTCAGCTCGGGTATATCAGCCGAAATGAGGTCGAACATTCACTCGAACCCGCCCGAAAAAAGCTAAAACGATTCCGACGGTTTGGTCGAATCATCGATGCGCTTTCTGCAACAAGGCCGGGCGTTTTGGAGATTCTTTCAGATGATACGATCGTTTGCCGCTGCGAGGAGGTGACCCTCGGGAAGATTGCCTCGGCGGTGGCTGACGGCGCCATTGATGTAAACGACGTTAAAAGAAGGACTCGTCTGGGGATGGGTCACTGTCAGGGGCGCATCTGCGGCCAGCTCATAAATGAACTGATATGGAAATTTACAGGCGACAATAGGGCACGTGCATTATTTACCCCCCGTATTCCGGCCAAACCGGTTCCGTTTGAGGCCCTGACCGGCTGATCGATACCTTTCCGACCGAGCAACTCTCTGCAGCAAAACTCAAGGGCAAAAAAGAGAAAGTGATGATTTACAAACTTTTGAATCAAGCCCGAACAGGCAATTTCTAATCCAGCTGACAAAATCACAGAAGCGTTCTTAGATGAAGTTCCGCGCAGGATGGACGTGTTTGACATTGACACCAAACGAGCTTATCTGCTATCCTCTACGATCGAATACGGGGTTTCGTTTCCACAGTCCGGCACAATTCACTTTCAAACAAGGAGAAACAGACATGGGTGATAAAGGAAAAAGAGACAAAGGCAAAAAGGAACAACAGAAAAAAGCCCAGCTTAGTCCAAAGGAAAAACGAAAATTGAAAAAAGAAAAGAAGCAATAAATGCCTAGCGTTCAACGGCATAAAACCACATGACGAAGGATTTTCTCACCGTCGAAAATAAAATCGCTGGTCAACGTTTCCCAGGTTGTCGCCCTGAACAGGTCATTCCTGACGGAGCGGATCAGCACAATTTCTGCGGACAAAACAGCTGACATGGACTACGGTCTCCGTCTCGTGCTCAATTTGTAGGAAATGCCGTAAAAGCATCATGCGCATTCGCTGCTAAGGCTTTGAAAGCAGATGTAGTATACCCTGCTGAAGAGACAACAGCATGAATTTTGTTGCGGATGAAAGTGTTGATAGACAAATTGCTGTACGATTGCGTGATGACGGTCTTGTTATATGATATGTAGCAAAAATGGCGGCTGATAGGGAAAGGGGCGTCCATCGCTGAGCGCCCTCGTAAAACACTGGTTCCTTAAAATAGTGACTTTACCCTGCCCTACCCCAATGCACTTTGGATCAAACCTGGGTAGACAGTTTCAAAACGCCCTCGGAAGAGCAACTTTTCTCACCAAAATATTTTTCTTTGTCTTTTTTGATAGTTATGATCAGAGTGCTTATCAATCCCAATAAAAAACACCACTGGTGATTTTCAGGGCTCTTTCTGTTCCCAGTCTGTTTACCGAAAAGTGCCTTCTTGACAATACGACCAGCATCCGGTATATATTGGGATGTATTCGGTTACCGAACACAACTCTAAGTTTTCACCTGCTTCGACCCAAAAAAGGGAACTCTTATCAATCCCGGCCGCGACGGTAAAAGGCGTTGTCTTTCGCCATCTATACTTCGCGCGGTTACTGGTTTCGCCTTCTGCTGCAGCCGGGCCGAGACGCGTAACTCAATCCACTCGGGGAAGGCGCCCCCCCGACCCGGTGCATATGAGCACTGTCCAGTGAGCGAGTCACCACTGATTCCCAAGGAAAAAACTGGAGACCACCATGAACATCGGCTTGCTGCTACCGCGTCACGCGCGCTACCGGGGAGACCACACCGCCCTGATAGTGGGTAGCCAACGGTTGACCTACCAGCAGCTAAACGCCGTGGTCAATCGACTGGCTCACGCACTCCTGGATGCCGGTCTCAAGAAGGGCGACAAGTTCGCAACGGTTCTACCCAACTGCTTGGAGTCGATGACTGCCTACTGGGCGGCAGCCAAGACCGGCCTCGTGATTGTGCCGTTGAGCCCCCTGCTCCAAGATACAGGTCTCACCACCCTGCTCAGAGATTCCGACACCGAGCTGGTCTTCGGGGACACGGCCTTTGTCGACACCTTCGACTGTATCCGCGGTGACCTGGGTGCGATTCCCGATGACGGCTACATCCTGGTCGGAGACCCAAGCAGCCGACCGGGATATCGAACTTACGCTTCGTTCGTAGCCGGCGCGTCCGCAGATGACCCCGCCGACCCTGGGCTCGGCGATGAAGATACGTACAACATCATGTACTCGAGCGGCACCACGGGCCTGCCGAAAGGGATTGTCCACACCCACTACATTCGGGCCATGTACTGCATGCTGTTCGCCCAGGCGTGGCGAATGACCCCGGAGAGCGTCGTGCTCCACGCGGGCTCCATCGTGTTCAACGGCGCAATGATTGACCTCATGTCGTGGATGTTCGTTGGCGGCACCTATATCTTGCATGAGACCTTCCATGCCGAACGCGTAATCGAGGACATCGAAAAGGAAAAAGTCACGCACTGCATCATGGTGCCGACCCAGATAATCGCCGTGCTTAACAGCCCGGCCTTTGATCCCAAGAAGTTCGAATCCCTGGAGATGTTGCAGAACCTAGGCGCACCGCTACTTTTGGAACACAAGCACAAGCTGAACGAAGTGCTACCCGGCCGGTTCTATGAGCTCTACGGACTGACCGAGGGGTTCTTCACGATCCTTGACAAACGCGATGCCAAACGCAAGGAGGGTTCGGTGGGGGGGTGCTCGCCTTTTTTCGAGATCAGAATCTTGCAGGAAAATGGTGAGGAGTGTGCGCCGGGTGAGATCGGCGAGATCGTCGGCAAGGGTCCTATGCTGATGCCTGGCTACTACAAACGGCCGGATCTGACCCGGGACACTATCATCGGTGGCTGGCTGCACACGGGCGATGCCGGCTATCTGGACGGTGATGGGTATCTGTTCCTCGTCGACCGAATCAAGGACATGATCATATCCGGCGGCGTGAACGTCTATCCAAAGGATATCGAGGAGGTGATAAGCCGGCACCCGGCGGTGCGGGAGGTGGCCGTCTTCGGAGCCGCGGACGAGAAGTGGGGCGAGGTGCCGATCGCAGCGGTCACCCTGAAAGAAGGTCAGTCCGTCTCTAGGGACACCCTGGTCGGTTGGACCAACGACCGGGTCGGCGCCAAGTTTCAGCGGATACAGGGCGTCGCATTCTATGACGAGTTCCCGCGCAACGTCGCTGGCAAGACCCTGAAGAGAGAGATGAGGGAAGCTTACGAAAAACAGTGACAGACAACTATGGAACTTACCGGAGACCCGCACGAGCGTCCCTGACGGCGCCAACCCCGCCCGCCCTGGACTAATGGGGAATGCTCTTAACTCACGACACGTAGCGTTTAACAATGAAAAAAAGAAGCATACCTGGGAAATCTGATTTAGAAGCAATCAGAAATCAAATACTGGATTTTGCATGTGTGGCACATGATTTTCGAGCTGCAACAGATGAATTTCTCCACAATGGTGACTGGATTGGGGTATTTGTTGTGGAGTTCAGGGATCATCCGAAGGAAGAACGGTTACACTGTGAGGCACCATCGGGTGAGCATTTCGTCAGATTTTGGCTGGATATAGAGATTGACACAGAGATTTGGGAAAAGAAACACGAAAACATCCTTCGAGTGGCATCACGTTACGATGTGGCTGTCGATCCCGCCCCTGCAGAGGGAGAAGGAGACAAACGCCTTTGTCGTCTGTATTCAAGGGCATGGATACCTAGTTTCAGCCAGCGCATCTTTGGTCTGACCTTATCCAATCTCATGGAATGCAAAGGCGCTGTGTTGTCAATGTTTTCAGACCAGCCAAGGGGGCATGCCTGTTCTTAACCGAAGGCATAACCCATGAAGGACAAGAAGATCTGTTGGGCAGGATCACAGGGCGAACACGATGATCCTGTTATCCTGTCTCGGTTTCTGATTCTGGTTGTTTTCCGCTTCTCCGTCTGTCGACAACAAAGCCCTGGGGCAAATATTCCCCGCCAAGGCATGGGATCTTCGACCGGTACTGTCAAGTTTTTTGTG
>DCWS01000042.1 GCA_002328165.1 Desulfobacteraceae bacterium UBA2156 | reverse complement strand
TACAACTAATTCGGAGATGATCCAGACTAATAGACACCCGGTTTAAAAACAACCGGTTTTTTAAAACAGGAAAAGTGAGCGTATTCTCAGTAAACAAAATACTTTTTTCATTTAATCTTGACATGAATTTGCATCTTGTTTATAGATTTTTTTTGTACCAATTCTTTCCTTCACCAACACTTGATATAATGAGGGGTATCACTTTTAATCCGGCACAGAAAAAGCGGTTTTGAGAATGAGACTGGAAGATCTGCTGGCGCAGCGCAAAAATGAGATCATAAAAGACTGGTTTGATCGGGTGGTTGAAACCTATCCCGCCGATACCGCAGCCTTTTTAAAAGGCCGGGAAGATCTTTTTGCAAACCCTGTCGGGGGTACGATCTATAAGAGTTTTAAATTACTCTATACGGAACTTTTAAAGGGAATAGATCACAACGTGATACCCCCTCTCCTGGACCCCATTGTTAGAATCAGGGCGGTTCAGAATTTTACACCCTCCAAGGCGATTGGTTTTATCTTCTGTTTGAAAAAAGTGGTTCGAAATCATTTGAATGAAAAGATAAAGCATTCTACAATTGAAAATGAATTGCGATTGTTCGAGGAAAAAATTGACGAACTCAGCCTCATTGCTTTCGACCTCTATATGGTGTGCAGGGAAAAGATCTACCAGCTCAAAGCGAATGAGGTGAAAAACAGGACGTTCAAGGCATTTGAGAGAGCAGGTTTGATTTGTGAGATTCCGGCGAACGAGCTGGATCCTGTGAAATTTAATTTATAAAATTGACAAAAAATCCAACGAGCGGTGCAATCCAGCCGCAGCTGGGGCGGCAACTTGATGTAGGGTGCTTTATAAGATCGTCGGTTCGGCGAGGCCATCAGCGAGGTAATGGTAAATGAATGTAAACTATATATTTTCCCTCCTATCGGTTATTGTCCTCTTTCTGCTTGCCTATGTGGGCGTTGAAGCTGCCGGATTTCAGATTCTTTTTGGGGTTATCATCCCCTATCTGGCGATTATTACATTCATTGCCGGATTTATTTATCGTGTATTGAACTGGGCGCGTTCTCCAGTCCCATTTCGAATTCCTTCAACCTGCGGTCAACAGAAATCGCTTTCGTGGATAAAACCCGCTCGCATTGATAATCCGTCTACGAAAATGGGTGTAGTGATTCGAATGATCCTTGAGGTGCTTTTTTTCCGTTCATTGTTCAGAAACACCAAATGCCAGTTAAAAGAAGGAGATAAACTCTCTTACGAATGGGAGAAGTGGCTGTGGCTGGGTGCAATCGCATTTCACTGGTCGTTTTTAACCGTGGTGATCAGGCATTTTCGTTTCTTTATCGATCCGGTGCCCTCCTGTCTGCAGTTGCTGGAAAAGGTCGACGGATTCCTTCAGGTCGGCTTACCCGGTGTTTTATTTTCAGGAATTGTGCTGTTGGCTGCGGTCATTTTTCTCTTCTTAAGAAGAGTCTTTATTCCCCAGGTCAGGTATGTTTCCCTTGCCTCAGATTTTTTCCCCCTTTTTCTCATTATCGGTGTGGCGATATCAGGGATTCTCATGCGGCACTTTACAAAAGTAGATGTTATCGGGGTTAAAGAACTGACCATGGGGTTGGTCACATTTCGACCCAAAATCCCGTCAGATGTGGGGAGTGCTTTTTATGTTCATCTGTTCTTTGTCAGTGTCCTCATGGCATATTTCCCCTTTAGCAAGCTACTGCATTTGGGGGGAATTTTCATGAGCCCCACTAGGAATCTCGCCAATAACAGCCGCCGTATCAGACATATTAATCCGTGGAACTACCCGGTGGAGGTCCATACATACGAACAGTATGAGGATGAATTCAGGGAAAAAATGGTTGAGGTGGGATTGCCGGTGGAAAAAGAGATAGCGCCGACAATATCAGAGGAAAAGGAGTAACGAATGCCTGATGATCTTTTTAAGTCTGATGAGCTGTTGTCAAAATTAGACCCAACCCCACCTCAAACTGGGTGGATGGACACCCCCGTTCAAATTCGAAAGGGAATGTACTGTTATGCTTCCAACCCCAAAAGTGTGGAATATGTCGGGCTACCAAACGCACGGGCATGGAATCCTTTGGATGACGATTGGAAGCTTCCGGAAAACTGGGAAGAAATAATTTTTGAAGGATTTCGAGAGCGGCTCGATCGATTTCGTTCTTTTAAAGTATTTATGGATATTTGTGTCCGCTGCGGCGCATGTGCGGACAAATGCCATTCTTTTATCGGAACCGGTGACCCAAAAAACATGCCGGTGCTGCGTGCGGAACTTCTTCGCTCGGTGTACAGAAAAGATTTTACGACTGCCGGAAAGATTCTTGGGAAATTGGCCGGTTCACGGAAGCTCACCTTGGATGTTCTTAAGGAGTGGTGGTACTATTTTTTTCAATGTACGGAGTGCAGGCGGTGCTCGGTTTTCTGCCCATTCGGTATCGATACCGCTGAAATCACCATGATGGCCAGAGAACTTTTCAATCTCCTGGGGCTCAACATTGACTGGATCGCGACCCCGGTTGCCAACTGTTACCGGACCGGGAATCATCTTGGTATTCAGCCCCACGCATTTAAGGATATGCTCGACTTCTTTGTCGACGATATAGAGGATATCACCGGGGTCCATGTGGAACCGAGCTTTAATAAAAAAGGGGCCGATATCCTGTTTATTACACCATCCAGCGATATATTCGCAGACCCGGGCACATACACCACAATGGGGTATTTGATATTGTTTCATTTTTTAAAAGAGCAATACGGGTTTGATATCACGTGGAGCACATATGCTTCAGAGGGGGGAAACTTTGGATCCTTTACCTCTCATGAGACCATGAAACGGTTGAATTCCAAAATGTATGCAGAGGCTCAACGGCTGGGTGTAAAATGGATTCTTGGCGGCGAATGTGGTCACATGTGGCGGGTGATTCACCAGTACATGGACACCATGAACGGTCCTGCCGATTTTCTGGCAGAACCGGTTTCACCCATTACCGGAACAAAATTTGAAAATGCCAAAGCCACCAAGGTGGTTCATATCACCGAGTTCACCGCCGACCTGATCAAACAGGGCAAACTGGATCTCAACCCCGGCAGAAACGATCACCTAAGGGTCACTTACCACGACTCCTGCAACACATCCAGAGGCATGGGGCTTTTGGATGAACCGAGGTACATCATCAAGAACACATGCAAGAACTTCTATGAAATGCCCCGGAATACCATACGAGAACAGACATTTTGTTGTGGAAGCGGGTCGGGCCTAAATGCAGGAGAAAATATGGAACTGAGGATGGCAGGAAGTCTTCCCAGGGCCAATGCGGTAAAATATGTTCATGAAAAACATGACGTGAACATGCTCGCCTGCATATGCGCCATTGACAGAGCCGCCCTGTCTGTCGCCATGGAGTATTGGGTTCCTGACGTGGATGTAACCGGTGTCCATGAACTGGTGGGAAACGCGTTGAATCTGTCCGGACAAAATGAAAGGACGACAGATTTGCGCTCAGAACCGATACCCGGATTGGAGGGTGATGATGGGGAATAAAAAACAGATATATGACAGAGGAATGGTTGTTGCAGGCCTGGTCATATTTGTGATCATAACCACATTTCCTTTCTGGTACAACCACGGAAAAGCATCTCCTGTGCCTGAACCAGAGCTGACGGATAGGGCAAAAGCTGCAAGAGAGTGTGTTGAACCAAAATCGGTTATGCGGGCAAAGCATATGCAGCTGCTTAACGTCTGGAGAAATACGGTCGTCCGAAACGGAAAGAGAGTCTATGTCAACAGCAAAGGAAAATCGTTTGACATGAGTCTTTCAAATACGTGTCTCGATTGCCATTTCAATAAGGCTGAATTTTGTGACCAATGTCATAATTACGCTTCGGTAAAAACGTACTGCTGGGATTGCCATATAGATAACCCGAAGGAGATAAAATGATGGAGAGCAGCAGAAGACGCTTTTTGAAAGTGGCTGGGGTTTCTGCGCTGGGGACCGGAGTCAAACCCCTTTTGGATGTCTTTGCCGCATCCGGGGGAAAAGATAAAAAACAGCAAGCCCACGTATTGCAAAATAAAAAAGCACTCACTGCAACCCAATGGGCAATGGTTATAGATACTAAAAAGTTCAAATCAGCCGAAGATCTGATGCCGATGACCGAGGCCTGCCGTAAAATCCACAATATTCCGAAATTTGAAAACAAAAATCATGAGATCAAATGGATCTGGGTTGAAACATTTGAACACGCTTTTCCCACCAAAGCCAATCGATTTCTTGCTGAAAGAATAGAGCATCTGCCATTTTTGGTTCTGTGCAACCACTGTGAAAATCCCCCATGTGTAAGAGTTTGTCCGACCCAGGCGACATTTAAACGAAAAGATGGTATTGTGCTCATGGACTTTCACCGGTGTATCGGATGCAGATTCTGCATGGCAGCATGCCCGTATGGTTCAAGAAGTTTTAATTTTAGGGATCCACGCCCATTTATAAAAGAAAGAAACCCGAAATTTCCCACCCGGACGAAAGGGGTTGTCGAAAAATGTAATTTTTGCGCAGAACGGCTGGCGGTTGGGAAGATGCCCGGTTGTGTTGAAGCATCCGATGGCGCTTTGATTTTTGGAGATCTGGGAGACCCGAAATCTGAAGTCAGGGAACTGTTAAGATCCAATTACACGATTCGTCGTAAACAGGGCCTGGGTACGGGCCCGGCTGTTTACTACATAGTATGAGGTGATTATGCTTGAAAAAGCGTTGACGGGAAGCAAGAGATACTATGGATGGATAACGTTGCTCCTGGCCGTTATCGGTTTGGGGTTTGCCTTTTATTTATGGCAGCTCAGTTTTGGTCTCGGAATTACGGGGTTGAACCGTGATGTAACCTGGGGATTTTATATTGCCCAGTTCACATTTCTGGTCGGTGTCGCCGCATCGGCAGTCATGCTGGTTCTCCCATATTATCTTCATAACTATAAAGCGTTTGGTAAAATTACCATTTTAGGTGAATTCCTGGCTGTGGCTTCGGTCGTCATGTGCGCTCTGTTTATTTTTGTCGATCTTGGCCAACCGACCCGGGTTCTGAATATTTTATTGTACCTGTCACCGAATTCCATTCTTTTTTGGGATATGATTGTATTAAATGGCTATCTTCTTTTAAATATTGTCATCGGGTGGAAAGTGCTCGAGGCAGAGCGAAACGGAGTGGCACCGCCACGCTGGCTAAAACCGCTGATATATCTTTCTATCCCCTGGGCTGTCAGTATTCATACCGTCACCGCGTTTCTTTACTCAGGTCTCCCGGGAAGGGGTTTCTGGATGACTGCCATCCTGGCACCGCGATTTCTTGCGTCGGCCTTTGCATCCGGTCCGGCGTTCTTGATCCTGTTGTGCCTGATTGTTCGGAAAATGACAAAGTTCGATCCGGGCAGGGAACAGATCCAGACCCTTGCCAAAATCGTCACCTATGGCGTTGTGATCAATCTGTTTTTCTTTCTTTGCGAGATTTTTGTTGTTTATTACAGCAATATACCGGAACACTTGGACCATTTTACATATCTTTTCTTCGGGTTGGACGGGCATGGGGCATTGGTACCGTGGATGAGGGCGTCTATCATTTTGATGGTGGTGGGAATTATTTTGTTGGTGAATCCGGTCACCCGAAAAAATGAAGGTGTTCTGGCCGTTGCATGCTTAGCGGTCTTTATCGGCACGTGGATCGATAAAGGGATTGGGATGATCTCCGGCGGGTTTGTTCCCTCTCCGCTTCACCATGTCAATGAATATGTGCCGACACTGCCCGAAATTATTATTGCCGCTGGTGTGTGGGCGGTTGGATTCCTCGTCCTTACGGCCCTGTTCAAAATCGCTGTATCAATTAAGGAAGAAGTCGCCGGCGTGGCGTAAACGATCACACCAGGCGATACGGTTTGCAAAAGATATATAATCCGGATTCCTCTGCGGTTGCCAGGGTGATGTTGAATTTTGTTGCGAGCTCCACTGCCAGGGAGGTGGGACGGGATTTTGCGAGGATGATCGGAATGCGTGCCTTTGCGGCCTTCTGGACCATCTCGTAACTGATCCGGGAAGAAAGAACCAACAAACAGGCATTTGGAAGCCGATGGCTTAGAAAAACTTTCCCGATGGCTTTGTCAAGTGCATTGTGGCGGCCAACATCCTCAGCCATGGATAGAATCTCAAAGTGTTTATCGTAAAGAACAGCCGCATGCGCTGCCCGCGTCATATGGCGAAGCGGTTGCTGATCGGAAAGCTTTTCCACGCATTGGAATGCCCTTTGTATATCGACAGTGATATTATCTGTGAGAGGATGAATCCTCTGATAAAGATCTTCTACGACTTCTTTTCCACAAATACCACAGCTCGTCTGACTGATGAACCCGCGTCTCTCCAGAATATCGGGAATATTATCCCGTCTTGACGCACTCAGCATAACCGTTACAACGTTTGTATCTTCATCCTCACAAAACCCGATGGATGCAAAATCATCCGGATCATCCACAATCCCTTCCGCCAAGCAAAAACCGGCGACATGGGGTATTTCATCACCCGGTGTGCGCAGGACAACCGAATAGGCTTTACCTTGAAGGCGTATGGATAAAGGTTCTTCACCAATCAGTTTTCGGTTCATAGAGGTGCTTTTTTTTCGATCCCAGCTGATCACCTGATGATATAAAATCTTTTCCATTGGATCTCCGATCTCGATATTATGTTAATGCTCGGGGGGTAAGATCTCGATTTTATCACCACACTGGATAGTTCCCCCTTCCAGAACCTTTGCAAATACACCCTCTTTTGGCATGATGCAATCTCCAGCCTTATAATAAATAGCACATTTAGTGTGGCATTCCTTTCCGATTTGTGTAATTTCCACAAAGGCTGAATCGCCGAGTTTTACTCTGGTACCGATCGGCATCGTTTTCCAATCAATTCCTTCTGTCGCGATATTTTCTGCAAAATCACCGAATGATACATCAAGGCCCATTCGCCGAGCCACTTCGATACTTTCAGATGAGAGAAAGCTGACCTGTCTGTGCCAGTTTCCTGCATGTGCATCGCCTTTGATACCGTGGTTTTTAATCAACAAGGCTTCGTTTATGACCTGTTTTCGAGTGGCCTTTTTTTTACTGATTGCAAGTGATATAATTTTCATGGTGTCCCTTTATTTAATAAAAAATAGTTGATGAAATCCAAATCATCCTTATAATAAAATAATTTAAATTTCAAATTTTTCTTGACATCATTTAGATAAAGTTTGATATTTATATCTTTTATACGATCGATAACTGAATTGGACTGAGGAGGTTTTGGACGTGTACGCTGTTGTTTTTTCAGGTGGCAAACAGTATAAATTACAAGAAGGTGAAACCGTAAGGGTTGAAAAAATTCCCGGTGAAATAGGGAGTCCTGTCTTGTTTGAGAAAGTCCTTATGTATTCCGATGGCCAGAAGGTGACCGTCGGACAGCCTCTTCTCGACAAGGTTGAGGTTAAAGCCCATATTGTGGAGCAGGGCAAAGCAAAAAAAATTATCGTTTTCAAATACAAGCGTCGGAAAAGGTATCGACGCAAGCGAGGTCATCGTCAGCCGTTTACCGCGCTTAAGATCGACAATATCGCAGGTTCGGCGGATGATCCGGAAAAGTAGACGACAAAGTAAATGTTGGTTTTAGAGGGGAAAAAATAACAGGAGAGAATCATCAGGGGAATAGATCATGGCACACAAGAAAGCTGGCGGAAGTTCAAGAAACGGCCGTGACAGTAATGCACAACGACGCGGCGTTAAACGATATGACGGAAACAAAGTGAAGGCCGGCAACATTTTGGTGCGCCAGCTCGGCACGAAAATACATCCTGGAAACAACGTGGGAATAGGTAAAGATTATACGATATTTGCAAAAATAGACGGGATTGTTTCTTACGAACGACAGGGACGTTCGCGTAATAAAGTCAGTGTTTATGCAGAGTGAAGTTCATCGATGAGGCGATCATTACGGTTCAATCCGGTGATGGCGGAAAAGGATGTGTGAGTTTCAGGCGCGAAAGATTCATCCCCCGTGGAGGACCGGACGGTGGAGACGGTGGCAACGGCGGCGATGTTGCCCTGATTTCAACATTTAGAAAACGTACCCTCTTTGATTTTCGTTTTAAAAATCATTTCAAAGCGTCAAATGGCCAAAGCGGTCACGGAAAAAAACAGACCGGGAAAAACGGCAAAGATCTTATCATAGAAATTCCGGCCGGGACCGCTGTCAGCGATGCAGATACCGGCGAAACCCTGGTTGATTTTGACAAATCCGATAAAATTTTTGCCGTCGTAAAAGGGGGTAAAGGCGGTCGGGGCAATGCACGGTTTAAAACTTCAAAAAATCGATCCCCCCGCTTTGCACAGCCCGGTCAATCCGGTCAAACCTACAGACTCAAACTGGAACTCAAACTTATAGCCGATGTCGGCATCATCGGCCTCCCCAATGCAGGAAAATCAACCCTCATTCGCGCCATTTCTTCAGCTAGACCCAAAACAGGCAGTTATCCTTTTACGACCCTGACACCCAATCTTGGTGTGGTTCAAGCCGATCGGGATAATCCTTTTGTGGTTGCCGATATACCGGGTTTGATTGAAGGCGCACACCAGGGCGCCGGGCTCGGCATTCGATTTTTACGGCATATCGAAAGAACCCGGATTCTGGTTCATCTTATTGATGCGTCCGAGATTGATCCTGAAGCCCCCCTTAAGGCGTATGAGACGGTAAACCGGGAACTGTCCATGTACGGATCCCTTGAGGATAAACCCCGAATCGTGGTATTGAGTAAGCTTGATCTACCCCATTCAGAACAAAAATCGAGTCTTTTCCAGGGTGCGGCAAAAGAGGTCAAATCGATGGGCATTTCCGCCATAACCGGCGAGGGTGTTGAAAATCTAATATCGAATCTTGTAGAATTGTTGGAAAAATCAGATGGATAGCATTCGAACGAACTGTTTTAAAAAAGCAAGACGGGTTGTGGTGAAGGTTGGAAGCGGTGTGCTGACAACAGACAGCGGGTTGAATTTAAAAGCTATCCGGTCGATCAGCAGACAGATCTGTGAACTGATTGACAAAGATTTGCAAGTAATTTTAGTTTCTTCCGGTGCAATGGCTTCCGGCATCAAAAAAATCGGCCTTTTGAAAAGGCCGGATGAAATACCAAAAAGACAGGCAGTTGCAGCCGTGGGCCAGGCCGGCCTGATCCGGGAATATGAAAAAGTTTTTGCAAAACACAATAAAAAGGTCGCACAAATCCTTTTAACCAGCGATGGCCTATCCAATAGAAAAAGATACTTAAATGCACGAAATACGCTCCATACGCTGTTAGCCTGGCAGGTGGTGCCGATCATAAATGAAAACGATACGGTCTCCGTGGAAGAGATTAAATTCGGAGATAACGACAATTTGGCCGCCATGATCACGCTTTTAATGGATGCGGACATTCTCATCATCCTTGCAGATATTGAAGGGCTTTACACCAAAGATCCACGGACACATCCGGAGGCTGAGCTGATTTCATCGGTATCTGCCATCAAAAAGGCCATTTTGAAGATGGCGGATGAAATTCCCGGGCCCCTCGGTACCGGCGGAATGCTCGGTAAGATTGAGGCTGCCAAAAAGGTTATGGCTGCGGGGATCCCCATGGTGATTGCAAAAGGGGAAGAGGCAAATATTTTGTTAAAACTTTTTTCCGGGGTGGAAGCCGGTACATTTTTTATTCCAAAAAAAGACAAACTGGCCAGCCGTAAATGCTGGATTGCATTTAATTTAAAACCAAAAGGGATGATTCGAGTTGATGATGGTGCTGCTGCGGCGATTTTGAAAAGGGGGAAAAGCCTTTTGCCGAGTGGCATTCTTGATGTTGAAGGCGAGTTTAATGTGGGGGCGGCTGTACAATTTATCAAAGATGAAAACAAGATACTAGGAACCGGCCTTGTCAATTACAGCGCCGTGGATATACGAAAAATCATGGGATTGAAATCCGGTAAGATCAAGGAACGTTTGGGATACAAACCTTACGATGAAGTCATCCACAGAGACAACCTGGCGCTGACAGTTGATGATTGTGGATAGAAATGCTATACGACAACAACAACATCGGACTTTGCGCCGACTGTTTTGGCTCAACTTTCAATTCCACCGGGAAATGAGATGTCTATAGAATCAACCATTGTTGAAATGGCACAGGCCGCAAGGGCAGCGTCCGTAAAATTGGCAAGTTGCCCCTCTTCTATAAAAAACGACGTTCTTTCAAAACTCATTGATAACATTGAGAAAAAATCCTCCTATATCCAGGGAGAAAACCAAAAAGACCTTGAGCACGCAACGACCATGGGGCTTTCCAGTGCCATGATCGATCGGTTGACGATAAAGGATGAAACCATCGAGAGCATGGCTGAGGGTTTACGCGATGTTATACAGCTGGATGATCCCGTCGGTTCCATCGTGAAGACCTGGTTAAGGCCCAATGGGTTGCAGGTATCACGGATGCGTATTCCACTCGGGGTCATCGGAATCATCTATGAATCGAGACCCAATGTCACCATAGATGCGGCAGGGCTTTGTCTGAAAGCGGGAAATGCGGTTATCCTTCGCGGCGGGTCTGAAGCCCTTTATTCGAATCAGGCTTTGGCAGCTGTTATAAGCGATTCACTTGATGAAAAAAACCTTCCGGCGGCGGCAGTTCAGGTGGTGCCCTTCAAGGACCGGAGCGCTGTTCATGCCCTTTTGAATCAGGAGCAATTTATTGATCTGATCATACCGCGTGGAGGAGAGGGGTTAATCCGATTTGTAGTTGAAAACTCAAAGATACCGGTCTTGAAACACTTTAAAGGTGTGTGCCACGTCTATGTTGATGATGGCGCTGATCTTAAAATGGCTGAGGAGATCTGTTTCAACTCCAAGGTGCAACGACCGGGTGTATGTAACGCGATGGAGACCCTGCTGGTCCACCAGTCAATCGCGCAACAATTTCTCCCTTTAATGCAGAGACGCCTTATCAAAGCGGGTGTGGAAATCAGGGGTTGTCCTGAAACATGCCGTATCCTGCCAAATGTAAAAAAGGCTGAACCCGAAGATTGGCCTGCTGAATACCTCGATCTTATCCTTGCGGTTAAAGTGGTTGAAGATATGGATCAGGCGATATTACATATTTCAGCTTATGGCTCCAGTCACACCGAGGCGATCGTCACTTCAGATTATAACCGGTCGCGGCGCTTTGTCGGTGAAGTCGATGCTTCAGTGGTTTTGGTGAATGCCTCAACTCGTTTTAACGATGGCGGGCAATTGGGCCTGGGCGCTGAAATCGGTATCAGCACTTCAAAGCTGCATGCCTTCGGTCCCATGGGGGTAGAAGAACTGACAACGACAAAATTTGTGGTGTTTGGGGAAGGTCAGGTCAGAGCGTGATAAACGAAAACAGGGCTGTTCAATGCACATAGGGTTGTTTGGCGGTACCTTCAATCCGATTCATTCGGGACACATTCACGCCTCCCAGGAAGTGAAAAAAGCATTTTCACTTGATAAAATTTATCTCATCCCCTCTGCACTCCCACCACACAAAAAACAAAATGGCATCGCGGAAGCAAAATACCGCCTGGAAATGGTTCGTCTTTCCATATCAACCGATTCCAGCCTGTATATTTCAGATGTGGAATTAAAACGTAGCGGTCCCTCATATACCATCGACACGGTGCTTCATTTCAAGTCTATTCTCCCGAAAAACGACCACCTCTATCTCATTTTGGGACTTGATGCTTTTCTTGAGATCGATACCTGGAAATCGTATAAGGATCTTTTTCTGTTGGCCTCTTTTATTGTCATGGCCCGACCCGGTGTGACATATCACAGGATCAGCTACAAATGGAACCGTCTGGAAAATTATCTTAAATCCAAGATATCCCAAGACTATCGATTCTCAGTTGTAAAATCAGGCTATATCCACGATGAAAAACAGACGATCTATAGATTCAATACCGATTTCCTCGACATCTCATCAACCAATATCCGGCGTCGATTGAAAACCGGGAGATCCATTCGATCTTTGATCTCGAAAGAAGTGGAAGATTATATTAAAACAAAAGGGCTCTATCGATGACACTTGATTTGGATCCTTCGCTAAATCTATATATCAAGGCTGCCTTAGGGAAAAAGGCCCTGGAGCTTGTCGTGCTCGATGTGCGTGGGCTTACATCTGTCGCCGATACGTTTATCATCTGCAGCGGAAGGTCAAACCGCCAGGTAACCGCCATTGCGGACCATATAAAGGATGATCTAAAAAAACACGGCATCCAGCCGTTGAGCATCGAAGGAATAAAAGAAGGGCACTGGCTTCTGCTCGATTATGGTCATATTGTCATCCATGTTTTCCATGAACCGATCAGAGATTTCTATGATCTCGAAGGCCTCTGGGTCGATGCAAAAAGGATCTCCTTTTGAAACCCGTAAAACCGCTTGTATTGATGATCCTGGACGGCTGGGGGTTTAGTTCGAACCCGAATGGAAATGCTGTCTTTGAGGCCAAAACACCCCACCTGGACGGACTCGAGGCAGAATATCCCCATGCCCACCTTGTATGTTCCGGCAAAGCCGTCGGCCTCCCCGAAGGTATCATGGGCAATTCGGAAGTGGGGCATCTGAATATCGGTGCCGGCCGCATTGTCTGCCAGGAACTCCGCCGAATTGATAACTTCATCCAGGATGGATCTTTTTTCAAAAATGACAAGCTAAAGGCGGTTATGGGAAAGGTAAAGGCAACCAATTCCGCACTTCACCTCATGGGACTTGTTTCAGAAGGGGGTGTGCACAGCCAGTTGAGCCATCTTTTTGCGCTGATCGATATGGCCGATAAGGACCGCATTCAACATGTTTACATACACGCCATACTCGATGGCCGGGACACACCACCTGATGGCGGCGTCGGGTATATCAAGAGATTGTCTGAGTATTTAAATCAGAAAAAAACAGGCGCCATCGCGTCCATTTGCGGACGTTTTTATGCCATGGATCGTGACAACAGATGGGATAGAATTGAAAAGGCATTTTGTCTATATACGCAGGGCAAGGGGATAAAGGAAAAAAATCCCGTCGAAGCGGTAAAAAAGGCTTATATTAGGGGCGAAACAGATGAATTTGTTCGCCCCATCGTTATTATTGATCCAAAAGAAGAACCCGTGCGTATGATCGGAGATCGTGATGGGATAATTTTTTTCAACTTTCGCGCGGATCGTTCCCGGGAGATTACCCGGGCTTTCACCGATCCCTCCTTTTCATTTTTCAAACGAGACCCGCTGCCAAAACTTTGTGAATTTGTCTGCATGACCCTTTTTGATGAAACTTTTGACCTACCGGTTGCTTTCTCGCCGGTCCGGTTGAGTGGAATTCTGGGAGAGGTCGTCAGCAGACACGGTTTAAGACAGCTTAGAATTGCAGAGACAGAAAAGTATGCTCATGTGACCTATTTTTTTAATGGTGGCGAAGAAAAACCTTTTCCATTGGAAGACCGATGCCTTATCCCCTCGCCCAGGGACGTACCGACATATGATTTGAAACCGGAAATGAGCGCCTACCAGGTAACCGAAGAAGTTATCGCACGATTAAAATCCAAACAATATCATATGGTCGTGCTTAACTTTGCCAATATGGATATGGTCGGCCATACCGGTGTTCTCGATGCTGCGATTAAAGCCTGTGAGGCCACAGATCACTGTATTCATCAAATCGTCGGCACCGTGAAGGCACAAGATGGCATCACCATGATTACCGCGGATCATGGAAACGCAGAACAGATGATAGAGGAAGACGGTCAAGTACATACCGCCCATACCCTCAATCTGGTTCGCTTTCTTCTTATTGACGATATGCGGAAAAACGCTGAATTAAGAAACGGTATTCTAGGGGATATCGCCCCGACCATCCTCGATATCATGGGGATTGAAAAGCCGCAACAGATGACCGGAAAATCGCTCCTGAAAGCGGATTGATCACCTTTGTCAAAAGGCATCTTCCGCGCCTCAACAGTCCGGGAGCTTGAAAATATGAACATCGGCGGTCTTCTAACCAAAAGTGCCAGGATCCATCCGGATCACCTGTCATTGGTTCACGGACGGAAACGATTGACCTATGCCCAATTTCATGCCCGCACCAATCGGTTGGCCAATTTCTACATGCTTGGCAATAAATTTTTCATAATGCGGATCTATTGTGGCCATGATTCGCTTTTCTTAAGATATTCTAAAGCCCCCTGCACCGTGCTGGCTGTTAAGGACCGATTGCTGGGTCATAATCCACTAGCTGCAATCTACAATATAGACAGCTATTATCGTGCACTAAAGTGAACCAACACGCAAAGAAGGGAAGATAGATGAACGGTGCCCAAAGCTTGGTACAGACACTGGTGAATGGCGGTGTGGAAGTTTGTTTTACAAACCCCGGTACATCAGAGATACATTTTGTTGCAGCCGTCGATCAAATTAAAGGCATGCGCACTGTTTTGGGTCTGTTCGAAGGGGTATGCACCGGAGCTGCCGACGGATATGGAAGAATGACCGGCAGACCGGCTTCAACCCTCCTTCATTTAGGACCTGGCCTGGGCAACGGTTTGGCCAATCTTCACAATGCCAGGCGGGCCGAGACGCCGATCGTCAATATCGTCGGTGATCATGCCACCTATCATTTGAAGCATGATGCGCCCCTGACCACAGATATCGAATCCATCGCAAAGTCCGTATCCGGGTGGGTCCGGACATCCAGATCTGCGGCCGCTGTTCCGTCCGACGGTGCCGCGGCCATCGCAGCTGCCATGGCGCCTCCGGGACAGGTCGCCACATTGATACTGCCGGCGGACTGCAGCTGGAACGAAAGTGCGAATCCAGCGCCAAAGCCGGAATCGGCCCGGCCTACATCTGTTGCTCAAAAAACCATCGAACAGGTGGCAAAAGTGCTACGCAGAGGAAAACCATCGGTTATTTTATTGGCCGGATCGGTCATGTTGGAAAAGGGCTTGTGGCTGGCGGGCCGTATCGCACGGGCAAGCGGCGCTCGGATTATCGGTCAACGGGTAAACGGCCGTACCCAACGTGGAACAGGCCGGGCTGTCATCGAACGGCTTCCCTACCCGGTAAAGCCGGCCTTGGAAATGCTGAAAGGCACGGCCCATTTGATTTTAGTGGGCGCGAAACCGCCGGTATCCTTTTTTGCCTGGCCCAATATGCCCAACTGGTTGACCCCAAAAGACTGCCAAATTCATACGCTGGCTGAAGGTGATCAGGGCGGTATTGAAGCGCTTGAAATCCTCGCGGATCTATTAAATGCACCCTCAGAACCGGAACGCCTCTATGAATTGAGGATCCCGCCGCTGCCAACCGGAGAACTTACTGCCGGAAAGGTTTGGCAGGCGCTGGCGGCATTGATACCGGCGGAGGCCATTATTTCAGATGAGGGGATAACCTCGAGTCGAGATGCAGAAAAATGGATTTCCGGTACACCTCCCCATGACTGGCTGAATATCACCGGTGGTGCTATCGGCCAAGGTATGCCGGTGGCGACCGGTGCTGCGGTGGCATGTCCGGACAGAAAAGTGTTCGCCATGCAGGCCGACGGATCCGGTATGTACACCCTGCAATCCCTCTGGACCCAGGCACGGGAAAAACTCGATGTGGTTTCGATTATTTTTTCGAACCGGGCGTATCGGATTCTACTGGGCGAATTAAAGCGGGTAGGTGTAAAAGAGGTGGGGCCGAAGGCCGGTGACATGTTCAGCCTTTCCAATCCTGAAATCAACTGGGTCCAATTGGCCGAAGGTATGGGCGTTCATGCGATGCGGGCCGACACATGTGAGCAGTTCAACAAATATCTTGAAGCTTCCATACGATCCCCGGGACCCCATTTGATAGAAGCCGTAATATTTGAATAGACTTAACACCCTGTGACCACTCACTCCCACGACCTATTTTATTAAAACAAGCAACGGTTCTCTATAACTGCACTTACCGCACGGTTTAAATGCAAATATTGAGTTGAAAACCTCAAACGAAAAAATACGGCTCCACGATCTCGAAATTGTTGTCAGCGGAATATTTTCAGTTCTCCTTTTGACCCCCGAAATTGACCCTTTGTTTGAAGAGATTCACGCAATTAATATCGAGATCGAGTATTTCAGCGATACGGAATTTGGCATCGATCCCTTTGGACACACCAGGACATTCATTGAGAGTTCCCAGGTCCATATCTTCCCTCACCTCGCGCATGGCAACCGGATCCGCAAGATCGGCCACCGAAACCCTCAGTTTGTCGGCTACATACTTCTTGGCAGCGTCAATCTTCATCGCCCGGTTCAGCTGCAAACGCGCTACCAGATCTCCGGCAGTGCGTAATCCGCCCATCCCCGAAGCGATGGCATGCGCCGCATGCATGCCGTAGGGATCGCCGACGCCAACCTACAACCCGTCCAAGCGGCAGATCTCCACATGTGCTTTGGAAGCCCTTGATACGGCATCCACCGGCGGTGTAATGGCCAACGGAATACCGCATACGCCCATTCCCACGGCGGCGTGGATCGGGATGTCGGCCGCTTCCGTACACGCTCTTGTGTAAGTAACCGAACGTGCCAAGTTGAAGGGGAGCGATCTGTTACTGATGATATTGATAGCCGGCCCAAAGATGGTCACACCGGCTTTTTGGGCCAATTTTACCTGGTCGTGCGGGTAAAGCCCTGCCAGACGAACCCCATCGTAAGTCAGATCGCCGTGCAATCCCAGGATGAACTCCGAGGCCATTCCCATTTCAATACCCATTTTGGGGTATTTTTCGCGCAGAATCTCTACGGCGCGCAACGTGGCCAAAAACTCCGCATCGCCGGCAGCGGCGGTGGTATCGAAGTTGATCCCATCGGCGCCTGTTTCATACATTTGGCTCCCGACATAAACCATATCTTTAATCGCAAGTTCCACCGCTGCTTCAAATGACGCCTTGGCCTCCGAAATTTTACCCTGGGGAAGCAGATCCATGGGATTGGGACAGGGCCCGTTCGGCTGGCTGTACAAACCTAAATTCGGCATGGCGCCGTAAAGAAGCGGCGGAATGGTGATCAACAGCGCCTGCTCTAAAACAGGCTGCTCAAAGACCACAATCGGTTTTACCGGTTTGAAACTGTAGTCGATATGGGCAAGCTCAAGGCTATCCGCCCCCAGCGCACGTTCCAAAACCTGCAGCGATTGGATTTTACTTAAAGATATATGTGCACGTTTGAGTTTGGTGGTACTGCTGTCGTATGTAAGGCAGACTTCCTTTCCTTGTTCCACCGAAACGGCTTTATCGGTGCATTGATGAATTTCAAAGAGATATTCGATCTCATCCGGTGTAAGCGGCGAAACTTTAGCCCGGTCCGCCGCGTCATTCGTTCCTTCTTCCAGATCGCTGCGAACTTCCGCTTCGGTCAACTCAACGCGGCGGCCATCACCCATTCGTGTTTGAATTTTTCCCATTTTTCCTCCCCTAAATTTAATTTTTACGAAACCTTCATTTTTGGGAAACACCCAATTCCTCTTCCGCATCGTCGATGATGGACCGGATCGTTTTCAGAACGCTGTCGGGAAGCGGTGGTGGCTCATATGTTTCCAGGATATAGAGCATTTTTCCTTGGCCCTTTGGTAGACATCCGTACTGCCCGCCTTTTCCCAATCCTCCCGCACCGAGCGATCGATCAGCTCGGCTCGTGATTGGAATCGCATGTGATTGAAAGTATCCTCATGGCCGAGAAAATCCTTAAAGATCCCGACTTCCTTTATTACGTCAAGGGCCAGGGTTTTGTCATTGACCGGAACCCCATTGACCGCATATTTGATCATTCCTGCAGCTTCGTTGTCGATTACCAGTTGGGCCAGATCGAAAGTGATTCCCATTTCCAGCATCCCCAACCCGTATATCACGTTGACCCCTGCCAACGCAGGTAACAGGGCGGTGATTGTCTTTTCGTGACCGGACTGATAATCACAGATTTTAGCATCTGCCTACCCACCGGCAACAAAGCAAGGCAAGCTATAGTACCGCGCAAGCCTGGCAACTGCGGCACTGATCATCGCAAGCTCGGGTGATCCCACCGCCGCGGTCGCTCTTTGCAAATCAATTGTGCACGTAGAACTGCCGTACACAAAAGGCGAACCTTTACAAACAAGTTGATTCAACACCAAACTGGAGAGAACTTCACAATTTTGTGAAACCAAAGTGCCGGCCAAATGAACGGGTGAGGATCCTCCTGACATGGCCATCCCGATAACGTTCAAGCCAAGTCCGTTGAGGGCAGCCTCCATAATAATTTCGCAGTGATCCTTTGGAAGTTTGAGTGGACTCACCGGGCAGGAGACAAAGGAGAGCAATGGACGTTCGCGGAGGTTTTCTTTACCGCCCGAAATCGCTACCAGCATTTCCACAATCTTTTTGGCCTGATAACGGTTTACCGGACCCCGCCAATGGTGTTTGGTGGTGTTGGTGAGCGATGCTTCGGCATTGTGAAGGGCTTGCACCTGGGGCGGTTTATCATGGGAGCACATGCACCGTTCATAGGTTTCCACATGTTCCAGATAATCAATGAGTCTTGACGCTTTCTCGATATCCGCCTTAGTGGTATCTCTGAGATCGTTCGTATATGGATCAACAAACATGATGCCTTCACCGAAATTAGTAAATGAGACCCGCGTATCTTCAAGCACGATATCGCTTTCCGGTATGCGCCCGAAGGCATGAAATGTGGAAGGTGCGGAACGAACCGCATCCTCCACGATATGAGGGGGTATCTTTACGATTTTATTCTTAAGATCTACAATTGCCCCTCCGCCGTCGAAAACTCCCAAGGCCTCAGCATCTTCAACAAAGACACCGGTGCTTTTGAGAACTTCCAAAGTAGCAAGGTGAATTTCATTAAGCTCGTCATCGGTGAACACATTGAGTCCAAATCTCCCGCTATGCTTCTTGCCAGCTTTTAGACCGCGTTTCATGAATGACCTCCCATCGAACGAATGCCCATTTCGGTTAAATTCAGTTTCAAAAAATTATACGTTTATGTTTTGTGCAAAACCCTGATAGGTCTATGCACCCTCCTTCCTTACCCGACCCGGAAAAACAAAATTCAATGGTATCTTGCCAAAAACACACCAATTTCAGAACTGAGAAATTAGTTAATCAAGTTTCGTACCCCCAATGGGGCATGGTGCTATGCCTGATGCGGCTTTTCTCAAAATATCGGGTGCGAAACTTGAGTTAGTTATATTTGACGCTTATTAGGAACAATGGATTTCGGATGTCAAGACATAACATGTTGATGTTGCGATTTCATCAAATCTTTATTAACCGTACGGCTTTAAATATTGTATAAAAATCTGAACAAAACCTCAAGTAATTGTGTATTAAAACATGTGACATGGAACACAAATTAACGGGAGACTCTCAATTCTATTTGACCAATCACAATAGCATTGTGTATAAAATTTGAGTTTTCTTGCTGTTCATCGACCTCAACCATTGGGAGATTATTGTGGATTGAAACTATTGGGACTAGAACTTGAAACTGGCTGAAAAGATAAAACTTGCCAGGGCCCTAGCGGGAATCCCCTCAAAAAAAGCTGAAATAATAGATTCCAATTGATGGAAACATTTCCAATGTTATCTGTTTATGATCAAAAACCGTGGCAAAAGGCCTATCCAAAATGGCTGCCAAAGACTCTGGCCTTTTCTGAAGAAACAGTTTTGGATCGGTTTTGTGGCTCTGTTTCAAGGTCTCCGGATGACCCATGTATCTGTTATTTTAGTAAAACATACAGTTATAAAGAGATTAATCAGATGGCGGTATCGGTCTGTAGCGTCCTGGAACAAAGCGGTATCGTAAAAGGGGACCGGGTCATCGTTTTGATGCAAAATATTCCCCAGGCGGTGATTGCTTCCATTGCCGTATGGATGCTCAGCGCGGTGGTCGTCCCGTTGAATCCGATGTATACGGTGGAAGATTTGAATTGCTACTTGAAGGATTGCGGCGCCCGGTTTTTTTCTGCCAGGACGATCTTTACGAAGAAAAAGTGAAAGCGTCGATCGGAAAAAGAAAAGATGTGGGGGTGGTTGTTACGTCGCCCCTTGACCTATTGGGAAAAAATATCGAAATTCCGAAACATTTTAAGCCTGAGGTAAAGAGCGCTTTTCCCGGGACCCGTGATTTTGTCGATCTGATAAAAGAGATACCCGACGAAAAGAAGCATGACCGGTATAAACCCGGACCAGAAGATTTGGCCTATCTGGTCTATACATCAGGAACAACCGGGCCCTCAAAAGGGGGGATGATCCGTCATCGCTATGTTGTGCACAATGCAACCGTATTCGAAAAAGCGTGTCGTCTCGACCGCAACGATGTCATTCTCGGAATTGCACCGTTGTTTCATATCACCGGTATAGTGGCACATGTGGCAATAGCGTTCCACATGGGGATTCCGTTTGTGCTATTCGGTCGGTTCGATGTCGACGAGGTACTGAGACTGATTGAAAAACATAACGTCTCCTTCACCGTAGCAGCCATCACCGTTTATATTGCCTTGTTGAACCATCCGGATCCTGAATCGTTTGATTTGTCCCGATTTAAAAAAGTTTACAGCGGCGGGGCACCGATATCATCCAGTACGGTAGACAGGTTTCGCAAAACCTTTGGCCAGACGATTTACAATGTATATGGGCTGACGGAGAGCACTTCACCGGCGACTATTACCCCACTGGGAATGGAAGGACCGGTGGACCAGGAATCCGGCGCTTTGTCCGTTGGCCTGGTGGCGTCGGGGCACGCGGCTTGGATTGTTGACGTTGATGATCCAGAGAAGGAAATAAAAATGGGACAGGCAGGAGAACTGGTTCTCCAGGGTCCGGGCATCATCGATGGCTATTGGGAAAGGTCAAAAGAGATTGCCAATGCGATAAAAGACAATTGGTTTTTTACCAGTGATGTCGCGAAGATAGATGAACAGGGCTGGTGTTATATCGTCGATCGGAAAAAGGATCTGATCAATGCCTCCGGGTTTAAAGCTTGGCCCAGAGAGGTGGAAGATGTGTTGTACCGACATCCCGGTGTCAACGAAGCCGCAGTGATTGGGGTCACGGATGCCTACCGTGGGGAAACCGTAAAAGCATTTGTTTACCTAACAAAAGATCACAGGGGTGAAATAACACCGGATGACCTTATCACTTTTTGTAAAAAACAGATGGCAGCGTATAAATATCCCCGGATTGTAGAGATCATCGAAGAGGTTCCCAAAACGATTACGGGCAAATTTTTACGGCGAAAGCTGCGGGAGTTAAAAGATTCGGTCACATTGGGTTTGACATGATTTATTTTTTAAAATACTTTTTGTCAAAAACTGAGGGGCCCGACCTTTAATCCGGATAAAAAGCGATGAGAAAAACCAAGACTGAGGAGAAAAACCAAAAGACGATCCAGACCGATGACGGGATGCTTTCTTCTGACTTTATCCGAAACATTATCTCCCGCGACGTTGAGGTTAAAAAAAATCAGGGCCGGGTTCATACCCGATTTCCACCTGAACCCAACGGGTATCTACATATCGGTCATGCCAAATCGATCTGTCTCAATTTCGGCCTTGCCGCCGAATACGAAGGGCTTTGCAATTTACGATTCGATGACACCAACCCGAGCAAGGAAAACGTGGAATATGTGGAATCGATCAAGTCAGATGTCAAGTGGCTCGGATTTGATTGGGGAGATCGTGAGTTGTATGCCTCGGACTATTTTGAACAGCTCTACCAGTATGCCGTGCAGCTCATCAAAGAAGGCAGGGCATATGTTGACAGCTTGAGCGCAGAAGAGATTCGGGATTACCGCGGCACCTTGACCGATCCCGGAAAAGAGAGCCCCTACCGAAACCGTTCGGTTAAAGAAAATATCGATCTGTTCGAGCGTATGCGGCGGGGAGAGTTCAAGGATGGAGCCCATGTCCTTCGGGCCAAAATTGATATGGCCTCTCCAAATTTACTCATGCGGGATCCAACCCTCTATCGGATTCGATGGGTTTCCCATCATCGGACCGGCGTCCAATGGTGCATCTATCCGATGTACGATTTCACCCACTGCCTTTCGGATTCCATTGAAGGAATCACACACTCCATTTGCACGTTGGAATTTGAAAATAATCGTCCCCTGTATGATTGGGTGTTGGACGAATTGGGTGTCGATTGCCACCCCCAGCAAATCGAATTCGCCCGTCTGAATCTCAGCTATTATATTTTGAGCAAGCGGAAACTGGTGGAACTGGTGACCGGGGGATTTGTTACCGGATGGGACGATCCGAGAATGCCCACAATTTCGGGTCTCCGGAGACGGGGTTACACACCTGGGTCGATCCGGAGTTTTTGCGAGCGTATCGGTGTGGCCAAGCGGGATAGCATGGTCGATCTTGCGCTTTTGGAGTACTGTATCCGGGAAGATTTAAATAAGAGCACCCCCAGGGTGATGGGTGTGCTCCGTCCGCTTCGAGTGATCATAGATAATTATCCAAAGGACCAGGTGGAATACTTAAATGCCGCAAATAACCCGGAAGACCCCGCCATGGGAACCCGGGAAGTTCCATTCTCACGGGTGTTGTACATTGAGAAGGAAGATTTCCAGGAAATTCCCCAAAAAAAGTTCTTCCGTCTGGCCCCCGGGCGTGAAGTGAGATTGAGGTACGCATATTTTATCAAATTCGTGCGGGTGGTTAAGGACGAGCAAACCGGGGAGGTGGTTGAACTGCACTGTACCTATGATCCAAAAACAAGGGGAGGAGATTCTCCGGACGGCCGAAAGGTCAAGGCGACACTGCATTGGGTTTCCGCTCCACACGCTGTTGCGGCGGAAGTACGATTGTATGACCGTCTCTTTTTGAGGCCAAACCCCGAAGCTGAAAAGGACGGTACTGATTTCAAAACCTATCTGAATCCCGACTCTCTCAAGACCCTGACGCCCTGCCGTGTGGAGCCGACTCTGTCCGGTTCACCACCTGGCAGTCGATTTCAGTTTGAGCGCCTTGGTTATTTCTGTGTCGATCCTGTTGATGCTTCCGATGAAAAGCTTGTGTTCAACCGGACGGTAACCTTGCGGGATCAATGGGCGAAAATCCAGAAGGCCCAGCAACATCGGTAGTGGGTGATGCGAGAAGTATTTTACTAAAGTTTCGCACCCTTGCTTTTCCGAAAAAATTTTATTCATCTTTGAAAACCAGCTTCCCTCCTTGGTATCCTGCCATAAACGCTGCAGCAAGCATCAAAAAACAGAGTAAGAGGAAACCCCATCGCGTCATTGACGTTCCCTCCATCACCGCAGGGTCGATGATCTGCCAGATGACCAGTATCAATGACGATAAGAGTACCACTGATCCGCAAATCATTTTTATCACAAACCGATAGCTCAGCTTTCCATTATATCGATTTTGCCAATCGATATAACCCGAAAACAGCACAATCGGCATGGCCATTAGAACAACCCGCATATTGTAAAAAGCGGCCTGGGCCAGTGGGTTGAAGTGGAAGAGCATCGCCAGTACAATAAAGATTACCGAAACCGGCAGAAGGCCATTGGAGATGTGAACGGTAATGGGGTGAACATGGCGCCTAGAGATTTGATCGGTTATATAATTGTAACCCCGCACAAAATAAGATATGTTATCACTTGGGGGCGGTTTCGCTTTTTTGATGAGTTGATTCATTTCGAAACCGAAACATACTCCCCGTACTCAGTGGGGCCTTCCTGATGGATTTCCAACATCGCCTCCCGCTGCCTTCGTTCTGTGTTTTTTTCTAGGCGAACCAGTTTTGAATGTGCTCCCAGGTTCCTATAACCAGCGTTTTTTGAGAATTGTTATACTCCTGCAGTGTCTCACCGGTGATATATCCTTGCTGATTTCTTGCCGTGGTACGCAGTTTGTTCAGCAGGCTGAAGATCTCTCCTGCCTGGCCCTCCAACAACTGCCTCTTTATTAAAATCTTGGCAGTCATAATGGTCTCCTTTAAAATGGGTTTTGAGATGAGTTACATGAAATAGTTATCAACTCGCAACCATAAAACTCCATAAAATACCTGCGCATATCGCAGATCCGATTACACCTGATGAGTTGCAAGCCATGGCGTGCATCAGGAGATAATTGTGTCGGTCTTCATGCTGCCCCATCAGATGAACTTCACGGGCCGAACCCGGAACAGCGGATACGCCGGCTGCCCCAAGCAAGGGGTTTATCTTTACCTTTAGGACTAGATTCATTAACTTGGCAAATATAATCCCGGAAGCAGTAGCAAGACTGAAGGCGAAAGCACCGAGGAAAAATATGCCTATCGATTTTGGAGTCAAAAATACGTCGCCTTGGGTACTGGCACCAACGGTTACTCCGAGCAGAATCGTTGCCATGTCGATGATAGAGGTTCGTGCGGTTTGTGCTAACCGTTCGGTTACGCCACATTCCTTCAGAAAGTTTCCAAAAAAGAACATTCCTAGCAACGGAATTGAGGCAGGCGCCAGAAAACAGCAAAGGAATAATGCGACGACAGGAAAAATGATACGTTCTTTCTTGGGGACTTCCCGAAGTTCTGACATTCTAATCAGTCGTTCTTTTCGCGTGGTCAACAGCTTCATGATCGGCGGTTGAATAACTGGTATCAGTGCCATATAGGAGTAAGCGGCAATTGCAATCGGTCCGATCAGACGGGGTGCGAGTTTGGCTGTCAGAAAAATAGATGTCGGTCCGTCGGCTCCGCCGATAATTGCAATGGACGCTGCTTCTTTGGGAAGAAATCCGAGTCCCAGTGCCCCCAGCAATGTAAAATATATTCCCATTTGAGCGGCCGCCCCGAGAAGCATTAGTATCGGACGAGCGAGCAGGGAAGAAAAATCGGTCATCGCACCAAGGCCCAGAAAAATGATAGATGGATAAAGGCCTGTGGTAACGCCAAAATAAAGGTAGTGGAGCACACTGTTTGATTCGTATATACCAAGACCAAATCCCTTAAAAAATGGGATATTCCCAATCAAAATTCCAAAACCGATCGGCACCAGGAGCAGTGGCTCAAATTTTTTTGCCGTCCCGAGATAGATGAACACAGACCCGACAACAATCATGATAACATGACGGTAGTCAGCGAGAAAATAGCCGGTGTTGGATAGAAACTGCAATAATAGATCCATAGGTAAGCCTTTGATACTGTTTATTGATACTACGGGTGATGCCAGATAAAAACACCATCTCCTTCGGGTACCAGGACCTTTGCCTGTCGCAGTAAGGAAATGGTGAGGTGAGGATGTGGAAACCCTTTTTTCCGGGACACCTCATACAACTGAACCAGTTGAAAGGGCTGCCCCAGCTTTTCAACCAGTGGATGATAAAGGCGGGCGGCCTCATTGATATCTGATGGGAAACGCCCCGGAAGGTTTAAATCAAGCACCTCTTCGGTTGAATTGACAGATGTTCGTTTGTTTCGGTTGAAAAAAGTTCCTTTATTCTCCCAAACTGTCAGCAGCTTATGAAGCTGAGATATGGCGAGTGATAAAATAACCAAACCGCTGAAAACAATCGAAGCGCCGACTATCGCCGTGGACCAACCGTTATGGGCGGCTATTGCTTCAAAACCGTACAATTCGAACCTCCTTCAATTGTCATCAACTTTATCACCCGGGGCAAAGAGCCTCTTTTATGGTAGCTGTTCTGGCGATTTTTCCTTAAATGCATGTGGCACATCGAACAGAACGCCTCTTTTAAGGTAATCCAGTAAAAGATGTCAATAAAAAACAAATTCCTGTTCGAATCGGGCCGAGATTTTGAACATCCCCAAATCAGGCTGAAGAACAATTTCCATTGCTTTTAGATATTCTTAACCGATTGTGAGATTCGCCTATTGTTATTGATTAAAGAACCCAGCAACTCCGAAAGCCGGGATTCTCCAGCGGCGAAGAAATCTTCGCGACGCTCTGATATCCTTTGGGGAATGCGGTAGCTGGTTTGGTTCAAAATGCAGGTTGAAATTACATCAAAAGGCGTACCCGCGTCAAGATCGTTGTGTTAAGGAAGGTGTTATCTCTTGACCGAAAGCCTTCATTGTATTTATATATTAGGGCAAGATAACGATCTGGTTTCGGAGCGTTTGAGGACCCGTTTTTATTAACGTTCGATGGATGAAAAGGAGGAACATTATGTTTAAAAAGATGGGATTGGCTTTATCGATTTTCTTCATGTTGGTTTTCATGGGGTTTCTGTGCTTGAGACCTGGTTTTGGCGCTGAAAAACCTTTTCAATTTGGATTGCTTCTAGTTGGTCCTTACAACGATCACGGGTGGAGTCAAGCCCACTTTGAGGCAGGGGAATATGTTCAAAAAAAGCTCCCGGGTGCAAAGATGATCTATATCGATAAAGTGAACCCTGCAGACAGGCAGGGCATTACGATTCCCCAACTGGTCGACGATATGGTGGAAAAAGGAATAAAGTTGATTATTGCGAACTCAGACGACATGAAAGACGGAACCCGTGAAGCCGCCAAGATGCACCCGGATATACATTTTCTTCACATCTCGGGGGATGATGTACTGACCGGCAAAGCCTCGGGAAATCTCAGCAATCTTATGGGACGTATGGAGTATGGCAAGATGATGGCGGGCTTTGCTGCGGCCATGACCACAAAAACGGGTAAAATAGGGTATCTCGGTCCACTGATCAATGAAGAAACGCGGCGGCTTGTTGCCTCGAGTTATCTCGGTGCAAAATATGCCTGGGAAAAGGTGTTAAAAAAGGACCCCAAAGAATTAACATTTAAGGTGACATGGATCGGTTTTTGGTTCAATATTCCGGGTGTGACGGCTGATCCAACAAAGGTGGCTCAAAATTTTTTCAATACCGGATATGATGTTCTGATTTCGGGGATAGACACCACCGAGGCTGTTGTGGTGGCCAAACAGAAAAAACAGGAAGGAAAAATGGTCTGGGCAATTCCATATGATTATATAGGTGCGTGCGAAGGTGCTTCGGATGTTTGTCTGGGTGTGCCGTATTTTAACTGGGGTCCGGGATATCTGGAATTCATCCAAGCTTCTATTGCCGGGAAATGGAAATCCAATTGGATCTGGATGGGTCCGGATTGGAAGAATATCAATGATCCCGATACCAGCACCGTTGGGTTTAAACCCGGACCTGCATTGTCATCATCTGCAAAAAAGGCTCTTGATTCTTTCATCTCTGATCTTGGAACCAAAAAGGTCAACCTGTTCGAAGGGCCTTTATACTACCAGGATGGAAGTATATTTCTCAAGGACGGCGAAATCGCTACGGATAAAAAAATCTGGTATATGGAGCAGCTTTTAAAAGGGATGCTTGGGCAAAGCAGCGCAAAATAAGTTCTGTTTAAAAAGGCCGTTATTCAGGTAAATGCAACCCAAAAAGTACAGAAGCTTCAAAATTTCTTCTGCATTTTATATTTTGCACGCGTTTCTCGCTTTTTTGTGCAGGCCGTAAATTGAACAGATAGGGGATATGTACCTCGGATGCGGATTGAGCTTCGAAACATTCACAAATACTATGGACCGGTAAAAGCCAATGCTGGTATCTCGCTCACCATCAGGTCGGGTACGATCCACGGGATCCTGGGTGAAAACGGTGCTGGAAAGAGCACATTGATGAAAATTTTGGCCGGTTTCAGCCGGAAAACCAGGGGCACCGTGAGTTTAAACGGCTCGCCGATGACCTATAAAACCCCTGCCCAGGCTTCCCGCTTAGGTATCGGGATGCTGTATCAGGAGCCCTTGGATTTTCCTGTTTTATCTGTCCTGGAAAATTTTATGGTAGGGTTAACCGGCAATATTTCAGATCGTAACACTCCCCATCGACAAATATTTGAACAACTTGCCAAAGACTTAGGCTTTAACCTCCCGCCAAATGCCATTGTGAAAAACTTGACAATCGGCGAAAGGCAGCAGCTTGAAATCCTGAGATTGCTGGGACTCGGCATCGAAGTTTTAATTTTGGATGAACCGACCACCGGTATTTCGAGCATGCAGCGGGAGGCGCTTTTTAAAGCGTTGGAACAGCTGGCCTCTGAAGGGAAAAGTATTGTACTGGTTTCGCACAAGCTGGAGGATATCGAAGCCCTATGCGATTCGGTCACTGTTTTGCGCCTGGGAAGGGTGAGTGGTGAGATGAGCAAACCTTTTGATACAAACACCCTATTGGAGATGATATTTGGCATTCTTCCGGTTCAGCCGACCTGTGTTGAAACTCAACCCGGAAAAACGGTTCTCGTGATGGATTGTGTTACTGCAACCGGTGGTCGGGCAGGCTTAAAAAAATGTGATGTCACCGTCCGGCAAGGAGAAATCATAGGCCTGGCAGGCCTTGAAGGAAGTGGACAGGGTCTTTTTCTCCGTTTGGCTTCAGGCCTGGTACAGCCGAAGCAAGGAGCGGTGTTTCTGCAAAAATCGAAAATGAATGGCAAGGATTACCACGCGTTTAAACACGCCGGCGTCACTTTTCTTCCAACTGCCCGCCTTGAAGAAGGGTTGATTCCAGGTTTGAATATTGCTGAGCACTTTGCACTTCAAAATCGCAAGGGGTTTTATGTCAATTCGCCTGAAGCGTTTAAACAGGCAAAAAAGAGCATAGAGAAGTTTCGAATCAAAGGACAACCCGTATTTCCGGTTGAATCCCTGTCCGGTGGTAATCAACAACGCCTTCTGCTCTCTTTTATACCTGATGACCCTGTACTTCTCCTTCTAGAAAAGCCGACGAGAGGGCTTGATATGGAATCTGCACTGTGGGTGTGGGAACATCTCCAAAAATTTTGTGCAGGTAAAACCAGCATTCTCTTTTCTTCTTCAGATCTTGAGGAGATCCTCATGATGGCTCACCGTGTATGGGTTTTTTTTAACGGCAAGATCGTCAAAGACACAATGATATCCGATACGGATATTCATGAATTAAAAAGCGCCATTGCAGGTATAATTTGAAAGGATTGGGTCAATTCTCACTGGGACATGCAAACATTCCTTCGATATTCCCGTAAAATGATACTGACCGCGGTGGTGGTATTCTGTTTTACCACACTTATCCTGCTCATCGCGGGTGCACCGCCCTTTGCTGCCTATTATCATATTTTTAAAGGGTCATTGGGTTCATGGAGCAAAATTGCCCATGTAATCACTGTTTGGATACCCCTTACCCTTTGCGCAAGCGGGCTTTTATATACATTCCGAATCGGTCTCTGGAACATCGGTGTGGAAGGCCAAATGATTATGGGAGCGATTTTTTCAACCGCCCTGCTCCGGTTTGGAATTGAGAGCCATCAGCCGGCTGTTTTTCTAGGATTGTCCTTTTTTGCGGGTGCCATGGGGGGGGGCATTTGGGCATTTTTTGCCGGTTTTTTAAAAACAAAAGGCGGAGTTCATGAAATTTTTGCGGGACTGGGTCTGAATTTTGTGGCACAGGGAATTATCCTCTATCTGATATTCGGTCCCTGGAAGCGGCCCGGCGTTGCATCGATGAGTGGTACCGAGGTCTTCCCCCAAACGCTATGGCTTCCCTTTTTATCCACAATTCGCCTTTCCCCTGTCGGCCTGGTTCTTGCCTTGGCGGCCGTGATGGTAACCGCGTGGATGTTGCGGTATACATGGGTGGGGTTAGGGCTGAAAGCGATTGGGAAGAACCAATATGCCGCTTTTCTGTTTGGACTTAAACCCGGGAGGTACATGCTCCTTGCCATGGCTTTTGCCGGAGGATTTGCAGGGCTTGCCGGATGCCTGCAGGTCGCCGGCATCTATCATCGCCTCATACCGGCCATCTCCAGCAATTACGGGTACCTGTCCCTTCTGGTGGTGATGCTTTCCAACTATAACGTCTGGGTGGCTCCGGGAGTGGCGTTCTTTTTCGCCTGTTTGAATATCGGTAGCATTCAGCTCCCCATGATGCTCCGGGTAGACTCTTCATTGAGCGGGGTCATCCAGGGAGCACTCGTATTGGCGACCCTGGCCATATATGCCTGGCAGACCCGCAATAAGCAGAAGGAGCGGCAGAACTGATATGGCTTGGTTGGACTTTACCATTTTGATGTCCAGTGTGGTTGCCGGCGCCACTCCCATTTTACTGGCAACCCTTGGTGAGACGATCACGGAAAAGGGAGGATTGATTAACCTTTCCCTGGACGGGTCGATATTACTGAGTGCCATGGTTGCTTTTGCGGTTGCATTTGAAACCGATAATCTTTTGCTGGGGTTTGCAGCAGCAGCCATCGTCGGTGCCCTCATCGCAGCTACCGTTGCCCTTTTCAGTCTATATTTTGGCCAGTCCCAGGTGGCTGTTGGGTTTGTACTAACACTGATGGCCCGGGATCTGGCATATTTTCTTGGAAATCCGTATTCACGTCTCTATGGGTCTCAGGTCACACCGCTCCAGATACCGGTTTTAAGTAAAATTCCGATTTTGGGCCAGATATTTTTCAATCATAATCCGTTGGTTTATTTGAGCATGGTCCTGATCGGTTTTTGCTGGTGGTATATTTATCGAACCCCAATGGGCCTGCGGTTAAGAAGTGTGGGAGAACAACCGAGAGCTTCCTATGCCAGGGGAATTGATCCTCGCCGATTGCAGCTGTTTTATGCGGTCTGCGGGGGGTTACTAGTCGGTCTGGGGGGCGCTTCATTTTCACTTTACACCAAACCTGGATGGGGACGTCCCCAAGGTGCGGAAGGAACCGGTTGGGTCGCTTTGGCATTGGTGATTTTTGGCGGATGGCAGCCCTTAAGGGCTGCCATCGGTGCGTATCTTTTTTCATTTTTGCAGGTTCTGGGTATATACCTCCAGGGATGGCTTCCCTCTGTGCCGGCTCAGGTTTTCCAGGTGGCGCCGTTTCCTCTGATGATATTCACCCTTTTGGTTATGTATCAGGCTCAAAAAGAGACGGTTTCACAATGGGTGGGGGATAAAAGTTGGATGAAAACTTTTGTTGAGGTTTTTTCGGGTGCCGCACCTTCATCGCTGGGTAAACCGCATCACCCGGAATGATTTTTTAAAAAAAGGTCACGCGATCCTTCCCGCCTTTTCAGTAACAAAACCGCATCACAGGTAAGGTAATTGTTCATCGTGCCGGTTCATTCTTTTTTTTCGAGCACGAATAGTGATGAAAATTTTACGTGTGATAAAATAGGCGGCAACACCCGGTGGAATACCGATTATTATCCCCCCGACCGTCATGGCAAATGCGACATCTATCCCCAATTCTAGCAGCTCTAATATGGAATGGGGCTTTTCGACAAAAGGGGATACATTTCCGAGAAAAAATCGTCCGGCTTTATAGCTTGCCAAGTAGAAAACAGGTATCGTCAATGGATTGCTCACCCATACACCAATGGCCGCAGCGACTTTGCTTCCCCGGAAAATCAAGGCTAATGTTAAGGCGATGACCGTATGAAGGGGAATGGTCGGTGTTATACCGATGAATATGCCGATCCCCATCCCGAGGGCAATATAATGGGGATCACCCTGAAGCGCTTTAAAGCGGGTGATAAATATCCGGCCCCTGGTCTTTAGTCCGACAAAAAAGGGTTGGGCGGCCGGTAGTTTCTTTCTTTTCATAGATTGATCTGGAATACCGTCAGCAAGTGATTGAGCAAATTAAAAAGCCATTTTGCTCGTTGCCACTCGCAAAAAGGCTTTTTAACCTATTTTCTGAGACACGATTCTAGTAGATAATTTTATATACCACGACAATTTTTAATTTTCAATGCCTCGATCTTCTGTATTTTTTTCGGTCTCTTCCCTCTTTGGGGACTTTAGCTTGACTTTTTTCGATTTTTAAGCAATTTTTACTTAAGTGCTCAAGGTCGCACCTCCAATCCACCGGGTGCGGGTCTTCGTAAAGTCAAAGGCGCAAAACTGGGGTTGAATAGTTGTTTATTCCTAATTCTTAAATCACCCGTTGGTGAAGGAGGAAATTATGGCAAGAGGAAAAGGAAAATCGATCAGTTTCGACGCGATGATTAAGTTTTTTATGCGGAATTACGATATCCCAACAAAGAGAGACATAACCAAGATAATGGATAGAATCGATCAGTTGGGAGCATTGATTAAGAAAACATCACCGCCTAGTAGGGTGAAAGGTGGCGTTGGAAAGAAAAGCACAAAAGAAAAAACCTCACGAGTCAAATCCCCTGCAACAGCCAGCGATACCGTCATGGAGGTTATCAAGAGGTTTAAAAATGGTGTAGGCCTATCAGAAATTCAAACCCGGACCGGTTTTGCTGAGAAAAAACTCCGCAATATTATTTTCAGGTTAAATAAAATGGGGAAGATCAAGCGGAAGAATCGGGGAATCTATATCGTTTCATAAAAACCCTGTTTTCAATCATCGACACCTCCTATTTATGCTCCCTTTCGATATTTGGGTCGATGGGGAAATATTTAAATTAAAATGTTAACGTCCAACAGAATAGAGGACAATGACAATTTTTTATGATCTAAAAGAGGATAATAATAATCCGGGTTTGCGTGAAGGCGATGATATTTTGGGCAATATTGTTCAGCGAATTGTCGAGCTTAAGGAAATCAACTCTTTTCTCTATCTGCTCGAGCACACCAGCACCGGCGCTAAACACCTTCATATCAGCAATAAAGATAAAGAAAATACATTCAGTGTTTGTTTCAAGACCGTACCGGCTGATTCGACCGGTGTTGCCCACATACTCGAGCACACCGTTTTGTGCGGTTCCAAAAAATTTCCAGTTCGCGATCCTTTCTTTTCCATGTTGAAAAGAAGCTTAAGCACCTTCATGAATGCGTTTACAGCAGAAGATTGGACTATGTATCCTTTTTCCACCCAGGTCAGAAAGGATTTTTATAACCTGATGGAGGTCTATCTTGACGCGACATTTTTTCCCAAACTCGATGAGCTCAGTTTTAAGCAGGAGGGTCACCGCCTTGAAATCGAAGAAAAAGGCAAAGAAGCAGCCGCTCCCCCCTTTGTTTACAAAGGGGTCGTATACAATGAAATGAAAGGGGCCATGTCCTCTCCGGATCAAGTGATGGTCCGCTCCCTGTCAAATGCAATGTACCCTTCTTCGCCATACAGGCACAACTCGGGGGGTGATCCGCTTACCATTCCCGATTTGACACATGATCAGCTGAAAGCTTTTCATGCCCGTCATTATCATCCGAGCAACGCATTTTTTTACACATATGGCAACCTCCCCTTGAAGGATCACCTTTTTTTTATCCATGAAAAAAGTTTAAATTTTTTTAAACGGGTCGATCCTGATACAGACGTTCCGCAGCAACCTCGATGGGATAAACCCCGAAAGGCAGTCTATTCATATCCGATTGGACAACACGAAGATTCATCAAAGAAAAGCCAGGTATGCGGGGCATGGCTAACAGCAGATGTCAAAGACCCGTTTGAAATCCTGGTCCTGACACTCCTTGAACAAATCCTCCTTGGCAATTCAGCGTCTCCTTTGCGAAAAGCCCTAATCGATTCAGACCTGGGAACAGCCCTAAGTGACGGCTCCGGTTTTTCTCCGGGCAACAGGGACACCCTGTTTGCGTGCGGCTTGAAGGATGTGATACCATCGGCTGCGGAAGAAATAGAGGGCATCATATTTGATGTTTTAAAAAATCTCGTAGAAAAAGGAATCGATGGACGGTTGATCGAATCGGCTATCCATCAAGTTGAATTCCATCGCAAAGAGATAACGAACCATCCCTATCCGTATGGCATCAAACTTTTGCTCTCCTTTTGCGGCAGCTGGTTTCACGGTGGCGATCCGGTGAGAAACCTTAAATTCGATGATGATTTAAATCAGCTTCAAGATGAACTGGCCAAGGGCCCTTTTTTTGAAGATCGCATAAAAATGTATTTTCTTGAAAATCCCCACAGATTGCTTTTAACACTTCAACCCGACCCGCTTATGGAAGAGAAAGAAGATGAAAAAATTGCCGACAGGCTGCAACGGATAAGGGGTAAAATGACGCCATCCGACATTGAAAAGGTCCGAAAAGATGCGGAAGATTTAAGAAAGCGTCAGGAGGCCGAAGAGAATATTTCTTGTCTTCCAACTTTGGATCTCGAAGATGTTTCTCCCGAGATACCGATGGTAAAGGCGCCGGATATGTGCGATGCCATACCAGCCGCACGTTACACGCAGCCGACTTCGGGTATTTTCTACTTTACGGCTGCTGCGGAAATCGGAGGCTTGGAAAACGAACTGATCCCTCTGATACCTTTTTTCTGTCGAGCGTTCTCCAGAATCGGTACCACCATACACGATTATAGTGAAATGGCGCAGCGAATTGATCTATATACCGGCGGTATCGGTTTGTCCTCCCATGTTCGTACCTGCTTTGATGAAACCGGTGCCTGTATTCCTTTTATCTCGTTTGATGGAAAGTCTCTTATCAGAAGTCAGAAAGAGATGTTTGAAATCATCGAAGAATTTTTGTTTCAGTTTATCTTTTCCGACCTTGATCGGTTAAAGAGTCTGCTTCTAGAATACAGAGCCGGCTTGGAATCGATGGTGGTGACCAATGGCCATAAGTTGGCGATCTCACTCGCCTCAAGAAACTTTTCCCCTGCCTGTGCCTTGAGCGAAACCTGGCATGGTATCCATCAGTTGAAAATGGTGAAACAGCTGACAAAAGATCTTTCAGAAGTAAGTTTGGCATCGATATCCGATGATCTTTTAAAAATTGGAAAAACTGTTTTTGTACCCGATAATGTGGTTATGGCACTGATTGGCGAGGCTCAATCCTTGGATGCGGGTTCAAAGATTTTAGTGAACCATAAAGGCCTGGCCGGCATCGGAAGGAAGGCCTCGGTGGCGGACGGTTTGAAGGCACCGGCAATCGAATCGGAAGATGAAATTCCCCGGGAGGGATGGAGCACGTCTACTGCAGTATCCTTTGTGGGCCAAACCTTTGAAACAGTGCGAATGGTTCATGAAGATTCGCCCGCTTTATCCGTTATCAGCAAAATACTACGGTCAAAGTACTTGCATCGGGAGATTCGTGAAAAAGGGGGGGCATATGGCGGATTTGCCATTTACAATACCGAAGACGGTCTCTTTAGTTTTAGCTCGTACCGGGATCCCCATGTTGTCGGAACGCTGGACGTATTTGACAAGGCCACTGATTTTATACGATCAGGAGATTATACCGATGAGGACATTAAAGAGGCCATTCTTCAGGTTTGCTCGGATTTAGACAAACCCGAACCCCCCGGGCTTGCTGCAAAAAAAGCATTTTACCGAAAGATCATTTCTCTTTCAGATAAAGTCCGGGAAGATTTTAAAAAAAATCTTCTTTTGCTGAATCGTCATCAGATCGTTAGGGTTGCGAAGAAGTACTTTGACCAAACCAAGGATCGGCGAGGTGTCGCGGTGATATCCGGTGAAGAAAAATTAATGGAAGCAAACGATAAACTAAAAGATCATCCCCTGATGCTACACGAGATTTAGCAAAAGGGTACAACTAAAGGAGGAATTGCAGTGAGGTACGGATACACAGGAAAGATTCTGCGAGTTGATCTGAGCAATAGAAAAATCACTGTTGATGAAAAGGATGAGGCATTCTATCGGATGCACCTTGGTGGAAGAGGTATTGGATATCACTATTTACTTAAAGAGGTTCCGCCGCTAACCGACCCTTTTTCACCGAAAAATATACTGGTTTTATCCACAGGGGTCATGACGGGTGCGCCGCTGGCAGCATCCTGCCGATTTTCAGCCGTTGGAAAATCCCCACTTACAAAGACAGCCGTAGAGTCCGAAGCGGCCGGTTTTTTTGGCCCTGAACTCAAACAGGCCGGTTTTGATGCAGTTGTATTTAGAGGGAAGGCAAAAAGACCGGTTTATTTAAAGATTATTGATGGAAAAGCTGAAATCAAAAATGCGGAGCACCTTGCTGTACTCGGGGCAAAGGAAGTTGAGGATGCCATCCGAGGCGAGATGGGGAGTCAAAAGGTACGGGTGGCCCAAACCGGTCTTGCCGGGATGAATCGGGTGCTTTTTGCAAATATAACAAACAATCTCGGTCATTTTAACGGCCGGTGCGGGCTCGGGGCTTTGATGGGTGATAAAAATGTGCGGGCGGTCGGTGCGTTGGGCAAGGAGAAAATCCGCCTTTTCAACCCTGAGTTCATTCACCAGACGGCAAAAAATTATGCAAAAACCTTTAGGGACAACCCTATGGGCGATGCTTTGTTTGTATACGGAACCACTGCCTTCCCAGCGCTTTTGTCAGCAGGAGGGAGTTTACCGGTTAACAATTTTCGGAGGAGCAAGCTGGAAGACCCATCATCTGTCAGTGGGGACCATTATAATAGACTCCTCTTGAAAAAGAGAAAAGGGTGCTATGCATGCCCCATCCGGTGTAAGCGAGGTATCGCGCTCGATGATCCAAAGTATGGCGTAGACTCTCGGTATGGTGGACCGGAGTATGAGACAATCGCCGCCCTGGGAACCAATCTTAATATTTTGGATTTGAAAGCCGTTGCAAAGGGAAATGAAATTTGCAGTCGATACTGCATGGACACCATCTCAGCTGGGATGACCATCGCTTTTGCCTGTGAGTGTTTTGAAAAGGGCGTTATCACAAAAGCAGATACCGGAGGCCTGGAGTTGCGGTTTGGAGACAGCGATCTGATGATACAACTGCTGGAGATGACAGCGCACCGGGAGGGAATTGGGGATCTTTTAGCAGAAGGAACCGCCCGATTAGCCGAAAGATGGGACGTCGTGGACACGGAGTATAACCTTTCAGTCAAAGGCTTGGAAATTCCCATGCACGATCCTAGAGTGAAGGTTAGCGTCGGTATCGGCTATGCCGTGTGTACATATGGTGCAGACCACATGACGGCCCCCCACGACACTTATTTTACCGATGAAGGTTCGTTTGCATTGGAATCTGTCAAGCCGCTGGGCATATATCGAGCGATGAATCCCACGGCGATAACAACCGAAAAGGTTCGAAGCTATATCCTTCTGGAAAGTTTATGGCGGGTGATGGATGCATTGGGGCTTTGCATATTCGGGTTCGCTCCCAGGGGCGCAATGTCTTTGGAATTGATGGTTCGCTGTATAAACGCGGTTACCGGTTGGAATGCGAGCCTTTTTGAATTGATGAAAGCCGGGGAAAGAGGGACAATGATGGCAAGGGCTTTCAACCATCGTGAAGGATTTACCATTGAAAAAGATCTGTTACCGAAACGACTATTTAATCCCAAACCCGATGGACCTAATGCCGGGTCAAAAATGTTTGAGGAAGCAGATTTCAACCGGTCTCTGGAACTCTTTTATGAGATAATCGGTTGTGATCCGAAAACCGGGCGACCCCATCGAGGAAGGCTGCTCGAGCTGGATTTGGAATGGGTGGAAGCGCTTTTATAAGCGCCGGTTGTCATTCTATGATTTTAACAAATGGGTTGAAAAAGTATTCAGATCTTCCACCTGTTCCAGGGATCTGATCTTGTCAATGATGTGATTCCGTTCTGTAATGGGAAAAACCGGTGAGACCAAACTCCTGAATTTTTCAATCAGCTCGTCCCAGGTGAGGGGGTTCTTGGGATCTCCCTTGGGATAATCGATCCGTGCTGAATACTCTTTTCCATTTTTTGTTACCAGTGTTGCAGATGCCGGCCACTTCTTTGGAAAACTCTTTTCAATTTCATGGTCCTCTACACAGGAAACTCTTTGCATCATCTCTTTAACTTCGGATGAACCGATCTTTTCCATTGTATATTCATCCAAGGTGGCTTTCCCGTACAAAATCGCCACAGCTGCGCCAAATGGCATACTAAACTGCGCGTCGACAACCGACCTTGGGTTGTTTTTCGACTCTTTTGGTTCTGTCACAATCGGAAATCCGGCCTTTAGGACACCCAGTATAACCCGTTTTATATCCAGGGCGTTCAGGTTATATTCATGCATCATCTTTAAGATGCAGTCGATCGGCCCCTGCTTATATCTGCAGCAGGCATGCGGCTTGATACTCGTTCGCATTATTTCATATGGATCCCCCCAATCTTTTAGAAACTTTGAGGGATCCGACCCGGTTGAATACATATGCAAAAAACCGTATCTTCCCTCGATAATGGTATCCGGTCCTGTAAAATCCTCCCGGGCCAGAAGTGCTGCCATCAGTCCGCTGTGTGCCGCCCATCCGGGATGCAATCGTTTGGTAAATGCCCCTTCGGTCAGAAATTCCATGGAACCCGCAGCCATGCTTCCTGCGATTCCCAGGGTATTTATCATTGTTTTTAGATTCAGTCTAAGTATTTTTGCTGTCGTAATTGCTGCCCCCATCGTTCCACAGGTTCCGGTCGGGTGGAAGCCCATTTCGTAATGGACGGATGGATCAAGGGAGACGCCTAATTTGATCATCATCTCGTAACCCGCCACAATTGCTCCGATGAATTCTTTACCCGAACATCGGGAGATATTAATGGCGGCCAGAGCCGCACTCATGATTGCGACGGCCGGGTGAAGGGAGGCTTCATTGACCACATCGTCCAGTTCAAGGGAATGGGCTGCAGTGCCATTGGCAATGGCGGCATAGGGCGGACTGGCCCGCATGTACGTCCCGACGACCGCCGCGCCATCGTTTGTTTTATCACAGTTCAGGATAAAGTTATGTACAGGGCCACTGGAGTCGCTTAATGAACCCCGGGCAGCGACACCAGTGTAGTCGAGGAATAAATATTTAACTCGATCAATGACCTCTTCGGAAAGGGCATCGTAATTTAATTCAAAGCACCTTCGGACAAATTTTTTGGTTTCTTTCATTTTTCTCCCGTTTATTTGACAGCCAAGGGCTGTTATCATTCATTATTTGGATCGTTGAACCGACCCGCTTTCGCCAGTGCGACAAAATGGGCGACATCAATTTCCTTTGGACAAACAAATGAACATGCGCGGGATGAGTGACATCGATAAACACCGCGATGGCCATACAGGATTTTTAACCTTTGGGCCTTTTCCTTCTCGCGGGGATCCAACACCCGAATCATACTGGCCAGCATCGCATTGGGTCCGAGAAAGTTTCGATGGCTACTGATGCATGCACTTGAACAGCAAAAACAGTTAATGCATCGCGTGGCATTGATATATTGTTTCATTTCATTTGGTGATATCGAATACTCATCTTGGTCTGATGGCGGATTGGCTGGACTGATAACGTACGGTTTGACCTGGTCTATTCTTTTATACGCTTTGGTTAAATCGAACACCAGATCGCGAACAACAGGGGCCACTTCCAATGGCTCGACATTGAAAACCGGGGTGTTAAAGTATTGAACGGCATTTTCCACGAGAAGCTCGCAAGCGAGAAGCGGTTTTCCGTTGATCTTAACGGAACAGGTTCCGCACTGCCCGTGCTCACAGGATGAGTTCCAGGAGAAGGTTGGGTCCTGTTCGTTGTTTATCTTTCGAAATAGATCCACGAACCGGAGAATTCGCCCAGCTTCCAGATGGTAATTCTGAATCCAAGACCGTCTATTTTCAGGATCGTATCGGCGAATTTTCAGGGTAATATGATAATGACTTGCCATTGTCCATACACTTTTGTCACTCGAGTTTCACACATAGTCCCCAAGAGCATCATATCCGGTGCGGGTCTTTGAAAAATCAAAGATGCGAAATTTGAATAATCAATATGCCCTTTCGATGAAATCAAATTTTTCGAAATGCTGATCCTTTGCTTTAAAAATAGACATGTCGATTTCCCGCTTTTTTATTTCGACCTTATTAAATGATCCCATAATCACTATCGTGTGATGATTGAATGCATCATCTCTTTCCGGAAAATCATCCCGGAAATGGGCTCCTCTTGACTCTCTTCTGTTGAGCGCAGCCTGAGAAATTGCCATCGATACAGTCAACAGATTGTCCAGTTCCCATCGTTGAAGCAACTCCTGATTCATTCGGAGACTCTTGCAGCCCAGGGCGGTTTGGTCGGCTCGGTCTTTAAGTTCTCTTAACGCATCTATGGTTTTGGACAACCCCTCTTCGGTTCTGAAAACGCCGACATTCTCCGTCATCAGTTCTTGCATATCTATACGAATTTGTCCGATTTTGTTTTTTCCACGTGCTTCCAAATACTGGGAAAACCGGTCAAAACTGATAAAATCTACTGTTGCTGTCGGCTCTTTAGAAAGGTGATCCAGATAGGCCAAAACCTTGTTGCCGACGAATTTGCCCATGGTGATTAATTCCAACAGAGAGTTGGTTCCCAGCCGATTAAAGCCATGTAAACTGGCAGCTGCACACTCACCTATGGCGAACAGACCCGGCACACGCCTCTGCAAGTGATCTTGTGCTTCACCAAACGCGTTCGTGGAGATCCCCCCCATCTGATAGTGGCTGCTCGGGTGAACGGGGCAGAGCTCGCTTTTGGGGTCGAGGTTGAGGAACTTTTTAAAAAATCCGCTGACCTCAGGGATCTGTTGTTCATGAACCGCATCCGGGAGATGCCTTAAATCAATCCAGACATGTTCCACTTTGTGATCGGAGCTCAAAATCCCCCTCTTTTTACGGATCTCGGATGCGATGGCCCGCGCAACCAGGTCCCGTGGGGCCAGCTCCTTCATCCTGGGCGCATAATGCGCCATGAACGGTTCCATATCTTTATTTCTGAGAATACCGCCGACTGAGCGTAAAGTTTCGCTGGCCAGAATACCGGGGCCGATCATTCCGGTGGGATGAAACTGGATCGCTTCCGGATCCATCATCGGCAGACCGGCTTGTAGAGCAACCGCCGGTCCATCGCCGGTATTTTGACGGCAATTAGTTGTAATTTTAAAAACCTGCCCGCTGCCGCCTGTGGCCAACACCGTTGCGCCGGAAAAAATGCGGATGAATTCACCTTCTTTTAGTTTGAAAACGAGGCAACCCACGCACCGGCCTGCTTTGAACAAAAGCTCGGTGCCAATACTTTGATTGAGAAAAGAGATATTTCGTTTCAATGATTCTCCCCAACAGGTATCCATCATCCCTTTTCCTGTTCGATCGGCTTCGAACACCGCCCGATACGCAGACGTTTCACCAAAATTCAACGTGTGTCCGCCGAACGTTCTTTTACTGAGTTTTCCTTTGGGGTTCCTGCTGAAATGCATTCCCCGGTTTTCCAACCACAAGATCTGCTCCCACGAAGAATCGCAGATTTTTTTAATGACATCCTGATCGGCGGTGCAATCCGATCCCTTCCAGGTATCAAACATATGATAAATGGTTTTGTCCTCAGGATCTCCCGGGTCAACAGCAGCCAAACCACCCTGGGCAGTAGATGTGTGGGATTTCTGGGGGTGTGCATTTTTAGTTAAAGCGATCACCCGGGTTTCCGGTCTCTTATCCAGGACATTGGCAGCGCACCTGAGACCTGCGCCACCACTACCGATGATCAGCAGATCACAATGGAGAGTTGCGGTTATCCGAAGTCGGTTGTTCATTGAAGCAGATATGCTTTAAATCATGATTGCCAATCGGGTGCCGATCCAGCCAAAAGCTGCCATTGTCAAAAAAATGAGGGCAGCGAGACCGTTTTGCAGTACCTTGGATTCTATATAATCTCCTGTTATTGAAATCAGGCCATACCCCCCATGGTACAGCATGGCAAAAAGCATCCCCAGGTCTATCCATTTTATGAAAGGGTTTTGTATTCTCGCAATGACCATTGCTGCCTCCTGACTGATACCCGGTTGGAGGTGCATCAACATCAGATGAGCCGGCACCATGATCAATAAAAAACTACCCGTGATTCTGTGGAATTTCCAGAATATCGAACCGGTCGCTTTCCAGCTTTTCGATATAACTATGCAGGCCAGACTGGAATTGATTGTAGCGGCAACCAACCAAAAAAATAACATGGAAACAGATCGGCTCCAGAGCATCATCAACAGACCCTGGAGAAAAACAAAGGCAATCGATAAGGAAAACACCCATCGGGTCATGGAGTTATCATTTCGACTCCCAAACATTTCATATAGAATCAACCGACCACCGTTCAGGGCGTGGAAGATAACCGGTATCGCCAGCATCCACGACAGAAAAGCAAATGGGGCAAGCCCAAAGAATTTTATTTTTGCATCATAGAGAGCAGGGGTTGAAAGAAAGGATAGGGTGTAAATGTGAACCGATGCAAATAAGACCATGAGGATACCGCACAAGCGATGAGCCCAGGCAATGACAAAATACCACCCCCTGCTTTTTACATAAACCGATGCGATCGGTACCTGATCCAGCCGATGAGAAATAAATCGCTCCAATCGTTTTTTCACCAAATGGGCTACCCTTTTTGGCCCGCTTCCTGGGCTGCAAGACTGGCCCGGACCGGAAAGTTTTCTGCAATGTCCCTGCGGGTTACACGCTTAACGAATGTTCCTTTCCGGGGAATAGTGCCGACCAGTTCTTTTTTTCCCAAACTCCGAAATGCCTCCCGGGGCGGGGAACGGCTGATTCCAAACTGTTTTTGCAACTCGGCTTCTATCAGCTGACCTCTGCCGTTCAAAGCGTCCTCTCAAATCGCTTCGGTTATGAATCGTTATCGTGCCTGATTTTTATGCGTTAACACAAAGCATGCAGAGGGTGCACTAGTTATTTGGATTCATGAACAAATATTACGTAATAATCCAGAAAAATATCGGCAAGTTTAGATAGGATCATGCCCAATTTCCGGAGAAAGGGGGATTTGGTGTTTTTTGAAGATTTTTTTTGATTCAAATTCCAATAAACACATGCAATATTCCTTTACGGTCGATTATCGACTATGTATCTATCGATTCATTGTGTGTCAAGAAAAATTGGGAATCATAGCTTTTCTGACGGATTCCGGGAGTCTCCCAGGTGGGTGATCTTTCAAGTACGATCTGCACCCTTTTGCCTTTGATCTTTTTTTAAATCAAGGTTGCCAATGTATAAACATGATCTTCAAAATTTCCCTTGACATTCATTCTCTGTTTTTACATATGTTAAAATTGATTATGCAGGCCAATGTCAGGCCAAGAGCAATCTTATCCATTAAACGGCGCAACCCGGTTGTCCTAAAGCACAAAACTCGGAAATGCCGGATTGCTCTGTTTTTCAAAACCACAAAACACAAGGAGGACAGGATTATGTTAAAGAAGAAAAAATTTCTCATCACACTGGTAATGGCTGTGGCTGTTGTCGGTCTCCTCGTTGCGGGCCCGGTCTGGGCCAAGGTTGAAGGTGATACGATAATTTTAGGCGCAGCCGTTTCTCTCACTGGAAAATATTCTACAAACGGTAAAAATACTAAAAATGGTTATAATTTGGCCGTTGAAAGAATAAACCAAATGGGAGGAGTTAAAGTAGGAGGAAAAGCTTATAAATTTGACATCATTTACTATGATGATGAATCCAAAGGGGATCGAGCAGCAGCACTTGCTGAAAGACTTATAAAGCAAGATGGTGTTAAATATATGCTTGGGCCTTACAGTTCTGGCATGACAAAGGCGATTGCACCTGTAACAGAGGAAAATAAAATTCCAATGGTTGAAGCGAATGGTGCGTCAAGATCATTGTTTACCAAAGGATATAAATATTTGTTTGCAGT
>DCWS01000001.1:35314-42265 GCA_002328165.1 Desulfobacteraceae bacterium UBA2156 | reverse complement strand
ATCAAGAATCAGACCGGCCGGGACAAAGACGACGATGATGATGGCAAATTTTAAGGTGCAACCTCAACGGCAGCCCTTGAAGCTGCTCACGGCTATCAAACCTCCGGTTTTACCGGAGCGTTATGACTTACAAAGCTTTTACAGACTCAACCGGATTGTAATGGCGAGTCTGGTCAACTGCAAGCCCGTATTGATGTGAGCATGCCTCAAACATGCAGATTATTCACCTGCGCTGCGTGAAGCAGTTCTAAGATGTTTTCAGCACATATTTTTTCCGTCAAACAAAACAACTTACCGCTTACGGGTTAGACCCCCGTAAATCCTAAAATGCTGGGACACGGCGTAGGCTTGACTTTGGACAAAGAAGTAAATAAGTGAAAAAGATATTATGAAAACGAGAAAACTAATAATCGCAATTGTATTTGCTGCAGCCTTTGTATTCCCCGTGTACGCACAGGACAGGCTCGGTGTAAATGAGATAGTGGACAGGATGGACAAACTCTATCGCAGCGACACAAGCGAGGGCAGGATAGAGATGACCATTGCAACAGAGAACTGGAAGCGCACTATTGCAATGAATATCTGGAGCGAGGGGCTGGACAAAACATTTATCCATATCACAGGCCCTAAAAAAGATGCCGGCATTACCACCCTGCGCAAGAAAACAGAGATGTGGAACTATTTCCCAAAGATAAACAAGGTAATGAAAGTGCCCCCTTCCATGATGATGAGCTCCTGGATGGGCTCGGATTTCACAAACGACGACCTTATCAAGGAAAGCTCCATGACCCGTGACTATAATGCAAGACTTATAAACCCTGAGGATGCAAAGCAGGAGAACTACTATATTGAGCTTGTACCCCAAAAAGACATTCCTATTGTATGGGCCAGGATAATCATAGTAGTCCGAAAGAAAGACTACATTCCTGTTGAGCAGTCGTATTTTGACGAGAAGGGACGTAAGATGAGGGTCATGACATTCAGCGAAGTAAAAAAATTCAATAATCGCAGTATCCCCTCTTTGCTTGAAATGAGACAGTTAAATAAGCCCGGAAAAAAGACGGTTATACGTTATATAGACATTCAGTTCGACTTAGAACTAAAACTGGATGTATTTACACTGAGAAATTTGCAGAGAAAAAGATAACATGAGCCATTTTAAAATTATCAATGCAAAATTATCGTAACTATTCAGAGGGCAGTTGTTTTTCCGTAACGTTACTGGCGGAGTCGCTTCGTATTTTCACTGATTTAGTAGTGGGGGAGACCGCAGCCGTCCAGAGCGCAGCGTTGGTGTAATGCGGAGGGGCAGGAATGTCACCGCTACTAAATAACTGAAATTACCAGTGACGGAGACACCGAAATAAAGGGGAAATAACTGCCCCCTGAACACATACAAATTATCATTTAAAATTTGAAATTCTAATTGATAGTTTGGCATTTTGTAATGTTTAGTTTGACATGATTATTTCCAAAATAGCATTTCGTAATATTTTTCGCAGCAAGCGGCGTTCCCTGCTCACTGGTATGATGATGGCCGGGGGGTGCGCCCTGTTCGCAGTCACCATAGGAATGATTGACGGAAGCTACGGTGACCTCATAGACATGTTTACAAGAGACCGCACCGGGCATGTCCAGGTGCACAAAAACGGTTATCTTGACAGACCCTCAATATATAAGATTCTGAATAACCCTGATTTTATTGGCAATAAGATCGAGCACCTCGCCCATGTCGAATCGTGGGCGCCCAGGGTTTATACACCTGCGCTTGCCTTTGCAGGCAAAAAGACTACCGGCGTACGCGTTGCAGGCATACATCCTGTAAGGGAAGTCCGGACAACAAGGCTCAGGCACAAGGTTGAAAAAGGACGTTTTATATCCGATGCACCTCTTGATGAAGTAATCATAAGCAACGGCCTCGCCAGAGTTCTCAGGGTCGGTCTTGGAAATGAAATTGCTTTAATAGCCCAGGGGGTTGACGGCTCAGTTGCAAACGGACTTTTCAAAGTTGCAGGCATTATGGGCAAGTCAGAAGGCTCTTCCGTCGCCTCAATATGCTATATGCACATAATCACTGTACAGAAATTCCTCTCAATTGACAGAGGAGTTCACGAAATAGCCGTTGTGCTTACAGATCATCCAAAAACAATGAAGGCGGTTGAACTTATAAGTGATGCTTTGGATGAACCGTCGTTTGATGTTGAGCCGTGGCAAGTTGTGGAAAGCCAGTTTTACAGGGCGATGCAGGCAGACGTAAAAGGCAATCGGTGGACCATAGCAGTGCTTACAATAGTAGTGGCTATCGGTGTGTTTAACACCGTGCTCATGGTTATACTTGAAAGAACCCGCGAGTTCGGCGTATTAAGGGCGCTGGGCACAAGGCCCTCCCAGGTATTCATGCTAATAGTGCTTGAAACAACATATCTCTCAATCATAAGTATAATAGTTGGTACGGTGGCTGGAATGCTTGCCAACTGGTGGTTTTCTGTATACGGCATAACACTTTCAACCCCCCTGGAATTCGGCGGGTTTCTCTTTGACAAAATAACCGCACAAATTACAATCAGATCTATTCTGATGCCCGCGGCGATTATCTTCGGAACCGCTGTAGTGGTAAGTATATGGCCTGCAGGCAGGGCAGCGTGGGTAATCCCTGTGAAAGCATTAAGGACGGGTTAGGATGAAACTTCTTTTTAAGCTTGCATGGCGAAACGTCTTAAGGAATAAAAGAAGAACGGTTCTGTCCGGCATAGCAGTTGGTATTGGCCTGGCATCATTGATGTTTGTAGACGGGCTTTATGTTGGCATGCTTGAAAGCATGATAAGGACAGCTACTGACACATTCCTCGGACAGGGCCAGGTACATGCTCAGGGCTTTCGCGATACGCTTGAGGTGGATAAAACAATTAATAATTCAGAGGCTTTTATAAAGTCCCTGGAAACAGAGAAACTGGTTTCAGATTTTTCTCCGCGCACAGTTTCATTTGGCATGCTAAGTTCTGCTTTAGGCGTAAACTCAGTTCTTCTGTACGGCATAGAGCCCGATACAGAGAGACATATATCAATGATTGACGAAGCTGTAAGACAGGGGAATTACCTTATGTCTCCCGGCACGGGGCAGATACTTATAGGTTCCAAAACAGCCGAAACCCTTGAGGTTGAGGCAGGTGACAGGCTGGTACTTACAATGGCGCAGGCCGGCACAGGAGAGTTGTCACAGGATATGTTCAGGGTAGCAGGCATTTTTCACATGGGCATAAGAGAGATAGACAGCGGCATGGCTTTCATAAACATAAAGCAGGCTCAAGAGCTACTGGCACTTGACAGGGATGTGCATGAGATTTCACTTAAGTTTAATGATATTAATGATGCAGGAGACCGCTCGCTTGGGTTCTGGGGAAAATACTCTGAACAGGACAACGAAGCTCTTGGGTGGAAAGACCTGGTGCCCCAGCTTGACAGTGTAATAGGAATGACTGACATATCAAATTTGATAATCACATCCCTGGTTTTTGCCATTGTAGCAGTGATAATAATGAATACGCTTTTTATGTCGCTCTATGAAAGGATGTTTGAATTCGGTGTTCTGCGGGCAGTCGGCACAAGGCCCGTAAACATGGCCTTGATTATCTTTTTTGAGGCCACTTCGCTTTCTTTACTAAGTATTATCATTGGTCTTGGAATTGGCTATGTTTTTATGTATATTTTTTCAGTGTACGGGATTAATTATAAGGGCATAGAATTCGCGGGTGTCACCATTACAGAGCTTATCTACCCTGTGGTGAGACCCAGACAGTTTACCGTGTTTCCGGTTTTAATATTCATCTTTTCATTTATCGCTGCCATTTATCCGGCTGTTTTTGCGGCTAAGCTTACGCCTGGGAGGGCAATGCAGAAAAGCATGTGATTTACATAAAGTATAGAGCAGAGAGATAAAATATAAAATCTAACTATGCGCTACTTTGCAGCCGAGAGGAGAAATAAAGGAAATGCCAGGGGAGGTAATTAAAATTGATAATGTATCAAAAATCTACAGCACAGAAGGTATTGATGTCCATGCGCTGAGGTCTTTAAGCCTGGGCATCAAAAAAGGCGCTTTTATTGCAATTGCAGGCCCGTCGGGTTCAGGTAAAACAACTCTTCTGAACATAATGAGCGGTCTTGATGTCCCCAGCTCCGGCAGTGTACTTCTGGCAGGTAAATATATGAGTGAGATGAAGGGCAGTGAGCTTTCGGATTTCAGGCGGGACCATATAGGCTTTATATTCCAAGCGTATAACCTCATTCCTGTTCTTACTGTAAAAGAGAACATCGAGTACATCATGCTCCTTCAGAGTGTTGGTGAAGGTGAAAGACGCTCGCGTGTTGCAGCCATTCTCCAGCAGGTGGGTCTTAAGGGTATGGAGAACAGGCTTCCCAAACAGCTTTCAGGCGGTCAGCAGCAACGCGTTGCAGTTGCAAGGGCAATGGTCTCAAACCCTGACATGATACTTGCGGACGAGCCAACAGCTAACCTTGACTCTGCAACAGGTGCAGCGCTTCTTGACATGATGCGCGAGCTTAATGATAAAAACGGGATGACATTTGTGTTCTCTACTCATGACACCATGATTATGGAGAGGGCAAAGAGACTGGTGCTTTTAAAAGACGGAGAAATAGACAAGGATGAAGTGAGAGGATAAGGGATGCCGCCGGAGACGGAAAGGATGATAGACGCGGAACAAGAGATGAAGGATGAGGGATAAGGATTGAGAAATAAAGTTCCGGTAGCTGCAATTCTCTTTTTCGTATTTCAGTTCTGCGGCACTTTTCTTTATGCCGATGAAACTGAAATCAAAGCAGGCGGATATATCAGGAACTTTTTTATTCTCAACGAGTTAAAGCAGGATACCGCTTTTGAGGCTGTGTCCCATCTGAGACTGAGGCTCAATATCATTCCTTCTGAGTCTTCTTTTTTTAAAATTGCATACGAGCTGTTTCCGCGTTTCAGGGATAAGGATATAAGCTCTATACCTCTTCCAGGCCCTGCGCTTTTATCATACCGGGTTTTTGATCTCGACGAAGAATTTTATCCTGATGACAAAGATTCAGGAGACGATTTTATGCTTATGCAGAATCTTGACAGGCTGTTGCTGACGATGAGCACTTCTTCCATGGACATATCTGCTGGACGCCAGCCAATTGCTTTCGGTTCAGCGCATGTTATAAACCCGACTGACATAATAGCGCCTTTTACGTATGACACGATTGCCAAGGAAGAACTTGTTGGTGTCGATTCGGTTAGGGTGAAGACCCCTTTATCCGAGATGGGGGAGCTTGATATGGGGGTGGTGTTTGGAGACGATTTTAAACCTGAAAAAAGTGCGGCTTTCTTCCGTATGAAAACATACCAGTTACAGACTGACATAGCATTTATGGCAATGGCATTCAGGGAAAACATACTTTTTGGCATTGACCTAGCGCGCTCGATAGGCGGGGCTGGCGCCTGGCTGGAGGCAGCACAGACACTTGCTGAAGGGGCTTCCGAGGAAAACTATTTCAGGCTTTCAGTTGGTGCTGATTACAGGTTTACAGACGGGCTTTATACTTATATTGAATATCATTACAGCGGTGCAGGCACCGGTAGTCCTGAGAACTACTTTGATGCCATTGCTGAAACCGCATTTACAGACGGCGCAGTATATCTTTTCGGCAGGCACTACGTAGCGCCGGGTTTTACCTATGAGATTACGCCACTTTTAATTTTTAATGCGCGGGCTCTTATAAATGTTGAAGACCGGTCAGTCCTTGGTTCAACCGGCTTTGAGTATAATTTGGTTGAAGATGTTTACGTGAATATAGGAGCCTACGTTGGGCTTGGAGAAGAGTCGTCCGATCCTTCAAGACCTGAAAATGAGTTTGGACTTTATCCGGATGTTTACTATACGTCAGTAAATTTCTATTTTTAAAACAGAACAAATACAAACAGATAAGAACTTGTTTTTGCGGAGCTACTTACTAATGAGACAATAATTCTTTAGGCATAAAGCCAAATCGTTTTTTTCTTGATTCTTTCACGCCTTGTCAGAATCTCACACCCCTTGCCGCAGTATACATCAGCTGGGGTCAAGTTGTTCAACGCTTCATGATAACGATGATTGTTGTAATATTCGATAAAAAGATCGATCTGTTCTGTCAATTCACCAGGGCTGTAATAATTTTCAAGGCGCAAGATATTTTTTTATCGAGCGATGATAGCGCTCGATTTCACCCTTGAAACGCTACAATGAAAAGCCGGGACCCGGGATCTATAACACCATCGCCGATCCGGATTGCCTTGCAGAGGCCTGTTTTTAAAAACAGACACTCGTGAAGTCAGGCTTCCTGTGCCCAAAATCCCGAATTTTCTGTTAATTTGCAGCAAATTTCCTTCCTGGCAATACGATCTTCATCCGAAAAACTAGGATTTGACATATCATTTTTTTTCTGCAACAAAATATTTATCAGGACATTCGGACGTTATGCTCGGAACAGTAGCGGTAAATAAAAAATATATTAAAAAAATCATTATATTGTAAGCCTGCACATTGGCTAAGAAGATATAGATGAATTGATTGCAGATTTAAAACAAGCCTTAAAAAAAATAAAATGAGTCAAACAAAATTTTTTCCAAGCAAATTAGCTTTGATCAATCTTTTATCTGCTTGTGGGATTGTGGCAGTTTCCATGGGGCTTCGCCAAACTTTTGGTTTATTTTCCGATTTTTTTGTCAAAGATTTACAATGTACCGTTACTCAATATGGTTTGGCAATTGGAATACAAATGTTGATGTGGGGAATGTTTGCTCCTATTTTTGGTGCCATGGCAGATAAAATAGGCGGGAATAAGGTTACGATAATAGCATTTATTTTCATGGCTCTCGGAATTTATTTGCTTTATTCCGGACCGAACACAGGTATTTTTTTTCAAATT
>DCWS01000001.1:0-34941 GCA_002328165.1 Desulfobacteraceae bacterium UBA2156 | reverse complement strand
CGTTCAAATAGCTGAGGTTGGTAAGCACTTTCCTAATAAAACAAGAGGTTTTGCTATTGGAACTGTTGTAGCGATGGCATCTATAGGTTATTTTTTCTCTCCGCTGTATACAAAATATGCTTTATCAGCATATGGTTGGGAAAAGACACTACAGACTTTTTTGTATTTTATTATTTTTGCTATGATTGTGGCTGCTTTTCTTGTTCCAGTTAAAAAAAATAACACAACAAACAACATTAAAATAAATGAACAAACAATTGGTGGTGCATTAAAAGAAGCATTCAATCACAAAGGTTTTATACTTTTAATTTCTGGTTTTTTTGTTTGTGGATTTAATATTACTTTGGTTGCAGCACATATACCTGGATATATGCAAGAAAGAGGCTTTGAAGCGTGGACAGCTTTTGCAATTTTATCGTTAACAGGTCTTTTTAACATTTTTGGCACGCTAACCTTTGGATTTTTGTCCGGAAAATATAGTAAGAAAATACTGTTGAGCATTCTGTATTTTTCACGTGGAATAGTACTAGTTTTATTTATATTTTTGCCTCCTTCCCGCTACACGGCCCTTGGTTTTGGCGTTCTTTATGGTTATCTTTGGCTTGCTACTATACCGCCAACCAATGGTATTGTTTCCCAGATTTTTGGAACTGAATATTTAGCTACGCTATATGGAATTGTATTTTTTAGCCATCAAATAGGCAGTTTTTTGGGAGCTTATCTAGGAGGATATTTTTTTGATCAATACAGTTCTTATGATTATGCATTCTACTTATCGATTGGACTTTCATTCTTCGCTACCCTTGTACACTTGCCCATAGATGAAAAGCCTGTTATGAGATTTTCTGTTACTTAAAATTATCAAGTGCTTTATTTAGCGGGAAGATTATTTGAAGAAGGATCCTCATCTAGGAAAACTTTATCATTCGAAATAACCGTTTACCATTGACAAAGTCGAAAATGGGTATGATTTATTTACAGATTTTTCAGAAAGAATAATTCTTCATAACAAAAATATCGATATTTTTTTAAATAAATTAGAAAACTTAAAAAATTTAGATCTTCAAATAAATTTTGTAGCATGTATATCGGATTTTTTGGATATCAATTGTTATGCAATTTGATTCATGTCAAAGTATCCAAACAGAAATATTCCCATTTTCCGATGGGAGTTTTTTATAAACCAGAAACAGTTATAAAATTGTAGCGTTTAATCGGAGAGGCTATCAGTACAATGATCAATCAGGGAGAGGGTCCCTGTAATGCGCTCGTTTTCCCGTGCTCGATTAAGCTTTCCCTAAAAATCAGACATAGGCAATCAAAGCATCAATAATTTTCGAACTTGCTGCCATTAAAAGCTTTCAGTTTAGTATCAGTTGGTCTCAGAAAATAGAAAATTTATATTGATTTTTCAAGGTGTTGTGCCTTTTTCTTCAATAGATACTTTAATCAAGATTGTATTGCTAACTGCCTCAATAAATCAACTGTACCCGCAATTTTTAGTTTTTCACTGAAAACTATAACTTCCGAATTTGCTTTTGATAACTTTGCTCTTTTTCCTTTCTCTATATACTGTTGTAATTGTTGATGTACTGCTGTGACTGTCTCAAATAATCTCGTTCAAGGATATAAATCTTGAAAAACTGTATATCTTCCTACGATTCCTAAACAGGAAACTCCCCAAAAAACAAACTAAAAAATTGACGGATCTATTCTCTTATGTGGATTTGGAATATTTTAGAATAGAGAAGAAACACAGTCAAAAAATATCTTTGGTAAAAGAAGAAGGGGGACTAGAACCGATTTCAATCGAAGTTGGTGGGACTCCAACTGAAGAACCGAAAAACCACTATCCCATATCATCCAAGTTCTGAACGAGAGCTTTGGTAGTGACTTGACTGATGAGGATAAAGTAAACTTGGGGAAGATTCAAAAACAACTCCAAGATGATGAAGCACTAAAGAAGGAGGTTCAAACTTCTGACAATACGGAATCCAACAAGAGGTTCGTGTTTGACAAGAAGTTCGATGTATTCCTTCAAGGTTTAGTGGATGAAAGTTTGGACTGCTACAAGAAACTGACCGAACCCAATCGATACAAGTATGTGAAGGAGAGGTTTTACAAGAATTATTCTGAGGCAGTCCGAGTGAATCCCCTGAGATAGATGAATGATTTGAAACACAATTATAAAATTTCAATCTATCCGATCTCAAAAAGCGAGTTCTTATCAGGCGAGCGTTTTGACGATTACCTGGACGATCTGGAGCACGCTCGCCCGGGCGTGCGAAAAACTTCCCGGCAAACCGGTCTTTTTGCTGGAGAACCGGGTTTCCGTACCTGTTGGCGGTGATTGGTGTTCTTAGAAGCAGGAAAACAAAACACAGGGGGTGTGACATGGGAAAGTATCTTTTTCGGGCTTCATACACTACGGAAGGTGTGAAGGGCCTCCTCAAGGATGGTGGTACGTCACGTAGAGCCATGGTGGAGAGCCTATTAAGGAAGATGGGCGGCACACACCCTAGAAGCGTTTTATTATGCCTTTGGTGATGACGATGTGTACCTCATCGTAGATGTTCCCGACAACGTGACATTCACTGCAGTTTCGCTAGTAGTCAACGCCAGCGGGGCAGCCAACGTCAAGGCCACGGTTCTGTTGACACCAGAGGGGATTGATGAGGCCACCAAGCTAACCATCGACTATCGGCCCCCTGGACAATAGCGGACAACCGGGTTTCCGATTGCGTAAAAACAACAGGGTCAGGTCTTGAATCTTGACAGCCATCACGACAAGAAACTATAGGATTCGCTATAATTTTAGCTACACATAAAAAGGATCAAACATGGCTCGTCCCTTGAGAATAAACTATCCGGGGACATTTTGATTGAATCGACTTTTCTTTCATACAAAAAGCATTTATAGATTGTGTCCGATGCTTTCCCGGTTCTCTAAAGGCATCGATAATCTCCGGATTGCCTTTCGGTGGGGTGTTCTTTCCAGTGTTCAGCCGTTTATTCTTAGTCATTTATAATCAAATGGATAGCTTCACCATCCGTGGCCAATGCGGCTTCAAAAAAGGTTTCTGCCAGCGTCGGATGGGCAAAAACTGTTTTTTTAATCCCGCTCACATCGATCCCATTTTGCATCGCCAGGCAGGCCAGTGAGATGAGCTCAGTTACTTGAGGCCCGATCATGTGAACGCCTAAAACCTCCATGGTTTTGGAGTCCGAAACGATCATGACCAGCCCCTGGTCATTACCAATGGTGCCAGAGCGGCCGTTGCCGATGAAGTGAAACTCCCCCACCTTAGTGCTGCGGCCGGACTCAAGGGCCTCGTCTTCCGTCAATCCCACGGTGGCAACTTCCGGGTTACCGTATACACAATTTGGGTAAAAAAGCGGCTGTTGAGCGGTGTCTTTACCCAGAATGTGATTTACAGCCATCATGCCCTGGACAATGGCCTTGTGAGCCAGATACGGAGGGCCGGCCGCATCACCCACCACGTAAATGCCTTTCACCTTGGTCTCCAAATTGGGTCCATATTCTAATATTCCATCACTTGACACTAAATCCGTCGCCTCGAAATTTATACCATGGTAAGCCGGGCGCCGCACCCCGGTCATAAGGACTCTGTCGACCCGGACTTCCTGACGACCTTTGGCGGTCTCCAAAGTCAAGATTACTCCGTTGCCATTGGAAGGATGGGCTGCCAAAACTGTAGTGTGGGTCAGAACTTTTATCTGACGATCGAGCAAGGTTCTTTTGTATCGGTCGGCCAATTCCCAATACATACGGGGTAAAATGCGTTTTTCTTTTTCGATGATCACAACCTTTGTTCCCAGGTTGTGATAGATGGAAGCAAATTCCACACCCCTGTTGCCAGCCCCGATCACGGCCAAACTGCGTGGGATCGATTTGACGGAAAGGGCATCGTCGGTGCTCCAAATACGTTCACCGTCTGCATGAAGACCAGCGTCATAGATTGTTACAGCGCCTGTGGCCAATATGATTTTTGGGGCGGTTACTTCCTCCAGCTCCCCGCCTTGCCTCTTTATGGTTACGGTCTTGGGACCTGAAAATGAAGCCTCGCCGCGTAAGAGAGTGACGCCATTTTCCGCAAGAAGGTTTTGGACCCAGCTGCACGATCCTTCCACAACTAAATCCTTGTGTCCGGCGATGCGTTTGAGGTTGATTTTCATATCACCCCGCATGAAATGACAGTTTCGAACCCTCGAAATCATGAAGGTATCTTCAAGCAAGGTTTTGGTGGGCACACATCCCCGGTTCAGGCAGGTACCTCCCAGAGGACCCCGTTCCACCAATATTATTTGCAGACCTTTCTGGGCTGCTCGTATAGCCGCCGTATAACCACCCGGACCTCCGCCGATAACCAACAAATCACACTTGTTAATGGTCATGTCCCCATGCTCCTCGGCGCTCGTATCTTTATCCGTACTAAAGTTCGTGAAACCTGCATTACGCATTACCTGAGGATTTTTCGAAAAAGCTCCGGCTGCTCAATGATTTGTTTCAACCGCCCCAAAAACATTGCTGCCGGGACCCCATCGATGACGCGATGGTCGTGGGTCAAGCACAGATGGGTCAAGGTGCGAATAACAAGCTTTCCCTCGTATACGGCAGGTCTTGGGCCGATTTTTCCCATACCCAGGATGGCGTTTTGCGGCGGGTTGATAATCGGCGTCATGAAATCCACTTCCACCTTGCCCCCACTGCTCAAGGTGAATGTCCCTCCTTGGTAGTGCTCCGGTTCCAGTTGGTTGTTGCGAGCCTTTTTTGCCAGCATTTTAACTTCCCGGCTGACGGCCACCAGGCTCTTTTGATCCGCATTTCGCACGACCGGAACCACCAGGCCGTCTTCAAGGGCCACCGCCACGCCAATATGATACTCACCCCAAGAAATGATCTCATCCCCCATCACGGTGGAGTTGATGATCGGAAACTCCTTTAAAACAGATGCCAGCAACTTGACCAGCATATCAACAAAGGTGATCTTATCCCCGCCATGATCCAGCAGAAACTCCCGGCGAAAACCGGCCAGTTCAGTAAAATCCGTTTCGGAGACCACGGTTAACTGGGCTCCGGACTGCAGACTTGCCACCAGGTTGTCGGCGATGGTGCGGCGCATTCCCACAAAAGGAATACGTTCAAGGACCAATTGATCGCCCAAACCAGCCGCACTTACGGCGGAAGCCGTCTCCTGCTCCGTCTCGTCCTCAAAGGATAGGCGGACTCCCTCTTCTGCCTCTGTCTCATCAAAGATAAGACCCACCCCGTCCTCCGGTTCCTGGGACAGGCTGCTTTTATACGCTTCGAACTCCTGCGCACTGTCCGCCACAGCGCCCAACGTTTCCCCAATTTTGACCTTATCTTTTACCTTCTTGAGTTCGAACACCATGCCCGCAGCAGGAGCCTCGATTTCATAGTTAACCTTGGCTGTTTCGATGGTAACCACACCTTGGCCTTTATCTACCCTTTCGCCGTCGTCTTTGAGCCACTTGACAACGGTGATATCCTGCTGGGTCATGCCCAGTTTCGGCACTATAATCGGTGAAATCATTTCAGTGCAACTCCTCGTTTACTTAAGGCCTCACCAGTATCTTGACCACACCATGGGTGGAAAGAATTCGTTCAACCCCGGACCTTTGAACCTCGGAATCCACAAACCGTTACTCGATATCGATTACAGAGTGCGCTTTACGGCGCGCACGATGGAGTCTTTGTTCGGCAAGTAAAGATCTTCCAAAACCGGACTGCCTGGAATCGGCACCATGGGGGCAGCGATCCTTTGCACGGGGGCCTTAAGCAAAGAAAAATAATCCCCGCAGGCTAGCGCTGCCATCTCAGCACCCAGGCCACCCCTGATCCTTCCTTCCTCGACAGTAACCAAACGTCCTGTCTTTTCCACCGACTCAAAAATGGTGTCCTGATCCAGAGGAACGATGGTTCGCGGGTCAATCACTTCAATATCGATATCTTCCTGCGCCAGCTCCTGGGCCGCATTCAAGGCTTCGTATACCATGAATCCAAAGGCTACTACGGTCACATCTTTACCTTCCTTTCGAATTACGGCCTCCCCGAACGGGATGGTATATTCCTCTTCAGGGGCCTCGCCTTCAACGCCTCCCAGGATCAGTTTTTTATGCTCAAAAAACACCACCGGATCATCGCTGCGTATGGCCGATTTCAGAAGGCCTTTGGCATCATGCGGCGTGGAAGGTTCTACCAGGATAAGGCCTGGTGCTTGAAGAAGCTGTGATTCGAGGCACTGGGAATGACCGTAGGCCATACGGAAGCCAGCACCCACGGCGGTTCGAATGGTTATTGGGACAGCATACTGGTTTCCCGTGATGTAACGCCACTGGCCAAGATGGTTGCAAATCTGATCCATGGCCAGCATGGTAAAATCACAGAACATAAGCTCCAGAACAGGTCGACCTCCATTCATGGCAGCGCCCATGGCCACTCCTGTAATGGCATTCTCGGCAATGGGAGTGTTTAACACCCTTTCTTCACCAAATTCTTTCACCAATCCGGCGGTCTGACCAAAAGGACCGATGCGAACATCCTCCCCAAGCACGAAAACACTTGAATCCCGACGCATTTCCTCGGCCATAGCCTCATTGATCGCTTGCAAAAAGCTGATTGTCTTAGCCATTAGATCACCTCCTTTTGAGCATATACGTCCTCGAATAGATCATCCACCGTCGGATCTGGTCCCGAAAAAGCTTCTTCCACCGCGCTATCCACCTCGGTCTGGACTGCCTTTCTCAGCTCTTGATCCCTTTCGCCGGTGAGGATTCCCCGATCCTGGAGCTTCTTCTGACAGAGGTCTATAGGATCTCTTTTCCCCCATTTTTCCAGATCCTCAGACTTGACGTATTCTCCGGGATCGCCCGAATGGTGGAGTGCCATACGAAAGGTCTTATATTCGACCAGGTAAGGCCCCTTGCCGTTACGGGCATGTTCGATAGCTTTTTCTGTTACCTTATAGGTCGTCTCGATATCCTGTCCATCCACAATATCATACGGCATCCCGTAGCCCGCAGCTCTGATTGCCACGTCTTCGGTGGGATAGTGCTCGTCCATGTAAGCAAACTCACAAAATTGATTCGTGCATACAGCAAACACCACCGGCAACTTCCACAGGGCAGCCATGCACATGGAAGGATGTGCATCAGCTTGATTGCAGGTACCTTCACCAACAAAGTATAGGGTTACCTGGTCAGTTTTGCTCATCTTGGCACTAAGGGCCGTTCCCACGGCATATGAAAAATCCGATCCCAGACTGGAAACCAGACCTGGGATATTCACCTTTCGGTCACAAAGGTGCAAAGTCCCTTTTCCTTTGCAAAGTCCTGTCTTCTTTCCCAGGTATTCAAGCCAAATGTCTTTCGCGGTCATTCCCTTCCCAATATATTCTCCCACGCCCCGATGGGTTCCAAAGAGAATATCTTCCTGTCTCAAAGGCCCAGCCACCCCGATGGCCACTGCCTCCTGCCCGGTACCGAAATGAGACATCAGTTGAATTTTTCCTTCCTGCAAAAGCTTGCCGTGTGTTTGCTCAATGGCCCGGACTAGCAGCATTTTGCGGTAAAGTTCCAAGAGTTTTTCATTTTCCAAAGACATCGATCTCTCCTTTCTGCCCATAATCTCTCAGGGCTTTATCTATGATTAACTCAAAAAGGACGCCACCGGCGCCGATTGCATATAAGCCGCCCGGACGTGTCCCATTCCCTCCACATCGGTTTCAGCGTTCATCAAAACGTCAATGCCTTTATCCTTAAAACAGTTCAAATTCATTCCCATCCATATTTTCTCCAAAAAAGATCGATTTTTCTTTTACTCCACGTCTGATGAACTTAATCAATCGAAAACCACGGCACCCCTGATAAATCCCTCCGGCGGATCAGCCGTCTCTTTCAGGGTTCGGGGAAGGTCTTCCAGCGTGTAGTGAATATTATTGATCTTTTCAATGTCATATTTGCCCGAGTTGATGATTTGCATGGCGTCCGTGACGTTGCCTGCCTGGGCATGGTCGCAGGCTATGGTCACCCCCTTCACACCTCCTAATGTTAAGGGTTAATACTTTGGACGGTTAAGCCCTACGTCCTTTACCAAAAGGTTCCAATTCGTTTTCCAGGTATTATGTGAACATTTAATGTCCTTGCCGGCCTCTTATTCAGACCGATACCTCTATGAGGGCGAATCAGGAATTTATTTAACTCAAATTGGGATTCAAATTAAGTACCCAAAAATGCCCGCTGTACAACATCATGGGCCATTAGTTTCTTTATATCGCCTTTAAGAACAATTTTACCCATCTCCATGACATAGCCTCTTTCTGAAACCTGGGTGACCATATTAGCATTTTGCTCGACCAGCAACACCCCGATTTCATCCCTATTGATGTCTTTTATAATGCTTACCAATTCTTCAATAACTATCGGCGCTAGCCCAAGCGAAGGTTCATCCATAAGAATTATCTTTGGCATGGACATTAATGCCCGCCCGATTACGAGCATCTGCTGCTCCCCGCCGCTGAGGGTTCCCGCCTGTTGTTTTCGCCGTTTCCACAGGATAGGAAAACGGTCAAAAATGTCAGCCAATGCCCTGTTTATTATCCGTTTATCTTTCTGGAGATAGGCTCCCAATTTTAAATTGGCAAGGACACTCATATATGGAAAAGGTCTTCTGCCTTCAGGAACAAGGGCAATACCAAGTTTGATAATCTCATGGACCGGCAGAGCGTTTATATTTTTTCTGAGGAACCAGATTTCCCCCGAGTGCAAGGACACTGACCCGGTAATTGCTTTTAAGAAAGTGCTTTTGCCCGCGCCATTTGAACCGATAATGCTTACGACCCCCTTGGTGGCTACCTCGACATTAATGCCCTTAATAACCTCGGCTGTAGCGAAATGGACCTTTATGTTTTTCGTTTGTAGCAGCATTTTCGTTATCTTCGGATTTGGCCGGGATATCCTCCTTGCTTTTCTTTAACTCCTCGCTATAGCGAAATGGACCCTCATATTTTCGCGCAGCTCCAAGATAGGCTTGAATCACTTTACGATCTTTTTTGATCTGCTGGGGCGGACCTTCGGCAATCTTCATCCCAAAGCTTAAGACCACAATCCTCTGGCACAGACTCATAGTCGCTTTCATATTATGCTCGATCAATAGGAGCGTAATACTACTTTCCCATGCCTTGCGTATAAGCGTATTTGTTCGAACTACCTCCGCGGCGTTCATTCCACACAATGGCTCGTCGAGTAATAAAAGCTTGGGACGTGCTGCTAAAGCTATGGCAATGCCCAGGATTTTTTTATAACCGTGAGGCAGGCTTTTAGCGGGTACATCTTTCACTTCCCATAGTCCAGCGAATTGCATGATCTCCATGGCCCGTTCAACGATATGTTCTTCTTTCTCGTGGTACTTGGAAGTCCGGAAGATAGATTCCAGAAAGCCAATTCTGGGATTTAGATGGCAAGCTGCTATAATATTCAGCATTACACTGAAATCAGGAAACACGCTGGTCTCCTGGAAGGTCCTGACAATCCCATGTTCGGCTATTAAGCATGGTTTCTTATTGGTTATATTTTTATCTTCAAATCGTATATTTCCTTCGGTAACCCGCAGGACACCGGTGATTAGATTAAACAGGGTGGTTTTGCCAGCGCCATTGGGCCCTATGAGACCGACTATTTCGCCTTTGTTAATTTCCAGGTCAAGGTCGTCAACAGCAGCTAACCCGCCAAAGTATTTGGTCACTGAAGTCAGCTCAAGCACGGTTGAACCTCTTCTCATAAAATTTATCCCATTGTCTGCGCAAATCAACCAGCCCATCAGGTAGGAAGAAAATTGCCAGCATGAGCAAGCCTGCAAAAATAAACGGCTGAAACTCTTTCAAAGCGCGAATGAATTCCGGAAAGATAGTGAGAATGAAGGCACCATAAATAGGTCCGGAGAATTTTTTTATTCCCCCCACTATCATATAGACAATAATATAGATCGCAAAGAAAAATTCAAAAGATCGCGGCGTGATGACGTTGATGTACTGGCTATAAAAGCTACCAACAATACCCGCAAAAAAGCAACCGATGCAAAAGGCAAGGACCTTGAATCTCGAAGTATTAACACCCACACTCTCAGACAGAAGTTCAGTTTGCTGGATACTGATCAAGGTCAGTCCAATACGTGAACGCTCAATTGCGTAAAGAAATAAAAGTGTCACTAACATGAGGACCAGGATAAAGTAATAAAATTCCGTCTTAGTAGGAAAGTCGATGCTTATCAACCCCGGGATAACAAGTGGGTCGGGCGGGGGGATATTGACAACTCCTGAACTGCCGCCTGTAAGGCTCCGCCAGTGCTCGGCAGTAAGTGTGATCATCTCCGCTAAAAAAACAGTAACCATTGCAAAATAGATTCCCTTTATTCTAACAAACGGAAAGCCGACCAATAATGCTAGAGCTGCTGCAGCTAGGCCGGCTAAAGGTAATGCAGCCCAGGATGAAATACCCAGCTTCATCACCAGCAATGCTGAAGTATAGGCGCCAATTGTCATCATGCCCCCATGCGCCATGGAAAGCTGACCTGAACTGGCAACTAAACGGAGACTGCTGGCGAGGATAATATTCATGGCAGCCATAATGAGAATATGGAGGGTGTATTGCCCTCTTACAATCAAGGGTATAGAAAACAAAAACAGTATTGCACCCCCATACCTCAATCCTTTGGACTTTTTCTTATCACTCAAACTCACGACCCAACATTCCCTGGGGTTTAAAAAGCAAGATAAGGATAATGAACCCAAAACCAATAAGACCAGCCATGTGAGTCGTTGAATACACGGGAACTACGCCGTCTATTAAACCCAAAAGCAGACCTCCAAGAACGGCACCGAGGATGCTTCCCATGCCTCCCAAGATGATCACCGCAATTCCTTTCATCAAAGCAAAGCCCCCCATAAACGGGCTTACACTAAACAAAGCGCCTACTAAAGCCCCTGAGACTGCCGCGAAGGCACAACCTAAAAACATAGCAATGGATGAAATGCGGTCAATGTTTATTCCTTGAAGGGCGGCAACCTCTCTGTCCTGGGAAATGGCAACCATGGCCTGGCCCACTTTGGTCATTTTAATCAGGAAAAAAAGGACTAACACAAGACCGAAAGCAACACTAATAACGATTAATCTCTCCAAAGAAAGCGTTACGCCCAGGACGCTTATCATCCCTGAAAACGGGCTCGCAAACGCTCTTGGCGTGCCACCTGCGATGACAAGAACTGCATTTTGAAGCAGTAAAATAAGCCCGATGGAAATGATGAGGGCTCTCTCCATCTTCCCGCGAAACGGCCGAAAGAAATATTTCTCCAGGAGTACCCCAAGCCCGCCGACAAGGAATGCAGATATGAGTATGGCCAATAAAAAATTTAGACCAGCGTGAACGCAAAGATAGTACATAGCATAAGCACCCAGCATATATACTTCACCATGGGCGAGTTGCACGATCCCCATAATGCTCAAGATGAGGGTCAAGCCCAGAGCTACCAGAATGTAAATCCCCCCCAACACCAATCCATTGAGTATGCTTTGTGTGATCATGGCTGTGCCTAATCTTTTATTTTATCATCTAAAACCCAAATCCTCCGGGCATATCCAGAACTACTCGGCCTCGCCCGGAGGAACATTAAGAATCGCCGGTTCACACGGCCTCAGGGAGAAATGAACTTGATAAATTCTATCTCTCCTTTCTCTAGTCTGCTAAGAGGACGCGGCTTCAATACCACATGGTTAATACCAAAATCTTTTAACCCGCTCATCGTTCCTTCTCCGTATAATGTTTCGATGCTTTTCATTTTCTCCCAGACTTTTGCCACCTTGATGGTGTCAAGGCTTTGTGCTGCCTCAATAGCCTGTACAAGACACCATAGGGATTCCCACCCAGCACCATGACCAAATGTAAGATCTACCCCAAATTTATTCGACACCTGTTGTCTTGCTTCCTTTACAATAGATGGCATCTTAGGGCTTTTCAGGTCTGCATCTAGGAAAAATATATCGTAGGAAAAATCTTTACCAGCCAGCATCGGTATCAGGTAGATATTGCCTGTAGCCGAGGGAGCGAACATTGGCCCTGTAAAACCTAGCTCTCGCGCCTGTTTTATGATACCTGCATACCAGGGGGCTATGCCTACGCCTAGGTCAAAGACATCTGGTTTCTGGGCCATCGCCTTGGTCAACATTGGGTAAAAATCCTGAGTGCCAAAGGGGTAAAGCTCAGAAAATACTACCTTCAATCCATGCGCCTCAGCCTCCTTTTTGGCTACTGCCACCATAGCCTGCCCCCCGGGTTCATCCGGACCTGTTATTGCTATTTTTTTTGCGTTTGGATAGCTCTTAACAAAGTAGTCATATACTGAACGAACATATTGAATTTCCATAAACGTAGAAAAAGTATAGAGCATGCCGGGCTTCATCTCTGCCTTGTTTCCAGTACCATTAACCTTGCACCGCAATACTTTGGCTTTCTCCGTTATTGGCGTCATTGCCATGGATAGACCCGGCACAACCGGTCCCACAATGAATTTTACCTCGTCCTTATAGACTAGTTTGTTCGCAGCAGCAACTATGCCATCAGGGGCACTTTTGTTGTCCTCAGGCACGACTTCTATCAGATACTGCTGCCCCTTAACGGTGATTCCACCCTTCTTGTTGATCCAATCTGCCGCTGCCTGCACACCGTCCATACAGTCTTTTATTCCAGCCGCGGCAGGCCCGGTCAGTGCAAAAACAGCGCCAATCTTCAATGTCTTTGCTTCTTGCGCATAGGTATTCTGGCTCACTGTTATCACAAACATGAAACCCAATACGACAAAAAATCCTAGCTTAATTTTGTTCATTTTCTCCTCCTTCTGATTTAGATTAATCAAATTCAAGTTAACTTTAATCCCCTACAAACCTGGGGGTCCTGGTGGGGAGCCCTCACTGGGATTCGGATAGGCTCCGTAGTATTTAATGATTTCATCCGAAGGCCTTTGTTTGAGCCAATCTACTTCAAATTTATCATAGGGTTTAGCTCGTCTTAGCCGCTCGGCCACCGCCTCCGCTCGTAGGGCCTCCGTGGTTTCCGTATCCAGGCGCAGATTTTGTTCATCATAAGCAATTTTGTAAATATTTTGTGCTGCCCAATGGGTCGTTATCCCGTTTTGCAAATCTTCCAATACGGCTTCGGGGTCACGTTCCAATGGGTCGCCGTAGCCGGCGCCTCCACCGACAGGGACATAAAATGTATCACCGTTCATCACAGGTCTGATGGGCATGGTGACGTGCTGGTGCATCTCCCTGCCTTGTTCTGGATTTTCCCAATCATATACTTTGTCCATCGTGTTAGGCAGCGAAGTGCTGCCTTTGGCCAAAAGTTTCTTCACATTGCTCCCGTCTACGGTTCGGATAAACATTGGCGGTACGGCGTACCCTCCAAAGATTCCAAGCGTGGAGGGAAACTTGGAGCCGTATCCGAAACTTCCCATGGCCACCCAGGGCACATGATGCATCATCAACCCAAAACCAACGCCGGCGCCACCTCGAAATTTCCCGTGGCCATAGGAGTTTTTAAAATAATTGCGGAACAGATATAGAAACGGTCGATCTGACTCGGTAGTTTCCACATCTGAACAATCACTCATAGTGGCAAAGTATGCACCGGCGCCGTCAACCCCGTCTTTGTCAGGCCGGGCCCCTGCTCCAGTGGCATTAATTTCTGGGGTAATGTCGGCCATCGGCTCATTCCACTGATTCATACCGCCATAAATCGGCACCCCGAATCCCTGGAACCAGGCTGCTACTGCCCGCAAGCGATCCAGATGGTACGTCATCCGGGCACCACAAAGGAACATTCCATGGGCAAAACAGGTTTGGGTAAAAGGAGAGACCGATGTCGGTACATCACCCTGGGCATTTATCAGTGAGTTTTCTGGAAACTCCCACTCCAATGTTTCCAGCAAACCGTTATTGGCGGGAAGATCATGGAAGAACCAACCACAGAAATAAACCATGGAAAGTCCGACAATACCCTGAAAAAAGGTATTTAAAGGTTTGTCCGGGAGCATGGGTGTCGTATCTTTGAAAGTAAATTTGATAGTGTCATCTTTTTTGGTCAGTGTGATGTCAATCTTGGTGAGGGCCGGTTCCGGGCCCACTGTATCCATAAAGCGGGGTTGCCGGAAAACCCCGTCGTTTAAGAGACGGACTTTCTTTTTTGCTGCCTCGGAGGTTATTGTTAGGATACGCCTCAATGCCCCAATAAAAAACGCCTCTTCTTTCTGATCTATCAATTCGACAATCCGTCGCTGTGCAATCCGGCTGGCAGCCAGACGGGCTTTGATATCGAGGATCATAGTGCGTGGATCACGGTTCATGGCCGCAAACATATTTAATAAATCTTCCTTAAGGGTATAATTTTCACCAATCTTTATTGGCGGAACCAGCATACCCTCGTCATATTTGGAACGCGCGCTGCCCACCAGACCGCCGGGTTCACTGCCGCCACATTCCCCGGTATGAACAATGGCCCCTGTAAAACAAACCAATTTGCCCTCGTAATATACGGGCACGCACAGGCCCATATCAGCCCCGTGGACACCGCCATAAAATGGGTCATTAAAGAAGAATGAATCTCCTTCCTTGACGCCGACCGAAGCTTCATTGACCCAGTGCTTAACAATGTATTTCACAGGTATCTGGCCCAAAACCGCGTGAAACCAAATGCCTGTGGCGACCACTGATAGATCTCCCTGGCTGGTGTAAATCCCGAAAGCCACGTCGCCCCAGCGCATCCCTGAAGAAGCGCCCAGCTTCATGGTTGTCTCTTTGCCCTCCTGGGCGATCATGTTCATCTTGTGGTGAAAAATTTCGAAATCCACATCATTGATTTTTTTTTGGGCTGCCCGCTCCTCTGAAGTCACGGGTTCAGGCTTGAGCCTTTTAACGACTTCCGTGTCTCTACCGTAAACCATTGCACTCATGATTCGCCTCCCTTATATACAGTTATACACAGAAGTCCAGTCAAATCTAATTCCTTTTCAGGATCCCGTTGTGGTAAACATCCAACGTAAACTGCCAATCCGGATCGATGACATAAGTTGTATCCGGGGCTTCAACTAATGCCGAACCGTTAATAATGTTGCCTGTTTTAAGTTTTACCAGATCAAAAACCGGCGTTTCTTCAAATTTACCGGCCTCAGGCCAATATGCCTGCCGGGATGTCAGGCGAGCCGATTCTAACGGTTCGGAATCTTTCAGCCTATGTTTCCACGAACCCTTTCCAATCCTCGGATCCGGTGTTTCCACAAAGGCGGTCAGATAAAAGCACTCTACATTAATCCCGCCCATTGGAAAGGTGGCCTCCGGTGTATATATGGCTGAATACTGCTCATTAAATCTGTCGCAGATATCCTTGAAGTCTTGAGGTGTTTGGACATTCAGGTGGGGTGACACAATTTTTGTCAAGTTGTACTGCATACCAAAACGCATATCCAATTCCAGACGGAATTGGATTTGATCCTCCTTGTAGCCTTCTAAACGAAGATCACGAATTGCAAGATTTTTGAGCTCGTTAACTACCCCATTAAAAGTATTTACATCTTCGGAGTAGGCCTGTGTGGCCCACTGAAAAATTTTGAGCGTTCGGGATTTTTCCCAGACTTGCTGGACATTGACAGTTGATGCACCGAAGGCACCGAAGACCGGTGCATAGTTTGCAACGATCACTTTCTTGACTTGCAGATACGGCGCGAAACCACAAGCATGGGTGGCTCCTGCTCCGCCGCATGCGAATAGAACAAACTTTCGCGGGTCGTGCCCCTTGAGGGCAACCTCATTAAAGACCTCCTGGCCCATGCGGGCGTCTATGATTTGCCGGATCCTCAAGGCCGCTTCAACCACCTCGATACCGAGGGGTCGGGCGATCTTTTCCTCGATAGCCTCGCGGCTCAAATCAGGATCAAGCAGCATTTTACCCCCCAGATAATTTTCCGGATTGAGATAGCCCAACACCAGGTCGGCGTCGGTGACAGTGGCCTCCTGACCGCCCTGGTCATAGCAAGCCGGTCCGGGCATAGAGCCGGCTGACTGAGGACCGACCTCCAAAGCGTTTCCCATCAGCTTATTGACCCATGCTATGGAACCGCCACCGGCCCCGATGGATTTGACCTCGATGGCAGGGATATTCGTTCGCCAGCGATCAATCAGAGGAATAAAATCATAGGTTCGAAGACGACCGCCGGTAATAACTCCGATATCAAAGGAGGTACCGCCCATGTCGGTGAAGATGGTGTCGTTATAATTGTAAATCTTACTCATAGTCAGGGCGCCGTGAAGTCCGGCTACAGGACCGGCATTATGGGTCAAAACCGCCCGGGTCCGAGACACCTTCTTCATGCCGCCGGTGTTATGCACCAGGATAAGGGGCTTTTTGTATCCCCCGTCCCGCAGCTCGATCCCCAACTTGTTGAGCTCATCAGACATCACCCCGTGAATATAGGCGTTGACGATGGTGGTGATAAATCGTGTATATTCGGCAGATTTTGGTGAGACATCACTCGATAAAATCACCGGCATGGAACCCAGGTAATCCTCCGGATATTCTTCTTCAATGATTTCCTTGACCATGCGTTCATGCTCTGGATTCACAAAAGACCATAACAAACAGACCACGAATCCCATGGCTCCCCGGTCAACCAGAGTCTGAAGATTTTCAAAAACTTCATCCCGATTGAGGGGACAGATAATATTGCCGAAGGAGTCGATTCGTTCTCGCACGCCCACAACCATGTCCCGCGATATCAAAGGTTCAGGCTTTTCAATGCGGGCGAGGTCCTTATTCTCATTCGTCGTACCGCCGTCCGCCCAGCTACGGGCCCGGCCCAGAAAGATGGTGTCCTCGAAGCCGGAAGTTGTAATCAGGCCGAGTTTGGGTCCGGTTCTCTCGATAAGGGCGTTGGTCCCCAAAGTTGTGCAATAGCGCACGGCGTCGGTCTGACGCAAAAAATCATCCAATCCCAATTTATAAATATGTGCGAGCTCTTTAATACCCTTCATAAAACCGACTGAAAGATCGTAGTGGGTGGTCGGAGATTTAGTTATATGGGTGTCCCCGTGGTCTTGGCTGACACAAAAGTCGGTAAAGGTGCCGCCAATATCGATACTTATTGTATAACCCATGACCCGCCTCCTATCCGGATAAAGTTACAAGGTGCAGATTTCAGTGACCAATTCATGAAGGTTTTCGAGATTGACATCCCTTGCCGCCGGCCCGAAACTAGTTAAAAAGAAGCCCTGACCGGCCTTGGCATGGTATCGTTGAAGTCCTTCCCGGATGATTTTCCTGGCCTTTTCGAGATTGTCCAGTGGCAGCCCCAGTCCGACGCCCAAGGCGTCCTCACCAAGCGCCAACAATTCCACAACCGGAGGTAAGCGATTGTCAAAAGAGGGCCCTGGAATATAGAGGTCCATCTTAAGGGATGAAAATTGGTTCAGTCGCAAAGGATCGTAGCCTTGCAGGTACAGGCCGACCGGTATATTGTAGTAATCCGCGATATTTTTGAGCGTGTTGTAGATGCGCCGATGAATAGCATTGGGCTCGGCCAGTGCCAGGGGACGTCCCTCTAGAAAGATCAACACATCCGGCTTCGTCTTGCAAAACGCCTCGACCATTTGGACCACCGGCCGGTTAACTTCACGGATGTGGTCTTGGCCTTCGTCTCTTCCGAAAAGCTGACTGGCTAAGGTCACTGGCCCTGTCAAAGCAGCCACGCACGCGAATTCGAGCCGACAGGCTTCAAACAACCTATTGGCGGCCTCCAGGGCATGGCTCATCCGTTCGCCTTGTTCAGGATTTTGACTCAAGTTGCCCTTGAGGGACATGACGATGGGCCTGTCGTTTTTCCAGGTGATGTCGCAGCCACAGGCCTCTGCCATCAAACTGAAATCGAATCCCGTCACTACGCCATCGAAACCAAACAGCTTAGCTGTTTTCATTATGCCATTGGCCCATAGGGTAGGATCCGAGGTCAATTTCTCCATGGGCATGTCTTCAACCCGCGACAGGAGCCCCCTTGCCATGGGCAAAAAAACCGGTCGCGACAGCGGTTCACGATTTAAAAATTTTCTGAAAAGTTCACGGCCACTAGCCATTTCAGACTCCCAACTCTTTCAGGGCATCGATGGTTTTTTTAATAACCTCCTCAGTTACGGTAGCGGTGGTTTCCCCTTTGGTAACTCTCTCCGCAGTTTCCCTTACGGTCTTCGTCAAAATAGCCTCAAGCATTTTTTCGGATATTCCTTCCCCCTTGCCCAGTCGCTTTTTTAACGCATCAATGTCTAACTGGATGTCGTGTGTAATGGGGTGTCCAGGTGGTAGATACTCGTTTTCAATCATTATGCCGCATCCTGGACAGTAAAACTCTAAAAGGCGGACATATTCGGGATCCGGACTGAAGCTGTACGCTTGGCCCTCAACCATGGCCGGATGAACCTCTTCGAAGGGCTTTTCAGCCACCAAACAGCCCTTTTTGTAGTTTTCGCTGGCGTCGATTAATAAATGTCCGCAACGCTCACAAACCCACTTTTCGCGCTTTACGTCAATTTCCAGGTATTCCGTGATTCGGACTTTCATGGCTAAGAAATCTCCTCCAAGATTGCGTTGTTATACTTGTCCACAGTCAATTTCCATCCAGCTGGAATAAACAGCGTGGTCTGCTCCGACTCGACCACTACCGAGCCCGTCAAGCTGTGGCCATTTGTAAGGCGAGATCTATCGTAGACTGCTATTGCCTGTGCGTTATGGCCTGCTTGTAAAAAGATTTTTCGGTCGCCTTTTTTGGCCTGCTTCACATCTTTTGAAGCCGAAGGGATTTCGCTAATCTTATAATGTTCGACTTCAGAGCGGGCGGTCAAACTTACCATAGCCAGCATTAGATCTTTGGGCGCGGTGAGGTTTTTCGAGCCCATTTGTTCAAGGGATGTTTTAATTATCCGTTTGACATCTTTTGCCTTGAGATTGTTGAACAGGTCGTATTCCACGTCAAATTTGGCTTCAATGTCCTTCTTCTTTGATTCAACAAAAAGCGCCAATTGGAATTCGGCTTGATCCGACGAAAAGCCTTCGCCGCGAATATCCCGTTCGGCCTCCTTTTCCATGATCGCCATGAACTGGGCCATCCCTTTGAAATCCTTTTTTTCGTTAAAAGGGAGATCAACCCGTGAATAATAGACATGCCCCACATCCATATTTGATGATGAAAAAGCGGAAAAGACTGCAGAAAATGGCGTAATAACAATCTTTTTGAGTCCGGCAACCTTTGCCATATCACAGCAATGGGCCGGGCCAGCCCCTCCATAGACAACAAGCAAAGGATCCTGAGTCCCTCCCAGTCTGTTTTTCAGATTTTTTAACTCCCTCCCCATGGATGTATCGATTCGGCCTTTGATTTCACGGGCAGCCGTTTCCACAGAGACCCCCAGAGGCTGTGCCACTTTTTCCTCCATAATCTCCCTGGCCTTTTTGTAATTGAGCTTCATGGTGCCGCCCAGAAAATAGTCTGGGTCTAAAATGCCAAGGATGAGGTCCGCATCTGTCACCGTCGGCTCCATGCCCCCTAAATCAAAGCACACCGGACCCGGTAAGGCTCCAGCAGATTGAGGGCCGACTTGAAGCGTTCCGTTCACCACCGAGGCAATGGATCCTCCGCCGGCTCCCAGGGATCGGATGTCCAACATAGGCACATTTACCCTAAGCCCCTCGATATCAGGCTTGAGGGTATAGCTGGCCTGGCCATTGCGCACATACCCGATATCAAAGGAGGTACCGCCCATGTCAACGGAAATCAGATCTTTGGCCTCATACAATCGGCCAATCAAATGGGCGCCCAACAGTCCCGCCGCCGGGCCTGAATTATAGGTGTATATGGCCCGGGTTTTAGCCACTCTGGCCACAGCGCCGTTGCTATGAACGATAAAGAGGCTCTTACGGTAAAGTCTCCGGCGGAGGTCCTCACCCGCCTTGTATAAAAGCTTGACCAGCTTGGCATGAATATAGGCATTTAGTACGGCGGCATTGATCCGCTCTGCGGTCCCTGACCGACGTGAGATGTCCGAGGACAAAAACACGGGTACCGAGCCCAAAAAATCGCGAGGATATTCGTTTTTGACGGTTTTTCGCACTAGGCGTTCGTTTTCGGCATTAAATTCGGAATTGGTAAATGCCGCCACCAGGCAGCGGGCGCCACGGTCGATAAGTTTCTGCGCGGCACCCATTATTGTCTGCTCCTCCGGCGATTTAACGACCTCCCCGGACGGGCTTGTTTTCTCTTCTATCCCGAGCACCATTTCCGGAATGACCAGTGGACTTTTGCCTTCTTCACTTTGGGTTGGCGCTAAATCTTCGCATCCGGCTGAGACCAGAAGGCCCAACCTACTGCCGTCCCTTTGGATGATGGTATTAGTGCCGATTGTATTGGAAAAACGTATAATGTCGACTTTATATAGGAGATCTTCCACCTTAACCCCAAGGCGTGCAGCTCCGGCACTGATACATTCCAGAAAACAGACCGTAAGGTCGTGAGGTGTCGTCGGCACTTTTACGGTTTCCACCTGCTCCTGATTGACAAAAAATCCGTCAGTGAAGGTTCCGCCTGTATCAATATCTATCGTGTAACCCATGGCCTTTACCTCCTCTCAACCCAAACTTGTTCTGGAAAACGATCAAAACCGATGACGGTCTTATGGGGGTTATTCGTTGCCTACTTTCTTTAGTTGAAGAATCGCCACCCAATGCGCCATATAAGATAAAGGAAACCACTTCTTCAGTTGTCTCTTCCAAATTTAATTTTCCATCAGGTCGATACCATCGCAGCGCCCAATTAATTACCCCCAAAATATTGAAATATGTCGATACTGCTGATCCTTCGACAGAATGCTGGAGATGGGAATTTAGGAGCCGTTTAAAGCGTTCTAGGGGTTCAAGGTTTGGATCTGAAGTTTGGCAAAGCTTCCTGCGCAACAATATTGCGGAATGTTGCAATATCTCCAGTAAGAGCCCTTCTTTGTTACCAAAGTAATGATAAATATTGGAAATGCTCATGTTCATCGCGTTAGCAATGTCACGAATGGATGTTCCGCTGAAACCTTTACTGGCAAAGAGATTGGTGGCAACTTGGATGAGTTTTTCTTTGTTTATCTGAACGTTTTCCATGTCTGAGTATCTTGTCTTAGAGCGGGGTGTCTGATGCTTCTACTTTAAGACAGACATTAAGGGCAAAGCAATTAGCCCCACAACGACACTAACTAACGTTATAGGGCTAGACTGTAATCAAATTATTTGATTGTCAGCAGATAGATTTAATCCGATTATCTTAATAAATATCGAACGATCGATATATTGTCAAGGAAAAAGATAAAACGAAAGTGAAAATATATGAGGGGTCGGGAAGTGTGTAACTTTAGAGAAAATATCTGTTGAAATTTACGGTCAATGTGAAGAAGTCTCGTTTCTATGCCTGGATCTGATATGGAAACCGATTGAGGAAAAAGTCCGCTTTGTGCTTGTTCGTGACGGTTCAGAATACTTCATTATAATGTGTTCTGATTTGACTCTGTCGGTTAACGATATCATACGCGATACACAGCTACCGGTTTAAGATCGAAGTCAACTTCAAAGTGCTAAAGCACCTGATGGGTGTGTTCTTCTATCGGTTTTGGACAAGCGCCTGGTTCGAACGTTAATTTTGGCTGCATTGCCACTGGCGTTAATGTTCAACGGCATCGGCATTCCCGTAGCGGCCACCGGACTCATCTATCCGACCTGGACCATGGCGGCGATGGCGGTCAGCGTCACGGCGCCGTTGGCAGAGGAAACGCGGGCGCGGGCAAAGGTCGGTGAGATTTGTCCGCTGCCCAGAACCAGACCCGTGCTCAATACAAGCAACATCAAGAGGCAAGCCGTGTTTTTCATGAATGCATCTCGTCAGAGTTGCGCCAGAATCTGGGCGGCAATTGCCGCGCGCGACAGTACAATTGATAGGAACTCGCTTTTTAAGATCGGGTAGATTGAAATTTTATCATTGTGTCTGGAAATCATGCAAACCGCAACATATTATAAAACCCATCGTTTGCGATGACAATTGAGACTTCAGCGCCAACGGAGAGGCTATTTGTCAGCCAAGAAATATTCATGACCACAGTGATCACAACGCACACGGGCAAACCCGTTGTGCAGAATCCTGCAGTCAAGGTACCGCAACATCACCAGCCCGACATAGGGGCGATAAAATCCGTATCTACGCTCGAACCGATCCGCATAGACTTGTTCGAATGTTTCAAAATGATTCTCCATACACAGATAATAAGAAGAGTTCCGAGATTCGCGCTTTCGGTAGACGGATGTTGCCATGGAATTTAAAGTTCCAGTAAATTTATATCCGGTGTCAATGGGGATAATCGGACCTTTTCCCAGCGCAAAAATATTGGCCGTTATCAAGTTGACAGACTTGTCATGGAAAGGAATTCCAATGGGGAGCAATCCATTAATTTCAGAAAATTGAAGATTAAATGTTATCCTTACAATCCAATGTTATAGTATTTTGTACCTTTACAAGAATATGGACAGTGCAGGCTTTTGTGTCTCCTTCTTTACCACCACCCATGATCTGTGCAAGACCAATTCTAGCATTTTCAACTTGTCTTTTTCCAGCCTGACCCCGAAGATGCCAGACGATTTCAACAACTTGTGCAATTCCGGAAGCAGCTACAGGATGTCCCTTTGAAAGCAATCCGCCGCTCGGGTTCACAGGAATAAGTCCGCCTAAATCAGTGGCTCCTTTTTCAATAAAACGGCCGCCTTCTCCTGATTTACATAATCCAAGATCTTCATAATGAATTATTTCACAAATAGTAAATGCATCATGAACTTCAACAACATTCAGATCCTCTGGTCCCAATGAAGCCATATCATAAGCCTCTTTGGCTGCAAGTTTCTCGACTTCCCATCCTGTAATATCAGCTCCGTTCTCATAGCAGCCTGTTGTCAATACCGATGCTGCTACTTTTACCGGGATCAAACTAAGCTCTTTGGCTTTTTTTTCAGAGCATAATATGACTGCCGCTGCACCGTCACTGTTAGGACAACAGGAATACAATGTAATTGGATCAGCAATCATAGGGGAGTTTAAAACATCTTCCACAGTGAATTCTTTTCTAAATTGTGCATATGAATTCAATATCCCGTTTGCATGGTTTTTAACTGATACCTGGGCCAACTGCTCTTTTGTTGTGCCATAAACTTCCATATGTTTTTTTGCAGTTAAAGCAAAATATCCTGGAAAAACATCCCCCAGCTTTGTTTCAAGCTCGGCCGCCCCAACGTTAAGCATAGTACCCTTTGGCATGACAGCCTTTTCTACTCCAACAACAAGTACTACATCATAAAAACCTCCAGCTATTGCCATCCAGCCTTCCCGAAGGGCAGTAGACCCGGAAGCGCATGCATTCTCGATATTGATAATGGGAATCTTATTAATACCCAATTCCCACAAAACATTTTGCCCTACTCCTGTTTCACCCTGAATTGCCGACCCTAATGCATTGGCACAATATCCTGCCTGAATTTCTTTTGGATGTATTCTGCTTTCTTCAATAGCCTTCAAACATGCCTCACGCCCTAAATCCCTGAGACGCCTCGCGAGATGTTTCCCGAAAACAGTCATTCCAACGCCACCTAAATATACGTCCCTCATTTTAATGCCTATTTTCAACTGGTTTAAATTTATAACCTATAACTTCTTGCCCATTTTTATCTGTCTTTATGGGTTCAATAACCAACTCTACTTTTTGTCCTGCGTGAAATGAAGAGGGTTCTGCTCCTGTAAAGAGACCAAACACACGGATTCTGTCAACTGGGATATCTACATAGCCATATGCATAGGGAGCTTTGATTCCAGAAGGTGATGGGATATGAACAAGTGTACAGGCATAGATAATGCCATATCTGTCAAGCTCGACATCTTCCATATCACCATCTTTAAAACAGTATGGGCAGCCGGTTCTTTTAGGAAAAAACCGTTTATCGCAAATATTGCATCTGTTTCCTGTAAGATGTGGTTTCTCTCCTCTGTTCAGAGGATAATGAAACAATCCTGCTTCGACAACAACAGCATATTTCTCCTTGCCTTCTAAAGCTTTTTTGGAAGTTTCATTCATACGCTTTATCTCTCCTGAATTTCTTATATTTGTCAATTATCTGAATTTTAGAACCCTTCCATACCGCCACTTACATGTATTATCTGTCTGGTAATAAATTGGGCATCATCAGACACAAGAAAGAGCGCAGTTTTTGCTATATCAGTAATCTCACCCATGCATTGCATTGGTATTTTTTTAATCAGATAGTTCCTCACTCTTTCATCCAGAGTTGCACTTTTAGGAGTATTGATAAGCCCTGGTGCAATACAGTTGACATTAATATTGTATCTGGCAAGTTCAAGACCGAGAGCCTGTGTCAGACCAACAACACCAGCTTTTGCCGAGGTATAGTTAACCTGGCCAATATTTCCTTTGTATGCCATTGAGGATAAATTGAGTATTTTCCCGTAACGCTTTTTAATCATATGTGGTGCAACAGCTCGTGCACAGACAAAACTTGCCTTCAAATTAAGATCCAGGACAAAATCCCACTCTTCATCACTCATTTTGACTAACTGGGCATCCCTTATATCACCGGCACTGTTAACAAGAATGTGGAGATCTCCATTTTCTTTGATAACTTTATCAACCATCTTAAGAACAGCTTTGCTGTCTGTGAGATCAGAGGAATCACCTGTGGCAATATCTCCTTTGGAAGTAATCATTTGAACGGTTTCTCCGGCTTTTTCACCATTAATATCATTGACTACAACTTTTGCTCCCTCTTTGGCAAATTCAAGTGCCATACCGCGTCCAAGATCACCTCCAGCTCCTGTAACAAGAGCAACTTTATCTTTTAGTTTCATAAAATCCCCATAAAATTGTCAAATTATCTCTTTTCTGCCTGTCCAGTATGGCTCACGAATAACATTCTTGGCAACTTTGCCTGCTGCATTTTTTGGCAATTCATCTGTAAATACAATTTTTTTGGGCTTTTTATATCGAGCCAGATGATGAGTGCAAAATTCTATAAGATCAGCTTCAGTTAACTGTTTTTCTTTTTTAAGTACAACAACAGCAAGAACAGATTCTCCATAGATATCATCAGGAATTCCGATAACTGCAGTCTCTATCACATCAGGATGGTTGCAGATAACATCTTCCACCTCTTTTGGATAAATATTTTCAGCACCACTGATAATCATATCTTTCATGCGGTCTACTATAGTGAAAAAACCATTACCTTCAACTCTTGCAAGATCACCTGTGTAAATCCAGCCATCACGAATTGTCTCTTTTGTCTTATCTTCCATATTGAAGTATTCAAGCATCCCTAAAGGTTTCTGGGCTGAAATAATCTGACCTATTTCACCTTTTGGCACATCATCTCCCTTTTCATCAATTATCCGTATTTCTGCATTAAATATCTCTCTTCCTGTATAATTTGAATGTTCGATATGGTCTTCAGGTCTCAATATGGAGTTCATCCCTGTTTCGGTCTGACCATACCACTGGTAAAACTTTGCATGGAAAAGTTTTTTGGAAGCTTTTAATACTGAAGGACTTATTGGTGAAGATCCATACCAGATTTTTTCAAGAGATCTCAGATCATAATCTGATGCACCAGGATGGCTGGTAAGCATGATCAACATGGTTGGAACCCACATTGTCATTGTAACTTTATAACGTTGTACTGCTTCTAATATGGCATGTGGTTCAAAACCCTTGCGCATGATTACAACTGAACCACCTAACATTAATGTAGGTTGGAGCAGTGCATTTAAACCACCATTGTGGAAAAGTGGCAAAGCTACCATGGTGACTTCTTCACGTTTGAGATCTCCCTCAATAGCCATGCCGACATAGACAGATAAATAAGCTGAATGTGAATAAAGAACTCCTTTTGGGAATCCTGTTGTACCACTTGTATACATGAGCATTGCCGGTGAATCAGGATCAACTTGCACCAAAGGTTGAGCTTTTGTTTGTTCGTAAAATAAATTTTCCCTTGAAATTGCAAACATTTTTGTATCGCCAGAAAAATCAGAAGAGGCCTGTTTTACAAGTAAAGCATTTTCAGAACCGAAAAAAATTATTTTCGGTTTGCAATTGCCAATCACATAAATCAATTCTTTTTTTCCATATCGAAAATTAACCGGGACAAATACTGCGCCACATTTAGCTATAGCATATACCAGTAGAGGGAACTCCAGACAGTTCTGCGCCATGACTGCTATTTTATCACCAGGTTTGACTCCTAAAGAGATCAAGCCATTTGCTATCCTGTTAGACATCTCATCAAGCTCTTGAAATGTCATATGCTTTTCATCCATAATCAAAGCTATTTTTTCAGGATACCTTCTGGCATTCAATCTGGGGATATCACCAACAACTCTCATTTAATAATCTCCTAATTAATACAAAATAATATTTCGAGATTTTTATTATTTGCCGTGGTTATTATTGCTTGCAGATTTATTACGCCTGATCAGATGCTGTGCCATAAAACTATCCATATTGGTACTCATTTCAGCACCGCCATCTATTGTAACTACCTGACCTGTAATATTGGAGGCACTTTTGGAAGCAAGGAAAAAACAAGTTTCTGAAATCTGGGCAGGAGTGGTCATACATCCAGTGGGTGTACCTTCTATAGCGGTTTCAATAAACTGACTTCTCTTTTTCTGAAGTTTCAAGTTCGTTGGTGTGCCTACCATTCCCGGTGCAATCGCATTCACTGTGATATTAAAAGGTCCCGATTCTTTGGCACAGGTCTTTGTAAGATTAATGATACCAGCCTTGGCAGCACCATACTCTCCTGATCCCACTGTTCCCATTAAACCTGCTATAGAAGCAATATTAATAATCCGTCCTGTTTCCATTTTTATCATTGTTTTTAAGGCTTCTCGAATACAGAAAAAAGTGCCGGTAAGATGGACAGATATGGTTTTAAGCCAGGTTTCATCCGGCATATCTGTTATAAAGGAGAATCCACCTGGAACACCGGCATTATTTACAAGAACATCCACTTGACCATATTCTGCCAGAGTTGTTTGAAATAAGTTTCTCACTTGCTCTATATTTGAAACATCAGCAGGAACAAATATTCCCTGACCGCCTTGACTTATAATTTCAGCCAGTATTTTTTCTCCATTTTCTTTGACAATATCATTGATTACTACTCTGTATCCAGCTTTTGCAAATCTTAATGCAATTGTCCGCCCTATTCCTGATCCAGACCCTGTAATTATTATTACATTACCCATAAATTTATCCTCTCATAATTTTTTATAAATTTAAGTCCTGTCAAACACCTAAATATGCTTTTTGCACAGATTCATCCTTTAACAGATCTGAAGCTTTGCCTTTAAGGACTATTTTACCCGATTCCAAAACATATGCATAGTCTGATATCTTTAATGCCATACGGGCACTTTGTTCTATCAGCAAAATCGTATACCCTCTGTTTTTTAAGCTTTTAATCACTTTAAATATTTCTTTGGCAATTAAAGGAGCAAGGCCAGTTGATGGCTCGTCCATCAAAATTGCCTTTGGCTTTGCCATTAAAGCACGTGCTATGGCAAGCATCTGCTGCTCACCTCCGGAAAGTGTTCCGGCTGTTTGATTCTTTCGCTCCATAAGACGCGGAAAAAGTTCAAATATTTTCTTTATATCTTTTTCTATATCTTTTTTCTTCTCATTTTTAAAACGCAGATAGGCTCCAAGATTCATATTATCCTGGACTGTCATAGGGGCAAACAGACGGCGACCTTCGGGTACTGTGGATATCCCAAGTCGGGCAATTGAAGCTGAGTCCAGGCGTGTTATGTCCCTGTCATTAAAAAATATTTTTCCATTCTTTATTGGCACAAGTCCTGTGATAGATTTTATCATCGTTGACTTTCCAGCACCATTTCCACCGACCAGCCCTATAATTTTTCCGTTTTCAATACTGACGGATACTTTTTTTAAGGCATGTATATTTTTATAGAAAACGTCAAGGTCTTTAATTTTAATAATCAATGTCTTCCTCCACGCCAAGATAGGCTTCAATGACTTTGGGGGAATTTTGTATCTCGTCTGGAGTACCTTCGGCTATTTTTTCGCCAAAATTCAGTACTACCAGTTCACTGCACACTTTCATGATGAATTTCATATGGTGCTCAACAACCAGGATTGTGATACCCATATCTCTGATTTTAAATACCAGATTTAAAAAATCGTCTCTTTCAAACTCATTTAATCCTGCCGTTGGTTCATCTAAAATCAGAAGGCGTGGTTCCGTAGCCAAAGCTCTTGCAACTTCCAGATATCTTTGTTCTCCCATGGGAAGTTTGTTGGCAATTCTATCTTTTTTGCCTGCAAGACCGATCATATCAAGGCATTCCATTGCCTGTTCACGTATTAATTTTTCTTCTCTTCGTGCACCAGGAAGTCTTAATCCGCAAGCGAAGAACTCGGAACGTGTTCTGTAGTGTCTTCCTAACATTACGTTTTCAAGTACAGTCAGAGTTTTAAAAAGATAAGTCTGTTGAAAAGTCCTGGATACCCCAAGTTTTGCTATCTCATCTGATCGTTTATGGCTGATATCATTCCCATCAAAATTTATTGTTCCTTTGCTTGGCGGAAAAACTCCTGTAATGATATTAAAAAGGGTCGTTTTCCCAGCACCATTAGGTCCGATAATCCCTTTAATAACTGAATTTTTTACATCAAAACTGACATCAGTCAATGCAGCTAAACCTGAAAAATTTTTACTGACACTATTTAAATCAAGCACTATTAATCGCCTCCAGCATTTTTGACTGAAATGAGACGGCTTAAGGAATCTTTAAGCCCTTCAAGAAGTCCATTTGGGCAAAAAAGCATTATCAAAATAAGGGATAGCCCATAAATAGTACGCTTAAAATCGGCAAACACTGTAAGATATTCATTTAAGAAAGTTAATGAAGCTGCCCCTAATAATGCGCCCCAAAGTATGGTGAAACCTCCGAAGGCAAGAACCATAATTATATCTATGGCAAACATAAGAGAGCCTGCAGTGGGTGATATAAAATTTACGAAATGGGCATAAAAACTACCAGAAAGAGAAGCAAAAACTGATGAAAGCACAAAAAGCTTGATTTTATATATTTTCACATTAGCCCCGAACAGACGTACAATGTCTTCACTTTCTTTTGTAGCTCTGAAAATACGTCCCATACGGGAATCAACCAAATTCAAAGAGAACAGCATTATAAGCATAGTGATCGGCCAAACGATAAAATAAAGCCTCCAGTCTGAATCGATGATAAAGTCACCAAAAGAGATATAGGGTATTAAGGAGAGTCCCTGAAGACCTCCGGTGAGCCACGCGGTTTCAATGATGAGTATTTCGACAATTATGGTAAAACTCAAGGTTGCAATTGCAAGATAATGTCCTTTTAAACGCAGTACAACTGATCCGATTGATAGGGCAGCAGTTGCAGAGACAATCTGAGCGATGAAAATTGATATCAAAGGATTTAAGCCAAAACGGGTTGATAATATTGCAGAGGTATAAGCTCCAATACCAAAAAAAGCTGCATGGGACATGGAAAGTTGTCCCCCGTATCCTGTCAACAGGCAAAGCCCAATGGCAACAATGGCATAAAAAGCAATAAAGTTCATTACACTAAGGTAATATCCGTCACCCAAGATAAAAGGCAAGGCTAAAAGAGCCACTGATATCCCAAGCCATGCGGATTTATTTTTATTTTTTATCCGAATCAATTCAATCAGATTTTACTTCAAACAAGTTAATATTTGCGACATATCCTGGAGATTTTCGAGGTTCCCAACCCGATCTATCAGTTCTTCAACAAGATCGGGAGTAATTGGATTAAAAGCATAGGGAATGCATTTTTTGAATTTTTTTATGCAATCATTATATGACATTGGTCGCTCGGGACTCCCTTTCGGGAACTTGATTTTATCTTGAAAAGTTTTATTATTTTCACACTCAATTTTCAATTCGGTGTGCCCGAGAATACTATCAGATCTAAGCTCTGGCACAGATTCAACATGAACACGCAAAGCTAAATTACCTATTTTTTCATCACGTATTGTTTCAAAATCAAGTTCTTTTAAGAACATGTCTCCTTTGATAAGTGCTGCAGCAATAGTGTATTGGATGGAAAATTGTGCAGTGGGAATTGAATCTGGCTTTGCCTTAAGTTCATGGGGAAAGCCGACAAGATTATATATCTCAGGGCTTGTTCTAACTATCACTTTTTTGATTGATGATACATCAATGTCATGCTTCTTTGAAAGCGCAATAATGGAATCCAGAGCCGAATGAGTAGCCCTGCATGATGAATATGGTTTAATTGATATCTTTTCCCCATAAAAAAACTCTCCAAATTCAAAAGTAAGATATTCCAGTTCAGGATCAGGTTCCCACGATTTTAAATAACCCCATTTTCCCATTAAAAAATTTTTTGCACCTGTAAATCCTTGAGCCGCTAAATGTACTGAGAGAAGAGCTCCCTGGGCAACAATGCCTTGTTGTAATCTTAATGTCAGCGCTCCATCAAGAGCGCATTGTCCATCTCCTACTGCATGGGAGAATGAAATCCCCAAGGCATTTTGCGCCTCTTCTGGACTAAATTTCATAGCGTGTGCAAGTGCGGCTGTCGGGCCGAAGATTTTAAACAGATTATTTCGTCCTGTCTCCATTGCGCTTTTTTTGACTGTCAGACCCATTCTTATAATCAGATCCTGACCGACTGCAAGCGATGTTAAATACTCTCGACCTGAAATGCTTCTTTTTTGTTCTGCAAGTGCAAAAAGTGCTGGTACAGCAGATGCAGAAGGATGAACGGGAAGAAAATCAACACAATCATCTATTTCCAGGGCTCTGGCCATAGTTCCGTTGCACCATGCTGCTGCCGGGGCTGGCAGATAAATTCCAAAGCCTGTTACCAGTACCTCTTTAGTCCCACCCCACCCTTTGGCCATGTTTACAACAATATCTACACCAGGAGCAGAAGATCCTGCAATCATCGCTCCTATAGTATCCAGAGTAGACCGTTTCGCCGAAGCTATAGCCTTAAGGCTAAGGTCTTCAAATCTGGCCTTTGAGACATGTTCTCCAACTAAACTGGAAATTTTATCTATCACTCTCCAAGAACCTCTTCTTCTTCAAGCCCTTCTTTGCTTCTCGGCCCCATAATTCCATTAGGCATAAAAAGCAATACATTGATTATAACAATGAAAGTTACAAGTTCTTTAAAACTTCCAGATACAAAAGTGGCAGTAAAAGATTCAAGGAATGAAAAGACAAATCCACCAATAACTGCACCTACAAAACTTCCCATTCCTCCTAACATAGCCGCGGAAAACCCTTTAATGGCAAGTAACATCCCACCTGAATAATCTATCATGGTAAGAGGGGTCATAATAATGCCGGCAAGTGCCCCAAGCGCTGAACTCATTGCAAATGAGATCAAAACCATTCGTTTGACTTTGATTCCAAGAAGTCCTGCTGCAGTTCTGTCAAGCGCACAAGCTTTCATAGCCTTCCCATGGATTGTGAACTGAAAATAACAAACCAAAGAAATCACCAGAAGGAATGTCAGGCCTATTACCCATAAAGATTGAGGTACAATGGCTGCACCCAAAAAGACAATCGGCTTTTCTCCGGAAAAAGCTGGAAATCTGTGAATATCAGCATCCCATATATGCATGGCAGAACCGGAGATAAAAAGTGAAGCCCCAATGGTTATAATAAGGACAATAATAAGAGAAGTATTCTTCCCCGGTCTGTATGCAACTTTCATAAGTGCCATGCCGATTATTGTAGCGATAGCCACAGATGCAAAGATAGAAAGATAAATAGGCACGTGCATTTCCCCGTAAAGGGTAACCATCGACATTCCACCCAGCATAACAAATTCACCCTGTGCAAAATTTATAATATTTGTTGCATTATAAATCAGGGCAACACCAAGAGCTACCAGGGCATATATACACCCAACAGGTAAAGCGGCAAAAATTGCCTGAATTACATCAGTGAGCATAAACGTTCTACCTCCTATAAAAAGTAAACTCTACCCTATAGTCGCAAAAAAATATAGTGAAATAAATAGTAAAAAGGTTGTAGACCCTCATAGACTATGGTTATAGTGATCTACTGCAACACAAAAAACCTTATATCCAGGAGGTCGCCGCAAGTGAATTCCAGCAAAGCTCAGATTCATGCAAACCACTAAAAAATTCTTGTGATTAAATTCGAAGATCAAAGACTTACATCCTTTTCAGGCTTATTGATATTCTAAGCATTATTGGGACGGCTAAATCTAAAAAAGCGCCTGAAAAAGTGCTTCAATCATTTTAAACTTCCCCTCCATCTTTGGACATCATTTGGTTGTTCTGCTGTTAATTGCTTATCTCTTTTTAGGTTTTCGTCGCATAAGAGAAGTAGACTATTACCGCGACGATCCTTTAGTTCTTCGATTAATGGAGTTGCGAAAACTGGTCGATGTTTCCACCATTTCCCGTGCCCTTTCTCAGATGGAAGGCGAAGGAGTGGAGAAGGTCTTAAACGAGAATGTCTGCCCCGTTTGACCTTTGACTTCGATGTTTCGGTTCAGTCCACCAAGTGTCATGCCGAGGGGACCGCTGTTGGTTTTAATAAAAAGAAAAAGAGTTCACGTAGTTACTATTCATTGTTCTGTACTGAAGCACAAACAAGCCAGTTCTTTGACCCCCTCCACCGCCCCGGCAATGTCCATGATTCCAATGGCGTTGATCAGTTCATAATGCAATGTTTCTATAAAGCAAAAGAAGAACTGAAAAACACCCTATTTGAATCCCGTATGGACCAAGCTTTTTCCAGCGACATAATATTGTCTGTTTTGGACAGCCGCTATGTGAAATTTATCGTTTCTGTCCCCTTTGCAAGGTTCCCACAGTTTAAAGAGATAATCGAGAACAGAAAACGCTTGTGCAGCATTGATCGTGAGTGGTCATGCCTACAAACCAAATGGAAACCAAAGCCCTGGAATACCCCCAATAGATTCATTTTCACGTGGGGGAAAGCAGTATAAAGGACCTCTTCAATTGCATCTTTTTGAACCCCGTGATGACCAATTCGATTACAAGATGATAGTGACCAACAAAACTGAATCAACCAAAAGCGTGGTCTTTTTCCATAATGGGCGTGGTTCACAAGAGGTAATATTCGGCGATGGGAAAACCGATGCCGCTCTTGATATTATTCTCACCAAACGCCTGACAGGCAACTAGATATGCACACTTTGCTCCATGATGGCACATAATTTGTCCAGAAAATTACAAATGCAGGCTTCACCTACCCTCTCGCGTGCCCTCTCAAAACGTCCTGCGCCCTGGGTATTTGAAAGACTGGATACCCTCAGTCATCGGATTATTCAAAGGGCCGGCCGGCTTACTAAACCCCACGGAGAACTTACACTCACTATGGGTCCAAACCAAACGGTTCGCCAGGATTTGTTGCATTTCCTCAATGTTGTTAAAAAAGCAACATAACCAGAATGAAGCAGTCAATGGAAACTTTTATACAACGTTAGGGTCTATTCTAATAGTTTCCATTTATTATCAACAGCTTCATACATAACCATAGTTTTTTTTGTTAAACCTCCATGATCATCAGATGAGTAATTGAATTCACCGTTAATTCCCATATGATTTTTTGTATTTTCTATTGCATCGCGAAGTTTTTCTTTGTCAGTTCCGGCGATTTTCAAAGCTTTAAGCATAATGTTAAATGCGTCAAAAGCACATGCACCGAACTGGTTGGCAGGTTTGTCGAATTTTTCCTGATATTGGGCCTGGTAGTCTAGAATTATTTTTTTCTGAGGATCATTGTCCGCCAGATTTTCAGCTCCGGGAAATTTAAAACTGGCAATTTTAATACCGTTCCCTTTTTCACCTAAAGCTTTGAGAAAATCAGCAGAAAGTGCAGCATGGCTCTGGTAGAGAGGAAGAGTCATACCAAGTTGCCTGTAGCCCATAGTCATAATAACCGGTGCTCTTTTTGATGACCAGTTAACAACAACCTGTGCATCAGTTTTTTTGATTTTGTTTATGGTTGGCGTTACGTCAGTATCATCCATTGTATATTTATCATCAAATACAATCTCTATACCATATTTAGGGGTTTGAGATAATAACTCGCTCCTGCCGCCATCACCAAATCCATCCTGACTGGACATGATAGCAATCTTTTTGGTACCCTGTTTCTGTAAATAATCTAAAAGTTTTGCAACTACAATTCTGTCATCAGAAGGAGTTTTAAATATATATTTATTTACAGGATTTACAATCTTGCTTGCGGACCCCAGCATGATTGTAGGAATTTTGTGTTTTTCGATAATAGGAATAACGGGAAAAGCAGCCCAACTTGCAGATATACCAATAATCGCATCAACTTTGTCTTTTTGAATCAGTCGTTTTACGAGACGGACTGCAATATCAGGCTTTGCCTCAGTATCATAAAAAATAAATTCTATAGGTCTTCCATTTATTCCTCCGGATTTATTAACTTTTTCTGCCATCATTTCAAGCGTTGCTTTTTCGGCACCTCCAACAAAAGCACCCCTCCCGCTAAGTAACAAAGGAGAACCAATTTTTATTGGGTCAGCAGCCGAAACTCCATTAGATGTTAATAGAAAAACCCCAATCACCAAAGAAATAATAATACTCCGTTTTCTCATTGCCTTTTACCTCCTGCCTGGAAAGTTAATATTT
>DCWS01000038.1 GCA_002328165.1 Desulfobacteraceae bacterium UBA2156 | reverse complement strand
CCTTTCGATGCTTTTTAATCTGAGTTTTTCGTTTTCTTCAGATTTTTTATTATAGATCGTTTTTAAAGTATCTAATTCCATCTCTTTTCATATATCCGCAGATTGTGCAGATGGGCGCAGGTTTAGAAATTATAGACAAACCTTTTATGTTCTAATTTCTTGGAATCGCAGGTGTCCTGGCATCATGGATAGAGTATTTGAACTTATCGCGATTACCGCCTTTGACTGCCTTGGCAGATATGAACAACAGCTTTAACCGGGCAATGCGAATCGTGTTGGTTATAATACCTTGCATCTGTGATTCAGGCCTATTGATGCTTTGATGGGCCAAAATTTTCATATATTGTTTTTGAATTTATCTGAGGGGATGGCATCCAAGCCCTCGCGTTTGGCCTCTCCGACCAGGTTTTCAACATCGGAGCGCTTGTCGTATTTGGCAATCACCTTACGGGCTTTTCCGGTCAAACTGGTACAAAAAATCCGGTAGGTATGACGGTCGTCTTCAAAAAGCGCGAACTGGATCAGGTTGTCATTTCAATGCGTTAAATGATTTCTTTTTGCTCCATCAAGGACATCACCCGCTTTGCTGCTTCAACAGGGGAAAGTTCATCGGAACGAATGACGATATTCGGATTCCCAGGCGGTTCGTATGGGGCGGAAATTCCGGTAAATTCTTTGATGATTCCGGATTTTGCCTTCGCGTAAATGCCTTTTTGATCGCGATTTTCACATATGTCAATGGGGCATTTGACATATATCTCTAAAAATTGGTTATCTGAAACTAGGGATCTGATTTGCTCTCTGTCTTTTTGATATGGAGAAATGAAGGCCGTGATGGCAATGATGCCCGCATCAATAAACAGCCTGGCCATTTCCCCAATACGGCGAATGTTTTCAGTTCGATCTGCTTTAGAAAATTCCAGGTCACTACACAAGCCATGACGCACGTTGTCCCCGTCAAACACATATGTGGAGCAGCCTTTCTCGAACAGGCGCTTTTCAAGATGGTGCGAAATGGTCGATTTTCCGGATGCCGAAAGGCCGGTAAACCAAACCACCGCTCCCTTGTGGTTGTGGAGTTTTTCGCGATTCTCGCGGGTGACGAATCCGTTAAACCAGGTGCAATTGTTGTTCGCTGATTGTTTTTTGTTTGGCATTCACAAACGCTTAAATAAGTTTTCCCACTTGATTCATAAAATCTTCAAGATCGTTTAGATCATTGCAGATGATCTGATAAACGTGTTCGCAATCGATGCTCCATTACACGTGAACAAGACGGTTTCTGGACCTAGCTATTTCTGACAATATCGCGACATTGATATCTCTAAAAGTATCCTTCTTCTAAAAACGATCCATATAGATATGAAAACACCACTTCACTTCTAATGTTCAGAACGTTAGATAACTTCCAGACAATATCTTCTTTTTCTGATTTACTTTCTTTGAAACGACGAATTCTTAACATTGGGTCAATATTTGGTCGAAATAATCAATGGTATTTTTGAGCCCGCTTTCCAATTGAATGAATGGTTTCCAGTTTAATTTCTCCTTTGCCAATTGGATGTCCGGTTGGCGTTGCACCGGATCATCTTGAGGTAGCGGTTGAAAAACGATCTTTGATTGTGTTCCGGTAAGGTCGATGATTTTTTCCGCCAATTCCAGAACCGAAACTTCTTCCGGGTTACCTAAATTTACCGGTCCGATAAACGCATCCGAACCTTCCATCATTCGGACGATCCCTTCGATCATGTCGTTTACGTAACAGAAGGAACGGGTTTGAGAACCGTCTCCAAAGACCGTGATGTCTTTGTTCGTGAGTGCCTGTACAATAAAATTGCTGACGACACGACCGTCATTAGGGTGCATTCGGGGTCCATATGTGTTGAAAATTCGGACAACGCGGATATTGACCTGATTCTGTCGATGATAATCGAAGAAAAGTGTTTCTGCACAGCGCTTCCCCTCATCATAACAGGACCTTGGGCCAATGGTGTTCACGTTGCCCTGGTAGGTTTCGCTTTGCGGATGCACCGTGGGATTCCCATATATCTCACTAGTGGAGGCTTGCAAAATCTTGGCTTTCACCCGTTTTGCCAACCCCAGCATGTGAATGGCGCCCATGACAGAGGTTTTCACTGTTTTTACAGGATTGTACTGGTAGTGAATGGGAGATGCCGGACATGCCAGATTATAAATTGCGTCCGTTTCAATGAGGACCGGTTGTACGAGATCGTGGCGAATGAGTTCAAAATTCGGTTTGCCGAAAAGATGAGAAATATTACGTTTGGTTCCTGTGAAAAAATTATCCAGGCAAAGCACATTGTTTCCGTTCTCAACCAATCGCTCACAAAGATGAGAGCCCAGAAATCCGGCTCCGCCGGTGACCAATATCCGTTTTTGATTGTGCATTTTGTTTTCCGTTTAAAAGTGGGTTAACGCCGGCTTTCCCACAGGATATACATTGAATCCGATTTCAAAAAGCGTCTGATGATTCAAAATATTTCGACCATCAAACAAGAAAGCCGGTTTGGTCATTGAACTGTAGATTTTGTGAAAATCGAGGGTTTTATATAAATCCCATTCCGTTAAAATGGCGACGGCATGGCATCCGGAGGCAGCAGCGAATGGATCTTCCACATAACTGACTTTATCATCCTGATCTTTTAGATCTTTTTTTGCATTGTCCAAAGCTTTCGGATCGGTAATAACGACCTCCGCTTTTTCTTCGACCAGCCTCTTTGAGATGAAAATAGCCGGGCTTTCCCGCGTATCGCCGGTATTGGCTTTAAACGCAAAACCGAATAAGCATATTTTTTTTCCGGCCAATGTGTTGAACATGGCGTTTGACATATTCATCACGAAACGCTCTTTTTGATATTCATTGATTTTTACGACGCCTTCCCAGTAATCAGCCACCTCATAAAGACCATAATGACGGCACAAATAGACCAGATTTAATATATCTTTTTTAAAACACGATCCGCCGAACCCCACACTCGCGTTTAAAAATTGGCTTCCGATCCGATGGTCCATGCCAACCGCTTTGGCGACTTCCATCACATCCGATTCGGTTTTTTCGCATAGGGCTGAAATCGCATTGATCGAAGATATCCTCTGGGCTAAGAATGCGTTTGATACCAGTTTGGAAAGTTCGCTGCTCCAGATGCCAGACGTGATGATCTTCTCCCGGGGCACCCAATTGGTGTAAATGTCAACCAGTTCATCTCTGGCTTTCAGACCATCTGGTGTCTGGTGAGAACCGATTAAAACGCGACCCGGATATTCAAGGTCGTTAATGGCGGTTCCTTCAGCCAGAAATTCCGGATTGGACAAAACATCAAAATGAACTTTGTTATTGAAAGTCAAAATTCGTTCCATGGCTTGAGCGGTTTTCACCGGAAGCGTACTTTTTTCGATGATGATTTTGGGGGATTCAGCGCACTCCAGAATCTGCCGGGCTGTTTTCTCCCAGTACTGAAGATCGGCGGCCATACCGGTTCCGACGCCAAACATCTTGGTCGGTGTGTTGACACTGACAAAGATGATGTCTGCTTCTTTGATGCCTTTTTCGATTTCGGTACTGAAAAAAAGATTTTTTTTCCGTGATTTCTTGACGATTTCATCAAGCCCGGGTTCAAATATCGGAAGTGTATCTGAATTCCACTCGGCGATTTTAACCGGATCGATATCGACAACGGTCACCTTGTATTTCGGACATTTGTGAGCAATCATGGCCATGGTGGGCCCGCCGACATAGCCGGCACCGATGCACAGGATGTTCTTATCAAAAGGCATGCTTCCCCCTTTTTTATTCAACCCCAAATGATCGTAAATAAAATTGAGAAAGTTTATAATGAATCAAAATATCAGGATTTTCAGTATTCTGTGACGATGATCATTTATCTTCTGATAGAGAGTTATAACGATTTAAAGAAATCTCAATTTTATTTACCCTACGGGAAAGCCGATGATACGCCATCTCCTTAGTTGCCAGGAGTTCGCAGTACCTTCGACCGCTCGCCTGCCGGGGATATGAGTAGTTTCGCCTCTTTTTCTTCTAACTCCAACGGCTTTTCAACAAAAACATGTTTTATAGATAACAGCACCTCAGGTGCAATGGAAAAATGAGTCTCCACAGGCGTTGCCAAAACGACCCAATCGATGTCATTTTTTCCCAAAACATCGCGAAAGGCGAAACAGACATCCACATCAGGGTATTTTTTTGGGTGTCTGCTATAATCGCTTTGTTTTGTCACAAACAAGGCGTAACATGCCGATATCACAATAGTTTCAAATGATATTTTTGTCCCAATAACTGCCGCCGACACCGGCAATTTTTCTGCTCGAACCATTCATCTGCACGTTTTTTTCATTTTTAATCCAGAAGGGCTATTTTGTCCGGTTGAACCCCATTATCGAGTATATTCTTCATCACCACATCCTTTGGGCCCATGGCTGTAACAATGATTCGATCAAATAAAAGATCGTTTATCGTTATAGGGTCCTTTATTTTAAATCCCAAAAACTTGTCCCCTATTTTCTCTTCGTCCACCACTGCAACCAAGTTAATATTTGTCCCCTGTAAAGAGACATAACCGATTTCGGCAAGCTCTGTTGCACCATAAAAAATGACTCGATCTCCCTTCTCAGCCTCGAGATCGTGAAAGATTCCACTGAGTTTTCCCCTCGTTTTTTTGTAAAACTGGAAGGAAAATTGAACAAAATCATAAGTGAGCCGGGCCTTTTCAGCGACCCCTTTTGGAGTGAGAATGTACCGTACCTTACTTTTAGGAACAGTAGTAATTTTACAATATCCCTTTTGGGCCAAGCGCTTGATAAATGCATTGACAAGTCCAAGTGAGATATTCAACTTCCTAGCTAGATACCGCTGACTTGGCGCGTGGTCATTCTCCATTTCTTCTAAGATCTTTAATGCACGGATGTCTTTATGGTCCATAATATTTATTGATCCTGTTTTTTCGGATCCTTTGAACTGAAACAGTGAGTGAATTTTCCGAAGCTCTCCAAAACGCAGCGAAGATCCCGACATTCGAGGCTGCAGAGTTTTTCAATCTGTTAGCTTAAAAGTTTATAAAATTGTATTTAAAAAACCGAAAAGATATCTAGGGAGAGTTTACAAGAAGGAAATAGCTCCGCATGGTGGATTTACAGGTGGGTATTTAAAAATATCCGTAAAATTAACTGGATAGAAGATATTTCCATTACAAAAAACAGGCGTTCATTTTTTGTACGTTCGGAAAATGAACACATTCTGATTCCGGTGTCAAGTAAAAAAATATATATCTGATTTTTTTAGGAGTTGGTGGAGATCAAAATTTTCAATAGGAATTTGATACCCGAAACCAAAACGGTTGTCGTCGGATATTCTCTTCAAACTGTGGAAGTCAAAACTGGACGTTTAACTCGGCAAAAAATCCTGTCAAATAATAGATAAAAACTCCAGGATTCGCGCCTTGGATTTTCCAAAAATCCGTCTCCGGTGGATTGGAAGTGTGAAGTTTGAGAACCTAACTGCCACGGATCATGATCAGCAGCATCTTGAATCGCTTTATGGCCTGCAGGCCGTGTGGTATGTTGGCCGGCATAATCATCATCTTTCCAGCCGTAACGATCTGTACCTTTCCGCCGATGGTTATTTCCGTTTCTCCATCCATGATATACACCACTGCATCAAAGGACGAAGTGTGCTCTGTAAGGACTTGCCCAGAATCAAATGAAAAGGAAGTGATGTTTCCAACATCTTTTTTTAATAATGTCTTACTCACCACCGAACCGCCGGAATAAGAAACGGTATATGCCAGGCTGAAAGGTACACTTTTTTCTGCTTCTGCTTTCTCTTCCATTTTTATTACCTGGGGTAACGGCTTATCTTTTTTTAAAATGGCAAAGTAACTCTCCCAGATATCATATCGGAACTGCCGCCTTAAAAAGAGTGGCATTTCCGTTTATCATATATTTGTTAATTACAGAAGGTATAACAACAGAGGTTCCTTTAAAAAGATCAACCTCCTTATCGCCATCCACATCGTAAATGGTTGCACTTCCCGCTGTACAAAATATAATTTCGATGCTTCTGTTTTCCGGACTTGAAAAATTAATTCCTTTTTTTATTTCTATGATCGATAGAAGAAATTCTTCCGCAGGCGCTAAAAATACTCGTTCACAATTATTGATCTTTTTTGGCTTTAGAATGGTAACTTCAATTTCTTCAAAATGAAGCACATTCAACAACTCCTGTACATCAATATGCTTGGGGGTCAGTCCGCCCCGCAATACATTGTCTGAATTTGCCATCAATTCTATTCCGACTCCCTCCAAATGGGCATGAAGAACCCCTTCAGAAAGAAACATCGCCTGACCGGGCTTTAGACGAATTAAGTTTAAAAGCGCTGGGGAAAGGATCCCCATATCGTATGGGTATTCTGAGTGGAGCTTGATTATCCATTTAAATATATGGTTCTTTTTCGAAAATGCCTTTGCATTTCCGAGTGCCTCAACAATCATTCGATTCTTTTTTTTTTTATTCATCGTCATTAAAGCGTTAAAAAAATATTTTAGCCCGAAAGGATCAGTGTACTTTTTAAGTTCTCTCAACTCTTCTTTCAGACCTTTTGGACAAATTTTCGTTAGCAAATAAATGATATCATGAATTTTTCGAAAACCGTTTAGTGCCCAAAATGGGGTCAGGGCACAAATACACTCTGGTTTGTGGTTATTATCTTTGTAGTTTCGGTTGGGTGCACCTATAGGCGTTCCTAAACGGTTTTCCTTTTCGAAACCCTCCTTTGCCTGTTTGATAGAGGGATGTGCCTGTAGAGAGAGCGGTTTCACAGCAGCCAAAACCTTGAAAAGATATGGCAGCTTGTTCTGATATTTTTTTTTAACCGATTGCCCAAGCATTTCTTGAGGATATTTTTCAATCAATCTCGACAGCGGTATCCATCCGCCTTGATGTCTGACCATGGACGGAGCGCATGGGTGTGTTCCCATCCAGAGCTCAGCCTGGGGTTTCCCAGATGCCGGCTGACCCAAAAGCTCAGGAATTGCGGTATGAGATCCCCATTCATATTCCTGAACCGTATTTTTGAGCAGACCAATGGTTTTCATTGGACGTTCCAAAGGCTTGATTTATTTGAGGGCTCGGAGATTTTTGATTGCATTGTATAAACAATAACGGGATGTGCAAAACAGCTTTTCTATGGCGTTAAAATAAGCTTTTGCCCCGGATGAATGGTGGCGCCGGCTGAAAGTTTGTTCAGACGGCGTAGCTCCTCCTTCTCCAGGCCATATTTGCGACAGATACTATAGATGGTTTCACCCTTTTGGACCGTGTGATATTTCTTTTTTGTCGTTTTTTGAGTTGCAGGGGTGACCGCCTGTTTGGTTGGCTGTTTTGAAGCAGTTTCTGCTTTTTTTTTGGCAAGTTCATTTATTTTTTTTTCAACACGTTTCATTTTCATCAACAGAGATCCTTCTACCCTGCTCAGCCGCTTTTCCAACCGGTCTTTTTTTCCCATCGTGGATTCAAGACGAGAAATTCTTTCTATCGCACCCTGGTATTTGTCAAACGCTTCTTCCAGATGCGTCAATCTGGTTTCAAGGGTCTGCACCTGCTCCATGTCGATCTTCATTTTATATTCCGGGATGAACAATAGAACAAATAATACAATTAAGGCAAAGATAACCCCAGCAAGCAGTCCTAAAGGCGTTTTTTCAAGGATTTTGAACAGTCTGGTTCTACTTTTTTCATTTTCTTTATAAGATGAAAAATCCCTGCCGCGACTTCGATCTTTCCCTGGATAATCTATGGTGGGATTCACATCATCGGAGCCTTCTGATACCATGGATACCCTCCCCCGCTAAGGATTGATGCATTGGTCATTAAATGTTCTTGTTTCTTATGTAGAAGCATTTTTCACATAATTCAAAACAGGTGCAAATATCAAGCATTATCAATTTTTAAAAAAACAAGGCATTCACAATTCGGTTTGAGGCTTTCTACCATGCTGAAATCGAATGCGCAGGAATCTTTAAACATCTGAAGGTATTGTGGGTGTCAAGCCGCTCACTATTTAAAAAATCTGTTTGCCTAAGTTGTAATTATCATATAAGTGACCTTTTTATCAACTCGTCATGAAGCAAAGATTGAAAGCTTTCATCCAAAGGTTCGATTTTATGTTTTTCTTTAAAAGAGTTGTTACCCCGAGTGGATAACTGCATTTAAAAATTTGATGTTATAATACGAAGAAACAAAAAGGAGGATTATGCGCGTTCTCATCACAGGCGGTGCAGGATTTATCGGTTCACACCTTGCTGAAGAATATCTTAAAAAAGGGGATGAGGTTTATATCATCGACGATCTTTCAACCGGAACCCTGAACAATATCAAGCATCTTCAAGAAAACGAAGTTTTTAAAAATCGAATTTTCATTCATATTGACACGATTTTGAGTACCAGCCCGCTTCTTGAACTCACCGGCACGTGTGATGTTGTTTTTCATCTGGCCGCGGCAGTGGGTGTTCGTTATATTCTGAAAAACCCTATGAAATCGATTAAAATCAATATACAGGGCACCGAAAATGTCCTTAAAACATGCGCCAAGTTCAAGAAAAACCTGCTTATTACATCATCGTCCGAGGTGTATGGTAAACATCTCCACGCGCCGCTCCTCGAAACGGACAACATTATCTATGGGCCTTCCAGTAAGTTTCGATGGAGCTATGCAGCATCAAAATTGATGGATGAATTTTCTGCCCTTGCCTATTTTCGTACGGTTGGATTAAAAACGATTATTGCCCGTCTATTTAATACGGTTGGCCCGAGACAGACGGGTGCATACGGTATGGTCATTCCACGGTTTATTCAACAGGCCTTGAGCAATGAACCGATCACGGTTTATGGCAGCGGCACCCAGTCAAGGACTTTCACTTATGTCAAAGATGTGGTTCAGGCTCTCACGGCTCTGATGGAAAATGGTGCGGCACCGGGAGAAGTCTTTAACATCGGTGGCACTGAAGAAATCACTATTTTGGATCTCGCTGAAAAAATTATCAAAAAAACCGGATCGCAATCATCGATTAAAATGATTCCCTATGAAGAGGCATTTGAGAAAGATTTTGAAGATATGATGAGAAGGGTTCCCGGTATTGAAAAAATAAAAGAGCTGACCGGTTTTGAGCCTAAAACCAACCTTGATACGATTTTAGAATATGTGATCGATGACATGAAACGATATTAAAAGTTCTCTGGTTTCATCTTCATTAGCAGCATCATCCCCCAATTTTAATCAGGGTTTTCCATCCGCTGGTTCAAGAAAAACAAAATGAAAAAATATGACATCATTTGGGATTTTGACGGAACCCTTATCCCATCAGAACCCTATGACAGCGAACAAACTCTATTGCTTGATATCCTTTCGAATCGCTCACCGAAAATATCCTCTTTCTTCAAACTGCTTATCGCAAAAATCGTTATTTTCGGCGACAAAAAAGAATGGCTTCGTAAAATATTTAAAAAATCGTACGTATATTTTTTAAGAGGTATCGATATTGACGTTCTAGATCGGGTTGCATCATCACTTGCAGCGAAAATTCCAAAAAAGGATAGACAGGTTCTATGGCAATTAAAGGAGCGGGGCCATCGAATGGTGATCCTGAGTTGTGGAACATGGGATTTAAGCAAACGAATTTTAGAAATGGCCGGATTAAGTCATTGTTTCCTCCGAATCGAAGCAAATCGCTTCCAAATTAAAAAAGATAAGATTTACGGTATGGACCTTCGAATGCCAAATCCTGAGGATAA
>DCWS01000050.1 GCA_002328165.1 Desulfobacteraceae bacterium UBA2156 | reverse complement strand
GTCTTCGCCCTTCAGACCTTCTAAGATGATCCTGATTTTTTCCTCTGGATTAAATTTGCGGCGGGTTTCCCGTTTGATCTCTCTAACAATAGATCCCGGACTTCGATCGGTTTTAGGTTTCATTGGCCTCTCCTTGCTATGACGTTATTATATCCTAAAACCGTCTCTTATTTATTTCTTATGTCTGTCCACTTCCCTTTGAAACGCTACATTGGCAAATGATCCGCATCTGATCGCCCGGGAAATGTTGATCAAAATGCAATACCCCGGCGTAGGTGAGGTTCCGGTTCCGGGGATTCCTGTGAAACTTTCTAGGACACCCGGTAAAATCGAAGTCGATGCCTGCCGGCTGGGTGAACACAACCAAGAACTTTACTGTCAACTGCTGCGCTATACCCAAAGAAACCTAGAATCTTTGAGACATGAGGGTGTGATTTAACAGAGTTAAAAGGACTATAAATGACATTCAGAAGACGAGTCTTCGTAAAATCTAAGGTACGAACCGTGGATGGGCACTATTTAATATTGTTTATCGATAAAACCATCGATCAATTGTCTGGCAATGCTAATTTTAGGGGGAATAAGCGGAAGATTGTCTTTTGAAAACCAGGCTGCATCGGCAATCTCCGAACGATCGACCGTGATGTCTCCTTTCGCGTACTCAGCCACAAAACCGACCATCAAAGAATCCGGAAACAGCCATGACTGGCTGCCGAAATAGCGAATATTTTTTACAATGATTCCAACTTCCTCTAAAACTTCTCTTTCGACACATTCTTCCAATGTCTCACCCGGCTCTACGAAGCCGGCTAGAACACTGTAAAATGGAATTTTAAATCGCTTATTTCGAGCGAGGAGAATCTTATTCTCTTTGAGGATGGCAACAATGATGGCCGGCGAAAGCCGAGGAAAATTAATCAGCCCGCACTGGGGGCAAATTTTAGCCCGCTCGTCTGATTTATCTCGGGTACGATAGCCGCAGCTGCCGCAATACTGGTGGGCCTTACTCCAGGATACCAGATGATTGGCACGACCTGAAATCCAGATCAAATCCTCATCAATAAAGCCAAAAAGCGAACGCAAGTCTTTAAATTCAAAACCCTTCGCTCCTGAATCGTTTTGGTCCAGTTCGGCGGCATAGCAGAGATGCCGGTCATGGGTCCCGAAGTACTGTTTTTTGATAGGCGAGAGTCTATATTTTTCTAAATCGGATGTTTCGGGAATACGATAATTACCCCCCTCAATCTTCGTCAGGAGTTTGCCTTTATCAAAGATAAACCACAGGGTTGATACGTATCTACCGGAAGGTGGTTTGAAATCAGGTTCAAATGACATTTCGTTGCCTTTATGCCTTTTCACCGCTGGCCTTTGTTGCGAATGATCGAAATCGCCTCTCTTCCTTCTCATTGCCCAAAACAGCATAGATCCGGCTGATCTTTTCATAATAATGTGCTGCGTTATCCGGGATATCTTGGGCCAGGGACAGATAGAGTTCTAAAATTTCCATATTATACATACCAGACTCAATACAAAGATCCACATACTTTTGCTTGATAAACGGGTCGACGTGTGCATGGCAGCTGCGGCAGTGTTCCATAATCTCCCGATATAAGTTACGGGCGTCGGTCTGTTCGGCCAGGGCTTCGTGAGTTTTTGCCAAAGCCCGTGCTACGGTTTCATTCCAACCGTAGGTTTTTAAAAAATCGCGATAAAATGATTTGGCCTCCGAATAGCTTCCGGCGTGGAAAAGGGTTTCGCCTCTTAATATTTTGACAGCAACGGACTTCGTCAAATCCTCGGGTATGGATGATAAAAGGACCTCAGCCTCTTCAAAGCGTTTCTTTTCCCAGAAAATTTCACATAAAAGCTGGTATGCAGGTAAAGCGTCCGGATGGCTTTGAAGAAAAGATTCCAGCAGGTTTTGCGCTTCACGTGGTTTTTCCAGATTCAGATATGCGGTGGCCAACTCCAGTGGGATATAGCTATCCGGAGACAGATTTTCTTCCAAAGCGCGGGATAGGTAGTCTGCAGCTATTTTAAAATCACCACGATTTAATGCAAGATAACCGGCTCTAAAATTTTCATCGTAACCCAAATAGGCTTTCTGAACCTTTTCGGGCAAAGTGTCACACAACGATTTAAAATATTCGTCTCCTTCTTCATTGAATACCGGTTCGACCGTTTTTTCCTCTTCTTCATTGGAAGAAGGTAAATCGGCTTCGATCTTTTTGTCCTGGTGATATTCGATCTCCTTAAGCATTCGTTCAAGTTCTTTTTTCAGCTCCAAATTTTCGGTAAGCTCGAGGGCCAGTTCAACTGTCGGCCAAGCCTCTTCATGATATCCGCCCTCTATCATCGCTTCTGCATTCTGTTTATGATTGTGCGACAGTGATTCCTTGGTTTGGCGGATTTTTTTTTGAAGCCGTGTTTGCAATTCTATATTTGGCGGTGATGCTTTTTCCAGCTTGTCCAAAGCCCTTTCATACATCAATTTACCTTTGCCCCAGAGTTCAAAGCCGGTAAATTCATCGCCCTTTTGTTCGAGATCTTCGGCTGTTTTACCGAAAAATATTTTTAAAAATGACATATATTCCCTCCCGGTGATAAAACAAAACATATACTAAATAAGCACGCACCTTGCCAATCAAAAAAAATTGCAGAACGTTTTACCTGTCTGTTTATAGCTGCCGGACAACCGTTTGATAAATAAAATAAATCAGGGATCGAATTGGCGAACAATAATAGGGGAACAATAACGAACAATAATAGGGACGTCTATGATTTTATGTTTTTCATTGAAGATTGTATGTGACATGTGTGAATTATGCCACGGAAAGCGAGAATAGATGCACCAGGTGCACTGTATCATGTGATCGTCAGGGGGATCGAACGCGGAAAGATTTTTCAGTCCGATTATGATCGCAAGAATTTTTTGAATCGGCTCGGAAAATTGATTCCTGAAACGCAAACCGATTGTTTTGCATGGGCTCTGATCCCAAACCATGTACATTTATTATTAAAGACCGGTTTGGTCCCGGTTTTCGTATTAATGAGCCGTTTGCTCACCGGATTTGCTGGCTGACTCGCTTTCCCTCAATACCTCCGGGCTGATAGGATATTCTCCACTGTGAAATATTACTGCTGGCTCGACAATGCGCACAAAAACGATATTACCCACATGGTATTCCTCGATGAACGCTTCCACATGCGGGAGAACACATTCGGCAAGCATAGAAACATCTAACGGCACATGATTTTATTATACATTGTTTATCTCTCTCTTCTACATAGCTGTGTACACACTCTATTATAAGCCTTCCTGGACGCGTTGACAGGCGCGACTGAAACGTTCAAGGGCTTCGTCTACTTCTGTTTCAGTAATCAGCATGGAGGGGCCTATCCGAATTACCTGGCCGTCCAATCCGCCGGCGCCGATGAGCAGTTTTTCCTCTTTTGCAGCTTCAACCAGCGCTTTGATTTTTTCGGGGGAGGGTTTTTTTGTTACACGGTCCTCCACCAGTTCGATGCCCAGCATCAATCCCATTCCACGGACTTCACCAATCCACTGGTACTTTTGACAGAGTGCATCCAGGCCGGCGCGAAGCTGTCGTCCCCGTTCTGCGGAACGCGCCGGTGTATTTTCCTGCATCATCACATCCAGGGTAGCTTCCGCCGCCGCCATGGAGATTGGGTTTCCGCCGAACGTTGAGATGGTTTTTGCGGTCCATGCTTTCGCAATTTCAGGTCGGGTGATGGTTGCGCCTACCGGCGCACCGTTGGCAATGCCTTTCGCCATCACCATGATGTCCGGCTCAACTTCCCAATGCTCGATGCCGAACCATTTGTCTCCTGTTCGACCAAAACCCGCCTGGACTTCATCACAGATAAAAAGTCCGCCATAATTCCGTATAATTTCAGCAGCCCTTTGAAAATATCCGGGTGGAGGAACCACAAACCCTCCGACGCCTTGGATGGTTTCAGCAAAAAACGCGGCTGGCTTTCCATTGGTTGTTGTTCGGATGACCTCTTCAATGTCTTGAGCAAATTTTCCCCCGAGATTTTCATCGGAAGGATCGAACGGGCTGCGGTAAGGGTAAGGACAAATCGCAAATTTGATACCGGACACCGAGCTCGTCACCGGCCGCCAGGGCGCGTGGGCTGTCATGTTTGAGGCCATAATGCTTCGCCCGGAATAGCCTTGGCGCAGGACAACAATTTCCTGATGCCCTGTATAGCACTGCGCCAGGATCACCGCTGTCTCCACAGCTTCGGTTCCGCTATTGGTGAAGAAGCAGCTCTTAAGCCCTCCCGGGGCAATCGTTGCCAATTGGCGTGCGACATTGATCTGATTTTCAGTCAGGTAAAGGGTGGAGGTATGCCCCAGCTTTTTGATCTGCGTCGAGACCCTTTCGACAACGGCCGGATGGCAGTGTCCAATGGATGTGGTGAGAATGCCTGCGAACAGATCAAGATATTCAACCCCTTCCGCATCGATGACCTTCACCCCGTTGGCTTCCACGATGGCAAGAGGCTCGTCGTAATAAGGCTTGATGCAGGGAAATAGAAATTCTTGGTGATCTGCCCACAGGCTAGCCGATTTATTTGTTGCACTCATCATGCTGCTCCTTTCTCAAAATAGAGAGTTTTATGTATAAAATGCAGTTTTCGTCGGAATCAAGACATATTTTAAAATAAAACAAACCCTATCCCCTTGGGGAAAGATGACTGTGTACATGAAACGTAATTTATTAAAAAAGTAAATTCTATTGTTTGTTTTCAAATCGTCCTTTTATGGAAGCAATTTATTTGAGCATGTTTCGTAGAGATTTGAGGTCCACTTCCGTATCGATATCCAGAAAGTCAAGGGGGTGATCAACCTCGACACGAATTATATGGGAAGCATATTTTTCCAGTATTTTTCTTGCACCGATATCTCCTTTGATCTGTAGCAATTGGTCATAATACTTATGGCTAAAAACAGTGGGGTTTCCTCTTTTTCCCCGGCAGACCGGGACACAGATTTCCTTTTCCGAATTCCAGAACCGATCCAATAACAAGTTGATCGTTTTGGCGTCAAGCATCGGCTGGTCACCAAGGAGAAACATCACCGAAGGAAATGATCCCTTGGACGCTAAAAGGCCGCGACGGAGCGATCGGCTCAGCCCCATGGGGTACTGGGGATTAATGACGACCTCTATTCGGGGGTGGCGGATCTTTTTATTCAACACCTTTTGAATTTTCTCAAAATGGTGACCCAACACCAAAATAACGTGGGCCAGACGTGATTCCAACGCGGCGTCCACTACCCATTCAAGCATATATTTTCCTTCTAGTTTAATGAGTTGTTTGAACCTGTCGATCCGGGTGGATTGCCCGGCTGCTAGAATAATTCCGGCGGTTCTTTTTTCTTTTGGCATATAATTCAGTTCGAACCGGTGTCGAAATCCCTTTTGGATTCTCCTTTACCCTTCCTGGAGTTCTTTCAGTCCGGCATAGAAATCGAGTGCTTCCGGATTGATCAGAGCATCTTTATTGAGTACCGGTTGGTTTTCGATTATTTTTTTAACCGCCAGTTCGACCTTTTTCATGTTCAGGGTGTACGGGATGTCCGGCACACTTAAAATTTTGGCCGGCACATGTCGGGGTGATATATTGCTGCGGATGTTTGATACGATTTTTTGTTTCAATTCCTCGGTCAATTCGACCCGGTCCGGAAGCTTTACAAAAAGAATAACACGGACATCATTTTTCCAGTTTTGACTAACCACCACGCTGTCTTCAATTTCTTCCATCTGCTCTATCTGGCGATAAATTTCTGACGTGCCGATCCGGACTCCACCCGGATTTAATGTTGTATCCGATCTGCCGTACATAACCATTCCACCGTGTTCGCTTATTTTTATAAAGTCCCCATGGCGCCAGATGTTTGGGTAGACATCAAAATAAGCTGCATGGTATTTTTTACCGTCAGGGTCATCCCAGAAATATATCGGCATGGACGGAAACGGTGTAGTGCACACCAGTTCTCCTTTTTGGTTGATAACCGATTTGCCCTCCTCGTTAAAGGCGTGCACGTTCATGCCCAACCCCCGGCACTGCAATTCACCGGCATATACCGGGCCCAAGGGATTACCGAGCCCGAAGCAGCCGTTTAGATCCGTGCCACCGGCGATGGAAGCCAGCTGCAGGTCTGCCTTGACTTCCCGGTAGATAAACTCAAACCCTTCGACGGAAAGCGGCGAGCCGGTGGAGAGTACAGACCTAAGAGATGTCAGATCATACAGATCGTCCGGTTTTATCTCTGTGTTTTGAAGTGCTGCGATATATCCAGCGCTTGTTCCGAAAACAGTGATTTTTTCATCCTGGGCCATTTTCCAAAGGACGTCCGGATGTGGGTAAAACGGGTTGCCGTCATATAAAACCAGCGTAGCTCCGACTGAAAGGGAGCTGGTCAGCCAATTCCACATCATCCATCCGCAGGTGGTAAAATAAAAAATAGTATCTTCACGCTTGAGATCGGTGTGGAGCATCAGCTCTTTTATGTGGTGAATTAAGATACCTCCGGCGCTTTGCACCATGCACTTGGGCAGGCCGGTCGTGCCGGAAGAGTACATGATATAGAGTGGGTGATCAAAGGGCAGTTGTTCGAAGTTAATCTCCGGGTCAGGTTCAGGGGTTAAAAAATCTGCGTAATTAATGGCATCGGGGATGTGTCTTAAATCTGGGTTCTGCTGAGTATACGGTACCACGATCACCTTTTCGATGGAAGGGAGTTCTTTTGAGATCTTTGAAATCCGCTCCAGCGAATCGATTTCTTTACCTTTAAAAAAATACCCGTCGGCCGTGAACAGGATTTTCGGTTTAATCTGGCCGAACCGGTCGAGGACACCTTTGATACCGAAATCAGGCGAACAGGAGGACCAGGTTGCGCCGATGCTGGCTGCTGCCAGCATGGCAATGATGGATTGAGGCATATTGGGCATAAAACCCACTACCCGGTCACCCACCAAAACCCCGGCTTCTTTTAGAGAAATGGCGACACGGGCGACCTCTGAATAAAGCTGGCGGTAGGTCATTCGAACAGAATCCCGGGCCTCACCCTTGAAAGTTAGGGCGATTTGATCATCCCGATGCCGCAACAGGTTTTCAGCAAAATTGAGCCGGGCGTCGATAAACCACCTGGCCCCGGGCATCTTGTTCAAGTCATCGACAACTTTCGAATAGGGCGTTGAAGCAATAATTCCCGCAAATTCCCACATGGCAGCCCAAAAATCGGGGATGTTTTCAATCGACCACTGGTGGAACGGCTCGTATTCTTCAAAGTCCCGGCCGTGCCTTTTATTGATGAAGTTCATGAACCGATACATGTTTGATTGCGTTCTCCGTTCTTTGGATGGTTGCCAGAGTTTTTTCGCCATCGTTCATCTCCATTTCGTTTTTAAGGATTTTTAAATTTTGGCCCGCAGCTTACATTTCAAATCGACATGGCGTTTTATTTAAATTTCACGTTGATTTTGGATGACCTGTTTTATTTGAACGAAGGTAGGCCGATGATCGATTTGTTTGACAAGATACCACAAACCTGAGATGACAGCAATCGTGTTGTGTTTGGTTTTAAATGTGGAATCGAAAAACCAATGAACTGTTGTGGGAAGAAAATGTATTCATTGATTTTTCTCGACTGAGGCGGAAATTTTTGAAAAATGTCTTCAGTTCATCAACTGATTATCGGGATTAAAGGTGCCGGTGAGATGGCCAGTGCAATCGCATGCCGTCTCTACATGGCGAATATTCGTAAAATTTTCATGATGGAAGTGCGCCATCCCATTGCCGTTCGCCGTGGTGTTTCCTTTTGTGATGCAATCTACGAAGGGCGTAAAGCTGTAGAAGGAGTTGAGGCCATCTCTGAATTAAATTTTGTGGGTCGGGAAAATGACTCTATGAACGACGATAAGATGACCCGTGATAGAAATCGGAACAGGATATTTCAACGCGCTTGGGGAAACGGAAAAATCGTTGTTGTCGTTGATCCCGATTGGCGAGTCATTGAGTGGGTCCAGCCGCATGTGGTTGTGGATGCCATTTTGGCAAAAAAAAATCTAGGCACCCGCATGAAAGAAGCACCATTGGTCATCGGTCTGGGCCCGGGGTTCGTCGCGGAAAATGATGTTAATATGGTGATTGAGACCAACCGAGGGCACCACTTGGGGAGAATTATTACCCATGGAAGTGCCGAGCCGAATACCGGAATCCCGGGTAACATCGGCGGATTTACAGCCCAACGCGTGATGCGGGCGCCGGTAAGCGGTATTTTTCGGACCACGCGAAAGATTGGGGATATGGTTGAACACGGTGATAGCATTGGGGAAGTGGATGACGGGAAGATGCAGGCAGAGGTCGTTGGCCGCGTAGAAGGTGTAATCAGAGGATTGATCCGAAAAGATACGCATGTGAATAAAGGGCTAAAGATTGGAGACATCGATCCCAGAGGGGATAAAACATACTGCTACACCATTTCCGATAAAGCGAGGGCAATCGCCGGTTCCCTTTTAGAGGCTGTTCTGAGAAGATTTAACGGAGTCAATCTTTGAACCGAAACAGTGAGTGCACCTCCATATCTGCGCATCAATCTCTTTTGGAAGGTCTGGCCTTGAATAGAAGGGGGGTTGTTAGTTTTTCAGGCGCAGGTGGAAAGACAAGCTTGATGTTTCGACTTGCGCGAGAACTTTCAAAGGTAGGGGGGCCGGTTTTAACCACCACCACAACCAAGATCTGGATGCCCACTCTGGACCAATCTCCTGGTGTGATTTTTTCTGTTTCTTCCAAGGAACTTCTTTCCAAGGCAAGGGATATTTTTCAGGTTCACCGCCACTTTTCAGCAGGTGCCGGCCAGGTCAGTTCTAATAAAAAGGTATCGGGGTTTTCTCCCGATTTTGTCGACGAGCTCTGGTATTCCGGGATGTTTCGATGGATACTGGTAGAAGCGGACGGTGCGGACGGAAGATCGATAAAAGTGCCCGGCCCCGACGAACCGGTGATTCCCGCCTGTTCCAATATGGTCATTGGTGTCGTGGGGTTGGATGCGATCGGTAAGCCCCTTGACAACAGATCGGTCTTCAGGCCCAGATTATTTTCAACGATCACGGGGCTGGTCATGGGAGAACCGCTTACGGAATCGGTGACCGCCGCCGCTATCTTGCATAAAGAGGGGATTATGAAAGGAGCCCCCACCCATGCAGATCGGTTGTTGTTTCTCAACAAGGCTGATCAGCCGGGTGCTCTGGAGAGCGCGAGAAGGATTTCGGCATATCTCTTTAAAAGGGCTGAAAAGATCGGTTTAAAGAGGGTGATCATTGGTCATGCAGAGCACGAGCCTCCAGTGGTGGAATACCATTCAACATAGCGCCTAATCACCCTTGACCACCAGAATCAAGTTTTGCACTTGATATTTTTAGGAAAGCCCATCAATGGCGCCGACGGGGAAGCCATCGAACGCCAGGCACGGTACATGAGTCGGGCGCCCTTGTCCGTCGAGCGAATCCACTATCATGCCTGGGAACAAACCTCACGTGTGCCGCCCCTGATGCCAACCGATCCTGTTCCCTTATCCTGCGACTTTGGTGATACGAACTTCCAATACTCTGAAGTCTCCTGGTATCCCGACCCTCCCGCGCTGGACTTTTGAAGGCGGCACTGAGTACTGCGCGCTGACCAGCCATGTCAGTCGTTTCAGAGAGGATTGAACCACTCCGGATTCGCTTTTCACAGCTGGGTTCGACGGCGGATCGCATCCAAATCTAGATCTCCCCATATATCAAATCCGTGACCGAACAAAATGCGCCGCTGAAGCCCAGAAACTTTCTCTTGACTAATTTGATTTTCCTATTATTGTGATGCTTTGGAGCCGCGAAAATATTCTCTTGACTCGTTTTGATTTTCCTATATATTACTGGGGAATTAACTGCAACGTGGTGATAAGGCAATCAGGCTACCTGAACAGGTGAATATCCAATGTAACCATGTGGACAAACGGAAGGAGTCGAGAAAATGGGAGAGTATACAGGGGCGGAAGTGCTGGTAAAAGCGCTCAAAAATGAGGGCGTGCAAAAGGTTTTTAGCATCAGCGGGCATGGCCTCGTGGCGATGATGGAAGCCTTGCGCCTAGAGGACGGTATTGATTTTTTTTCGACCAGGCACGAGGAAAATGCGGCCCACATGGCCGATGGCTGGGCCAGGGCTACCGGCCAGATTGGAGTATGCTGCTCAACCGTGGGTTCGGGGGCCGCCAACATGGCCAGTGGTCTCTATGAGGCCTATGCGGACAGTTCGCCGGTTCTGGCCATCACGGCCAATGTACAGACGTTTCTCAGTTATCCGTTTGTAGGCGCGCTCGAGGACATGGATACCCTTTCCTATTACAGTCCCATCACCAAATGGAACGCGGCGGTTCATCAGTGGTCGAGAATCCCCGAACTGGTCCAAAGGGCTTTCCGGGAAGCTTTGACCGGGAGGCCGGGTCCGGTGCATTTGGATATCCCCCTGGATATATTGTTACAGAAGGGAGAGCTCGATGATTTGCCGGTTCCCGAGAACTATCGTCCTATTGGCCGGTTGAGAGGGGACCAGGGGCAGATAGACAAAGCGGCCCAAATTCTCCTTGATGCTGAAAGGCCTCTTTTGGTGGCCGGAGGAGGTGTGATCGCCTCGGAGGCCTGGGAGGAGTTTCAGAGCTCGGCTGATTTTTTAGGTGCGGCCGCCACTACCACCCCCATGGGTTCCGGAGCCGTTTCCGCGCATAACACAGGATTTTTCGGCGATGGCGGCTGGCTGGGCGGGAATGCCGTGCTGCAGGCGCTGCAGGAAGCGGACGTCATTGTAGCAGTGGGCTGTCATTTCTCATCATGGCTTGGACTCGGCCAACCGCCTGTGATGCCGGCCCGATCCCAACAAAAGATCGTCCAGATAGACATAGACCCGACCCAGCTTGGTAAAAAGGTTCCTATTGAAATCGGCATTACCGGGGATGCTAAGGCAGTGCTGGCCGACTTGCTCGTTGCATTAAAGGAAAATGGTGGAAAAGGAAAGGCGGATGATAAATGGACGGCAGGTCTTGTGACGACTTACAAGCAGTACCTGACCAGCCTGGAACCAATGCTTGGCGGGGAAACCGGTCCGATAACCATGGCCAGACTCGCCAGGGAAGTAGGGGAGTACTTGACTGATAAAGAGGCCATGGTGACCATTGACGGCGGCATGGTTTTCCACTGGGGGTTCACATATCTAAACGCCCATAAACCTCGTCGGAGATTCTTTTTTGCGGGCGGAGGCCACCTGGGTTGCGGGCAGCCCTTTGCCAATGCCTTCAAACTTGCCTTTCCCGATCGTCCAGTGTTGAACTTTTGTGGGGATGGCGCCTTTGGGCTGACCCTGCAGGAATTGGACACAGCCGTACGACACAAACTCCCCGTGGTTCATGTAATCAACAATGACGGCGGTTGGGGAATGTGCAAGGCCGGCCAACTGGCTCTGTATGGAGAAAATGCTCTCGAGGGCATTGATCAGGACTTTTCTTCGGCAGACTATGCCGAGATTGCCAAGGGTTTTGGCTGCTACGGGGAGCGAGTGAAAAGAACGAGTGACATAAGTCCGGCCTTGGAGAGAGCATTCACTTCCGGAAAGCCGGCCGTCCTGGATGTGAAAACACAACTGACCCCCCACCCCATGTTCGGTGTTATGGCCCAGGTGGTTTTTCAAGGGGTTCCCCTTTCAATGCCGGACGGCCCCTCGCCCGGGGCCTAGCGCATATGTAATAGCATATCGCTTTGGTCAAGTCAGGGCCTGTGCGGTGAAGGTTTTACCGCACAGGCCTGAATGTTGGAACTGTACGGGTGTCCCGGACCGGATTTCTCTATCCTGGTTTCTTAGCCTGGCTGGTGAGAACCTGGATAAAACCCAACCAGACTCAAGCAGAGCCTGCCAAGCCTTATGTCCGGCTTCGGTTCGGATCAACGTGAACGTCCGCACCGAAAACAAAACCAAAAAACCAAACACCGTAAAATCAAATCCGTTAACCCTCCGCTAGATGCCATTGGAGCCGCGAAAATTTTCTCTTGACTCGTTTTGATTTTCCTATATATTATACCACCCATGGTTAGAGTTGCGTGTGACACGTCAAAACTATCCTATGTTTTCCATCGTCATCCAAGTGCTTTGGGGTTTGCCGACGACCAAAGTGGACAGTCTACTCGAATCTTCGGGGCTAAAACAGTTCACTGTTAATTCAATCGTCGATCTGGACCTCTACCGGGAATCCCTGGTTCAGGTCAGGAAGGAGAGTTACACACTGAATTTTGAGGAAGAATTTCTTGAGGGAGTCTGGGCTTTCAGCGCCCCGATTTTTTATCCAGGGGGCCTAAGGGCTGCACTTACCGTTGTCGGGTTTGCGAGCCGACTGTGTGAATCCGACAAGGACACGGCTATTCGAGGAGGTCTTTCCGCTGTAGGAGAAATTTCTAGTCGCCTGGGGATGCCCGTTTAAGAGGGCATTTGTTATCTGAACCCGGCGTATGGAACGCTGGGGGATCTGCCTCCGAGTTTAACAGAAATACGGGAGAACATTTTCTAATTGTGAGGAGTAATTGCATGAAAGACATGAGAGAATTTATCTCAAAGGGAGAAAAACTTGGGCTGGTCAAGCGGATTAGCGCGGAAGTTAATCCATACCTTGAACTTTCACACATTGCCAAGCTCAATGAGGAAGAAAGCGGACCTGCCCTGCTTTTTGAAAACGTTAAGGGTTACGAAACACCGGTTATCACCAGTGTCTGCACCACGACGGAACGTCTTGCCTTCATCATGGACCAGCCCAGGGAATCGTCCTTGTTTGACCTATATGATTCCTGGGCTAAACGGGGTGACAATCTCGTTCCTCCTAACTGGGTCGATTCTGCGCCCTGCAAGGAAAACATCCTGCTTGGTGATGATATTGATCTGACCCGGTTTCCCGTACCACACTACTACCCCCAGGACGGCGGGCCGTTTTACGGAACCGCCCACTTCATCGTTACCAAAGATCCTGATTCGGGATGGGTCAACCTGGGGACCTACCGCAGCCAGTTGTTCGAAAAAGACAAGATCGGAACGATGTTCATCAAGGGCAAGCACGCTGACATCATGCTCAAAAAGTATCAGGCAAGAGGCGAAAAAATGCAGGTGGCTTCCATTTGCGGATGCGATCCACTGCTGTTCATTCTTGGCGCCTCCCGTGTTTCCGCGTTTGTCTCGGAGTATGACGTTGCCGGCGCTCTTCGTGGTCAACCGGTGGATGTAATCAAGGGAGAAACGGTTGACCTGCCTGTGCCCGCCACGGCTGAATGCGTAGTCGAGGGCTTTGTCGATCCGGAGGTGTTTTACGAGGAAGGTCCCTTCGGCGAATACACCGGATACTATTCCGGAGTGGGGACGGATCCTAGAAACTTCATTCAGGTCACCGGCATCACACACCGAAACAACCCGATTCATTGGGGGACCACAGTTGGACGTGCCGTCACCGACACTCACATGACGATGGCCCTGTCCTATGGCGCTACCCTCTGGCAGCAGTTGAATGCGATGAAAATCCCGGGACTCAAGTCCTGTTACTGTCCCCCGGAAGGATCAGGAAGGTTCCTGGCGATCATTTCCATGAAACAGATGTATCCGGGACATGTAAACCAGGTACTGACTGCGGCGATTTCAACCGAAATGGGGGCCTACGGTCTCAAAACAGTGATCGTAGTGGACGAGGATATCGATCCTTGGGACATTCCCCGGGTGATGTATGCACTCAGTTTCAGGTTCCAGCCCAACCGGAGCCAGGTTATCCAGCGAGGTCGCTCGACGCCTCTGGATCCTTCGCTGCCGATCAGTGCACGGGAAATTACAGGGCGCCTGCTCATGGATGCCACCATTCCGTATGAGTGGAAGGAAAAACCGATTCCTATCGAACTTGATACGGAAGTGGTGGAAAGGGTGAAGGCACGTTGGTCTGAGTTAGGACTCTGAAAAATCTGACAGGATTAAGGAGTGAACAAGATTTTTTGAGGTGAAAATTCTTTACCGCCACTATCACTCATTCGTAATCCTGATGAATCTGCAACCCCGTCAAAATAAGAGGTTACGTGGAGCGGCAAATCAAAGGAATCGTCTTCGACATTGACGGCTGCGTGGCGCGGGGCAACCGGGCCATTGAAGGAGTTCCGGAAACAATGGCCGAACTGCGCCGGCGTGACATCCGCTTTGCGTTTCTCACCAACGACAATCAGAACACTGTTGCTTTTCTGGCCGAGAAATTGACCGGAATGGGCATTCCTGCGAGTGAAGAGGAAGTCCTCACTTCGGCTATCATCGCAGCCAGGACGATCCGCGAACTGCATCCTGACAGCAAAATCCTGGCGTTTGGCGGTCCCGGTTTGATAGAGGCCCTGTGTGAACAGGGACTGTGCCTGTTGGAGCATGAGCAGATGGACGAAGCCGAGGTAGTGGTAATGGGCAAGGACCCGGATTTCAATCAGCAGCGGCTGATTCTTGCCTGCAAGGCGATCTGGAACGGAGCGGATTTCATTGCCACCAATTATGATCAAAAAATCCCTGTGGCTGACGGTTTCGTTCCGGCATCCGGACCGATGATTAAGGCAGTGGCTTATGCCACCGACAAAGAACCGCTGGTGACCGGAAAACCCTCGAGGTGGTCCGGGAACATGGCGATGAAAGTCCTTGGAGTACCTGCGGAAAATGGTGCAGTGGTCGGTGATCGCCTGCAGCAGGACATTGCCATGGGTAAGGTCGCGGGGTTGTACACGGTGCTTGTGCTTACCGGAGGCACTACCCAGGAAGAAGCTGAAAATGCACCAGAGGAGTTGAAACCGGATTTGATTTTGCCGGATGTGAACCATCTGCTGGAGCACCTTGTCTGAGTTGCCTGGAAGATTGATGCATGCTCTGGGCAGAGGCATTCCGGCGTGCTGTTGACCGTCGGAGCCGGTGGCTTTCCCAACACGGCATACACCAGGGTTGCCGCACCGGATGCTCAATGGGTCCGCTTCGGTGTGGACCATGGGAGTGGGACACGGGCTAATTTGAAAAGAAATGCAAAAGCAGCTTTGCATATCGTCGGGCCGGAAGATCTGCTCTTCCTTGTCAAGGGTCTGGCGAAGCAGATTAAGGAATGCATCGAAGCTGCTCCGTTTCACATATCCATGATGGAAATGAGCGTTTCTGAGGTCAAGGACCAGTCTTGGGCGGGAGTAACCGTCGAACCGATTTGCTTCCAATGGCCGGAGCAGCATCGGACGGAGATGCAAGTCATGGAAAAAGTCGTATATGCCGAAATGATGAACACGAAAACTGGCGTTTGAATAATGTAGTGAAGAATTAAGAACCAAAGGGTGATGATGAGCCCGCCCGGTTTTCTAATCCGGGAAAACAAACGAGGTTTGCGTGAAATATAATAATTCTACACGTGGACCGTCGATGAGGTTAAGAGCGAACCCGGCTGATCGGTTTCAAATAGACCGGTTGCGACATTCTGCGCTCCAATTATTCCAAACTTTTTGAGTTCTTTAATCATAATTTTGTTTAAAAAAGATTTTTTAACGTGATTTGAATATTAACAAAAATAAAGGAGGAAACCATGTCTAATGATAAAACGAGTAGATTCGCAGATCCTCATGACTTCAAGGTGCCGGCTGAACTTGAAGGATGGGAGGAAATGTATCCTTCACACCAACTTTTTTCCAGCGACAGGGAAGAATGGGAAAAGAATCAGTTCTGGTTTCAGGATAAGATCCATGCTCCGGAAGCGATGCCGCCCCTGGATCACATTTTCCAGGAAGCGTGGCAGATTTCACTTTCTCAGTATACGACCAGGGTTTTCTGCATTCCTCCTGCCCAGGGTATTGCCCAGCGCATGGTAGGTTGTTATCTCTATATATGTGCAATTGCACCGCCTCCAGATGAAGTTCAGGGCGCAAAGGCAGAGCGTTTTGGTGCTCGGGTGTTTCCTGTTTTCCAAAACTATGACGAGTTGTGGGATAAGTGGCTGGTAAAATTCAAGGCTCTTGGGAAAGAGATGGACGAACTAAAGATACCTACGGAACTGCCGGAGTTCATATCGGAAGAAGAAGTCCTGCTCGCTCCAAAAGGATACTATGTTTCCTACGACATCATAGAAGGTTTTGACCGGCTT
>DCWS01000046.1:1763-40439 GCA_002328165.1 Desulfobacteraceae bacterium UBA2156 | reverse complement strand
GGGTAGTGTATGGGCGCGATGTCCTCAACACCTAATATTGAACAGGCTTAATTTAGGACATAAGGAAAGTAAAGGCCGGTTTTTTGATAGCGTTGCATTATAAAAGAATGGGGAAAAGGATAAAACCTAATCAACGAAAGATATGACCGCGGAGGATGAGATGGAATCGACGAAAAATATCAAGCGCATTTTAAAAAGTCAACCCACCCTCGAAGGCGCCGGGGTTCGCTTAAGACGAGCGTTTGGATATAATGAGGCTCCTCTGTTAGACCGTTGGTGTCAATTCGATCTTATTCTATCTTCATTTCTGTTATTCCGATCTTCTCGGTCCAGAAACGGTCGAACGCATCATCATCCAGCAGAAACCGTTTTGATAAGATTTCGTCCGTGAATGGACCGGCCGCGTAGGTTGATTTGGGAGACTCCGACAGAACCACCTCCAAGATGATGTTTGCGATCAAATCCGGGTCGGGTATGGTCAGTCCTGTAAACATTTTTCCCACGCCTGTTCCCACCGCCTCGTAAATCGGTTTATAATCGGGGTCGGTCATCGGCATCAGATCACCTGTCATTTCAGTGGCCACCTCGTTGAATTCAGTGGCAATAACACCCGGGCGGATGGTGATAACCCTTATGCCAAGGGGTCGGAGCTCCATACGTAGGGCATCACTGATCCCTTCCACAGCATATTTGGTCGCTGCATATACACCGCCCATGGGGAACGTAAACTTTCCAACGATGGAACTGAGATTGACAATTGTACCCTCTCTGAGCCGACGCATGCCGAGTAGACAGGCCCGGGTGACGCTGATCAGTGAGAAAAAATTAACCTCAAAGATGCGTCTGGCAGCTTCAATGGAAACGTCCTCAAGCGTCCCTCGGATGCTGTACCCTGCGTTATTGATCAGCACGGAAACCGATTCCGACAACCCTTTAATCTCCTGGCAGAATCTTTCGGTATCCTCTGGAATTGAAAGATCTACTTTTTTTGGAATGATACCCTTGAACTGATCAGATAGTTCAACAAGCCGGTCCATGCGTCTGGCTGCACCGATGACTTGAAAACCGTTCTCGGCCAACTTAATGGCTGTCTTGCGGCCGATGCCGCTGCTCGCACCGGTAACCAGTGCGGTCTTTCTTTTATTGTCCATCTTTGGTTTCCTCCAGTAAACTGCGTTTTCAGATCAAATCTAACGATCTGTGTAAGGCCATACGATCCTCTTGCCTGATCAAGATATTCAAAATATTGGGGCCATAAGAATTACTGCTTTCTTTTGGAGAAGTGTTATAAATCCGATTGTAAAGAATTTAAGCAAAAAATTAAACGGGAAATTTAAGATGAACGCATTAAAATCTTTATTATTTTTAGCACTCTCTATTTTTATCGTCAACACTCACGGTGTTTATGCTCAAACCGATGGCGTCAATTATGCCGGACAATTCAAAGGTGGGAAATTTGATGGTCTGGGAACGTATACCAAAGCAGATGGTGTTGAATATAAAGGACAGTTTGAGGATGGAAAACGTATAGAGTAAGCAGTAATAAAGATTTACAATAGGGAAAATGGTGGGTTGCAAAGATGGGTGAGTTCAAACTTATCTTATTAGAACAAGGCTGATCCAGGGAAGATAGGTGATCAGGGTCAAGCCAATCAAAAGGATAACGATAAAAGGGAGAGAAGCCAAATATAGTTCCAACACCGGTCTTTCAAAACGAATACTGGAAATGAAGAGATTGATCCCCAAGGGAGGTATGGAGGCACCTATCTCTAAATTGGTGAGGAAAATAATCCCGAGGTGAACCGGATGGATGCCGTAAACCGCTGCAATTGGTGTGATGAGAGGGATGACGACGACCAAAGAAGAGAATATACCCATTGTACATCCGACGGCCAGGAGAAATAAGTTCAACACAATCAGGAAAAAAAATCGATTTTCAATATGCGCCCTAATAAAATCTAATATCTTCATCGGTATTTCCGCATCGATCAAATAATTCGTTAGACCCATTGCAGCCCCGAGAATAATCAGGATAACCCCCACCAACACCATGCTTTTTTTCATGATTTCGGGCAATTCCCGCCATTTGACATCCCGGTAGATGACCACTTCAACCATGATAATATAGACTACCGTAATGGCGGAGGCTTCGCTGACGGCGAAGTATCCAGTGTAAATCCCACCCAATAATATAAAGGGGAGGGGTAGCTCCCAAAGGGATTCTCTTAAAGCCATAAAAACCTCCCCTAGGCGAAACTGAGTTTTTGGAACATCGGCGCGAACCGATCTGTGAATACTGAATAAAGAGAGCATGAGTACCAGCAGAGTTCCGGGGAGGATGCCGGCAATGAACAGTTGATCGATTCTGACCTTAGCTACAACCGCATAGATAATCAGAGGGAGACTCGGCGGGAAAAGAAGCCCGAGCGTTCCTGAAGTGGTCAACAACCCGAGAGAGAGGCTCTCCGGATACTTACCCTCTATCATCGCAGGTAGTAGGATTCCGCCAATGGCGATGATGGTAAGACCGGTTGCCCCGGTCAAAGCGGTAAAGATCGCACACGTGATAAGCGCGATGATAGAGAGGCCCCCCGGAAGCCAACCCAGAATCGCATTTGAGAGTCGGATTAATCTTTTGGGTGCCCCGCTTTCCGATACAAGATATCCGGCAAACGTAAACAGGGGGATGGCAACAAGCATCGAGGTGGTGGCCATTCGGTGCATCTCGATGATGATGGCCGATAGATCAATCTGGGCGAAGAAAAACAGATAGAGGGCCAGGCCGGAAATGACCACAAAAATAGGTGTGCCGAATAAAAGGGGGATGAGGATGATAATCGCTGTGATAAAGAGACTCATCTATTTTTTGTATCGTCTTGATTTGCGCCGGTGAACAAGATAGTGAAAAATATTTTCAAAAATCGGAAACCAAATCTCAATGTCATCAATCCAAAGGCGATGGGGAGGATTATTAGAGGTATCCAAGCAGGAATCCCAAAAACGGAGGCGCCTCCAAATAAAGCCTCGTTTTGTGTGAAACGGAAAGCTGCAAAGGCCAACAGCCCGGATATAAAAGTCGAAAATAAATGATTGATTAGCTTGATCAGGGTATTCCCGACGCTGCTCACCCACTGGGACAAAAGATCGATGCTGATATGTTTGTTTTCTTTGGTGGCCAATGCAGCGCCGATAAACCCGATCCAGAGTACCAGATATCTAGCGAGTGGATCGCCCCAGGAGAGACCGGTTTCCCAGAAATTCCTCAATACGATTTGTGAAAATGTCACCAAGATCAGAACTGCCAGAAAAAAAGACAGTACGAATTGCTCGACCTGGCTGATTATTTTATCAAACCGGTCCCATCGATCCATCATTTTTTTTCCTTTCGATGTTCTTCCAGATGGGTGTATATCTGTTCCAAAACTGCCTTGGAAAATCTAGTGTCATTCAACTGCTCTATCGCTTTTTTTGCAATCTGTTTAAATTTTACGGTCTGTTCATCGGATGGGTGGACGATTTTTATCCCATGGTTCGCCATTACCCTGATGGCCTCGCGATTTTCGTTTCGTATCACTTCTTTCATTTTTACCATGTATTGTTGAAGGAGTTCCATTAGAGTGTTCTGGTATCTCTTGGATATCCGTTCAAAAATATTTTTTTTCACGAGAATGCCACCTGCCAGATAAATCAACGGAACATCGGTTAAATATCGTACCTTGGTGAACCACTGTAGGGAGATGGCGCCTGCCGGCGGCGCATAAACCACGTCTACCAGTCCGGTTTGAAGGCCGACAAGAACATCGGGGACAGATAGGGGAATGGCTGAAACCCCGGTCGCATCAAAGATTGCCTCGGCCATCGGCGCTGCTTCCCAGGTCCAAACCTTGGCTTTTTTCAGGTCATCGATAGAGGAGATGGGGGTGGTAGACATCAGCCGAACAAAGCCACCCTCGGACCATCCCAACAGAACATATCCTTTTTTTTCAAAACCCTTTTTAAAGAATCCACTCATTTTTTTCAACACATGGTCGACTTCATCGTAGGTTTGGAAAAGGAAAGGGATTTGAAATACCTCCATATCTCTATTCAGACCTGATAACCCGGGTGCTGAGAGGGCCGCCCCTTGAATCTGACCGATAACCATTTTTCTGAGCATGTCTGTTTCATCTCCCAGGACGCCACCCGGATACAATCTAAACCGAATGTTGCCATCGGTTTTTTTCTTTATCTCGGCATTGAATTCATTAAAAATTTGCATCCAGGCACTTCCCTCCGGCGCCAGGGTGGCCATTTTAATAACGACACCCTTTCCAGCCCCGATGACGGCTGGGGCCGCAAAAATCAAAACAAAAAGGCTCAAGCCGATCATTTTGAGGAATGCTGCTCTTCTCATCATACTTGCTCCTGTTAAAAATATTTTTCCACGTTGTTTAGCAATTTTTTTGCTTTTTGGTGGGCTACGGTATTCAAAAGAGTCAGTTCAGGTAAAGTATCGGCAGGCGTTTCTATAACCTGACTTAAGGTGGAGGTAAAAAGATCTTTGTCAAAAGCTCTTCGAGCGTAATGATAGGCATAAGAAACATGAGCCATTAAAAACTTCCCTTCTCCCAGTTCCATGGCTCTTATAAAGTGGTTTTGAGCCAATTTTAGATTCCCTCCGCCGATCTTGGGTCTCGACGCATACCAGATGCCCATGAAGAGATGCGGCCCACCATAGTAAAATCTTTCATCCAGCTCCAGGGCGCGTCTCATCATCAGTTCTACCCGGGGGAGTTGGGCCATCGCCTCCATGGAATTGAGGTTCAGACCGATCCAGTTCCCCCAGTTTGCCGCTGCCCAGAACAGGTAGGGAACATCTTTTTTTCTCAGATTGGTCAAATCTTTTTCAAAATCGTCAAAGGATCGTTCGCTCGCTCTTTCAAACCCTCTTCTGGCCAGAGATCTTAAGGCATAGTCCTTGGCTTTGCCATATAATGTTCTTGCATAGATTCTGTCATGATCTTCAATAAAAGCAGAGGCGTAGGAAGCGTATCCCTGGGCGGCGGCGATCAGCAGGCGCTCGTTTTTCGGCCAGGCCTCGACCATTCCGTCCATAAGCATTAGATAGGCCGGCATTCCTTTCTGGATTACTCTAAGCTCGGATTGTTTGTATGAAGACTTTGCGACCTCTTCTAGGAGCGATGCCGCAGACACAACAGTCATTTTCTTGTTGAAGGCGCACGCTTGGAAAAGTGTCGTGAACAAAAGGAGCAGCAAGATCCAAATCCAATTCAAGACGATTCTCATTTCTGCTTGCCTTGGTTTGATGGGGGAAAAATTTCATTTATATTCAATAAATTATAAAGCAATGTGCCTTTAGAGTCAAGAAAAAAGGAATCGGGGCAAAATAGATTATTTTATTTCTACCTCTAACGCAAAACTCGTTCGCAGTGTCACCAATGGAATAAACTTGATACTCTGTGCAACCTACCTGTTTTTTTTATTAAAAAAGGTTTTTCAACCAAGAAAAACTTTCTCGATTTCAGGTCAATAAATGCTTTGACTCGCGTTTACTTTTCACCTGTTTAGTGTCTGAATGGTAATTATTAAGATATTGATATTACACTACAATTTCGCATAAAACGACACGAAGATTTTCTAGAACAACGCATTTTTTGCTTGCATTGAAATTCTGTATCCGACCGACACAAACCTGCTTTTTTGATGCGATACGAAAAATGATAAGCCTCATTGCGAGCATCTGTGCGGAGATCGGCATCAGTGAATGGCGACAGAGTCATCATCACATATTGAAAGTGAAACGAATACTGCGAAAAATTCAAAGCCTGAACCGCTCTACATCGAAGGATGAAGGTAAAAAGGCGCCAAGAGATCAATTCATTATTAATGCTCATCAAAATTACATCGACGTATGTCAAGGATTTGTATTAAGGGCAAAAGAGACGATCCGAATCCTGCGTGAGCTTGGGATATTATCGATGTCCCAGGATTGTAGACTGAGCGCGGTTGAGGAGTATATTTATCATGCGTAACGACAGAATGATCAGATTTGAAGCAGAATTGTTTTAGATGAGAAAATACCGCACCAAGAGAAGGTTTGCTCAATATTTGAACCCCATACCGAGTGGGTCAACAAGGGCAAAGCCGGAGTACCGCAAGAATTAGGATTAGAAGTTTGTGTGCTAAAAGATCACTATGGTTTCACTCTTCATCACCTGGTAATGGAGCGGCAGACAGATGATAAAGTGGCGGTTGCAATTGCTCAAGGTGCCAAAGATACTGGATTGGTGATTTTACCGAAAAAAGGACGATTATCAACAACAGAGCAAAAGATAGAGCAGTCGGAAGAATTTGTTGAAGCCAGGCGTAAGCATTCAGCAGTTGAATCTTCGATAAATGCTTTGGAAAATCATGGATTAGACCGTTGTCTGGATCACGGACTTCATGGATTTAAGCGCTACGTGGCGTTAACGGTTTTAGCGCGAAACATACAGATAATGGGCCATCTAATTCAACAGCAAGAGTTGAAGTGAAAGCGTCGTAAAGCAGCATAGTAGATCGGCTCTGATATAATAAAAACAAGGTGACTAGAGGAGAAGTGTTGCTGAAAATCGCAAAAAGACTACCATTTTCATCGTTGTGCATACTATCGACCAACTGTGGGGACACTGTTGACTTTGCGAATTTTAATTTTTGCGAGCACCGCCAAATAAAAATCAAGACTTTTCGTTCAGGCACTATATAAGGTTTTTTATTTCTTTATCCTAACAATATGATATGGTCGCGTTAAGGCGTTTGTTGTTGTGCTCGCTGACCCCGGTTGTTCAGCTTGGAGTGTTATTCTAAAAGGCCTATTCTCAAGAGCCGTATCAATTGTAATTTCTTTTACTTCAAGCGTATATCCACCGCTACTTCTTATTTCGTCGATAGCTATAACAATGAAATAGTTTTGAAAATCGACTTCAGGCAATTTGGGCGAAGGGAAAGTCCCATTTGTATGCTGACCCCAGAATATTTTCCAATCATGTTGTTTATAAATTTCTATAAGATGTTGTTTATTATTTTTTTCATATTTAGAACCTGCACCTCTATCGATAGTCTCAAAAAGTATTTTCTTAATTGTGTCAGAATAGACTGTAGTTGCGATAAGAAGTGAAGTTGCGATCAAAAGATTTAATACTGTTTTCATTGTTATTTTTTCCTTATAACATTAGATATTGATTCGCTACAGAAGAATTTCAGCTTTTAGAAAAAATGAAATCAAGTTTCGCGCCTGATATTTTAAGGAAAGTCGCATCAGGCATAGGGTGAAAAGAAATTTTTCTGGTGCACGGTGATTACTTTATAGGTACCGGTTCTAGCTGATCGCCTCATTGTAATAACCTCGCTCTTTCCAATAGCATATCCTATTGAATATTCAAAAAAAATATTGAGTTTCGTACAACTCAGTTTTTTAATATAGATTTTTCCTAAACTGAAAATACGAAACTTTGTGCAGTTTCTGCGTATTGGTTCGTTGCGAAAGAATTACAATAATCCCAACATTGCAGCCTGTCTACAGAAAAATGCCTTCTTGACATTATGACCGGTATCCGGTATCTGAATCCAAGTCGTCTGCTGCCACAGTTTGACTGCTGCTTGATATCCGTCCTTTTACGGCACACAAGCCCGACTTTGTCCTTACTACGATCTCAAACAGGGGATTCTTATCATTCAACGCTGAGAGTATCTGTCGCATACAGATCCAAAACCGGTACGGCCACTGTGCCGAAAATTTAAGGCACCTTCTTTGTTCAATAACACACTGCCGTCCGCATCTAAAACGATCATGTCCTGGGTGCACTAGATCTCGTAATTTCCCTGTATACGGTTTATGAAAATACACCACTTGCTAAGATGGCACCCATCATGAACACAAAAACCCATTTTCTTGTCATGACATCCTCCCTGCGTGGAATAAAATAATATAAATCCCCTAATGATGTAGCGATAATTAGATACTTCTAAGCAATTCATAGCTTCAAATCAACAATAAAACAATCCGCTATACGGATAATCATCTGATGCAATATATAGTCCTAATGAGCAATAACAAAATGGGAAAACGGTTTAATAGGATAGGGGGATATTGTTGAATTTATAGAATAACTATGATAAATGTATTATCTGATAGAGATGAATAAAGGGAATACATGATCGATTTTAATGGGGGGTGATTTCATACCACGGCAGGCGAGATTGGATGCTCCGTGTCCCTTCCCTAAACTTAAATTCTGTATCTATTCCCGGAAAAATGAAGACAAAACCAATTATGAAACTTAAAAATATTCTTGAGCATAAAGCGATGGACATGGGTGCCCGGTTTTTCGGGGTGGCAGATTTAGCCGTGGCAAAAGAAGCCATTTTGGAACAGGGTGGGGAATTTTTAAACGCATTTCCCCGTGCACTTTCAGTAGGGATAGCGATGAGTGACCGAATCGTGGGCCAACTTCCCCGGCACAAGGAGGCCATAATTGCCAGGACCTATGACTACTTGTATTACACGGTCAACCAAAGCCTGGATCGGATCGCATTGCGACTCAGCGCCACGTTGAACGAACATGACTTTAAATCTCTTCTGGTTCCTGCTTCGGATAGAGCCGACACAAAAAACATTCGAGGCCTTTTTTCCCATAAGCTGGCTGCGAATCTGGCCGGTTTGGGTTGGATAGGACCGAGCTGCATGCTGATTACACCGGAAATCGGTCCACGTGTCCGATGGGTGACCGTTTTAACTGATGCCCCCATGAAAGCCGGCCTTCCTTTAACCAATGGGTGCGGTGATTGTCGAAGCTGTGTTGAAGGTTGTCCGCCCAATGCCTTCACGGGCAGGTCCTTTGATCCTTCCGAACCGCGGGAATCCCGTTTCAACATCCAGCGGTGCATCGGTTATCGCAAGCACCTGGAGAAAGAAATAACCGGGGTCAGAGTTTGCGGAATGTGTGTCAATGTTTGCCCCATTGGCAAAGAGAAAAAATCAGCCTAAATCAAAAAATCCATAATGTACCCCCTTGGAAAATAGTGACGAATTTATATGGGAGCGTAGTGGGGTATCCATTGACCTCTGATGCAGGCTCTGATAGAGATCCAGACCCTTCAAAATGATTACTGAATTCAAAAGGACAAATTCCCCCAAATGTTTAATGGAAATACTGATGCGACTCCTACAGAAAAGCCGTTGTATGGGATCGTTTATATGATCTCTATGACGGTCTGCTTTTCTTCTTTGGATGCAGCAGCGTAGCATCTAAGCAGTGAACTTCCGTTGTTGATGGTGGTGTGGGGACGTTATATGTTCCATTTTTTTCTTTTTGTTGCACTCTTCTTTTTCCAAAGGGCATCGGGGAATATCCTTCAGACAAAAAAATAAAGCTGCAGATTCTTCGCTCAATTTTGCTTTTTTGTGCGGGCGTTACATTCAGGGGCGCTTTGAGGTTTATGCCGCTGGCGGATTGTTTTGCAATTGCTTTTACCTCCCCCCTGTTGGTAACGGCACTTTCGGTACTGATTTTAGGTGAAAATGTTAGCACACACCGTTGGGGAGTTGTTATAGTTGGGCTTCTTGGTGTTTTGCTTGTCATGCGGCCAGGAATGGGAATATTTAATTGGGTGTCAACCTTACCGTTGATCACTGCCCTTTTTTACGCAAGCTTCCAAATCACAACTCGCATTCTCGGCCAGTCAGATAATGCATTAACGACCCTGTTCTTTTCAGGTGCAGGCGGACTGATTCTCTCCAGTATTGCCATTCTATTCGTCTGGCTGCCCCCACTCTCTTGAACAGTGGTTGGTCTTTGTGCTGCTGGGATTTCTTGGGATGATGGGGCATTACTTTATGATTAAGGCCTTTGAATTCGCACCGGTGTCTTTGCTGGCGCCATTTGATTATACAACCCTCATATGGGCAACGATTTTAGGTTTCATTCTATTTGGAGATCTACCCGATACATGGACCATTTCAGGTGCCATTATTATTACCTCAAGCGGTCTCTATCTGATGATGCATGAAAGACGTTGCGTTGCCGCATGACCTTTAACTTTTCTTTAAAAATCACCTGCGAGAATGATAATCAGAGAACTATTAATGGATTCGGTTCGAAATTAAATCGTCCTTCCGGTTTTGCCATCCTGTTTTATACTCGATTTTCCCACGATCATTTTTCTTGTCTTCCGTCTGAATTATGTTACAAGTTGTTAGAAAGTATTTCAAACACAGGTTTTTCGCTAAATGGCAAAATGCTGCTCAATAGCGATTCTGAAGCCGACTTTAATCTTTAAAGGTTTTTATTGATGTGGAAACTTATCGGTGCCCTATTTTTAGGTTGGAGTCTCGGAAGTAATGATTCGGCCAATATCTTTGGTACAGGAGTGGCTGCTAACGTTCTAAAATATAAAACAGCCGTCGTTCTGATTTCCACCTTTGTTATTATCGGTGCGCTGCTCGAGGGATACAAGAGCATGGACACCGTGGGTGAAATGACACAGCTGTCACATATGGCCGCTTTTATTGCAACTATTTCAGCCGGCTTTTGCGTGGCTGTTTTTTCATATCTCTCGCTCCCTGTTTCAACATCCCAAGCCATAATGGGTGCGGTGCTTGGAATCGGAATGATATCAGGGATTCCGGATTTTGCAAAACTTGGTAAAGTGTTTCTCGCCTGGGCGCTCACGCCGATCGGTGCCATGCTTCTTACCGCTATTTTTTACCCTGTTGTCGGAAAACTCTTTCAAAACATCCTTTTAGATATTGAACGCCGTAACCTTTTTACTCGAATTGCGTTGATTTTTGCCGGTTGTTACGGAGCGTATTCTCTGGGTGCCAACAACGTGGCCAACGTTACAGGTGTCTATGTGGGAGCCGGCCTTTTATCTCCATTTTACGCTGCACTGCTCGGGAGCCTCAGCATTGCGGCGGGTGTCTTGACATATAGCCGGAATGTCATGGAAACGGTCGGAAAAAAAATTGTGGACCTGGATGGTTTTTCTGCATTTATTTCTGAGTTTTCCGCGGCAATTACGGTTCACCTGTTTACTCAGGTGGGTATCCCGGTATCCTCATCCCAGGCTATTGTTGGCGGCGTAGCAGGGGTCGGTTTCATAAAAGGCTCAAAAACCGTAAAAAAAAGGACGCTTATAGAGATAGCCATCGGATGGGTTTCTACACCATTATCCACCGGTGCCCTTGCACACCTGATCATGCAGATTTATCTTGCCACTTTCGGCATGGGTACCTGAAGTATGACTTTCGTCTTTTCGATTTTAAGCATTTCTTTATAGAGGAGGAACAGAGAACAATGGCGTTTTATAAAAAAGCAAAAGAAGTGATCGTGCTCATCCTAAAGCATGTTGAAATTGTGGAAGAGTGTGTGTTATCGGCTGCAAAGACGATCGACTCCTACCTTAAGGACGATATAAATAGCGCAAAAAGATTGGCCCAACAGGTCGATAGGATCGAGACCAGAGCCGACCTGGTCCGTTATGAAATGCGGGACAAACTCTATTCCGGTGCTTACTTACCACGGCTTAGAGAAGATATTTTTAAGCTGGTTGAAAGCCTTGATGATGTGGCCGATGCGGGGGAAACCTGCTGTGATTTTTTCTTAAATCAACGGCCGGTGTTCCCTGACGAATTAAAACTGTTGTTTCTTGAGGTAAGTCAGGAATCCCTGGGTATCATCAAACCATTGAAGGCGGCGATCATTTGCTTTATCAAAGGGGACTGCTCGATAGAGGTCATTCGTAAGCATGCAAAGGAGGTCGGCCTCAAAGAATCAGAAGTGGACAAGATCGAATGGAACTTAACAAAACAAATCTTTACCTCCACTTTGGACCATAGCCACAAACTTCACCTGAGACGCTGTTTGGAGACCATCGCCTCGGTGTCAGACCTAGCAGAAGACGTAACAGATCAGCTTGATCTGGTTACGCTAAAATCAATGATTTAAACCGTCGCAGACCTTGCGAACATAAAATGGGATCTAACCTACGATAGATATTAAGAGGAGTTAAAATGAAAATCGCCATCACCATGTCCAACTCACCCAAACCCAAGCCGGACGATTCTGCACTCGGTTTTGGAATACTCTTCACCGATCATATGTTTAATATGGATTATCATCCCGATGAGGGGTGGCATAACCCTCGAATAGAGCCTTACAGACCGATCGAGATGGACCCCGCAACAATGGTGCTTCACTACGGTCAAGCTATTTTTGAAGGTTTAAAGGCATACCGGACCGGTGCCGGTACTGTCCAGCTCTTCCGACCAAAAGACAATTTCAAACGATTAAATCGTTCGGCCAAAGCATTATGCATACCGGAGGTGGATGAGACTTTTGCTCTCGATGCATTGAAAAATTTGTTGCACATCGAAAAGGACTGGGTTCCAAAAGTGCCTGAAACATCCCTATATGTGCGCCCTACTATTATTGCGATGGATCCCTTCCTGGGTGTACGCGCTTCATATACCTATCGGTACTTTATCATGCTCTCTCCGGTGGGCGCTTATTATGCCGAAGGTTTTAATCCGATCAAAATATGGGTTACCAAAGACCATGTTCGGGCAGTCCGCGGCGGTATGGGCGAAGCCAAAACACCGGGTAATTATGCGGCAAGCCTGCTTGCTGCTGAAAAGGCGCTCAAAGAAGGGTATTCCCAGGTGCTGTGGCTGGATGGCGTAGAACAAAAATATGTTGAAGAAGTTGGATCAATGAACATTTTCTTCATTATCAACGAAGAACTGATCACACCATCTCTCAGCGGGAGCATCCTTCCAGGAATCACAAGGAACACCGTTATCTCCCTTGCCAAAATATGGGGAATGAAGGTTACGGAGCGAAAAATCAGTATCGGTGAATTGATTGAAGCCCATGAATCCGGAATACTCACTGAAATTTTTGGATCAGGGACAGCTGCCGTTATTTCACCGGTTGGAGAAGTAAAATATGGTGGTAAAATCATAACCATCGGTGACGGCCAGGTGGGCCCGAACGCCGGTAAATTTTTTAAGGCAATCACCGACATTCAGTATGGAAGAGCTGAAGATCCCATGGAGTGGATTGAGCCGGTGACTTGATTTTTTGGTTTTGGAGAAAACCTTTGTCTATCATTTGGAAGCATCATGTGACAAATTCATACACAACGCATTATCTGCCCGAGTTTATATCAAAAATGGGGGCAGAAGCGCTCCCTCCTGTTCTTAGCGATACCTTTTCCACCTATTACAAACAGGTTGTTTCGGGTGAAACCGGTCTTATATCTGATAAAGAGATCAAGCCGGTTAATCCTGAGGACTTTGAAGATGCCCGGTATTTAACCACCTATATCAGGGCAGGAAAAAATGCACTCAAACATGCCGCCAGAATAGTATTAAACGGCGGCCTGGGTACAAGCATGGGGCTTACCCGGGCCAAGTCGCTTATCGAGGTTAAAAAAGGTAAAACGTTTCTTGATATCATTCTGGGCCAGGCTGAGAGCTGTAAAATAAAGCTGGCCCTTATGAACAGTTTCAGCACGGATGCGGATACCCGCGCGACACTGTCAAAGATCAGCTCCCTCCCACCGCCGCTCATTTTTCTTCAACACAAGTTCCCAAAAATTCTCAAAAAGAATCTGGCGCCGGCCACCTGGCCAAAGAATCGAGATCTGGAATGGAATCCGCCCGGACACGGTAATATTTATCTTGCTCTGTTTTCATCCGGATCACTTTTGCGACTTCTAAATGATGGAATAAAATATGCTTTGATAACCAACTCTGACAATTTGGGGGCTACTATGGATGAGTCTCTGCTGGGTTATTTTTCAGAAAAAGGATTTCCATTCATGATGGAGATTTCTGCAAGAACACCGGCAGACAAAAAAGGGGGGCACCTCGCTAGACACACTGACGGCCGCCTAATTCTGCGGGAGGCTGCACAATGTCCGAAAGCCGAATTCAACACTTTTCAGGATAGCCAACTTTACCGATATTTTAACACCAACAACATCTGGGTTAATTTGGATTTTCTAAAAAATTTTTTCGATCAACAGCATACCATCCTTCTGCCATTAATTCTCAATCCAAAAACATTAGACCCCAGAGATGAATCGAGCCCAAAGGTATTTCAGATCGAAACCGCGATGGGTGCTGCCATCTCTGTTTTTGATGGTGCCACAGCTGTCATCGTTCCCAAGTCCCGCTTAATACCGGTCAAAACATGCAATGACCTGTTGGCGGTTCGGTCGGATTGTTATCTTCTCTCAGATGATAAAGGTCTCGTTGTAAACCCTGCAAGGAGATTGGACAAACTAAAAATAAATCTTGATCCGAGATTCTACGGGCAAATAGATCTTTTCAACAAACGGTTCCGACATGGTGTCCCTTCCCTTGTCGATTGTGAATCGATTACCATTATCGGTGACGTCTATTTTGAAGAAAACGTCACTTTAAAAGAAAACGTTACAATTAAAAACAGACAAAATGCCGCGACAATTATAAAGAAGGGGGCCGTTATTGAGAATGATCTGGCATGGGGATGATGACTAAACAAATTCGGTAAGCATTTACCTTGGAAAAGCCGGAGCAATCCCCCCGTCCACCGGGAAAGATGCCCCGGTGGTCGGCGTTTGGTCACTGGCAAAAAATACGACCACATTGCCCACATGTTCTGCCAGAACCTGTGTTTGCAATAGATTCCGGTTTCGATAATACTCCTTTAGGCCTTCGAAATCCAGCCCCCGGGATTTCATTCTGTCCGGACCAACTAGATCCCAAAGCTTTGAAGATATTTCCCCATCACCGAAAACTGCATCCGGGTTTATCATATTAACCCGAACGCCCAACTCAGCAAGCTCCAAAGCGGCGATTTTTGAAATCTGATGGGAGCCTGCTTTTGAAGCACTGTATGCGCCAAAGGCAGCACCCGGATCGAATACATTTTTTGAGCTTATCACGATGATATGACCACCGGTACCTTGTTGTTTGAAAACAGGAATGGCCGCTTTGATGGTGTTAAACGTTCCTTTGAAATTCACCGCAATAACCTGATCCAGTTTATCCGGTTCCAGGTCCTCGATTTTTGCAACATGGGCGATTCCGGCGTTGGGGACAATGATATCGACTCCCCCGAGTCGCCGACTTATTTCATCAACGGCCGATGCTGCGGATTGATAATCTGTCACATCAAAGGGGATTAATTCAATCTCACCATTTCGATATCTTTCCTTGAGGAAGGAACAAACCTTTTCCGCGCGGGATTCATCAATGTCGGAGAGTACGACAGCCGCCCCTGCAGCCAACAACCGATCGGCAATACCATATCCGATTGCACCACCCGCACCTGTAATCAGAGCGATTTGACCCTGTAGCAACAGTGATGAAAACTGACTCAGCTTCTTCTGCTGGAGGGGCCAATACTCCATATCAAATATATGAGAATCGGTTATCGGAAGGTATTGACCCATCGCATTGGCCTTGATTTTAGCACAAATAGTTTTTTCCGCAATATCCGCCGCTACTTTAGCTTCTTTTCGTGAAAATCCCAGGGCAAACATGCCGAGACCCGCAACAATAAAGATCCTCGGGTAGGGATCGAGTTCTTGCAGGTCAAACCCTCTGGCCCTTACCTGCTCCCTGAAATATCGATGATAATCCTTTACAAAGTCCTCGACCACCTGGTTGATTCTTTTTAGAATATCAGTGTTGTTTTTCGGAAGAGTATCTACGTAGGCAATCTTATTCTTGGTACGAATCACATGGTCTGGCGTTAGAACGCCCGAAGCACACAGGGTTTGTGCTATATTGGAAACAGAAGCTTCCAACAAATCTTGTGTGTTCCGAAATTCAACAATAAAGCGGCGCAACCTGCCGTCAGAACCCCTGTGGGCACAAGCCCCTCGCATCGTCTGGACAAAGCGAGCGACGCCAGATTCCGCCTCCTGAACGAATTGGATATCGGCTCGCGGTGTGATATGGGGTTTCCCCTCAATTTTATGAGCTATGAATGCCCGAGCACGGTTGACGAAGTTGATCATTCGCTCGTATGATGTTTCTGCATCCTCGGCAAAGGTAAAAATCCCATGGTTAACAATGACAATGGCCTCCAGCTCACGGTGATTTTCGTATTGGGTCGCTACTGCTTTGGCCAAAGGCAGGCCGGACATGGTGTAGGGCAGGACCGCAACCCCGGGGCCAAGGGCTTTATGGATCAAATTCGGGCCTTCTGTCTGATTTGTCAGAACAAGAACGCTGTCGGCGTGGGTGTGGTCAACGTACCTATGTGGCAAAAAGGCATGGAGGAGCGCCTCAACAGAGGGGTTCAAGGGGGAGATATGCAGTTTATGAATCTGCATCTGGCTTGCCATTTCCTCATCTTCGAGGCTCTCCAGGGTTCGAAGTTTTTTGAGAAATACAAGGTCGAGGGCAACGAAATCGTCCGGCCCAATGTCAACTAAATCAACCCCACTTCCCTTGACGAAAAGAACTTCCTGTTCTTCCCCCAGGATATTGCTCTGCCTTACTTTAACCGAGGTATTCCCACCGCCGTGTAACACCAGGTTAGGGTCTGCACCTATCAACCGCGAGGTGTAAGCACGGAGGGCAAGCGCTCTGGCCACATCCGGGTAATGCTTGACAAACTTTTCTGCCTCGATCTCGCTATAGGTGCTTTCCATGACCTTTTTCCCTGCTCTAAATTGGGTCGGTTTATTGATTTTTCAAACTGTTATACAGATCGTAGGCCATCTCCGGGTTTTCATTGTCGTGGACAACCGCCTTTACGGCCTGGATCATTGCAACGGGGTCTTCGGACTGGAAGATGTTGCGCCCCATGTCAACCCCGGCAGCCCCTTGGTTAACGGCATTGTATGCCATGTGTAAAGCATCCTTTTCCGAGATTTTCTTACCACCGGCCATGACGATCGGTACAGGGCATGAGGATGTCACCGTTTCAAAGCCTCCTTCAATGTAATAGGTTTTGATGTAGTTGGCGCCGAGTTCCGCGCAAATACGGGTGGCCAGCCTGAAGTATCGGGCATCCCGTGCCATATCCTTACCTACGGCGGTCACCGCCAGGGTAGGAATTCCGTAACGGGTCCCCTGGTCCACCATCCGCGTCATATTGATGATCGACTCTTTTTCGTATTCACCGCCGATAAATACCTGAACCGCCATGGCGCAAACATTGAGTCGCATCGAATCTTCAATATCAACGGCAATTTCTTCATTTGACAGCTCTTTCAATATACTCGTTCCGCCGGAAACGCGTAAAACAATAGATTGTGTGGTTGAAGGTGGGACAATACTTCTCAAAATACCCCGGGTGAGCATAAGGGTATCTGCATGGGGTACTAGTGGGAGTATATTGAGATCAATTCTTTCCAGACCGGTGGTCGGCCCTTGAAAATATCCGTGGTCGATTGCAAGCATAACCGTGCGGCCGCTCTTGGGGTTGAAAATCCGAGCGAGTCGATTTTTCATTCCCCAGTCCAGAGAATTGGATCCTTTAAGAAAAAATCCTTCTGTTTTTTGGGGTATGTCTGAAAAGTATTTTTTGGCTTCTTTCAATCCATCTGCATCAGGCATTTTGCTATCTCCTTTTCAGTATTTAAACGTAATTAGCGGGTTTTTAATTAATGGGATGTTGAGATTGTTGCATCGACATCGTGGAATGGCAACTGATTAACAGTTGTCTATCCTTTTTTAAAAAAGAAATAATATTGCATCACTTTTTCAACATAATTTTCTGTTTCCTCTATCGGAGGAATACGGTTGCAGCGATTGACCCTTTCCGGACCCGCATTGTATGTTGCAAGGGCCAGGGAGAGCTTTCCGTTAAATTGTGTTACAAGATGTTTAAAGTATTGGGTGCCGCCCATTATATTTTCTTCTGGATCAAAAGGATTTTTTATTCTTAGATACGAACCTATTGGATCGGGTGTCTGTTCGATTGAACCTTCCCTCAGATATAATCCATAATCTGAGAACATCGGTACGTTTGTAAAGTGAAGCACCCCGTTCTTATCTATATACCTGTATAGATCCGCATAAACGTGTGTGACAAAAAATGCGGGTCCGACGACAGCAGACAGCGTGAGATATATTACGAAAAATCCCCGCGCTTCGATTTTTCCTTTTACGTTCACCGCTTGTCTTTTTTTATTGGCCGTTTTTTCGTTTGTGCTCCAGTTTAAAAGAAAATTTTGATATATCCGCTTTATAACACAGGAAATATTTAAAGCCAAATCGTTCCAAAACATTTATTGAAATTAGAAAAGATTAAGCTGAATCGGTTCCTTGTCTTTTCTTTTTTTTGGTTGTGTCCTGTTTTGTTTAAGCTTGTCTTCGATCTGGTTTATAAACAGTGATTGCTCTCTTTGAATATATCGGCCAAAAATCCTTCTTTTTTTTGCCCAACTGAAATACAATTCCTCCTTTGCCCGGGTCATTGCAACATAAAAGAGCCTTCGCTCTTCCGATAGGTCCGCCTTCTGGTGACCTGCTCTTTCGTAAGGTATGTAACCGGTTTCACAGCCGGAAATAAAAACCACAGAAAATTCTAATCCTTTAGCTGCGTGTAAGGTCATCAACGAAACCTTTTCAACCTGTGAATCATAAAGATCTGTATCTTTTTCAAGGGCCAAAGAGGATAGAAAATCGAGGGTGTCCATTCCTGATGCCTCTGAAAAACCAACAATTCTATTAAAAAATTCAGCTGAATCCGGGTTTGTATTTATCTTGTCCAAAATCGGCGAATTTTCGGATAAATATAACAGTTTCTGGGAAACTGAAATGCTTTCGATTGCGCCGGCAAGTGCAAAAATATTTTTTGAAATATCGTGGAATTTTATTTGCTGGTTTCTACTCATGCCGTGTATCGGATGCCACCGCGCTTTCTGTAATGCTTCCTTTAAACCAAACCCTTTGGAATACGCCCAGTTTTTGAAAGAGGTGATCGCTTTTTTTCTTACCCCTGTCCCTAAACCTGCCATCGCCCTTTCTAAATCTAAATATGAACCAACCCCCTCTATAATTTTCAACAAAGAAATGATTTCCGGTATGTATTTCATATAATAGGTCCGGTCTTTGTTGACGATTTGATGGGGGATACCGGATTTATTGAAGACATCGGCGAGGACCCTTCCTTGATCGTTCGTTCGGTATAAGACAGCAAAGTCCGAAAAACTTCTCCCTTTTTGTCCATCCCCATTTTCTATCCACCCAAAATCTAAAGAGTGATACCCAGTTCCACCGATCTGTTTTTCGATAACGATTGAGATGGCTTCCGCTTCGCTTGCTCCCGAAGTGTTTTCTAAAATACCGATCGTTTTAACACCATCGAGGTCGGAAAAGACCCTCGCCTTTGAGGTGCTGTGCCGGTGACCTTTTATAATTTGATGGGAGGCTTTAAGGATGGTTTCAGTGGAACGGTAGTTTCGGGTAAGGTGAATTGTCTTGGCTTCGGGGTGATCGGTAACAAATAGTTCAAAAAAACGAACATCCGATCCCCTGAATCCATAGATGGCCTGATCAGGATCACCGATAACACATATGTTCTTATCAGATTCCGATTCAACCGGGGTTGATAGCATCTTTATCAGTCGATACTGAGCATAATTAATGTCTTGGTACTCATCAACAAAAATCGATTTGAATCTGTTCTGGTAGGTTTTTCTTGTCTCTTTGTCGGTTTCAAATAGACGGACCACCCTAAAAATAAGTTCTTCATAATCAAAGAGCTTCTGGATGGATAAAAGATGCTGATAGGTCTTGTAGACCCTTTGAAATGTTTCAATTTCTGATTGATCAACGAGCATCTGAAGGTCATCGTTGGGGTCGAGTATCTGCTGCTTTGCAAGAATGATTTTATCTAAAAATAACAGGGGATCGGTGAAAATATCATCCCCCTTATTTTCGATCAATTTTATTGCATCTAAAACGATTGTTTTGCGGTCATGGTCATCAATAATTGCCCCACCGGATGAAACATCCTTATTCTTGTTTTGATCTTTTAAAATTGTATAACAAAGGGAATGAAATGTAGTGACCAAAGGCATGGCGGTCGCCTCAGTCAGCAAAAGACGGAGTCTGTCATTCATCTCCTGGGCCGCTTTGTTGGTGAATGTAACTGCAAGAATCTCTTCAGGCAACACCCTTTTATCATGAATCAAATAGGCAACTTTACGGGTGAGGGTTCGTGTCTTTCCGGTTCCGGGTCCTGCGATGATTAACAAGGGACCTTTATTATATTGAATCGCTTTTTGTTGCTCTGGGTTTAAATCATTTAAAATGGTTTCCTTTGCCGAAAAATACGATTGTCTCAATCGTTTGAAGTTTGAATCGAATTGTGAATATAAAAAATGGTTTTCAGCGGTGGTTTCCACCGGGTCTGTTCCTTTCAAAAGATGGTTTTTAAACGAAACAGCTGTCGATAAATCGGATGTTGGAATGCTGAAAAGTGTTTTTTGACCTAACAGTTGTAAACGTTCTGAGGTCTCAAAAAACTTTATTTTTCCAAATTCCCCATCATACCCCGGCAAAATTTTTACCTCTTTTTTCCGCATTCTTTTTACGGCTTCTCCGAGCAGGGGGATACCTGCCGAATCGATGTTTTTTAGAGATAACTTTTGAAGAATATCAAATTCGGTTCCCAGTTTGCTGAGCAGTTTATTATAACTCAATTTGACCTTTTTAGACCCCGAACCCACTTTGAGTATTTCGGATAAAATTTCTTTCAACGGTATCACAGGATAAAAAGGACTGGTTTTTTCCGGCTTTATTCCCTCGGGTCGGTCTGCAAGTTCTTCAATCCGGTAAAGCACACCTTTTGTGACTTCTTTTCCACAAACCGGACAGATTCCATTGTTCTTTTTGGTTTTTTTTGGCCAAAACCGCACCTTACACTTTCGATGCCCATCCAAATGGTACTTCCCTTCTTCAGGATAAAACTCAATTGTGCCTAAAAATTGTTTCGGATTGCCTTCTTTTAAGGCAGAACGTATGGCTTGATAAGAGATATCTGTGTCAAAAAGATTAGCTTCCCGGCCTAATTTATCGGGGGAGTGGGCGTCTGAATTGGATACGAGGGTAAGATGATCAAGGCCGGACACACGCCAATTCATGGCGGGATCAGATGAAAGTCCGGTTTCAACCGCAAAAACATGGGGAGTGAGATCTTCAAAACACTCGTCTAAAGAATTAAAACCCGACTTAGAACCCAAAAGGGAAAACCATGGAGTCCATATATGGGCCGGAATGAGATATCCGTCATCCGATGTATCAAGAAGTATCTCGAGCAGGTTTCTGACATCCAAACCCAATATCGGTCTCCCATCTGACTTTATATTTCCAATTCGATTTAATTTTGAGTTGAATTGTTCAACCAATGCAATATCGGGTAGACATACCAGATTATGATTTTTTCGAGTTTTACCCCTCTTTTTATATATATTGCTGATTTCACACGATAAAATAAAATAAACGGTTCCACGGCATGCGCGGGGCACTTGTTCGTCACATCGCTTGGACAAATCCTCTTTCAATTTAAAAAGTCCGTCTCCAATCGGGACCAGTTTTTCCTTGATTTCTGAAAACCAACCCGGGTGAGTAAAATCTCCGGTTCCAACCACCGAAATACCTTTTAGTTGTGACAAAATGTATAAATTTTCTAAATCGAGATTTTTTGAGGTGGCCCTCGAGAATTTTGAATGCACATGAAAATCTGTATAAAATTTCACTATATCACCTAACCCGGACTATCCGGTTGTAGCGAAGTGGAAATCCCAATTTATTTTTCTAATTGAAGTCCGAATAATCAAGAAATAAAGGGAACAACTGTCATTATATGAAAAATAGTATGTCATACGATTTTAAACTATTGTTTTTCTTGTCAGCCTCTGGTAATTAGTATATATTGTAATTTAAGACTATTTTAATACTATATATTGTAGTATGCTCGGATTTCGTTTATATATAGTTTGGACGTCGGCATCTGTTATTTTATGTTGATATTTTGTTAATAATTTACTGCTTCATAGATGATTATTTTTTAGGTCAATAACCGTTCGTTTATTGACATTTTATTGACATTTTTTATCAAATTAAAAATATAATTTTAATTATAAAACAAATAAGTTAAAAACCTATTATTATCTATTTACATCGTATATTCTTTCTTATTCTTAATATAAATAACTTAAGGGAAGTTATATGGAATTCACAATAAATAAAAATGATATCATCGATGTATTATCAAAAATTCAAGGATTAACCGGACGAAAAAGCAGTCTGGCCATAACTGAGAGTCTATTAATTAAAACAAATAGCTCAAGTATTACAGTCACGGCTACAGATCTTGAAACCGGTTTTGAAGGGATCTATTCGGCAAATATTGAATCTAAAGGCACCATCGCTATAAATTCGAGAAAATTTTATGAAATTGTCAGAGATTTTCCAAGTAATGAAATTCGAGTTTGTGAAACAGAAAACCATTGGATAGAAATAGGTAACCAAAATGTCCAATACCATATTGTGGGAATGAATTTTGAAGATTTTCCTGATATTCCGCATATTGAGGAGGTCGATTACTTTGAGATAAATTCAATAGCATTTATAAAAATGATAGAAAAAACCATTATAATTACAGTTGGTTCTGATGATAAACGGACCCATGTTAATGGGATTTATTTTGAGCGGATATTTAATCAGGATGAAAAAAAAATTCGGATGGTTTCAACTGATGGAAGCCGTCTCGCACTTGTCGATTATACCTATGATAAAAATATTGAACTACCACAAGGACAGGCTGTTCTTATTCCGAAAAAAGGGTTGGGTGAGGTAAGTAAATTTTTAAAACCAACAGAAACCATTCTTATAGGCGTTCAAGGAAATAATTTTATTATAAAAAAAGATAAAGAAACCATGATAATTCGCCTTCTTGAAGGAAGTTTTCCCAAATACCATGATATAATTGTCAAAGGAAAAGCCCACCAGATCAAGTTCGATCGGCAATTGTTTTTAATGATGCTAAAAAGGATGTCGATACTCTCCTCAGATGATTATAAGGGGGTCATTTTAAATTTTAAAAAAAACAAGCTGATGATAACAACAACCAATCCTGATATTGGAGAATCCAAAGAAGACACTGACATCAATTTTGACGGAAAACCTATGGAGATTTCCTTTAATCCAAGATACTTTATCGAAATGGTGAATGTTATTGATGAGAGTCATATAATTTTACGTATAATAGATGAAGAGAAACCCTGTCAAATCGAAGGGGTTGACGACAAAAGTTTTTTAGGCGTGATTATGCCCATGAGAATATGATGGATGAGATTAAATATAACGAAGATAGCATAGAGGTACTGGAAGGTCTCAAAGCTGTTAGATTAAGACCTTCAATGTATATTGGAAATATTGACATGGAGGGGCTTCATCACCTTGTATACGAAGTTGTTGACAACAGCATTGATGAAGCAATGGCCGGGTATTGTGATTTAATAAGGGTAACGCTTCATACAGACAACAGTGTAACGGTCGAAGATAACGGTAGAGGAATTCCGACCGGAATTCACAGCACCGAACAAGTCCCTGCGGTTGAAGTGGTGATGTGTAAGCTTCACGCAGGCGGCAAATTTAATGACAAATCATACAAGGTGTCGGGGGGTCTTCATGGGGTCGGCGTCTCTGTAGTCAACGCGCTTTCTATGTTGCTTGAGGTGACAATCTACTCGGAGGGGAAAAAGTTTTTTCAGACCTATGAAAAAGGTAGAAAGAAAAGCGAATTACACGTAGTTGGAAAGACTGAAAAACATGGAACAAAAATTCACTTTATGCCGGACACAGAAATTTTCATCGTCGATAATTTTAGTTATGAGATTCTAACCCGCAGGCTTAGAGAGCTCGCTTTTTTAAACAAAGAATTGAAAATAATCATAGAAGATGAAAGATCGGATAAAAAAGATGAGTTTTATTATAAGGGAGGAATAAAATCTTTTGTCGAATATTTAAACAGGAGACACTCAGCACTGCATCGGCCTATACTGATCGAGGGGGTCAAAAACGATGTGCAGATCGAAGTTGCGATTCAGTATAACGATACATTTTCTGAAAAAATATTTTCATTTGCAAACAACATCAATACTGTGGAAGGTGGTTTTCATCTAATCGGCTTTAAAGCTGCGCTGACCCGTACAATAAATCAATACATAACCAACGGAAGCGTTCCTAAAAATCTTCAGGAAAAAATTAACGGAGAAGATATCCGGGAAGGGCTGACATCAATTATTAACCTAAGAATACAATCCCCACAGTTTGAAGGTCAGACCAAGACAAAGCTTGGAAACAGCGAAGTTAAAGGTCTAGTCGAGTCTTTGGTTAATGAAAAGTTCAGCATGTTTTTGGAAGAGAATCCAAAAACCGCAAAAAAAATCTTGGCCAAAGCGGTCGATGCCGCACGAGCAAGGGATGCGGCAAAACGAGCCAGGGATATTGCCAGAACCAAAGGTTCCCTAATTGATTCAACTCTTCCGGGTAAACTTGCAGAATGTCAAATTTCAGATCCATCTCAACGGGAACTCTTCCTAGTGGAAGGAGATTCAGCAGGGGGTAGTGCAAAACAGGGAAGAGACAGAAAGTTTCAGGCTATCCTGCCCCTAAAAGGAAAAATATTAAATGTGGAAAAAGCCCGTTTTGATAAAATTTTGAGCAGCGAAGAAATAAAAAATATAATAACAGCACTGGGGACCGGTGTCGGTAGTGAAGAATATAACATTGATACAATAAGGTATCATAAGATAATTATAATGACAGATGCGGACGTGGATGGATCCCATATCCGGGCGCTTCTTTTGACCTTTTTTTATCGACAAATGTCTGATTTATTGAAGAAAGGTTACCTCTACATTGCGCAACCGCCCCTTTTTAGAATAGGCAAGGGGAAAAAAAAGGTCTATCTTAAAGATGAAATGGAATTTAATGATCATATTTTAAAAAAAATATGCGATCAAAACAGTGTAAAGGTTGAAAAGACGAATGAAATGTTAGCCGGGCACGCATTTTACCTTCTTATTGGTGATCTTTCAGAGTATTTTTCTATTTTATCAAAAATAGTCAGGAGAGGCATTCCTGAAGATCTTGTTGAATCTTTGATCAGAGAAGGGGTAGAAGATAAAAAATTTCTTAAGAATAAAGAAAAAATGTCAAATCTAAAGGATGTTCTGGATAAAAAAGCGTATCAGGTAAGCGAACTGAGTTGGAACGAAGAGCGGGGCATATATGAAATTATAGTGTCATTGCCGAGTGAAAAAAAACAAATTGGACCGATAACAAACGAATCGGATAAAAATCCTCGACAGATAACAATAGGCAGAGGTTTGGTTTATTCTTCTGATTTTCAAAAAAGTGCCGTTATCGGGAAAAAGATATTCAGATATGACCATTCAAGGTTTTTAGTTTTTAAAAACGACAATAAAACAGAATCGATTCTTGTCAATAACCATAGGGAGCTTTTTGATTTTATGGTAAAAGAAGGTAAAAAAGGCCTCTCAATACAACGATATAAAGGTCTGGGCGAGATGAACCCGGTACAATTGTGGGAAACAACGATGAATCCGGAAAACAGAACCCTTCTCCGGGTAAAGGTTGATGACGATGTGGAAACCGATGAAATTTTTACAATTCTTATGGGGGACGAGGTTGAACCCAGAAGAGATTTTATACAAAAAAATGCTCTGGAGGTAAGCACGCTGGATATATAAACAAATTGCATGTTCCGGAATATTTTCCAATTCAACACTTCTTTTTCATTCCAATACACACCGCTTCTAAGCAATCGATGACTTCTTTATCACACGCAATCAAATTTTTTTCACTCCGCAATAAATTACAGAGAGGAGAAGATGAACATTCACAAAATAGACGCAAGAGATCTACCTGATTTGTGGTTTCAGGCGGTAAACGACATTCTTGATTACGGCCGAAAATTTAAAATTGATCGAGGGTCATATGCAGGCCAAAAACGTCTTGAGTACGACTATTTTACAGGTCATGTAAAATATCCTGGAACGATTCCGCTCATTCCCGATATTCCACCGTCCTGTGGCATCCCCAACCCTGTCGAACATGATTACCTCTATGGAGGAGAAGGATACGAAAGGGCATACATCGAGTATCTCATGTCATCTAGAAAAGAACCCGGTGAATCGTATACCTACGGCGAAAGACTGACAAAGGCTCCCCTTGCGGGCGACAAGCTGGCGTGGTGGAAAGAGAAGAATGTGGAGATCATTGACGCCCGTGAAGTCGATGGAAATGTTCTTTTTAAAGAGAATGACCAGCTGTACCTAAACCAGATTGAATGGGTTATCGACACCTATAAAAAACATGGGGCAAGAAACAACCAAATGGTTTTACAGGTGGCCCACCCATCTGATCTCACTTTATTAGACCCACCGTGTTTGAGATCTATAGATACCAGAATTCAGGATGATACCCTTTATTTCTTTGTTTATTTTAGGTCATGGGACCTTTGGAACGGTTTTCCGGCCAACCTAGGGGCAATCCAAAACCTAAAAGAGTATATGGCCGGTGAGATTGGGGTGAAAGATGGTGAAATGATTGTTGAGAGCAAAGGCCTCCACCTATATGGATATACAGAAGATCTTGCCAAACTAAGATGTCTGAAAATGTAAAACATTTCCAAGGGGGTGAGCAAAATTATCCATAGTTTTGCACGAAGCTTTTCTTGCTTAGCGCGTCTGCCTCAATTTTATATTTTCTATCAGTTGCTGTGAGTAATGTACGCTGATTACAAAAATAATTCAGGAGGAAAAAATGATAATATTTTCAAAGAAGTCGATTTTTATGATTGTTTTTAGCATAGTATTTTTGTTTGCAATGGAATCTATCGCAGCAGGAAGTGGGATGCGGTACTCGATCGTGGTTTCGAAATTTAAAAATCGATCTAGCTGGCGGGGACAATGGCATCTCGGAGATGCCTGGGGCGCAGTCTTGACCGACAGTTTGAACAACACCGGACGATTTATTGTCCTGGGTGAGAACGATATGAGAAAAGAAGCCCTTGCCGAACAGGATTTTGCAGCGAGCGACCGGGCAGCCGGAGGTGGAAAAAAGGTGGTTACGGGCCAGATGACACCCGCACAGTTACTCGTAAAAGGCAATATCACCCATTTTGATCCCGGAACCAGTGGCGGCAAAGGTGGTGTGGGGTTCGGCGGGATTAGGATAGGGGTGAAGGGGGGTACAGCTGAGATAAACGCGGTCATGTATATCATCGATTCCAGCACCGGACAGGTAATGGCATCCAAAAAGGTCTATGGAAAGGTCACAAAAAGAGGCCTGTCCATTGGTATTTCCAAGCACGGATTTGCCGGAAATGTCAGTGGATTCAAAAAGACCAATACCGGGAAAGCCGTTGAAATGGCAGTCGATCAGGGGGTTGATTTTTTGATCTCCCAGCTGGAGGATATTCCCTGGACGGGAAGTGTCATTTTAAAAAAAGGAAATAAGGTTTATATTAATCGGGGTATCAGGGAGGGTGTAACCAAAGGACAGACTTTCGATGTGGGCGAAATGGAGATATTAAGGGACCCTGATACCGGTGAAGTGCTTGATGCAGGCATGGAGTCAGCGGGAAAGATCCGCGTTTTAAAAGTCAAAGAGAAAATTGCAATTTGTAAAGTTGTTGAAGGACAGATCAAGAAGGGAATGACCATAACGTTACCTGAGTAGATAGGATTGTTTTTAAAATTTGATATCACTGTCATAGTTTTACGGTAATGTAATACCCCTGATCACCGCGTTGCAACAAGATAACCACCGATCGTTTTTGGCGATAGTGCACGATCGCCTTTTGAAAATCTTTGATATTCCTTACCTCGATCTCGTCCAGTTGTCGAATAACGTCTCCTGTCCGTACCCCAATTTGGAACAGATACGATCGCCGGTTTATCTCTGAAATAGCCACCCCTTTTTTCATCGATCGACCTTTAACTCTTATTCCAAGAAGTTTGTGGGCCAGGTCCATGGCAAGCTCAATGGGGAACACAACGGTTTTCACCGTGCAGATCCGTTCTTTGTCTTTTCGCAAAATGCGGATTTTTATGATGTCACCGGCAGCAACATTTCTCATTTCCGCATTATATTCTTTATTTGAAAAAATTTTTTTGGTACCGATGGACAAAAGGATATCGCCGTTTTGGATGCCGGCGTTTTGAGCAGGGCCTTTTTTTATCACCTCTTTTATTAAAACCCCCTTGCCATCAGGCACATTCAGATATGTGGCGAGCCGTTTATCGATGTTCTGTACGGTGACACCGATCCATGCCTGAATGACCTCTCCGTATCGGATCAGATCAGAGACAATTCGTTTTGCTTTGTCGATCGGAATGGCAAACCCGATTCCCTGGGCCTTTGCGTAGATGGCCGTGTTGATCCCGATCAGTTCGCCGTTTATGTTGAGCAAGGGGCCGCCGCTATTGCCGGGGTTGATTGAAGCGTCGGTCTGTATAAAATTTTGAAACACCTGTTTTTCGGTTCGAACGCTACGATTAAGCGCACTGATGACACCGGTGGTAACCGTATTGGAAAATCCAAACGGGTTACCGATGGCGATCACTGTTTCACCGATCATCAGCTCGTTGGATTCTCCCATCTCAATGGCAGGCAAGGGATCTTTCGAAGCGATACGCAGCAGTGCGAGGTCAGAGTCCGGATCAGCCCCAACGATTTGTGCTTCAAACTCACGCTCATCTTTCAACACAACCGTGATCGTACCGGTTTTGGCGATGACATGGGTGTTTGTGAGAATGAAGCCCCGGTTCCCATCTATGATAACACCGGAACCTAGGCTGCTCCGCTTGTATCTTCGCTCAAAACCGGGCTCAAAAAAATCTTTAAAAAAAGATTCGAAAAAGGGATCCATACCGAATCCGGAAAACGGGCTGGTGCGCTTGTGAACCTTATACTCCGAACTTATGTTTACAACCGCTGGGCTGACCTTTTTTACTGCGTGGACAACAGCATTTTCACGGCTGTTTCCCGCGCCAGGAGAATCTTGGGGTATTGAAAGGAGGAGGATAACGGCGATAAATAGAAAACCTATTGATTTCATAAATATTTTGTTGTTGCTTTGTACGATGATTTCTGACATATGCGACTTTTTTCTTTCAAGATGGTGTTGTTGTAGGGAACAGTTAACTTTACAGGTTTTGACATAAGAGCATTTATATCATGTTGATTAAAACCTTTCAAGATATCCTTCCGCTGGTGGAAAAACCCAGCAGCTATCTGGGCAACGAAATAAACAGCATTAGAAAAGGCCTCGATAAGGTCAAACTTCGTGTTGCCCTTGCATTTCCGGATTTGTATGAAATCGGCACATCGCATTTCGGAATGCAGATAATTTATCATATTTTAAATAAGGACCAACAGATAGCAGCGGAAAGGGTCTTTACCCCCGGAAGTGACATGGAGGAATATCTCATATTATCCGGCCTGCCTTTAACGACACTGGAATCGCAGACCCCCCTATGCCGATTTGATATAATCGGCTTCAGCCTTCTCTACGAGTTAAATTACACCAACATACTCACCATGTTTGAGCTCGGCAAAATTCCGTTTTTTGCTCGGGAAAGAGATTCGGATGCGCCGCTTGTCATTGCTGGAGGACCATGCACCTGCAATCCCGAGCCGGTCGCCGACCTATTCGATGCCATGGTGGTGGGGGACGGGGAAGGGGTCGTGATGGAGATGGCTCAAGCCTGGATTCGATGGGAAAAAACCGGTAACCGGGACAAAGCAAAGCTGTTAACAGAGTGGTCCGGCATCAAAGGTGTCTATATCCCTGCCTTTTATCAGGTAACGTACGACCCCGCGGGTTTCCAGGTCCCTATGCCCCGACCCTTTGATCAGACAATGAACAAAGGGCAGGTTAGTCGTGCGGTTTTTGCAGACCTCGATAAGGCCCCTTTTCCTGGTGATCCGGTTGTTCCTTATGGAAAACCGGTCCACGACCGGCTTCGCTTGGAAATTTCACGAGGGTGTTCAAGGGGTTGTCGTTTCTGCCAGGCAGGGATGATTTATCGCCCGGTACGTGAACGCTTACCCGACACACTTCTTTGTCAAACAGATAAGTGCCTTGCTTCCACAGGGTATGAAGACATATCTCTTTTGTCTCTGAGTACAGGCGATTATCAATGCCTTATTCCACTTATCGAGCGGTTGATGGATCAGTCAGAATATAAGAATATAGCGGTTTCACTTCCGTCGCTTCGTGCAGATAGGTTGACACCCGACCTGATGAAACAGATCAAAAGAGTCCGAAAAACAGGATTTACCATCGCACCTGAAGCGGGCAGTCAGAGACTCAGAGATATTATCAATAAGAATATAACAGAACAGGAGGTTGCAGATGCTGTCAAACATGCATTCGACCTGGGATGGCAGAGGATAAAACTCTATTTCATGATCGGACTGCCGTATGAGACCGGTGATGACCTGAGAGCGATTGTTGACTTTGTGAAAGATCTTCGAAAGATATCCGCTCCAAAGAAAAATAATGGGAAAATCAATGTCAGTATCTCAACATTTATCCCCAAACCACACACCCCATTTCAATGGGCATCACAAATTACACGACTTGAGTCAAAAGAAAAGATAAATTGGTTACGGCGGAAGTTAAAGCTTCCAGGGGTCCATGTTAAATGGCAGAATCCGGATGTCAGTTTTCTGGAAGGGCTTTGGGCAAGAGGAGACAGGCGTCTCGTCCGTCTTTTGGTTGAGGCCTATCATAAAGGGTGCAGATTTGATGGCTGGAGCGACAAATTGCAATATGACCGGTGGGAGGCGGCCTTATCCGACGCCGGGGTCGACATCAATTTTTATACCACCCGGAGAAGGGATCTGGCGGAAGCGTTGCCTTGGGATCATATTGATATAAAAATAAGTAAAGACTTTTTAAAGAAGGAATGGCAAAGAGCTGAAAAAGGAAATCCCACACTTGATTGCCGGTGGGGTGATTGTCACGGTTGTGGTGTTTGTGATTTTCAAACGATTCAGCCAAAGATTTTTAAGAGAAATGCTCAAAAGGGGGCACCCTCTTTAAACCGTTCTGACCCTCCCTTTGAATCCAAATCGGAATTTAATAAAAGATTCAAAATTACCTATTCAAAGTCAGAACCCGGAAAGTACTTTGGACACCTTGAGTTGGTGAATATATTTCTGCGTGCGTTAAGACGAGCGAAGATATCGATTAAATATTCAAACGGATTTCATCCCATGCCAAAAATTTCTTTTGAAGACCCCCTTCCGATCGGAATGGAAAGCCAAAACGAGATTTTTTTCCTGACAACCACGGGCATGATAGAGCCCGAAGATATAATAAAGGGTTTAAACAATCATCTTCCACCGGGTATTGTGATTCATGACTGCCAAATTGAACCATCGTTTGGTGGAAAAAATGATAACAAATCAACCCGGTATCAGATCGTATTAAGGGATGAAGTTTTTAAAAAAAGTGAGCTCGAGCGGTTTCGTAAAGGAAGTGAACTGATCGTTAACCGCCTGAATCGAAAAGGAAAGTTGAAGAAGATTAATATAAAGGATATGGTTGAAACCATCCGATTGCTTTCTCCGGAAAAGTTGGAGATCATCCTGAGGTCAAAAAAGGGAAGCATGGTGAGGCCGATGGAGGCTGTTCTTAACATTTTCACGGTTTCAGACCAAACACTGCGGCAGGCTAAAGTTGTCAAAATGGTAAAACAGGACACCTGATGTATCGCAAACTGGTTATAAATGTTACAGAGTATGAAACTCGAGTCGCGCTCCTTGAAGATGGAACCATTGCGGAATTATTCATCGAACGCGGCGATGGTGCAGATATCGCGGGAAATGTATACAAAGGAAGGGTTCAGCGGGTACTACCGGGCATGCAGGCCGCTTTTGTGGATATTGGGATTGACCAGGCTGCATTTATTTATGTGGATGACGTCATTGGAAACAGCTACAAAGATATTGAAGAACTGTTTATCCAGAGTGATGAAGTTGACAAGGATATTGAACAAACCGTCCAAGAGGATTCGGCATATTCCCATGCTACCAGCAATGTTCCGATTGAGGCGCTTATCACTGAAGGGCAGGAGATAATGGTTCAGGTGGCAAAATCGCCCATTGGGACCAAAGGGGCACGTGTGACTTCCCATGTTTCGCTTCCCGGCCACCTTCTTGTTATGATGCCGACTTCAACGCATATTGGGGTGTCCAAAAGAATAGAGGACGAATACGAAAGAAACCGTTTGAAAAACTTAATTGAAGGGTTAAGAACAAATAATTTTGGTTATATTTCCAGGACCGCCGCCGAAGGTGTTGATGAAAAAAAAATTGAAATTGAAATCGCTTTCCTGATGAAATTGTGGGAAACTATACAAAAAACATTCAAAGCAGCACCAGTACCCTCTCTATTACACCAGGAACTCAATATTATCCATAGAGCCGTTCGAGATCTGTTGATCCATGATGCAGAAAAACTGATTATAGACTCCCGTTTGGAATATGAATCTGTGCTGAGGTTTCTTGATATGTTTATGCCGAGTTTAAAACATTCCATCGAGCTATACGAAGGGACGGAGCCGATTTTTGACTCACATAATCTGGAGGGTGTTATTGCACGGGGGTTAAAAAGGAAAGTATGGTTGAAATCAGGTGGTTACATAGTGATCGAACATACCGAAGCGCTTACAGCCATCGATGTGAACACAGGCCGTTATGTCGGCAAGCACAACCCTGAAGAAACCATGCTAACAACAAACCTTGAGGCTGTACAAGAGATAACCTACCAGATACGTCTTCGGGATATTGGCGGTATCATCATCGTTGATTTTATCGATATGGAAAAAATATCGAGCCAGGAAAAGGTATTTAATGCATTCCAAGAAGCCCTGAAAAAGGATCGGAGCAAAACCCATGTCCTGCCCATATCGGAAATGGGGCTGATACAGATGACACGAAAGCGAATTCGTAAGCCGTTGACCCATCTGCTCTGTGAACCCTGCTTTTATTGTGAGGGAGAAGGTTATCTCCTATCCGAACAGTCTGTTTGTTACAATATTTACAAAGAAGTTCTTCACGAAGCATCGGACAGCTTAGGTACCAAGCTGACCTTAAGGGTCAATCCAGAGATTGCCGACCTTCTCCATGGTGGAGAAAACCGGATTATCACATCCCTTGAACGCATCATCGGAAAACAGATTGAAATATATCCGAATGCTCAATTTCATTTGGAAAAGTTTGATATTTGTGAGCGTCCATAGACCAAGCCTAAACCCCTATATGACAGCAACTTCCTTTTCAATGGACTTTTTGTGCTGTATTATCAATAAATTAAATGAGATTTTGGTGAAAGCTCGGAACAATCAAAATATAACCCGGCAATTTTTATCTTTTACCCAGAAAACGCTGGAATCGCTCAATTTGAGTAGCAATGATTTTTTGGGTCTTGACATAAAAAACTCATGGTGTTTAAGTTACAAGGTTTAACGGATTGAATTCAGACATATTATATTTATCCTGAAAACAGAAAAGTTTATCGATCATAATGATTAAAGGCCTCAAACGGTGCCTGAAACAGGGGAACCTAAATTATGAAAAGAACATATCAACCGAGCAGGGTGAAAAGAGCCAGAACACACGGCTTTCGGAAAAGGATGTCCACAAAGCAGGGCAGAAGAATTATTAACCGGCGGAGGGCAAAAGGGAGAAAACGGTTAGCTGTTTAATCGCAAAAATTTTTTTTAGCAAATTGTCAGCGATATGGGTAAGTATGATTTGAGACAGGCTTATACCAAGGCCGAAAGAATTTTAAAACGCTCTGAGTTTCTTCGACTCGCCAAATACGGGAGGAAAATTCAAAGCAGGCACTTTATTGCTATCTTTGAAACGAGTCCATATGAAAGAACGCGCCTTGGTGTAACCGTTAGCAGAAAGGTTGGGCGGGCGGTAACGCGCAACAGGGTCAAACGCTGTTTACGCGAGTATTTTCGATTAAACAAACATGAAATTAAAAGGAATTTGGATATTAACATCATTGCAAAGAAAGCGGCTGCACATTTATCGTCGGATCAGACATTTTCTTCCCTTAAAAGTGTTTTCAACAGCATAAAGGAGTTTTAATTTTCAAGCAAATGTTACGGATAATCCCCTTATTTTTAATAAGGGTTTATCAATATATGTTGTCTCCTGTTCTAAATCCTGCTTGTCGTTTTTACCCCACCTGTGCCGAATATGCTTACCGGGCAATTTCTCGATTTGGTGTGATGAGAGGTTCTTTTCTCGCGTTAAAAAGGATTTTAAGGTGTCATCCACTCAGTACAGGTGGTTTTGATCCTGTTCCTTCAAAGACAAACCCGGGAAAATAGCCCGAAAAGCCGATTACTTTTTCCTGTATGTCATGGATAACTGCACAAATTCGGGTTAACATCCTAAAGTCACTTGTAATTTTAACATACAGCATTTTTATGTCACTGCAGCAGAAAATGCTCAATATCGATCACAAAAGACTTTTTACGACTGCATCAAATGTGATTCAAAATTAATTTAAATTTTCCTATTCATTACTTGAGGAGAAAAATATGGAACAAGCGCGATTGTTTATGGCCATTGCACTCTCATTTCTCATATTCTTTTTATGGAATGTTTTTTTTGTTGAGAAGGAAACGGTTGAACCGCCACCTGCTAAGACACTGGCTCCTATTATAAAAATGGAAGAAGGTTTTGGTAAAAAAGAACAGCTGGCTGAAAAGCAGGAGGTGAAACCGGTAAAGACTGCCAGAACGATACAGGTGAACACACCTTTATACACGGTGAAGATTGCAGAAAAGAGATCAGCTATAAAAAGCTTTGTGCTTAAAAGATACCGGGAACAGATCGAATTGGATTCTCCGCTAAAAGAAATTGTTTCAAAGAACATGCCCGATGGCACTCTCCTGATGGGATTTGCCGGAAAAAGCATACCGGGTTTGGACAGGGCCGTTTTTTCAGCAGATTTGCCATATGATTCTGTTGATATTGTTCATGGTTCTGAACCACTCATTTTTTCATGGGTGTCGCCTAATGGGATTGTTGTTAAAAAAGAATTTTTCTTTTCGCCTGAAACCTATCTGATCGGGCTGACCATTTCCGTAAAAAACAACTCAAATGAGGCCCTTAGGGACAATCTTGTATTATCGCTCAGGAGCGCTTCAGGTGAACAAAAAAGCAGATTTGGTTTCGAAGGCCCCAGTCTGCTTTTGAACAACAAGCTCGAACAGATAAAAATGAAAAAGATCGAGGAAAAGAATATATATTCGGGGAAACTGGGATGGATTGCACTTCAAGGTCGTTATTTTATGTCAAGCATCATTTCGGAAAAGAATGAAGAAGCGAGTATGCGGCTTTTTCTCAAACCAGACCATATACTCGAAGCTGAATTTCTGCAACCCGAACAGGTGATCCAACCCGGATCTGAACATTTTTTTGATTTTAAACTGTTTTTTGGACCCAAAAGCATGACCATTTTAAACGATCTTGGGTATAACCTTGGCAAGGCGGTCAATTTTGGAATGTTCGATTTTATCGCAAAACCGTGTGTCTGGCTGATGAATTTCTTTTATCGCTTTATCCCCAATTACGGTGTTGCCATTATCATTCTAACCCTAATGACCAAGGCTCTCCTTTGGCCGCTGGGTTCAAAAAGCTACAAATCGATGAGCGAAATGAAAAAACTGCAACCGTTGATGGCCGAATTAAAAGAAAAATATAAAAATGACAAGAAAAAAATACAGCAGGAGACTATGGCGCTATATAAAACGTATAAAATAAATCCCCTGGGCGGATGTCTCCCTATGGTTGCACAGATTCCGGTATTTTTTGCACTGTATCGAATGTTATATGAAGCCATTGAGCTAAGACATGCGCCTTTTTTTGGCTGGATCCATGACCTGTCGGCACCTGATCGTCTTTTCCGATTCGGTTTTTCAATTCCGCTTATGGAACCCCCATACGGCATTCCCGTTCTGACAATCATCATGGGGGCCAGTATGTTATTGCAGCAAAGGATGTCTCCTCCGCCGGGGGACCCTGCTCAGGCCAAAATGATGATGTTTATGCCGATAATTTTTACGGTAATTTTTATTAATTTTTCATCAGGACTTGTTTTATACTGGCTTGTCAACAATGTTCTATCTATTGCACAGCAATATTATGTTTCAAAGAAAACTGCTTAACTATGGAGGAGATTCATGTCAAAGCATTTAGAGTTTGAAGATAAAAGTGTTGAAAAGGCAATTCAAAAAGCGTGTGATAAAGTCCACATGCCCGAGGAAGAATTGAGATATGAAGTTATTTCTTATGGATCGAGTGGTATTTTTGGATTGGTAGGATCAAAGACAGCACGGATTCGTGTTACGATACCCGAATCCGCTCCAACACCCAATAAAGCAGTCCGACCGGCAAAAGAGCAAGCTTCACCATCCGAGCCAAAAAAGATCGAAGATGGCGAAAAGGATGCCGTTTCCACCGACCCCGTCGAACTCGGCAAAAGTACGCTGCAGCGTATCATTAATTTCATAACAACAGATGCGGAAATTTCGGTTAAAGAGTCATCTGACCGAATTCTACTGAACGTCAAAGGGGGCAACACTGCTGCGCTTATCGGCAAGCATGGGCAGACGCTTGAGGCGATTCAATATCTTGTTGCAAAGATCGTCAACAGACACATGGAGGAAAGGACCCGTATCCATATCGATATTGAAGGTTATTTGGCAGCCAGACAGGTCAGCCTGGAAAGGCTTGCCGTTCGTCTTGCAGAAAAGGTCAAATTAACTGGAAAATCAGTGACCGTCGGCCAAATGAATGCCTATGACAGGCGTATCGTTCACCTTGCCTTAAAAAGTGATGAGGGTGTGAGAACCCTAAGCAAGGGGGGTGGATTTATTAAAAAACTTTTGATATTTCCAAAGAAGAATTCTTTGCTTAAAGAACAACAGTCAAATCTCCAATGAACAATTCGACCATTGCGGCCATTGCGACTCCGATCGGAAGTGGTGGCATCGGCATTATCCGGATTTCCGGTCAAAAGGCCGTTTCGATTGCCGCATCTCTTTTTCAACGGTCGCGTCTTGCTTCGAATGTTTCATCAGAAAATTCCATAGGTAAACATTTCGGTTCAACAGACAGGTTCAAATCCCATCATTTCTATCATGGATTTATTGTTCATCCGGAAACCGGGCAAGTTTTGGATGAAGTTCTTCTCACCGTTATGAAGGCTCCTCATTCGTACACAAGGGAAGATATCGTTGAAATCCATACACATTCCGGGCGTGTTGTGATGGGCGCCGTCCTGACGTCCGTCTTGCGTCAAGGGGCGAGACTCGCCGATCCAGGTGAATTTACAAAAAGAGCATTTATTAACGGGCGGATTGATTTAATACAAGCTGAAGCGGTCGTTGACATCATTAATGCAAAGACGGATGAAGCGCTTAAAATGGCGACCCGTCTGATAATGGGCGGACTGGGGAAACAGGTTGAATCAATTAGAGAATCTTTGGTTCATGTTTTGGCTTCATTCGAAGCCGCCATTGATTTTCCAGAAGAAGCCGAAGAGATCATTGAAACCGACTCAACCCGTGAGCACATCCAGTCACAGGCCATAAATGTTTTAAAGAAGCTGATCGATCAATATGATACTTCGCATGTGGTCAGAGATGGCCTAAAATTGGTCGTTGTAGGCAGGCCCAATGTGGGCAAATCGAGCCTAATGAACTGTCTTATTCAAAAGGATCGTGCCATTGTTACATCGGTTCCAGGGACAACCAGGGATTTCATAGAGGAGCACCTCAGTATAGAGGGGATTCCCGTTATCATAACCGATACCGCAGGAATCCAGGAGACAAAAGACCCCGTTGAAGCCATTGGAGTACAAAAGGCCAGGGAATATATGGACCAAGCGGATCTAATCCTTTTTTTGGTGGATGCCAGCAGTTCATTGTTGAAAGAGGATAAAATAATATACCAACAGTTGAAAGACAAGCCCTTCATACTAGTTATAAACAAGTCAGATCTTGTGGATAAAGACTTTAATATTGAGTTTCCTGATTCATGGGGAGATCCGCCGAGGGTGAAAGTGTCGGCCCTTTATCGTAGAGGCCTTGAGGCGTTAAAGGCGCGCATTCTCGATATTTGTGTCAGTGGCAAACTGCCTGATTCGAACAACGGTATTGTACCGAATTTAAGACATAAAATTGCCCTCGAACGCTGCCTTCGGTCAACATTAGCTGTTGCAGAGGGCGGTCGGATCGGAAGGCCGTTGGAGCTTGTTGTGATTGATTTAAAAGATGCTATTGATTCTCTTGAGGGAATAACGGGTGCGACAACACGAGAGGATATACTTGATGAAATTTTTCACAGATTTTGTATTGGAAAATGATGTTTCACGTGAAACAATGAAATTGCCGAAAAGATTTGATCTCGATGAAAGCGCCACATAGAAAGCGATTTTAAATACGGCTGCTCATTGTATTACACTACGGTTTTATCAGCCTCCCACAGTCTGAGGGAATGCTGTGTTTGAATATAAATACTCCATTTTCTCTTTGGGCTTTAACTCTTCA
>DCWS01000046.1:0-1429 GCA_002328165.1 Desulfobacteraceae bacterium UBA2156 | reverse complement strand
CTTTAACTCTTCATTGGCCATTTGCAATATGATATCTCTCGTTTTACCCTCTGGATGAAGCGTGGCCAAGTCTGTATAAAATTTATATGATCTCAGTTCTCTGTGGGCTGCGACCTGGTAGACATGTTCGTTTTTCATCCCTTTTGCGATATCCGGCTCTCTCTAGTGTTCAGCGATCTTATAGCAAGTCGCATCGTTGAGTTGAAATGCGTCTGGCTCCAGTTGTCCATTTCGGTATTTAATCAAAAATATCCTATGCTTCTTTTCCTCTTCAACTGTCCATTTTATGGTGCCTTTTACACTATTTTTGTCGGTGTTCTCAGCAAGATCGATATACAAGGCATAAGCTTCTTCCTCCTTCTTTATGGCGACGTCAATTCTTTTGGAGAGTTTCTTGTCTTTCATGTCTATTCCTCCATTTCATCACCGAACACGATGCCCACATATCCCACAAAACTGCTATCGGGATTTTTATCATAACTACTGGAATAAGCAATAGGTTCAGCTTTTCTGGCCCCAAAATCCTTCGCAGTTACAATGGCAGTTGCAGCCGCACCGGCACAGCATGCATTTTGGTGTTCTCTTGCTTCACTGATTACCAAATCAGGATCCATGGCTATCATGGCATCGATAACACGCCGATCATTTTTATTTTTCACCCAATCCACAGCGGACCGGCCGGTTCCTTTAGGTGTAAATCCGTAATTTGAACCATAGTGTGTAAGGTCTGTAGAGCCAATAACCTTTACCGTCTGGTCCAGACGCACCGACATCTCAGCTAAAGCGAGTCCAATTTCAAAGGAATTCTTTGTGGGCGGCACACCAATCGGAATGATTTTTGTATCGGGGAAAAAATATTTTATAAAGGGGAGCTGAAGTTCGATGGTGTTGTCCTGCATAAAATGATCAAGGACTTCGATATTAAATGAAAATTTCTTTATAAGCTCACCGGATAGTTCTTTTTCAATTTCAATGTTCCCAAAAGGGGTTTCCCACAAGTCCTCTGTGATCAGATAGACGGGAGAATTACTGCGAAGATGCATTCCTAACACCACAATAACATCCGGAGATCGTTCCGCTTTGAGGCACCGGATAACATTGCATGCAATAGCCCCGGAAAAATACCACCCGGCATGTGGGACAATTCCCCCGGTGATATCGTTAAGTGAAACCCTCTGAAAGGGTGTTTCCTTAAGAAATTGTTTAATTTCTTTTTCGCATGCTGCAGCACGGTCCGGATACCAGCTTCCGGCAAACATCGCTTTCCGTACTTTCATGGTACCACCTCCGCTGTAAGCGAAATAGCTCTAAAGGAGATAAGAGTTTCTGGTTTCGCACCTTCGTTGTTCCGAAGACCCCCCTGCGCGATGGGGCGGATAAATATATAACCGACAACAATTAAAGACAACAGAAAACGATTATGAATAAA
>DCWS01000052.1 GCA_002328165.1 Desulfobacteraceae bacterium UBA2156 | reverse complement strand
ACACTACAAGCACGCCCTGTCTGTCTTCAAGAAAGACGTTGTGCCTTTGGACTGGGCCACGGCCAAATTTAACCTTGGTAAGGCTTTGTGGCAACAATCAATCCTTACTGAGGACAAACATCTTCAAAATAGAGCGTTTTCTACTTTGCAACAGGCCCTTGGGGAAATATGTCGAATTTACACCGAAATAATAGATCTTAACGCTCGAAAAAATTTTCTGAAACAGGAAAAAGGAAGTTTCTATTTTGTGATCAACACCCTTTTAGGAAAACAGCGTTATTCTGAGGTACTCTATTGGCTCGAAAAGATTCGGTCCCAAACCCTGCTTGAAGATATCAATCTGGAAAGCCTGCGGCCCGAAAAATCCGAAGCCGCCAGACTGGCTGAAAAATACTGGAATTTCTGTCATAAGGTCAGACAACTTCGCGCCCTTTTGACTGAAAAGGTTGACACCAGGGCTGGGGATGTTTTTTTGTCTTCAGAACCCCGTGGCAGCATTACGCCGGGTACCCGCAGATCTTTTCATAAAAGCGTAACCAAAAGAAACACACAATTCCTTAAAAAAAATATCAAAGAAAAAAACCATACATTCGAAAAGCTGCATGCTCTTGACCCAGATTATGGTGATCTGATCGCTGCAAAACCGCTTTCGGAAATGGAACTGCGGCATCTTTTGTCAGAAACACAAAGCGCCGGCGCACTGATGTATTACAACAGGCAAGAAGGAGGGATCGACTTTCTGGTCTGTTATCCCAGCCAGACCGAAATCTGTTACAAACATCTGAAGATGGACATTCCACAGTCGTTATTGGATGTGTTGAGAGATTTTCTGAATTCCTATTCAAGCGGCCTTTTTAATCACTCACATGTCAGCGATCTTGTCAGGGAAGCTGGCGCTCTGATGCAGCCTGTGGCAGACTTACTTGAAGATCTTAAAATTCATCGACTGTTCCTGTCATCTCATTATTTTCTGCAAGCAATCCCTTTTCATGCCGCCCTGCTTCCCAAATCCGGTAAATACTTCCTCGAAAACGTACAGGTCTGCTATACACCGTCACTGTCCCTAAGCTACCGTCTGTTTTGCTCTCAATCGAACACCTCCCATAAGGCAATATCGGTCTTCTATGCCCCTAAAGAGCGTCCCCTCAAACACGGAAACAAGGAATTTGACAACATCCTTGAACTTTACGGTGTCGACAACGTAATTGCTCTGAAAGACAACGTTGCCACGCTCGAAAATTTGATCGCCCGCCACAGTGAAATCAAAGACATTTGTGGATTAATAAACTTCACCTGCCATGGGGGGAGCGATAGCTTTGCCGGCGATGCATATCTGGATCTTGACAACGGCAGAGTTTTCTCAGCAAATCTGATAGAGCATTTAAACTTGAGCGGCCTTCCGTTAGTAGTTCTTGCGGCCTGTGAGACCGGTAAAAGCGACGATTCCATGGAAGAATATGAAGAGTATCGAGCTCTTGACAGTGCCTTTCTTCAGATGGAGGCAAAGAGTGTGGTCAGCACTCTCTATTCTGTGGACGACTTAAGCACTTACCATGTTCTGCAGCGGTTTCACCGCGATGTCAAAGCAGGGTTTCCAGCGTGTAAAGCCCTTCACCAGGCCCAGATAGATTCCATTCAAGGAACGGTATCTATTCCTGAGTATGGTACTTCCAGGGGCCGGAAAACAAAACAAGATCCCATTAAAAAAAATGATTTCAGCCATCCATTTTTCTGGGCTTTTCTTAAATACAGCGGCACGTTTTAAACGGAATAGGCCCAAAAGTAACGCAGCTACCATTTGGTGCAATCTAATATGCTGAAATCATACATATAATGTCTGATATTGTTTTCCCCTAAAGAAAAAAGTTCCGGTTTTAGAATGTTAATGTTACCGAAATTTCGATGAGACTTTACGTGCCTTTGTTAGAATATACTCATTTATGTCAAAAATTGATGCCGAACCGTTGCTCCATGATCAACCATGAAAGATTATTCGCCTGCTCCGATTCTTCGCGCAGCCGAGCGTAGGTTTTCCAGTGCATGTTTTTTGGCTTCCAGAGGGGAAGCTCGGGTTGATTCGCACTACCGCCTAACCGTTTCCGGATAAGAAAGCCATGGCTTCCCTTATTAGGCGACTTACACGCTTACACTCTGCAAGGGAAGTGGCTCCGGAGATTCTTCTTCATCCCTTTTCGGTGGTCTAACAAAATTGATGTTGATTGCCTTGATTTCGCCATCCTTTCCAATGCCACCGATTCCAAGTTTGTCATTAAACATACCCAGATGACGCCCCAACAATTCGAGGGCGCCTTTTTTGTCGATCATCTTAATTTTCTTTAAAACCGCTTTTTCGACTGTTTGAACAACTTCAAAACTGCCAACGGCTGCAAGCGAATCCTGCGGGATTTCGGAGATATCTTTCAGTGTTCCATCGTCGTTATAGAAATCGATTATTTTCGCAAAGGCGATTTTCGCAATTTCTTTCAACACATTATCCGCGGCAACTTCACATCTTTTTGCGCGTTTATCCAACTCTTTTTGAATGGCCGCGTAGACATGAGGCTTGAAGTAACGCTCGTGCCTATTCTCGCCTATCCACAAAGAAGATAGCTTCCTTGCTGTGAATTTTGCATAACCCGCCGATATCGAAGCTCTTTCAGCATTAAGGCCAATCAGATATTCTTCGACAAATCATTTCTCTCTGCGATCGAGTTTTCTTGCCATCGTTTTCTCCTTCCATTCTATTTCATCCGCTATACCCTACATATCGAAGCCGAATAATGGGCTATATGCGGCGAATATGGGACGGTTTAGCTTAGTAACAAATGTTAATCAACGAACCATAAAAAAAGAGGCAAAAAACTCCTGGCAAGAATTTGGCAAGAGTTTTTTGCCTCTTTTAAACTTGTAACTATTTGTTTTTACAACTAAAGACTGGTGGAGGCGGCGGGAGTCGAACCCGCGTCCGAAAACATTCCACTCAGGCATCTACATACTTATCCTGAATTTTAAAATTCGCCCATTCAAGTCTCCTTCAGGCCGGATATTTGGAAGGCTATCCTGAAAAAATTTCACCGACCCGGTATCAGGAAATAAGAGCCGGTTACCCTGCTAGTCGACGCTCTCGCAGGATTTGCAGGGAAAATCCGGCAGAGCGTTAGCCTTAAGCGGCTAAAGCGTATTCATAATCGTCTGCGATTATTTTAGGTTCCCACCGGTTTTACGAGCTGGCAGGAAGCTCGGTATGCAGCCGAAGCTTCTTTATCCCCGTCGAAGCCATTTCGCCCCCATTATGGAAGGCATGCAGACATGTATGAAAAAGAACAATTTAGAGGATTCTCTAGTGACATTAAGCCAAAATTTTCTGTTTGTCAAGTTCAAACAAACCGATAATTTTGGGAAATAAAACTTGCGGGGGGGGTAACCCAGGGATCTTCTTAATTTAATAGTCTTTCTTTGTCCTCTCCAGGTCCCTTTTTTCATCCCGACGCCGGATGGTCTCCCGTTTGTCATATTTCCGTTTTCCCTTGGCGAGGGCCAGGGTGATCTTGACTTTTCCATTAATAAAATAGATCCTTAAAGGGATCAGGGAAAAGCCCCTTTCATTGACTTTGCCATAGAGCTTTTTGATCTCACCTTTATGCATCAACAGCTTTCTCGGCCTCAAAGGGTCATGGTTTCCATGATATGCAAATGGGTATGCCCCGATGTGCATTTGATAAACATAGAGTTCACCCTTTTTCAGTTTAGCATGGGAATCTTTGAGATGTGCACGGCCCAGACGGAGAGATTTGACCTCGGTCCCCAAAAGGACCAGTCCCGCTTCGTAGGTATCTTCTATAAAATAGTTATACCGGGCTTTTCTGTTTTCAGATACAATCTTTTTATGCGTCTTTTCCACGCGGTTCTACTCCACAAATACCTTTTCAGAAAGAATATCGCCGTAGGTGTCCTGGACCAGTTTCATTGTATCGGTGGCGCTGGTCTGTTTTAGAACTTTTTTGATAAACATCTGGTTATCCTGGATGGACAACGATCTTACCATCCGCTTTACCACCGGAATCGCTTGGGGATTCATGCTCAGCTCATCCATTCCCAACCCGAGTAGTATCGGTATATGGAGGGGATCACCCGCCATTTCACCACACATGAAGGTCTTAATACCGTTATCGACGGCCACATCGGAAACCTGTTTGATCATACGAATAATTGCCGGGTGAAGCGGCCGATAGAGATGGGATACATGTCTGTTTTCCCTGTCGATCGCAAATGAATACTGGATCAAATCGTTGGTGCCGATGCTGAAAAAATCGACCTCTTTTGCCATCACATCCGCCATGACCACCGCAGATGGGACCTCGATCAGGATTCCGATTTCAATGTCCCGATTAAAGGCAACCCCCTTTTTTTCAAGCGAATCAGCTGCCTGGTTTAAGATCCGTTTTGCCTCGCATAGTTCATCATTACTCGATATCATCGGAAACAGAATCCTGACATTTCCAAAAGAAGCAGCTCTTAAAATGGCCCGGAGCTGGGTCGTAAAAACATCGGGATGCCTCAGACAGTACCGGATGGCACGAAGTCCGAGGGCAGGGTTTCTCTCAATGGAATTTGACGAATTCGCCACTGCCTTATCCCCGTTAATGTCCAGGGTTCGAATAATTACCGGTTTCGGTGCCATGACCTTTACGACATCTTTGTATTTTTCAAAAAGCTCTTCCTCACCCGGAAATGTCCTGCGGCTTAAATATTGAAACTCGGTTCGGTATAGGCCGATGCCGTCTCCGCCATGGTCGATGGCGGAAAAAACCTCGTCCGGAAGTTCTATATTCCCCATGACCGGCATGTGGAAACCATCAAATGTCTCAGCTGGAAGCTGGCTCCCCTTTAGCAGAACCACCTTATGGGTTTCGTATTTTGCCTTCCGCGCTTTGAAATCGACCAGGGTCTGTTTCGTGGGATGAACGATGACAGATCCGCTGGTACCATCCACAATGATCAGGTCATCATTGGCAATGGTGATGGTGGCGCTGTCAACCCCCTGAACCGCCGGGATCTCAAGTGTTCGAGCAATGATGCTGGTATGGGAGGATCGACCGCCGCGGTCAGTTACGAATCCCTTGATACGTTCCAGATTGATCTGACTGGTTTCTGCCGGGGATAAATCGTTGGCAACAAGTATCACCCGCTTGTCGATCTTCTCGATATCCACCTGTTTTGCCCCCGCCAGATTTCGCAGGATCCGGTCGGACACATTGACAATATCCGTTACCCGTTCCTTCAGATAGGCGTCTTCCATATTCCTGAATATGGTTTTGACACTCGCCACCACCTTTCGAAGGGCCCATTCCGCATTGACATGTTCTTCTTCGATAGTCTCCACGGTTTTTTCATAAAGCATCTTATCTTTCAGGAGCACCACATGGGTTTCAAGAATGCTGGCTGGTTGGCGGTAAATTTCAGGCGTGTTTTCGATAATGACATGGAGTTCATCCATCGCTTTTTTAACAGCGGCTTTAAAACGATTTTTCTCCCTTTGCAGATACTTTTTGCCGATATGGTATTTTTCAATAACCTCCACGCCCTCCCTATCGACCAGATAGGCCTTACCGATGCAAATTCCGGGGGAGCCGCCGATGCCGCTGAGTCTTATTTCGCTGATATTGTTATTTGACATGAAAGATTATTCTTCAAATCCCCTTTCCATCATTTCTACGATGCGGTTTAAAATTTTCATGTCCGATCCATCGTCAATCGTCAAGGTAACAGTTGAACCTTTCGGACAGGCGAGTGTCAGAAGATCGATGACACTGGCTGCATTGACCTTGTCTCTCCCTTTTATCATCCATACATTTGAATTCGCAAGCTGTGCAACCTTTGCGATGCCGGCCGCGACCCTTGCATGAAGACCGAGCTCATTCTGAATCAAAACTTGCCTGGAACGTGTGTTGAAAGACGCTGCCATGAAAACCACCTTAAAAGGATCTGTTTTCTTGTCATTATGACTAATATATGTCAATCTGAAAGCATTGACAAGATTGAAAATAGTTGTTAGGAACTTTTTCAACAATAAAATTGCAATCTACTGATATTGTAAGAAAATATTTTCACAACCCACAAAAAATAAAACGGGGGGAAAAAGATGTCGGAAAAAATATTGATTTTCGGAAAGGACACCTGACCCTATACGGTTGCGGCTCGTGAAGCCTATGCCATGGAGGGAAAGGAGGTTGAGTACATCGATGTTCTGTCCGATTCTGAAAAATTGAACACCATGCTGACACACACTGAAGGAAAGCGTCAAGTTCCGGTAATTGTGGAAGGGAATCAGGTGACCATCGGGTTCAATGGTAGCTACTGAGGGGTCTGAATATTTTTGGCTGTATGCCAAAGTCAAGATCCATGGCAGCCCGGGTTGTAAGGATGTAAATCCCTATTATTTTAAAGAAAAGCAAAATACGATATTTCTCATATGGAAAAGCAGTTTGTCATCGATGATATCCGGATGGGTGAATCATGGCGTTTGTTCAAAATCATGGGAGAGTTCGTCGAAGGGGTTGAGAACCTCCATGATATCGGCCCGGCGGTCAGCATCTTCGGTTCGGCCAGGATAAAACCGGATGACCCGATTTATCAAAAAGCCGAAAAAATAGCCGCCCTTTTTGTAAAAAACAAATTTGCCGTGATCACCGGGGGCGGCGGCGGCGTGATGGAAGCGGCAAACAAAGGTGCTGCAGAGGCAGGTGGCCAATCCATCGGTCTGAACATTGTCCTTCCCTGGGAACAAAAACCAAATCTCTATTCAAATATCAAGCTCGAATTCAAATACTTTTTCATCCGCAAAGTGATGTTTATCAAATATGCCACCGCCTATATTATCATGCCCGGTGGGTTTGGCACTCTAGATGAGCTTTTTGAATCGGTAACGCTTATTCAAACCCAAAGAATCAAACCCCTCCCTGTCATCATGGTCGGTACCGATTATTGGTGTGGGCTCAAGAGTTGGATCGAATCCCGTCTGCTGGTGAAGGAAAAAATGATCTCACCGAATGATTTTGAGATCCTCCAGGTGATGGATGATCCGGAAAAAATTGTCAAAGCGGTTAAAAAAGTGGTTATTCTCTGATCGGTTTAAAATTCAACGGGAAAACATTCTCCCCCAAGGCAATTTTTATATTTTCTTTTGGTCGTTTATGTGCAAACGGAGTAACATGCGGCGCAAGCGCTTGCGTTGCGCGAGCGGCATCTGCAAATAGTCACTTGTCGATAGACAATATCAAATCAGATCCCGTGCAGCTCCATTGCCAACGAAGGTGGACAATAATGAATTTTTTAATTCCAAGGGCAAAACTATCTGCATTTTTAATTACATTATCGCTTGTGATAGGGGTTTCGTCGGTGACCGGAACCGCGGCAATAAGAATCGGTTCCCTGGTCGATGTAACAGGAGGGACCTCGGATGCTGGCAGGGACTACGCCTTTGGTATCGGGGAGGCCATACATTATATTAATGACAACGGTGGCATCAATGGCAAAAAAGTCAAACTCTATCAATTTGATTACGGCTATCGGATACCCGAGATCCTTGCAAAGTACAAACTTTTAAAGCAGCTGAAGGTTGTCGCCATTCTCGGATGGGAAAGCAATGACACGGATGCGCTTTCTTCGATAATTACCCAAGATAAGATGCCCTATTTATCTGCGTTTCATGCTGCGCATCTTACCAATCCAGGAAAAACCCCTTTTAATCTTTTTGCTGCAACCGATTATTCAACCAACGCACGGGCGGCAATTACCGTATGGTTTGATAAAAACTGGTCAAAACACCCGGATTTTGGAAAGCGCAAACCCCGTTTTGTGGCCAGCTATGAATTCGACCACCCCTATTGCAGCGGTCCGATCCGGGCGATAAAGGATCAAGCGAAAATACTCGGCTTTGAAATCGGTCCTGACCAGCACGTGGATCTGTCTGCTATCGATAATAAAATACAGGTGCTGGCCATGAGGGATTTTAAGGCGGATCTAGTATGGCACGGCAACACGACCCTCTCTGTTTCTGCCACACTGCGCGATGCTTACGCCTTGGAGCTCGACGCAAACCATATTGCCAGCAGCTGGGGTTTTGATGAGAATCTGCCCCGGCTGGCTGGTAAGGCGGCTGAAGGCGTCATGGGTGTTACAACAAACGCTTTTTTTGGCGATAATGTCCCGATGATGGACACGGTGGTGGAATTCGCCGAGAAATACAGCCCCGGGGTGCCGATTGAAAAACGGCTTATTTGGTCGATCCGGGCCTGGGCCAACGTTCTCGCCCTTTGGGAGGCGATGAAGCGGGCAGATAGGGCCGGCGATCTCACCGGCCCGGGCATATTGAAAAAAGGGTTTGAAACCTTTAGCGGCTATGACATCGGCCTGAAGGTGCCGCCCCTCACCTATACTGCCACGGATCATCGAATTGCCGGAAAGGTAACGATCTATGAAATTAAAGACGCAAAATTCCAGGTTTTAGAAGTGGTCGATTTAAAAAACCGGTGGCCGGATAAGTGGGCCAAGGAATGGCTTGGCTGGTAATGCTGAAAATTCAGGGCTTCGTACCGGTAGATAGCTGGTGCAAAACTTGAGCAATAAGAAAGACAGATAATGAAAAAAAAATCGATTTTTCGAGGGATATGGGCAGTCGCAATCGCCATATTTCTGGCCGGCTGTGCTGGTATGACATCAAAACCGACAGAGAAAAACTTTGAGGACCCTGAGATAACTCTTAAGCACGTGGAGGTGCACAAATACTGGGGATGGTGGTACTTTTCGGCTAAAGTACACCCAAGCAAGGGAAAAGCAGGAAACTACGGTGCTCCCCTTGCATTGGCGTTCATCTTTAAGATAAAGAACCCCAACAAATTTGCGGTAATGATGGAAGAAATGAAGTTCACCGTCGGATTCGATGAATTTGATCTCGATACGGTCATTCTTCAGGAGTCCGTATGGGTTCCGGCGGAAAAGACCACCGAACTGCGTGCCATTTCGATCTTTGACGGGCGATCCGCCCTGCTCAGTCTTATGATGACCGGCGGATACAGGCTGAAAGAAAAAGGATGGTCGCCCTGGCATGCCCTGGAAACCTTTTGGATCGGAATTCCGGATTTTTCTTTTCCGGTGCACGTAAGGCAGGGTTCTGCCGTCTTCAGCGCAGACAAAATTGTGAAAGAGGTCCCTTTTAGCGCAACCTTTCAGTAAGAAAGGGTAATTTGCTTAAAGCAACTGATTTTTAAGTAAAAATCCAGAGCGTCGCGGGCCTGGGTAATCTGACCTAATGTGCAGGACCTCACACTGTCCATCAGTTCAGCGAATATATTCCCGCCGTTCAATGCTGTCCTTTGGAGGCGTTCAAGTGCTTTTGGCGCCCCCTTTTCATTATGTTTTTTTGAATGCTTCAACCCCCTGATAACTCGAAACCGCTACGCCCTGAACATCCTCCTCAATGGCAGCATCAACAATCTCTTTGACCGACCGGTTATGGCCTATATGAATGCTTCAACACCCGTATTTTGAAGTATTCTTCGCATGATGTTGATGGATGCGTCATGACCATCAATAAGGGATGTCGCGGTCACGACCCGAATATCGTTATCGGGCCCATAAACCTCAACTTCACCGCTCATGCCCCTTCCCTTTTTTAGGTTTTGAATTCTGGTCCATTTTTATTTAACAGACCCAGGATAATGTCGGTCTGCAGATTGATGTAGTCTTCAATCCAGTGGTGCCGTGCCAGATACCAGCGTCTAAATGACCACATATGGCCCAACACGGAAGGAAATATTATGTGCGGCCAGCTCTATGGCGCTTTCATCAAGGTTCGGTAAAACACCTTCGGCTGCTTGCGGGTCAGCATCTTCATGAAAATACCGGTTATTCGAAGCTCATTTTCCTGAACCCTTTTCCGCCATTGCAGTAGCAGCGATCGGCTTTCCTGATAGATGAGAAGAATCAGATCATTCATTCGATGGCAGACCAAAAAATATGCCCTAATAACTTCGGAAAGCGCACCCCCACCGATCCCCGCCTTTTCAATTGTCTTTGCCACACTTCTCTCCACCTCAAAATAAATCGATTCGAAAACCAGATAAAGCACATCTTCTTTTGAAGCAATATATTCATACAGCGATCCAATCGACACGCCGGCCCTACGGGTGATTTGTCTGGTGGTGGTTTTGTGAAAGCCGTTGTCGATAAAAAGCTGTATTGCAGCATCGGCAATCTGGCGCCGCCGCCGGTTGACAAGATCAGAGTTTTTGATTTTCGTCGATATATCTTTTGTTCTGGATAGTCGTTGTTCAGCTAACATCGGTTTTCATTTTTTCCCGAAAAGGTTTGACATTAAAAAAGACTGAACTCTCTATTTTTTGAGCGAGCACTCGGTTAAAAAACTAACATGGGACTTCTTTTTTTGTCAACAAATTTTGGAGACTCTCCAGGGTAGATCAGCACCGAAAAATCAAAAGCGTTTCACATCAAGCAGCCCATAACAGTGGTTTTGAGGTTAAAAAATTATTGCCAAAAGTAACATAGGAACGATACGCAACAACAATCTGAACGGGCGCTCGGTCATAAATATTGACAAACCGATTTTTGATGCAAACGGTATAGAAATATCGATTCAAAATTCGATCGGGGTTTAAACATTTTTTATAGGGGTAAACATGAAAGACAACATACTTTTAACAGAAGAAAAAGAGCAGGTGGCCCTACTGACTCTTAACCGGCCTGAGGTGATGAACGCACTTAATTTTTCGCTTTTATATGCGTTGAAAGACCAGATCGAGGCTTTACGAATTCGATCGGATATCCGGGTCATTATCATCACCGGTGCTGGTGACAAAGCCTTTTGTGCAGGTGCCGATCTGAAGGAACGGGCCACTCTTAATCCAGCTCAGGTCAAGGAGTTTATCCTTACCATCAAAAATCTTTTTTCTTCAATCGAATACCTTAACAAGCCGGTTATTGCAGCAATCAATGGGATCGCCTTGGGTGGCGGAACCGAACTTGCCCTTGCGAGCGATATTCGCATAGCTGCCTCAAACGCTTCTCTAGGTCTGACAGAGACACGGCTGGCTATTATTCCAGGTGCGGGTGGAACCCAGCGGCTGCCCCGGTTGGTGGGCCGGGGAAAGGCCAAGGAGCTTATCTTCACCGGCAGGAGAGTGATGGCAGAAGAGGCACTGCAGATCAATCTGGTAAACCACACGTGTGAGAGTGCGCTTCTGATCGAAGAGTGCCAAAAAATGGCGGCGATGATATGCGAAACAGGCCCCATTGCCATTGAGCAGGCCAAATATGCTATTAATTACGGTCTTGAAACCGATCTTCAGACCGGCCTTGCCATCGAATCGAACGCCTATTGGGTTACCATCTCGACCGAAGACCGGCTGGAGGCCCTTGCTGCTTTTGGTGAAAAAAGAAAGCCCGTGTTCAAAGGAAAATAGCTTGTTTTTGCATTAAGATCGCTCAAAGGAGGTTTTAAAGGGACATGACAGAATATAATTATTGGAAAATTTTTCCTAAAATGCCCAAAAAGGTGACCGTTGGCGACATTACTGTACGGGATGGTTTCCAGCACGAAGAAAAATTTATCTCAACAGCGGCCAAAATTTTTTACCTTGAGGAACTTGTCTTTGCCGGGTGCCGTGATATCGAGGTAACCAACCTGGGAAATCCATACATTATGCCACAATTCAGGGATGCGGAGGAAGTTCTTTCCCATTTGAGAAGTGACCGCTTTAAAAACCGATGTGAAAGGAGAAAGATTAATTATACGGATATATGTTTCACCGCTGTTACGATTCGCGAACCTGCCGTTGATCAAGCCATTAGATTAAAAAAAAAAGACATCGGACCCGATCGCCTACTGATGATGGTCTCTACGGAAGAGGAACACCATTTCGCCAACTCCGGTACAACACTTCCTGAATATTGGGAAGAGGCGAAGCGCTGCATCAAGAAGTGTAACGATGCGGGTATGAAGATGTGTGGCACCGTCAGTACCATTTGGGGAAGCCCGATTGGGGGCGCAACGGCATTGACGGATGCGGTCGAATTCTCAAAACGATGGTTGGAGATCGGTGCACATGACATTGAACATGCCGACCATGACGGGAGTGCTTCCGCAGCCGATGTATATCGCTATTTTTCGATGGTTTTGGATAAAATCCCAGAACCCAGACGCCACATCGCCCATTTTCATGAAACAAAAAGGGTGGCATCTGCATCTATTTTAGCAGCCCTGCAGGCCGGAATTATCCATTTTGAAGCAACATTGGGAGGATTGGGCGGCCAGCCTTCGAATTTTCTGGACGATTGCCCAACCAAAGGGACTGGCGAGTATTACTATGAGGACCCGCAGTACGTTGGCCTGGTCTGTCTGGAAGACACCCTGGTTCAGCTTGATGAAATGAGCATCGAACATGGGTATGATGTCGACAGGATCCTTTGGCTTGGTAAACAGATGGAAAAAACCATCGGCCGAAGACTCCGTTCCGATGCGGTAATCAATGGCCGCACATTGAAAGAGGGACATATGCAATTTGCTCGGCCCGGCCTGCAACAGAAAAAGAAAAAGCTTAAAGAGGACCCCGATCAAAAGCTTCCGAATAAGTGGAAGGCCAAGGCCAAGTTGCCTGAAAAGTGTCGATCCGTCTGATCCCAACCGGGTATATATATTTGAAGGATCAGGGCGTTTTTAAATCGATCTCCTGCATCAATTCCGATAGCGGTACTGAAAGCGCTTTTTCCAATACCTGGTCTGCTTGATTGAATATCCTGGCAAGTGTTGGCGTGAGGTTGGATGCATGGCCATCGGGCAGTGACCAGGGTAATAATTTATGAAACCGTGCCAGTGTGATTTCCCGCAAATCCCGCTGCAAAACATATCCACCTTCTGAGAGTTCACCGATAAAATCGGCCTCTAAGAGGGCTGAAAGAAGATAGTCTAATTTTTCCCCGAAAAGGTCCGACAGATTCATCAACAATTTTTCCTTTGTTACCGGCTCTCCTTTAATATGGTACCGATGACATAGCCCGAGCACTTGTAAGGCCGGGATAAAATCTTCATCCCTGTGCGGTTGGCGACCCGGTTGATATACGCCAAAACCGTGGGCTATTTCAGCACCCAACAACACCACAAGCCATGACAAATAGACCCACACAAAAAAAATCGGCACAGCCGCAAGGGCGCCGAAAATCAGTTTGTAGGTCGGTACCAGTGTAATATAAAAAGCAAACCCTCTTTTGGTCAGTTCAAATAACAGGGCGGCGATGATACCGCCGAATAAGGCGTGAAGAGGTAAAACTTTGCAGTTGGGTATACTGATGTAGGCCAACGTCAGTGCAATACCGGTGAGCGCAAATGGCAAAAAAGTCGCTGCCCACGCGCCGACTTGTTCGGCAGCATCAGAAATAATGGGGAGGGAAACGAAGTAGGAGGTCAATCCGACACTGAACCCCACCAAAAGCGGTCCAAGGGTTAAAATCACCCAATAGAGCAGAAATATCCGTATCCACTGGCGTTTCGCCTTTACCCGCCAAATGGTGTTAAACGCTTTATCGATGGTCGCCATTAACGCCAAAGCGGTTAAAATCAAAAATGCGACGCCAAACAGCTGTAAGCGTTGGGCCTGGATCACAAAATCCTTAAAATACTGCTGAACGATCGCCCCGGATGCAGGCACGAAGTTTCTAAACAGAAAATCCTGAACCTGCGAGACCAGCTGGGAGAATTCGGGGAAAGCGGAAAAGATGGCCAGTGCAACAGCCATAAGGGGGACAATCGAAAGGAGACTGGTAAGGGTCAACCCGGCTGCAATAAAGGTACAACCGTCCACTTGGAACCGTTCCCAGACAAAAAGGCCGAATCGATACCAGCATTCAAATAGCTCTCTGATCTTTTTTTGAGTCATCTGGACAAACCTGCTACCTAAGATGGACTGCAAAGGCGGGACGGATCAGACCAGCCCCTGATCCACCATCGACTCAACGACCTTGACGAATCCGGCAATATTCGCGCCGTGCACATAGTTTGCCGGAGTACCGTAGGCCTCACTGGCCTCCAGACAAGTTTTGTGGATACCGTGCATGATTATCTTCAACCGTTGGTCCACCTCTTCACGCGTCCATGACAGACGCATGCTGTTTTGTGTCATCTCCAGCCCTGAAACAGAAACACCCCCGGCATTTGCTGCTTTTCCCGGGCCATAAAGAAGGCCACTTTCAAGGAAAAGATCTACGCCTTCGGGCGTGGTCGGCATGTTCGCCCCTTCGCAAATAAGCATGACACCATTTTTAACCAGGTTTTGGGCATCCTTAGCGTTTATTTCGTTCTGCGTTGCACCAGGGAATGCACAGTCTGCTTTGTGATTCCAAAGCGGATTGTATTCCTGGGTTTGATCCACAGGAACATAGGCAGCAGAGGGGTACTTATCAGCATACTCCTTTATTCGACCCCTTCTCACATTCTTAAGCATTTTCACATACTCAAGTTTTTTTTCATCGATACCGCCCTCATCATAGATATACCCGGAAGAATCCGAAAGGGTAACAACCCTGGCCTCGAAGTCGAGGAGTTTTTCTACGGTATATTGGGCCACATTCCCCGAACCGGAAACAAGGCAGGTGGTCCCTTCCAAGGTTTTATTTTTGGTGGCAAGCATTTCTGCGCCAAAGTAGACGGCGCCATAACCGGTGGCTTCCGGCCGGATGAGACTTCCGCCCCAGTTAAGACTCTTGCCGGTTAATACACCGGTAAATTCGTTTCGCAATTTTTTATACATTCCAAAAAGATAACCAATCTCTCGGGCACCTACCCCGATGTCTCCAGCCGGGATATCAGTATTGGGACCGATGTGGCGATAAAGTTCACTCATGAAACTCTGGCAAAACCGCATGACCTCATTATCTGACTTGCCTTTTGGGTCAAAATCAGAGCCCCCTTTTCCCCCACCCATCGGAAGGGTGGTCAGGGCGTTTTTAAAGACCTGCTCAAAGGCAAGAAACTTGAGGATGCCAAGGTTAACCGAAGGGTGAAATCTAAGCCCTCCCTTATATGGTCCAATGGCGCTGTTCATTTCGATGCGAAACCCCCGGTTCACCTGAACTTCTCCCCGGTCATCCATCCATGGCGCCCGGAACATGATCACACGATCCGGTTCAACCATCCGCTCCAGAATTTTTGTCTGCCGATATTCGGGGTTCTTCTCAAGAACGGGTTTAACCGACGATAGGACCTCGCTGACCGCCTGATGGAATTCCTTTTCGTTGGGATCTTTGTTTATCACCATCTGCAAAATTTCATCCATCCTCCTTCTCCTCATATTATAAACAGTTTCAGGGCTTCCTAAAGAGAACCATTTTTTAAAACCGAGGCCCTCGGCGAAGCAAAGTGTAAAACCCGAAAGCTCTCTTACCCCTTTATCTTTTTAAAATACTTTTTTAAAAAAAACAAGTCATGCGCGGTCTGTTCGCCCAGGAGCGAAAGCGGATCTTCGTAAAACACAAGGCGAGAAGATCGAGTGGATTATCTGTTGATTTTTTATAAAAATAATGCTTAAGTATTTATGTTTATTCCAGTTTCTTTTAATGTAAGAAAATCTTTTTAAAAGCATGCTCTCCAATGAGAGATCCAAAAAGCAGTTCGTCATCTTATTTTCAGCCATTCTCAAATAATGGTTAGCAAAAGAAACAAAAGTTATGAAGTAGAGCTTAAGGTCCCATTCCATGACCTCGATCCGATGCAGATGGTTTGGCACGGCAATTATTTTAAATATTTTGATATTGCCCGAACCGGCCTATTTGATAGTTTGGGTGTGGACCTCTTCAGTTATTTTAAAAAAACAAACTGTCTTTTCCCTATTACAAAGTCCACGACAAAGCATATCGTCTCTTTGCGATATCGTGATAAATTTAAATGTAAGGCAACAATCGTTGAAGCGCGATACAAGATTGTGGTGGAGTTTCAAATAAGGTTGATAGCGGACAATCAAATTTGCACCAAAGGAAGAGGTGAGCAAGTGGCGGTAAAATACCCCGAGATGGAAATGATGTTTGAGATACCGGAAGAGATTCGTAACGCACTGGGTGCTTAACAATGAAATCAGATTTTCAAAAAGCTTTTATTTCAAGCGTCGAACGGTTATCCGCCTGGTCCGATGTTCTGGATGACATAAATGTATTTCCGGTTGCGGATGGAGATACGGGGCGCAATCTGAAAACAAGCCTCACCCCGCTACGATATCTGGGTGAAGACCGGGAAAAAATCGTTAACAGGCTGCTGGTTTCGGCACGTGGAAATTCGGGTAATATTGCCGCTCGGTTTTTTGCCGGATTTCTGACAGCAGACTCATATGAACTCCTTCCCCAGGCAGCAAAAACCGGCCGTGATTATGCATGGCAGGCGGTTCATAACCCGGTACCCGGAACCATGCTGACGGTTTTTGATGCGTTGGCTGATTTTTTGGAAAAAAATTATTTTGAAGCCTCCGAGAAATATATCTTAAATATCGTCGATGCACTGGAAAGGGCGGTGAAATCGACCCCCCAGCTTCTTCCAAAGTTGAAGCAGGCCGGTGTGGTAGATTCAGGCGCTTTGGGGATGTATATCTTTCTGGAAGAATTTTTTAAAAACCTGAGCAAACAAAGGAGCCAATTTCGACCCATTAATGAAACATTCAACGGCATGCTGGCGGTTTTACCCTCTTTTCAGGAAGAAACAGATGAAGGCTATTGCGTGGATATGGTGGTGCATTTCGACGACAAACCTGAAGATAAAATCAAAAAGCTCACCGAATGCAGCGACAACGTCGTGGTAATTCCTCATCAAGACTATTTAAAAATTCATTTGCACACCACCAGCAAGAACGAGGTTAAGCATCAGGTTGAATCCTTAGGTGATATAGTGCAATGGTTGGATGACGATATCGGCATTCAGATAAACGATTTCAAGCAGCACCCGATGGAAGGCGCCATTCATATAATGACCGATGCAGCCGGTTCGGTAACCCGTGAGGATTCCCGTCAACTGGGAATTACCCTTCTCGACAGCTATATTTCCGCCGGTGACACCTCACTGCCGGAGACGCTTTTCTCCCCTTCCGAGCTTTACCAAACAATGCGCAAAGGGATAAAAGTATCCACCTCACAGGCATCTATTTTTGAACGTCATCAGTACTATCAGCGGGTGATGGATCAGTATCCGAAAGTACTCTATCTTTGCGTCGGATCCATTTATACCGGTAATTATGACGTTGCCATGGAGTGGAAACAAAAAAACGATCCCGATGATCGCTTTACCATCATTGATACGACAGCTGCTTCAGGCCGGCTAGGGACTATTGTGCTTGCAACCGCAAAGCATTCGACCAAAACCAAGGACCAGAGTGCTGTTATCAAGTTCGCAAAAAGGGCAATTCATAAGTGTGAGGAATATGTTTTTCTTGATAAACTTAAGTACCTGGCTGCCGGTGGACGGCTATCTAAACCCGGTGCATTTTTTGGGGATATGTTACATGTAAAGCCGATCATCAGTCCAACAGCCGAAGGTGCCAAGAAGGTTGGGGCTGTAAGAAATCGAGAAGGGCAACTGGGCTTTGCCCTTGAAAAACTTGAAGCATCATTTGGGGAAAGCGCATCACCTTTTATCATGCTTGAGTATTCGGACAATCATGGTTGGGTCAATGATACGGTTAAAAAATCAATCGAAGCACGTTATCCGTCATCCGAGATTCGCCTGCAGCCTTTATCATTAACCTCCGGCGTTCATATGGGGCCGGGGACTTGGGGTCTGTCATTTTTGCCTGAAGTTGTTTAAACTCTGTGCTGTTGTCAAAGGCTTTATCATCATATTATTGTGCAAACAATTTCAGTTTTCCCCGTGCCTGATTTGACGCTCAGGCGGATTGGGGTGCGAAACTTAAGCAAACAGACTTTAGATTTCAGAATTGTTCGGCAGGAAATCAGGATATGCCTACGAATAAAAATTTCAACGCACCCGCAATCGCACAAAAAGGAAAATTTTCCGTTATTATTCCGGTATACAACCATGAACAAACGATAGAAAGTGTCGCCAAACAATCTTTGGCCCTCAATATTCCGGTATTTGTGGTCGATGACGGTTCAACAGACTCTACCCCTGACAGGATCGTGAACCTTCGTGGCATTTACCCTTTACACCACAACGAAAACCGCGGAAAAGGGGCGGCAATATTGACCGGATTTGCTGAAGCTTTTAAAGTGGCGGATTGGGCCATCACGATAGATGCGGATGGACAACATAATCCAGAAGACGCATTCAAGCTGATTCAGGCAATTCCTGAAAATAAAAGACCGATTATCGTGGGGGTAAGGGAGGGAATGGCTGGAAAGCATGTTCCCTGGACCAGCCGGTTCGGGCGTAAATTCTCTAATTTCTGGGTATTGTTTTCCGGCGGCCCCAGCATGACAGATTCCCAAAGCGGGTTGAGAATATATCCTTTGCCCGAAGCGATGAATCTTAATGTAATTGCAAAACGATTCCAATTTGAAGTCGAAATTCTGGTGAAGGCCAGATCAAAAAAAATACCTGTGATTGAAGCGCCGGTCAGCGTAAATTATCCAAAAGGGATCGAGAGGATATCCCACTTTCATCCATTTTTAGATTTTTTAAGAAACACCCGCACATTTGCCCGACTCATTACCTGGAGGATTCTGATCTATCCGTTCATAGGAAAACGATAAAACAATATTTCAAGTTTCGCACCTAGTATTTTGATAAAAGCCGCATCAGGCATAGGGTAAAAAGAAATTTTTCTGGAAAAAATTGATGGCGAGCGCTTTGACAACTGTACTCCATTGGGAGTGCGAAACTTGAGTATGGGATACCATGAGGAAAATACTCTACCAGTCAATCATTCTCGTGTCCAAAAAATTGGGCCTGTGGGTGTTTATTCTTTATGCCTGGTTTATTGCCACAGGATTTTTCATCTTTTTTCCTTTCAGAGTGACCACAAGCATACGATTTTATCGCGTTCTTTTTAATAACCGTGGATGGTTTTTCCATCTGTGGTGCGCCTGGAAACAGTTTCACAACTTCACAGATGTTTTTTTTGACAGGTTTCTGCTTCATGAGTTCAATGATATTACCTATAGTTCAGAAGGGTGGGAACACTTGGAGGAAACCCTTAAGAACAAAAGCGGCGGGATTCTCCTCATGTCGCATATGGGAAACTGGGAAATCGCCGCCCATCTTTTAAAGCGCAAAAAAAAAGAGCTCAAACTACTTCTTTATATGGGGGTCAAACAGAAAGAACAAATCGAACAGGTACAAAAAGAAAGTCTTGCCCACAGCGGCATCAAAATCATCGCGGTGGACCAGGAGGGCGGATCTCCCTTTGATATAGTGGAGGGGATTAAGTTCATCGAATCGGGTGGCCTGGTTTCCTTAACAGGTGACCTCATATGGAAAAAGGATCAACGGACCGTCCCTGTAAAATTTTTAGGGCATGAGGTGTTCCTACCGAAAGCGCCATATTTACTTGCGCTATTGTCAGGTGCCCCATTGTTTGTTTTCTTCGCCTTTCGCACAAGGAAAAAACAATACTATTTCACCCTGTCTGAGCCGATATACATCCAGACGTCCTCCCGTGACAAAAGAACAGAGGCTATCTGGCAGGCCGCTCAACGATATGCCGATATCCTCGAAACCAAACTCCGGCGACATCCGTTGCAGTGGTACCACTTTAAACCTTTTTTACCCCGAAACCCAAATAGGCGGTCCAACAAACGCCCTCGGTTTTAATGACCGGTCTCTCCATTAAAGGGGTGAGTTCAAACATCGATCACCGGCGTTTCGATCAGTTTGATCCATTTCGCGAGATTGATTTCGCTTTTTATGTCAGTCAGAACAATAGTATGGCAACGATTAGTACGGCAATGATATGGGCGGCGATAATTGCAGCTCGGTTGAGGTGATAGAATTCATTCAGCTTCTGCAGCCTCCTAAGTCCGCCGCATAGCCGTCTGAACCGGTCTATGTGTAAATATCTTTCATTGTCTGAGGGAGAGTTACCTTGAAATGCAAACGACGGATAGGCTGCGTACATGCGGTCATTATTTAAATCGCACAGAAAATCGTCAAAAGGTATCTTCTGCCAGGGTGTCTGAACAAGCTTTTCGGCAAATTTCCGGCTGATGGCATATGCATGGGTCAGACTCCGGAATTTCACCTTCAGTACCGACCGATTTTCCGTCCTTCGACACCCCTTGACCATACACCCCAAAAACAGCATGTGCCAGTCTCGATTTTCCGACATAAATGCGATACAATTTCTCAGGGTTTTAAAAGACATACGGTCGAAAACGATGTCATCCTCAAATATCAAAATGGTGCCTGCGCCAGCTTGAATCCCCTTTTCCATACAGTGCAGATGAGACTCATAAATTCCTTGTTCACAGTCCGACGGATGCTTTTCAACGACTACAAACTCAACCCCGTCCGACAGTCCTGCTTTTGTAAATTGATCTTTGGCCTCTTCCCGTCTGTCCGGACGCTCATCCAGCGAAATACAGTAAATTTTATCAAAATAATTCCAGTACACAGTCGAATCGATGCTGTTTTTGTTCAAAACACTTGATTGGATTGAACAGTTCTGCATAACATAGATTTGTCGATACGTTTTTTTATATGGCAAAACAAAAAATATCAAGCAATATCAATATTGGTTTTGACTAAGATGAACGGTAAATCTTTTCCAGACAATGTTCTGATCATCGGATCCGGCATGGGTGGCCTTTCAACAGCCTTGATTCTGTCACAGCTTGGATCCAAGACCACCGTAATAGAGAAGAATCTTCTGGCGGGCGGATTGATGCGCGGTTACATCCGTGATGGGATAGAATGCCCGGTAGGGGTGCACTATCTAGGATCGCTTGACCATGGGCAGGTTTTGCGAAGATTGTTTGATTTTTTGGGCGTATCCCCGAAAATTCCGGTTGAGAAAATGGGGGCGAACGGCATCATCGACCAGTATATTTTCGAGGACTTTGCCTTTAACCTGCCGGAAGGGCTCGATGCGTATGAGGAAAATTTGCAAAATGCTTTTCCAAAGGAACATCGACAGATCACTGCAATAATAAACGCCATCAGGCGAAACGGCAATAAAATGCATGCCCTTGATTTTTTGTTTTCAACACAAAACTACCCTTCGATGCTTGAAGAAATAAAACCGGTCGGTGCACTGCTCACCGAATTGAACTGCTCACCCGGCCTCAGGGCGGTTCTTGGGGTCCCATGTTGCTGGATAGGGGTTCCGATGGCATCCTGTCCTGTTTTTTATCACAATATGGTGCTAGCCACCTACCTGTTTTCATCCTGGAGACTGAAATGCAGTGGTGCGGAATTGGTAAATGTTTTTTCCGAACGCCTCAGATCACTTGGGGGTAACATCATTAAAGGGGATGGCGTAGAAAAGATTCTGGTGAATTCCCGTGTTGTCGAAGGCGTTCAATTGCAATCAGGGGCGGTGCTGAAATCACCGGTTGTCATCGGCGCCGTTCATCCAAAAGTCGTTCTCAATATGCTGCCGGACGGTGCGGTCAAGCCTTCTTATCAGAGGTTAATATCGAAATTGAAAGACACCGATGGCATGTTTTGCGTTCATAGCAAGGTCGATGCCTTAAACCGGCCGGAGATCCCGCATAACATTTTTAAAATCAAAACAGAAAAAAATGGGGATATAGTCGAGTTAAATTACTACCAAATAAGGAAAAGTGAACAGATTGGCAAGAATTTGCTCACCATACTGACATCCGGCAAAGGCGAACAGTGGAAACAATGGGAACACACAAAGTCCGGCCGGCGTGGTGAGGGTTATATCGCCAAAAAGGAAAACAGGGCTTGGCGGTTGATCCGAGAAGCTGAGGATACAATCGGCCCCATGCCAAGTGCAACGCTGGTCGACGTCTATACACCGCTTACCACACGGGACTGGGTAAACAGCCCGGGAGGCTCGGCCTATGGAATTTTACGTTCTTACGAACAATTACTTGAAGTTTCAATCCTGAACCGCACATCTGTTAAGGGATTATTCCTTTCCGGCCAAAACATCATGGCGCCGGGAATTCTGGGAACGATACTCGGTTCTTTTGCCACGGTCAAGCTCATCGTTGGCCGTGATCGGTTTTTTAAGATGTTTCGTCGTTTAGAGCTTGCACAAAAATAGGCCTTTTGCTATCCCATCTTGAAGAAAAAATAACCGGTGCCGCTGGTAGTGGAACGCTTAATCTCTGGAAAACCGGAGTAAAGAAAGGCTTGCATGACACGGGACGAAATCAGGGTTGAGATAATCAGAGTTTTTAACGAACTTTTTGAAATTGAAAATCCAGGCAATGATGACGACCTGCGAGAAGCATATGAGTTTGACAGTATCGATGCCATTGAGCTGCTTGGAGAGATCGAAATCATGCTCGCCTCACCATTGACGCAGTCAGAGAAAAAAAAGGCCATGGAAATTCGGACCATCAATGACATAATTGATTATGTTGAGTCGTTATCGCTCACCCGATCCAAAGGAAGTTCCAATCCCGGAAACATATCGCCTTAAAATCCTAATCTATTAGAAATGGGGCATTAATGGTACGAAGAGTTGTTATTACTGAATGCGCTGCCATAACACCGGTTGGTTACAGTAAGGATGAAATTATCAAGCACCTGATTGAAGGAATTTCCGGGGTTAAAAAATTACGTATCGATGACTTGCTTTCCGACTATATCCACTGCGGTGTGTTCGGAACGATAGATTACCCGATTGCCTATGACTTCAAACGCCAACATCGCAAAACCATGGGCCCGGTTTCCTATTACGCTTGTCAGGTGGCCAAGGAAGTTTTGAAAAAATCCGGTCTGAATAACGATTTTATCACTTCCGGCAAGCTTGGTGTCGCTTTTGGATCAACGCATGGAAGCCCTTCTGTGCAGCGGGAAATCTATAAAACCTTTTTCAGTGAATCACGCTCTGAGTTTGCTTCGATCGGTGCTGTCGATTATTTGAAGTCAATGGTACACACCACGGCGGTGAATATAACAAAGATGTTCGGTATTACCGGGCGTGTCATCTCTTCATCCACTGCCTGCACCACTAGCAGTCAGTCCATTGGCTTTGGGTATGAAATGGTCAAGTACGGCCTTCAGGATGCGATGCTCTGTGGTGGCGCCGATGAATATGATACCACCACCGTAGCCGTTTTTGACAACCTGCTGGCATGCTCAACCGAATTTAATGATACCCCGCATCTTACACCCCGTCCCTTTGACGTACAAAGGGATGGCCTGGTTGTGGGAGAAGGGGCCGGGGCTGTTTTGCTGGAAGAGTATGAATCAGCAAAAAAAAGAGACGCGAACATACTGGGTGAAATCATCGGATTTTCGTGCAACAACAACGGCGGCGATTTGATTTTGCCGAATATAGACGGAATCACGCAAACCATACGGCTGGGACTCAAAGATGCGGATATTGGTGCCGATTCGGTCGATTTCATCAGTGCACATGCCACCGCCACCAAAATGGGGGATGTGATAGAGGCCCAGGCAATGGGCAGGGTATATGGCGACTCACCGGTGGTGACCGGGCTGAAAAGTTATATGGGACACACCATGGGATCATGCGGGGTAATCGAAACGATTATCACCCTTTATATGATGCACGAGGGGTTTATTGCGCCCACCTTGAATCTAGACACCGTGGATGAGCGGTGCGCCATGGTTAAACACGCAAAAACGCTCATCGAATCCAATATCGACATTGCCGCTATCCAGAATTTTGCTTTTGGTGGAGTGAATACCTGCTTAATACTAAGAAAAGCAGGCCCGTAAACTTTCAGACAGCACCGGATGAAAAACACTGAATCTCACCGACTGTGCCAACATTTTAAGCCTTTTTTTGACCTGGCCATTACACTGTCACTCTGGGTTTATTTTACGCTCGGTTTTATCATTTTCTTTTTCCCATTTTATCTGACGGCTTACCTGTTTTTAAAAAACTGCCAAACTGCTTTTCAGCGATTAAACCATCGATTCTTTAAAGGATTTTTTTTTCTAATCCGGTTACTGATTCCAGGGCATATATGGCGGATCCCGGATGAAATCATGTCTATCCGCTCCTCCATTATCGTGTGCAACCACATATCGTATCTAGATCCGATTCTTTTGATATCATTGTTTGAAAAACAGAAAACCATTGTGAAAAGCACCTTTTTTAATGTGCCTGTGTTCAGCCGATTGCTAAAGCTGTCCGGTTATATTCCCTCTACCTCCAGAGGAAAACTGGCCGATTTATTGATTCAACAGATCGAAACCATGGGCGATTTTCTGGCCTTCGGAGGAAATTTATTTATCTTTCCGGAGGGCACCCGCAGCCGCAACGGCATCACTGGCAGGCTCAACAAAGGTGCCTTTAAAATTGCCGGGCGCTGTAAAACACCGATTAACGTCCTGTATATTCGTAACACCAACCAATTATTTCAACCGGGAAAATTTTTCTTCAATACCTGTATTTCAAACACCATCACCATTGAGCATCTCGCCTGTATCGAGCCAGATTACCAAAGCAACGGTTTTACAATAACAGGTTTGATGTCAGAGGTGTACGCGTTGTTCAACGCACAAATTGAAAAACATGACGGCTGATCTTCTCCGTTGCCTTTGTTCGGGGTATTGGACCGAGACATCAAGCGTCTCCCTTCAACCTTCTTCCGGGGGGAGAGATGAGCGATTGAGGATTTGATGAAGATAATCTTGATGTCCATGCCGGACACGAGATTCTTATTATCGATCTGATCCGAAAAAGAAGACAGCTTAAACAATATGTGACCCAAACGATTTTAGAAACGCGCCCGGATCTGGTCGGTTTATCCGCCATGGCATGGCAGTACGGAACCAGTATAAAATTGACCCGGTTGATAAAACAGATACTACCCGGTGTGAAAATTCTTATTGGCGGGTATCACCCTACCTTAATGTACGAAGAGATTGCCGTATCACCCGAGGCCGAATATATCGATTTTATGATCCGCGGGGAAGGCGAGGAAGCCTGCCGCCGACTGGTTAATGCACTGGACGGGAAGGACTCGGTCAAAGAGATTGCTTCGCTGTCATATAAGCGCGATCATCAATTTGTACACAACCCGCCGGGCGAACTACTCGATCTATCTCGGCTTAAACTCCCCATTCGAGAAAAAAAGACGCTTGACCTGGGGATATCACATCATGAATTCCAAAGTCGAAGTCATGGAAACATCCCGGGGCTGCACCTGCGCGTGTACATACTGCTGTATGAAACAGATGCACAGCCAATCGTTCCGGCCCTTTCCCTTTGAACGCATCATTGCCGATCTGGATGACATCTATTATTATCGCAACACCCGCTGGGTGTTTATCGCCGATGATAATTTGGTGCTGGATCCCAACCGGGTGGTGGAGATCTGTCAGAAGATTGTGGCGCACAATATGTCCCTGGCGGAAATAAAAACGGTTTTTTTGGTGATTGAAAATGTATCGGAAAAGAGCCTCGCCATGGCACGAAAGGGAAATATTGTTGACGCTTCCCGAAAAGCCGTTGAAAACTGTCACAAATACGGCATCATGGTGATCGGTGGTCTGATTTTTGGTTTCCCGGATGATGACGAACAGGCTATCATTGACAATTATCAATATTTTAAATCGACTGGAGCCGACACCGCCTACTGCCAGATCCTTACCCCCTACCCTAAAACAGAGATACGTCAACACCTTCTGGACAAAGGACTGGTCACCAATATCGATGATTATAAGCGGTACAACGGGTTATGGGCCAATGCGAAAACCAAACACATAGAATCCGACAAGCTTCAATATCTGTTCTGGTATCACAGACAAAACGTTTTGGGATAGTGGAAACCCTCTGAACATATTAGGAACCAAAGCCTTTTATGGACGTCGATCTGGATATACGCCTTCAGGCCGATGATGAAGTTCTTTATCGGCTGCAGGCTCAAAAAGCATGGCTGGAGATGAAGCGCCGGGCAGGCAGGAATGTTTTTAAGAATTAAACTTGTGAAGATACAGTATATCATCCGAACTACCGTTTCAACCGGACGCTCGTTCCTCGCGCCAGTTAAGCGGGTTTGTGGCACTATATTTCGAACAAAATTCAGATATTTTCGTTGTAATTTGCTGAAATTATCGGTTCCGAGATTTTAGCTCACAGTCAAACCGACGAAAATAAGTCCGACGGTTTTCCAAACGCCCGAGACGCAAGGGCTCGATTTCGGGGTTTAAACGTGTTGTCCGCCATTTCCTTTTGAATCACCTGCTGAAATAGCCTGAACATCTTCATTTCCTGGGGCTCATCGCGGTAAAAGGTATCCCAGGCATAATAAAACAGTTCCTGCAGTTTTTCCGGAGACATATGCTTCGGATAGTACACAACTTTATCCGCAGAGTAATCGTCCCATTGATATGAAAAAATTCTGTCCTGCTGGTTTAGGTCATTAAAAGCGTTGGTATGTGGGAAGGGGGTTAGCACGGTAAATTCCGCCAGATCCAGCTCGATTTCCAGTAAAAAGTCGATTAATCGCTTAATATCGTCTTCCGTGTGACGGTCCAGTCCGAGAAGGACTGTACCCTCGACCCCGATACCGTAATCATGGTATCGTTTAACCCTATCCCTGATGTAATCGGAGGTATCAAAAACAGCCTGATACACATACCATGCTCCGGCCTGTGCCGCCAGATCGAGCACTTCCGGTTTATCCTCAATGGGATGGCTGCACCACTTTTTCTTAAGGGGTATCATTTCCCGAAATAACGCCTTTTCCCAGCCGGTATCCTGGGCCAGGGAATTGTCCACGAGAAATAGACGGTTATTGTCAATCCCTGCCATCTCTTCGATGACTTTATCAATGGGGCGCGGTCTGAACTGCCTCCCACCGAGATAAGTTACAGCGCACGGGTAGCAGTGGAATCGACATCCACGCGACGCATGGACCAGATCAACCATCTGAATGCCTCTATAATTATATTGGTCTTTTTTTAAAATATCCCGCCGAGCGGTGCCGACCATTTCAATGGAAGGTCTGTCCTCCAGATAATTATATACCTTTTGTAGCTGTCCTTTTTTAAAGTCCGTCAGGACCTGATCCATCCTACCCTCAGCTTCACCGATAAAAACGGAGTCCGCATGGGTCATGGTCTCTTCGGCATGCAACATGGTGCCGATACCGCCACAGATCACCTTAACTCCTTTTTGCCGGTATGTGTCGGCAATTTTCCAGCCACGTTTGACCTGGGCAGTCAGCATCTGGGATATGCCGACAAAATCGACCGGGTCATCAAAATTGACCGATTCCAGATTTTCATCAATAAATTCCACCTCAACGTCATCCGGCAATGCAGCGGCAAATACAACCGGACCGTGGGGGGGTAAGTGAAATTCAGTTTGCCTCTCAAGTTTTGGCCATTTTGGATATATAAGTTTGAATTTCATCAACCCCCCGGAACCCAGTAGATCGGTTTCATGGTATTTTGTTAAACAAAACCCCTTTCAATGGCGGATTGAGAATCACATTTGTAAACTCGAGCCGGGTAAAGGAATTCTCTCCTTCATAAATGGTGACCGATTTGATGGCACCGGGGCGATCTGAAAGTCTGATTTCAATTTGTTGAATCATTCGTGCCGTATTTTTTTCCTTGGGGCTGAGCACGATCAGGCGGCCGTGTGCCAGTCGTGCATGAAACGCCCGGTTTTCATCAAACCGCCCTTCGATCCACCGAGTAATTTCCTGAAGCATCATCTGCATAAACGGCATATTGGCACCGTCCTCCTCGGTGATTGTGCCATTTTCCTCGATATACCGTATGGTTTTGCCCCGGTGCATCAGCATAATGCTTTTCACCGGTGCTCGATATTCCCAGCGCAGCGAATTGGGTGATCGAAAATGGAAAACACCTTTGGACACAAGGGGCCGAAAAAGGATTTTCATATGCTTTTCCTGGGTAAACTCAGCGCTGACGGTGGTGACTTTCCCGGCTGCATTTCTTATACCGTCCCAGGTATCTGCCCAACCGGTGCACAGGTAAGCGGTCCCCAACAGGAGAACGCATAAGTATTTGTGGGATATTCTTGATTTCTGCATGCCGATGGTGTTGTTAAAACTGTTTCCTAAAACATCCCCCCGTTTACGGAGACAACCTGGGCGGTGATATAGGACGCATCTTTAGAACATAGGAACCTGACCACTTTTGCCACTTCCTCCGGTCGCCCAACCCTTGCCATCGGGATCATTGATTTGATATTTTTAATGGAGACATCATTTATCATATCGGTATCGATCAGCCCCGGAGCCACCACATTAACACGAATCCCCAATCGGGCGACTTCGGATGCAACCACGCGACTGGCGCCGATTAGCCCCGCCTTGGCTGCTGAGTAATTGGACTGGCCCCTATTCCCAAAGAAACCGGCGACCGAAGCGATCGATACGATCGCTCCCCGCTTTTGCAGGATCATTTTTTCAAGCACAGGCTTTGTAACATTGTAAAACCCTTTCAAGCTTGTGTCGATGACCGTGTTCCAATCTTTAATCGGCATCAGGATAAACAGATTATCGGCCGTGATCCCGGCATTGTTGACCAAAACGTCAACCGATTCAAAACTGTTTATGATACCATCTAGGGCATGCCCGGTTTCCCTGTCATTTGAGACATCAAATTGTATGATATTACCGTCGGCCCCTTCATGCTTTACCATATCAAGGGTTTTAACTGCCCCTTGTTCATCAGACCTGTAGTTGACGACGATATAGTATCCGTATTTTGCCAGCTCAACACAGATCGCACGTCCAATTCCCTTGCTTGCGCCGGTGACAATCGCAACCTTTTCCCATTTGGTTTCATTCATCGTAACCTATCTCCTTTAAACGCAATTCTTCACCTTTTATGCTGAATCGGTTTGGATGAGTTGTAATTGAACCTCACTCATAATGTTTGAACCCACTTTGGATATGCCCAGAATTTCTCGGTAACTTTCATACTCAAATTGATTTTCAGCACATGTTATGATCCGGGAATTTAATGAAACCGCATCAAAAAAAAACCGCGACTGTTTGATTCCGACCAACCAGCCTTCTTTTTTAGAATTTTTACCTTTTTTTTCAATTCTAACCCATCCATTGACGATTCCTGCTGTTTGTGCAACCAGTTCAATCAGAATGAGTGAACTGACGGCTTTTCCGTCAAATAAAGGCCACAGTTCGGTAACGGTGGCACCTGTTACGGCCTTTTTATCGTCCACCTCAATAATTTCATCGATGAGCAACATTCTACCCCGATGGGGCAAAAGATCCTCAATGCCGATGTTGGTCTGGGTCATGATCTTTATATCTTTTTGAATTCTTGATCTGAAAATTGTTGCTATAAGTACCACAAAAATATATTTACAAAAAACTTAAACATAAATTTTTAAATACTATATTTTAGAACTATTGTAAAGAAACATGGATTGCAGTAATCTCCCTTCTCGCATGTAGCGAATAACTTCAAAAACCGGTTAACCCGTTCGTTGCCAATGAATCCAATGGAAAAGCTGCTGAACGAACTTAAAATCAAGATTGTTGAAATTTTAAATCTGATCGATGTGCACCCCGATGATATTAAGGAAGATGACCAGCTGGTCGGAGGAGATCTTGAAATCGATTCTATCGATGTACTTGAACTGGTCATTATGATTGAAAAGGATTATGGCATTAAAATCGATAACCGGGATCTCGGGGCTAAAATATTTGCGACTCTGAGAACCTTGGCCGGATATATTTATGAAAACGCGCCGGAGTTATCTAGTTGACCGATGTGCAAAATTACATTTGTGGAATGGGAATCATCAGTTCCCTGGGACACGGGATCAAACAAACAAAATATGCCCTCCAAACAGGTCGATCGGGTATTGGGCCGTTAACACTTTTTTCAACCGCTGCCAACCCGCCGCTTCCGGTTGGGGAAATCCCCGGCTCGATCGATAGCGGGTCCCTATCCCGCACCCACCAACTTGCCCGTCTAGCCGCCGAACAGGCCATGGCCAAATGCGAACAATCGCCGGATGCAGTGGTAATGGGAATTACAACAGGCGGCATTTTGACTACTGAAATGCATTTACAAAAAAAGGCCTATAGTCCCGAACTGTACCGATATCATGCGGTCGGATCGGTTGCCGAGGAAATCGCCCGGCGATACCGATGCACAGGACCGGTGATTACGGTTTCAACCGCCTGCTCTTCCGGAACCGTAGCCATAAAAATCGCGATTGAAATGCTGCGGGCCGGCCTTTTCAAGCGGGTTCTGACCGGGGGCGCGGATTCTCTGTGCCGTCTGACCTATCACGGATTTAACTCCCTGCAGCTTATCGATCCTGAAGGTGCCCGGCCGCTGGATGAAAATCGACGGGGAATGTCTGTGGCCGAAGGGGCGGCGATGTTACTGCTCGCTGCCGATCAGCCAGACAACGCCGTTGCAGAGATCCTAGGGGCTGGATTGTCGTGTGATGCCCACCATTCTGTCACACCCCATCCCCAGGGTAAGGGTGCACTAGCCGCCATGCAAGCCGCGATAAAGGATGCGGGAATTTCCATTTCCGCCATCGATTATATCAACCTTCATGGTACCGGTACGCCGGATAATGATCTTTCCGAGGCCCATGCCATCAATAGACTCTTTTCCGTACAAAAACCTTTATTGTCATCCGTCAAGGGCGCTTTTGGACATTCGCTTGCAGCTTCCGGCGCCATTGAAGCTGTGGTTTCAGCTATCTGTGTTTCCAGCCATCTGGTTCCTGCAAATACAGGGTGCCGTTTCCCAGACCCCGATCTAAAATTGGAACCAGTAAGGCAACCCGCCAGCGTGCCGGTTGATTGCGTTTTATCAAACTCATTTGGTTTTGGAGGAAATAACGCTTCAGTCATCATCGGCGCTCCTGATAAAGCTGATTGTTCCATATCTTCAGCAAAAATTAAACCCCTGGCCATCCTCGGTTGTGCCTGTACGACCGGGGCCGGAACAACGGAAGCGACGATGGCAAATCTTTCAAAGGGAGCGGCCTGCAAAGGCATGCTTTCAGTTCAGGCAATATCAAAAAATCTTTCTCCCCGGACTGTCCGGCGGCTTAAACGTCTACCCCGAATGGCATTGTCCCTGGCGCTTGCAGCCTATGAGAATGCAAACAGGGAAGAGAAGCCTTCATCGGTTTTTTTGGGAACCGGTTGGGGGGCAATATCGGAAACCTATGATTTTTTGACCGGTCTTTTTGAAACCGATGAACGGTTTCCGAGCCCGACCGATTTTGTCGCTTCGGTCCACAATGCACCCAGCGGCCAGATTGCCCTGAAGTTTCGATCAACAGGCCCTAATATCACGACCAGTGGCGGAGATTATTCATTTGAACAGGCATTATTGTCAGCCCATCTTCTTTCAAGAGATATCGGTGAAAGCTTTTTTGTCATGGGGGTGGATGAATCCCATCCGGTGGTGTCACACCTATTTGACAAATCGGTTGTGGCAGACGATATCCCTTCGGATGGCGGGGGATCATTTTGTTTAATTGGGGCACACGACCTGTCTGAATTATACCTCAACCTTGCATTTTACGAAAATACCGAAAACAATCCCGGGGTGATCTCATCACTAATCGGGCAACTGGGAGGGCCCCGAAAAATAAAAACTTCCTATGGCATTCTAATGGTGGGAATCCCCGGGGGGGACCGCTGGGAAGGAGAAAAACAACTTCGGACATTTCTTTCATTATCAGGCTTTAAAGATCCGTTGATTGACTATCGAAAATTAATCGGTGAATTTGCATCCGCTTCCGCAGTGGCCGCAGTGATAGCCACAAAATTTATCGAAGACAGGAAAATCCCTCCACGGTTCTGTAATAACCGCAGCTTCCGACTGAACGGAAAAGGAGCTTTGGTTCTCGGGCTGGGCAAATTTATAACGGCTATGGAAGTGCTGAGGCGATGAAAATACTGCTTATTTCTGCTAATACCCTCACCGCGCCCTATCCGGTTTATCCGCTGGGATTGGATTATGTAGCCAGGGCCGTTGAAGATAAACATCAGGTTAAACTTGCAGATATGAACAGTCTCCGGGATGATGAACACCTGGGAGAAATAATAAGGGGGTTTTCACCGGATATACTCGGTATATCCCTGCGGAATATTGACAACACCGACGCCGTTGACCCGACAGGGTTTATCGAAACTTATCGTAAACTTATTCAAAAAATCAGAGGTTATTCCAATGCATTGATTGTTTTGGGTGGAAGCGGATTTACCATATTTCCCGAAGAGATTTTAGATAGCCTTAATGCCGATTACGGAATTATCGGCGAGGGTGAACGACTGGCGTTGCTGCTGGACGCCATTGAAAACAATAAAGATGTTGCGACAATTCCCGGCGTTGTCACCCCCCATATCCGCAAACCGATTCCCCCACCCTGGGACAAAAAGTTTTCCCAGCAATTTCATATAAATCATTCCCACTTCGGATTCTATTTGAAAAAAGGGGGGATGTTGAACCTGCAAACAAAGCGAGGGTGTAAATATAATTGCATATACTGCATTTATCCATATATCGAAGGTCACAGACAGCGTTTCATTGACCCGACCGATGTTGCGAATACAGCCCTCCGGCTTCAGTCAGCCGGAGCAAAATACTTTTTTATTACAGATTCGGTGTTTAATTCAAACTATTCCCATAACATAGCGATCGCCCAGGCATTTAAAAAAGCCGGAGTTTCCATACCGTGGGGTGCTTTTTTTGCGCCGATCGAGTCCCCTGCCGATTATTTTCAGATTATGTGTGATGCAGGGTTGACCCATGTCGAACTCGGCACCGAGTCCCTGTCAAATCGTGTATTGTCATCCTATTGCAAACCGTTTCAGGTTCAACACATTGTTGATACGCATCAGCATGCAATTGATGCGGGATTGAACGTAGCACATTACTTTTTGATAGGGGGTCCGGGTGAGAATTCAGAGACCCTAAACGAAACACTCTCAAATGTTGATAAACTTAAAAAATCTGTTTTATTTTTTTTCTGTGGTATGCGTATCTACCCGCATACAAAGCTCTATGAAATGTCGGTCAAGGAAGGGCAAATATTAAAAACCCAGAGCGTTTTGGAACCGGTGTTTTATCATACGCCATCCATTGACACCGATGAAATCATTCGGCGTGTGAAAAATGAGGCCAAAAATAGACCCAACTGGGTTATTGGATCAGGAGGAACAGAAACAACCAATATCACCGCTAAATTGTATCGACGAGGGCATATTGGTCCGCTGTGGGAATATTTAATCCGATAATAGATCCTGTTTTTCAGCAGAACATCAGATTGATTTTATTTGAATAGGACTTTACGATGTGGTATATCCGAAAAAAAATAAATCAAGCCAATTCAAAAGAGATCTCTGCTGATATTCAGGTACCGCGGGACTCAACCTGGTTTTCCGGACATTTTCCAGGAGATCCGATACTTCCGGGAATTGCCCAACTGGGAATGGTTTTTGATGCCATCCATCAGCTATGCAATCGCAACATAAAAATTTCCAGCATTAACCGGGTAAGATTTAAACAAATTATCAGGCCCGATGATCATTTGGAAATTATTATCGTACCCCGGGAAAATTATGCAAAATCGTATTCTTTTCGCATAATGGTTGGGGAAAAACTGGTCTGCAGCGGCGTGATGACGGTTGAAAGTGGCACGCATAATAAAAGGAAAGGTTCAGCGGGATCTTCAACTTAGTTGTTTTGGGCAGGGGGTAAAACTTGGGATATTAATCTAAGAATAAGGGAGAAAAGTGAGAATGCCCACCGGAACTGATATTGAAAAAATAATCCTTCATGTTGCGGAGATAATGATTAACGAACTCAAACTTGAAGATGTAACGCCTGAGACATTTGACCCGGAAATCGACCTGGTTGATGAAGTGGGAATCGATAGTATGGATCTGGCAACTGTGGCACTGGTGCTTCGGGATCAATATGGGATCAGAATCGATGAGGACGATTATCCCAAGCTGACAAATATTCGTTTAATCTCAGAATATATTGAGAAAAAACTAAATGAAAAATCCGAAGCTGCAGCCTGTTAAATTTGGAGAAGGTGAATGGATGTTTTAACAAACAACCATACCGGCATTGGGAAGAGTTTATTCAATAAAGAATGGAAATTTTCCGATATCTTATTGGATCAGCAAATCCGAGAAAAATGGGAAAAGGTTCGCAAATTTTTCTTTCTGCGTGAATCAACCTATGACATGGCCAACCGGTGCAATATCAGGTGTGAAGGTTGTTATTACTATAAGGGGAACAAACAATTTGCCAAAGAGAATGGGGATGCGAATGCATGGCGCAAACTCATGCAAAAAGAGCAAGCAAGGGGAATTACCTATGTTGTCCTTGCCGGAGCCGAACCTTCATTGGTTCCCGAGCTCTGTGAAGTCTGCTTTCAGGAAATGCCCCTCGGCGCCATTGCGACCAACGGGTTAAAGTTCATCCCCGAATCGATCGACTATAAAATACATATCTCTGTCTGGGGAAATGATGAGACCAGCTTAAAAATCCGCAATGCAAAGAACATGCTGTTCAGACAAATCGAAAACTATCAAAGTGACCCGAGAGCTGTTTTTGTTTACACGTTTACACGGGATAATATTGATCAAGTCTATGGGGTTACCGAAACCTTGGCCAAGCATGGATGTAAACTCACCTTCAACGTGTTTTCCGCCCCGGTTGGATACGATGGCCCCTTGCGCCACACGGCCGCGACTCTGGATCATACCCGAAAAACCATGATCGATCTGTTGTTACAATTTCCCGATATTGTACTTTTTTCCCACTATAATGCCGTAGCTCACACGCATCAATACGGGCTGCACGACCTGTATTCCTGTTCATATCCGCGCATGAATCCATCTACGGATATCGGACTCGGTCGATCTTTTAGACAGTATCGGACCGATCTGACATGGGATAGAAGCGTTGCCTGCTGTGTGCCGGACACAGACTGCACCGATTGCAGACATTATGCAGCCGGCAGTGCGGTTGTTACCGCTCGAATGTTCCGACACGCTTTAGACCCTGACACGTTTAAATCCTGGCTGGATTATGTCAACACCTATCTCGCCGTCTGGGTGGTCAAATATGATCAAGGTGAAAATCTTATCAATCAGCCGGTTGCACCGCCCGGGCATGCTGTCTTTTAATTTTTCAGCGACCGAAAAACCACCTTTTAAATCGAAAACAGCATGTGTTGAAGGAGTACTTGATGAAGACCGTCAGTTCATTGCTGGATAAAAAATGGTATGAACGCTATAAAAAGATTTCAAACCTCAATATCCGCAGTTCTATCTATGATGTGACCAATCGGTGTAATTTGCGCTGTAAAGGGTGTTTCTTTTTTTCTTCAAACGAAGAAAAGGCCGCCCCTGAAGAAATGGATATTAGAAAATGGGAAGCTTTTATTGACCGGGAAAAAAAACGCGGGGTTAATCTCGCCATACTGATCGGCGGGGAACCGACACTTTGCTTGGACAGGGTCGAGGCGTTTTATAAACATCTGCCGACGTTTTGCGCCACAAACGGCCTGATAAAAATTTCACGGGACAGATTCCCGGATTTAATGCTCGGCATATCTCTATGGGGAAATGAAGCGGATGAAAAGCTGCTCAGGGGCAAAGATACCTTTAGCATTTCCAGTAGAAATTATGAAGGAGATCCGAACGTTTATTATCTCTATACCCTCACCCCCATGCAGATTGGAAAAATTGATCAAATCATAGGGAGGATAAGAGACGTCGATCTGAAAGTCCATCTGCAACTTCTCTCAAACGATGAAGGTATTGACGGCTTTAACTGGAAACCGGAGGTGCTGAATGACCTGAGGTTCGAAATGGACGATGTGCTGGACAAATTCCCCGACACCGTCATATCTTCCAAATATTATCATGAAATAATTACGACCGGAAAAATGTTAGGAAGAGTATTTGGATGGAACGAATGTCCTTCCGTCACCCAACCGTTGGATAACCGGTCCCCCCGTCCTAAAAGATTGATAGAATTTATCCGGTGGGCATCTGACCTCAAAACCATGCATCGATGCTGCACCTCTGAAACCAGAGACTGTTTCACCTGTAAAGATGGCGCCGCCCACATGAGCTGGGTTATGGTGAACAAACGGGCCCACATCCGAACGACCAAGGATCTTCAAAATTGGATTGAAATCTATGAGATGTTCGCTAAACTTTATCAATTTATTCCCTGGTAACAGGTGGGGTACACCCGGTCGTTCCCTTCGGCAGACTTTTGTCGATGCTCCTCGATCCCTGTCGATTTACAAAATTGTAGAAATGGCTATACTGGGTAATCAGGGTAAAAAAACGTCTCATCAGTTTTGGGTTTATCGTCCAGGTTTTTTTCATGGTTCGAAAAAACAGGGACCGGATCTCCGGTTTTTCTTTGAAGATAAAATGTTTAAAAATTCGGTATCCAAACCATAGCTGACGGATATCGCCCTTTTTATTGTTGTAAGCGATATTAGAATATTCGATATTCTTGAGCCACTGCTCCAGCCTGGTTTCAAAGGATTCAGGCTCATATATCCTTCTAAAAAAATCCCAGTAGAGTCTGGTCAATTCGTCTATGCTCATCTGTTTCGGTATAATATTTGTATGCAACTGCCATTCCCCGGAAAAACTATCTCCTGCTATTCTTCCTTCCTTTTTCAGCCTTTCATAGAGTGGCGTATATTTTGGAGCATTTAACAAGCTTATCCCGGCAATGGGACTGTTAGTGCTCTTAATAAAACTATAAAGATCGTCAAAAACACTATTGTCGTCGTTGTCGAAACCAACGATCAGGCCAAGAAAAGGTACGACGCCAAAACGTGAAATCCTTTTGATTCTTTCATAAATATCATGCTTGAGATTCTGGGTTTTATTCACCTCTTTCAGGCTGGCTTCCCGTACGGTTTCGACCCCCAGGAAAAGCATCGAAAATCGGCAATCAGAAAATATTTTCAGAAGGCTTTCATCATCAGCGACGTGAACGGATATCTGGGTAGAGAAAGATAATGGACGGGTTTGGGCTACATTCCATTGAATCAGCCTAGATAATAATTCTGTGGTGAACTGTTTATTACCCAAAAAATTGTCATCTGAAAAAAAAATTGTTCGTGCCCCGATTTTGTGAGCACTTTGGACTTCTACCAGAATCTGGTCTACAGTTTTTGTCCGGTATACCCTTCCGGCATGCTGGATAACATCACAGAAATCACATCGATTGGGACATCCCCGGCTGGTCTGAACGCTTATATTGACGTAATCGTTGGAGTTAATTAACGACCAGTCCGGTGCCGGGCTGTTCTTTATATCAATATGTTCAACCTGTTCATAAACTTTCTCGGCCTTTTTGTTCACCCATTGGCGTAGAAATATCGGCCAGATATGTTCCGCTTCTCCGATAAAATGATAGTCGACCAGACCCTTGCATTCATCGGCTTCGATTGAGGCATAAGTGCCCCCCAAGGCCACCGGCCGACCTTTTTCTCGAAACATTTTACAGAGTTCATGTATCCTTTCGGAATGAAGAGTAGCCCCAGTAATGGCAACCAGATCGCATTCAAGATCAAAATCGATTTTTGATACATTCTCGTCGTAGAGAACATATTCAATATTCACATCATCCGGTGTCAGCGCCATCAATGTGGCCAGAGCCGAATTCGGCATTAGAGTTTTGGCACCCAGAATCTCAACCATAGTCTGCATGGACCAGAGGCTTTCAGGATGTCTGGGGGCTATAAGACATATTCTTTTATAGTTTTCTCCCCGGCCGTACCGTTTGACTTCTTTAGTGTTCATTCGTTTTAATATTGATCGTTTTATTTATTTGTGAGGCTCAGACAAAGGTATCGGATGTTGGCATACTTAAATCATGTCTGGAAATGACCATCATGGATAATCATATAATTTTTTTTGCTAAGTTACAAGGTTATAAGGAACATGCGATTGCCACGTCTATCTCTATTTTTCTATTGACAGGTTTCCTGCGCCAAAAATTCCAACATTTCAGTCTGTTTCCAGAAAAATGCCTCCTTGACAATACGACCGGTATCCGGTATCTTAATCCAAGACGTCTGTTGCCGCAGTATGATTGCTGTTTGATATCCAACCCCGCTTCATATTGGGATTCAACCGGTTATAGTACCTAACCTTAAATTTTCCCTTGCTTCGATCTCAAAAAGGAACTTCTTATCAAACAAATATCTTCCAGTCTCCTTGATTCCGGCCGATAAAAGATTACGCCAACACCGGAAGTGTATATTCAACCCATTTTACTAAAGATTGGGTAAATTCGGTTTATATATGCCACCAGAAAAACCAGTAATTGTCGGATATGATGCGATTTCACCACTGGGAACCGACATGAAAACCCAATGGGCTAAAGCAGTTATGGGTCAAAGCGGAATTGGTGGATTGACACGCTTTGCACTAACCGATGATTTTCCGGTCCATATCGCCGGTGAGGTAGATAATATAGACACCGAATTATACCCCTTTTTAAGCCCGCGCAACCTTGCGCTGTGGCCCTCACCAATTTTTAAGTACGCGATGTTAGTGGTGCACCGAGCCCTTGTAAAAAGCGGAATAGAAATCACGCCAGAATTATCATCAAGGGTCGCGATTACATTCAGCTCGGCGGTGGGAGGGCAAGATACCGTCCTGAAGGCAGACAGGCGTTTGATCTCTGAAAGCAAGTTGCCCCCACCGTACACCAATCCAAATTCATGTATAAATATGGTTGGAGGAAAAATATCGATTTTAACCAACGCCACTGGTCCGATTACTTCAACCATTACCGCGTGTGCCACCGGTGTTACCTCGATGATTATCGGCGCGATGCTTTTGGCGCAAGGCATGGCAGATATTGCGCTATGCGGTGCGGTCGATTTTGCCCTTGTCGAACCGATCGTCGCCGGGTTTGCTACCATGGGGGGTGCCTACAGCCATAAATCCGAACATGCTCGGGAGCCTGCAGGTAAAGCCAGTCGCCCATTTTCGATTGACCGAAGAGGGTTTGTCGTTTCTGAAGGTGCAGGTTGTATCATTATTGCCACAAAAGAATTCGCCGCGGCCCATGGTCTGGACAACAAAATCGAAATCGCCGGATGGGGTATGACCTCAGATGCGCACCATTTTGTAGCCCCCTATTTGAAGACCGTCACCCGATGCATTGCCGAATGCATTGACAATTCAGGAATATCGTCGCATGATATTGATGTTGTAAATGTCCATGCCGCATCCACAAAAGTCGGCGATAAAGTGGAATATCAAGCCCTAAAAGCCGTATTCGGTGAGGCAATGCCTCCGGTTTCTGCAAATAAATCCCTTATTGGACATGCGATGGGCGCCTCCAGCGCGATTGAATCGATATTTGCCATTGAAGGGATGCTGAACGGCGTCGTACTTCCAACCATTAATTATACCCCGGACCCGGAGTTGCTTTTGGACTGTGTGGGAGAAGGTGTACGCCGGCTGGATCAGGAGTATGTATTGAAAAACTCTTTCGGCTTTGGCGGTTGCAACTCATGTATCATTTTTCGCAGGACAGGTTAAAGTAACAAATGAAAGCGCCAAAAAACAGACGCGTGTTTGTCATCGGATATGGTGCGGCCACTCCTCTGGGAGCGACCTTTGCAAAGACATGGAAACAGGCGGTACAGGGAGAAGCTGGTTTTCGGCGATTAACCAGATGTCAGACCGATTCCCGTGCCAATGTGGTCGGAGAAATTCCGGATTGGGATCCCATGACCCTCAATTTTATGGATCGAAAAGAAGTCTACAATTGGAATGCGGATTATGTTTTTTTAACCATGGCAGTCTGCAAAGAGGCGCTGGAGGATGCGGGCATAGAACTTGATGGTGATACAGGCCCCAAAACTGCTTGCCTGATCGGGTCAGCTTTGAACGGAACCGATTCCTTCCGAGTTGCCATGGACAATTATGTGAACCGGGGACCGCTGAAAGTCAGCCCTTACCTCCTTCCCAATTTATGCGCCAATCTGCCAGCGGGGAAGGCCGGGATGTTGTTGGGCTTTACCGGGCCTATATTTTCGCCTCAAGGGGCCTGTGCTTCCGGTAACCACGCGATTGCCATCGGGGCCAGGATGATCAGGGACGGTGATTGTGATTTTGTTCTCGCCGGCGGTGTAGATGCCTGTCTAATCCCTGAAATTATTCAAGGTTTTGCCAATATGCTGGCGACTATCAGCGTCAGCCCCCAGGATCGTGCCTACAATGATCCGTCCCAGGCCTCCCGGCCCTTTAGCATTGACCGAAAAGGAATCGTTCTTTCAGAGGGGGCGGGCGCTGTGGTCCTGGCCGCTGATGAGGCGGTGTCAAATTATCGGCTGGCGCCAAAAGCCGAAGTGATGGGTATAGGCTGGACCTCCGACGCCTACCACTTTACGCTTCCCAACCATAATACAATTATCCGGGCCATTCACGAAGCCATAGATGACGCCGGGCTTGTGTCGGATGATATTCAATATGTCAATGCCCATGGGACGTCGACACCAAAAGGCGACGCCACGGAGATCAAGTGTCTCAGGACCGTATTCGGCCAGCGGCTTCCGAAAATTCCGATCTCTTCGAACAAATCACAACTAGGACACACCCTGGGCGCCTCTGCTGCCATCGAAGCCGCATTGGGAATCGAGGCCATGCGTTTGGGACTGCTTTTGCCAACAATTAATCATATTCCAGATCCCGAATTTAGTGATATTGACGTAGTCCCAAATACGGTTCGCAGACAGTGTTATGAGTTTTTTCTTTCAAATGCATTCGGATTCGGCGGCACCAATTGTTGTGTTGTGTTTAAAGGAGTTTAATTTGAAACCGCAACATTTTGTTCCTGAAACACTCGATGATGATGAGCGCTATGTGAGAGATAAAACCGGTGGACAGATCTGGTACCGCTGTAAGCATCGCACGCTTTATGCCGATACAGACCGCTCCCAGGTGGTTTACCATGCCAATTATCTGAGGTATTTCGAATTTGGAAGAGCTTCACTGATGCGCGACGTGGCCTATTCCTATCGCGAAATCGAAGAAAGTGGTTATGTTTATCCAATCATTGAAATCGGGGTTACGTATTACACCCCTCTTTACTATGATGATGCGATCTGCATCCATACCCGACCTGCGGTACTCGAACGGGTCCGACTCCGCTTTGATTACGTGATTACCAACGATTCGACCGACGAAATCGTATGCAAGGGCTTCACCCGGCATTGCGCTGTCAACACTTCCGGCGTTCCGGTGGAAGTAGATGAAAAAACCGTACGTCTATGGAAGATCTTCCCCAAATAACCGATACGATTCGTTTACCGGTTCATATCGATATACATCCCTATTTGCTTGATCACCATGTTGAGGGTAAGGGCGTGTTGCCTGCAGTGGAAGCCATGAATTTGCTTGGGGAAACTGTCAAGCGTTTTCGGCCGGAAACCGATATAACCGACATGACCGAAGCCCGTTTCGATAAGTTCCTTTATATTCAGCCCGGCATGACCCAACTAACCGCATACGTCGACATCGAGCGGCATGAAAATAGCGATATTACTGCCAAGTTGCTGACAAAAAACAGATCCAAAAAATCTTCCATCACCCGAACCAAATCACACGCATCGGTCTGTTATCCTAGAAAAAAAATTGATTTTGCGGACCTGCCGCTTGACCTGAGTTCAGCCCTGGAAGGAATTTGTGTTGAAATTCCTCCGGATAAAATCTACCGCGAGTTGGTCCCCTTTGGCCCAGCCTATCACAATATCCAGGACGCCCTATATATTTCTGAATACGGTGCGATTGCCAAGGCCGGTTCGCCCAAAAGGAAAGCGCCGCCGGACCAGCCCGCACAACTGGGCTCCCCTTTTCCCCTTGATGCTGCCTTTCATGCCGCATGTGTGTGGGGACAGCGATACGGACAGACAGTTGCATTTCCAGTGGGATTTAGCAGACGTACCGTATTCAATTCGACCCGATCCGGCGAAATGTATTTTATGCACATCCTTCCATTACAAACGAATTCGACCCCATTCCTATTCGATATGCGGATCTATGACAAAGACGGAAATCTGTATGAAGAGGTTCGCGGTGTTCAAATGAGAGATGTGAGTGCCGGGCGGGTGAAACCGCCCGCCTGGATTAGCAAAATCGAGGAAAAAAATCCGCTGAAATCCATCAAGCTCAACTGTCGTGCCACATCGGTAATTGAGTTGAAAACCCTCATGCCATTTTCAGAAAAAATCCTTTCCGTTCACGAACGAAAGCACTTTCAACAAATGGGGGAGAAGCAAAAACGGAGCTATTTGGGGGCCCGGTTGGCCTGCAAGCGCCTTTCCAGAATCCTGTCTGGAAATGACATGCTGACCCTACCCTCCAAAATAACTACCGTCGATCCTGATTTGGAGCGACCCTGCTGTCCGCTCACCGACAGCGACTCAGCCCTACCCTGTTCGGTGTCCCATGATGATCGATTTGCCATAGCGGTGGCTTCTGATCAACGGGTCGGTGTCGACGTTGAGAAAACGTCCGGGAGGGTCATGAAATCCAGATCTTTATTCATGAGTAAAAATGAACAGACCCTGGTTCGGGCTTCACCATTGGGAGAAATCGACGCTGCCGTCAGAATATGGTCCATTAAAGAAGCGGCTGCAAAAGCCCTCGATTTTACCATAGCTGATTCATGGAATCGGGTGCACGTAATGGATGTCGGACAGTGTAAAAGCACTATTGGAATCGATGGCATGGATATCTATTCGGCAATTCACGAAAGGGTTGACCGGCATCTCTTTACTCTTGTTTGCAGATCTGCTTCAAGCCGAATCCATCACGCCGAAAAGCCATGAGGAGATGTACCCGGCCTTATTTCAAATGAAAATGATTATACTTTTGTTCATAGGAGCTTATACTGCAGGCGCCATCAATTTTTCGATTATCCTTTGCAAAATTCTTGACAAAGATGACCCGAGAAACGAATTCAGCGGGAACCCGGGTGTCACTAATATGTATCGCCAGGTCGGTTTTTTATGGGCCACGGTCGTTTTGCTTCTGGATATCGGCAGGGCGATGGGAGTTGCGCTAATTTCCGTCAGCATGCTTCAGATGGAACTGGTCCCGTGGGCTGGGCTGGGACTCATACTGGGAAACCGCTTTCCTTGTTTTCATCGCTTTGCAGGGGGTAAGGGTGTGGCGAACTACCTCGGATTTACATCGATCATCTCGCCGGTTGCCGCCGTGGTTTCTGCCTTGGCCTGGGTGACAACCTATGCGCTCTTCCGCGTTCCCTTCATCGGTTCTTTTGTGATGGTTTTCACTCTGACCGCCGGGATATTGTTAACCTGCAACTTTCATCCAATTGCGTGGCCCGGCGTACTGGCCAGCGTGGCATTGATTTGTTATGGGCACAAACGCAATATTCGCGAACTGACCCAAATAAGAGGCAGAACAAGACAATAATCCTTCCCTGGTCAGAAACCTTTATCCATCAATTTTTCCATGGTAATCCTTGTCGCCCACCGCAGAAAAACTTTTGCATACTCGATGCCACCCAGATACATCCCCAATAAAAATACCAGATGGGACAGTCCGTAGGTCAGTGGACCACCCACTGCGATCAATAAAGGTTTTTTCAGATAGATTGATATCGCTCCCAACGCACTTATTACAGGCCAACCGATTAGATAGCTGATACTCATGACCGATATTCCGGCAAAAACCCGGATTGACGGTCTTTTTTTAAATGCGCTTAAATTGGCTTTATCCTTTATCGCCGAACGGACATAGTTTGTTTCAGCAATTCGTTTTATGATTTTCATCTTTAATCCCGTTCAACCATTCTCCGAGATATGAAGCATTCCCATCCATTAATTGGCGCGTAGGGCGTATCTTCAACAGACGACCAACAGTAAATTGGACAGTGAAAACACGGGTGACGACCCCATCAAATTGGGTTGAATTTTAAACCGCAAACATATATCATTTCTCAACTAAAGGTAATAACTCAAGCTTCGCGCCCCCAATGGGGCACGGTGCCGCATCTGGTGTGGGGTAAATAAATTTTTTTGGAAAAACAATGAAGCAGCCGTTGTGAAACGGAATCCATAAGGTAGTCTCCTAGCACAGGCACGCGGTGATTTAGATTTTTATGTAATATCAGTTGCTTCTGGAATGCTAACTTTTAAAAGGTTTTGAGCCGTTGTCAAAGTGCTCATCATCAATTTTTTCCAGAAAAATTTCTTTTTACCCTATGCTTGATGCAGTTTTTCTCAAAATATTGGATGTGAAACTTGAGTAATAACTCAAGCTTCACATCGCGGTCGATATATTAGGATAAATTTCAGCGGTCAATCAAGAATTATGATGTGGGCCATTCATATCGGATCGCTCCTGTAAACAAAATGAAGTCAACTTCAATCAATTTTTATTTGTTAACTTTTGTACTTTTGGTGGCGGCGGCATTATTCGCTATCGGATTGTATCGAACAGAGATCGATACGGATATTGTCAGTTTCTTGCCACAAGATGATCCTGTAATTTCCGATGGGCTTTATGTAATTAAAAACCATCCGATTCAGGATCATCTGATTATCGATATTAGTCATCAAAAGGACGATTTGGACATTCTGGTTGAATGTGCCGAGCTTGTTGAAAAAAGACTGGAGAAAAGCGGGTTATTTAAAAGCGTGGGCATGAAGGAAGCCCAGAATCTTATACCAGATTTACTCTTTTATATTTTACGTCACCTGCCTGTAATGTTCTCTGAAAACGAACTTAAAACTAAAATTGAACCATTGCTCAACGAAAAAAAAATTCAAAAAAAACTGACGGATATTCGCAACCAATTGTTAAACATAGAAGGCATCGGCCAGACCGAACTTATCCTAAAGGATCCCTTGGGCCTCAAAGAATTGGTAATGGCCAAATTGGCTTATCTCTCACCATCACAGAATGTTCGTATATATAAAAGGCAGCTGATATCATCTGACGGTAAACACCTGCTATTGATGGCCAATCCGATAACTTCGAGTACAGAAACCTCCTTTTCCCGTCAGGCAGCCGAGCTGATTCACACCCTGTCGTTGGAAGTCAAAGAAAAATATTCTGAAGCGGGATACCGGTTTTCCTTAACGCCGGTCGGTGCATACCGTGTTGCTCTGGATAATGAACTTATTGTGAGAAAGGATGTTCGCAATGCAATCCTGTTTGCAACGATCGGCATCACATTGCTACTCATTTTTGCCTTTCCAAGACCCCTTATCGGGCTGTTGTCTCTTTTGCCGGCTATTGCGGGCACGATGATAGCATTTTTCGTGTACTCCCTTTTCCACAAAACTGTTTCGCTTATGGTACTCGGTTTTGGTGGGGCGATCATATCGATATCTGTCGATCATGCTATTGCTTATCTTTTGTTCCTTGACCGGCCACATGCAACCTATGGCAGGGAGGCATCAAGAGAGATTCGTGCGGTCGGGCTTATCGCTGTGTTGACGACCGCGGGTGCTTTTACAGCGCTAAATATGAGTGGTTTCCCTATCTTGAAACAACTGGGCCAGTTCACAGCCCTCGGTATTTCATTTTCTTTTATTTTCGTTCATGCCATTTTCCCCCTGATTTTTCCTGAAATGCCCCCGGCACGTCCACGGGCCTTGGCGCTTCAGAATATTGTCAACAGGTTTGCGCTAACCGGTAAAATTGGCGCCCTTTGTGCCCTCATTTTTGCGATCTTCATGATTTTCTTTGCCAAGCCAAAATTCAATGTCAGCCTGAGTTCGATGAATACGGTCAGCAGTGAAACCGCGGCCGCAGAAAATTTGATTTTAAATGTTTGGGGGAAGCTGCCCAATAAAATATATGTGATGACCGAAGGCAACAGCATGATTGAACTTCAGAAAAAAGGCGATCGTCTTTTGGGCATTCTGGACCAGGAGATTCATCCGGAGATTTTGTCCCCGGGCTTTGTTCCTTCAATGATTTTTCCCGGTGCAGACAGAAGGAGACAAAATTTTACAGCGTGGCAAAATTTTTGGAATCGCAACAGGGTTTCAGCATTAAAGAAATCAATAAAAGCGGCTTCCGTTGATCTGGGGTTCACCGCAGATGCTTTTGACCCTTTTTATCAATTACTTAAACCAGATTCTTATCTTCCCTCAAATTTAGATATTCCTGAAAGATTTTTTGACCTGTTCGGTATTATCAAGGGCGCTGAGGCGGATACATGGATACACGTTTCCAGTTTGACAATTGGTCCATCTTACAATTCCGAAGATTTTTTTGCCAAATATGGATCAATGGGCAAACTGTTTGACCCGGCCTTTTTTTCGGAAAAGCTCGGAAAATTATTATTTTCCACTTTTTTGAAAATGCTAATCATCATAGGCGCGAGCGTTACAGTTCTTCTGTTTATTTTCTTTTTCGATGTGACATTAACCTTCATCTCCCTGCTTCCAGTTTTATTTGCCCTGATAAGTACTCTGGGAACCCTAAAAATTATCGGGAAGCCCTTGGATATACCCGGATTGATGCTGGCGATCATTGTCCTGGGGATGGGCATTGATTATTCATTGTTTTTTGTCAGGTCATATCAGCGATATGGTAATGCCTTTCACCCATCTTTCGAACTTATCCGAATGGCTGTTTTTATGGCGTCTGCATCAACCCTTATCGGATTTGGCGTTTTATTTTTTGCTGAACATTCACTTTTAAAAAGTGCGGGAATAACTGCACTGCTGGGTATCGGTTATTCACTTATCGGTGCATTTATCATTCTGCCGCCTGTTTTAAACCATCGTTTTCAAACACGGGAAAAAAATGACACCGATCCCGCAAATTATCGGGAAAAGGTTTTAAGACGGTACCGAAACGTGGAAGCCTATCCCCGATTATTTGTGCGTTTTAAATTGCGTTTCGATCCGATGTTTTCGGAGCTACCCCAAATCTTGAAATCTTGCGATGGGATCAGCACCATCATTGACATTGGATGTGGCTATGGTGTGCCGGCCAACTGGTTACTTGAGCAGTTCCTTGAAGCAAAAATATATGGAATTGACCCGAACCGGAGACGGGTCAGGATAGCGGCTATAGCGGTTGGTGAAAAAGGTTCAATCAGCCTCGGCCGCGCGCCGCATATCCCAACGGTTCCGGAGCAGGTTGATTTGGTGGTCATGTTGGACATCATACAATATCTAAATGACGATGAGCTTAAGATGACGCTGGACAGGCTCTGTAAAAAATTCCACAGGAATAGCCGTCTGATTGTCAGGGCCCCCATATCGCCTAAAAGACGATTCCCTCTGGTTTGGTGGCTGGAGAACTTTAAACTTAAACTTTCCGGTACGCGATCTTATTATCGATCGATCGAAAAAAATAAAACCATTCTAATGAAAGCCGGATTCAACATTGAACGGACTGAGCCATCGGGGTCAAATGGAGAATTGGTCTGGTTTATTGCAAAAGCCGGATCTTGAATTCTTTTATTTTTATGGATGCAATCGATTCAGAAAACTTTATGTTATCGGTAGGTGAACAGGTTGGCCTTGTTTCATTTCTGATCGCGGGTTTCATGTTATTTTTTGATCTGAAATTATTTGCGATCCCTTTAGCCGGTTTTATCCTGCTGTGTATGATGGCCCCCTTTTTTCCCCGTTTTGGCTTTTATCTCCCGATCATCAGCCGCGGCACATCAAGCAAAAATGCGATAGCCCTTACCTTTGATGACGGGCCCGATCCGATGTCCACCCCGCAGCTGCTGGAGCTACTCTTAAAGTATCAGATAAAAGCAACTTTTTTTGTTACCGGAAAAAAAGCGGCCGAACACCCGAAATTGATAGAAGAAATTCTGCTTCATGGTCATTCTATCGGCAATCATTCTTACGTGCACAATAATCTGGTCATGTTTAAAAGCTGCAAATCCATTGCAAAGGATATAGAGGCTACACAAAATGTGCTGGGCAGTTTCGGGGTCATGGCACTTGCTTTTCGTCCGCCGGTGGGTATTACAGGCCCCAGGCTTCGGCCGGCTCTTCTGAAATCCGGTAAGTTTATCGTCAATTTTAGCTGTCGCGCCTTTGATGGCGGGAACAGATGGATAAAAGGACTTTCAAAAAAAATCTTAAAAAGTATCCGACCTGGGGATATCGTTCTCCTCCATGATGTCAGACCGCATCAACCGACCCTTTTGGCCTACTGGTTAAACGAGATTGAGTTCATTATATCAGGCATAAAGGGCAAGGGACTCGCGGTTTTGCCGCTGGCAGAAATGATCGGCCGGCCGGTGATGATAATAAATATTGACGGCGTTAAAGAAGAAAGATGAAGGATTAACATGAGGGTCGTGCTTGTCCACCCAAAAGGGTCAAACTGGGTGCCCGGTAGAAAAGATATTACCGCAACCGCTAATCGAATGGCACCCCTGGGCCTTTTGTCAATTGCCGCTTGGCTTGATCAAGAGGGAAACGAAGTATTTGTCCATGACTGTCTAGGGCCGCATGCGCTAAAAAACAACGCAGCCCATGCCAAGACCATCCTCGGTTATCACCCGGATCTGGTGGGGTTTTCTGCAACAACTTCTGGTTTTTTGGACGGCTACGATCTGGCCAAACGGATCAAAACTGCCTGTCCGGAAATCCAAACCGTCTTTGGCGGGGTACACGTTTCATCCATGGGGATGGTTCTTTTAAAAGATTTTGAACATATCGATTTTCTCTGCCGGGGTGAAGGGGAGGTTACGCTGGCAGATTTAGCCTCAGGCATGGAGCATCGGCTGATTGAAGGACTGATCTGGAGAAATGGCGCTCAAACCGTAACCAATCCGGCACGGCCTGTTATCGCTGATCTTGATACGCTTCCTTTTCCTGCCTACGATAAATTGAACGGGTTCCCCAAAGGTTACAATCTGCCGCTCTTTAGCTTTATCCTGGGTCCCGGGGCAACCATGGTCACCAGCCGGGGCTGCCCGTATCGATGTTCCTACTGTGACCGCTCGGTCTTCAAAAAAGGCTATCGTTTTAATTCCGCAGAATACGTTTATGAGCACATGCGATTTCTGCGGAAACAATTTGGTGTTCGCCATATCAACATTTACGACGATCTTTTCACGGCCAATCGTCGCCGGACCCTCGATCTGTGCAGCCTCCTGATCCGAAAACCGCTTGGCATGCAGTTCAACTGTGCCATTCGAGTCGGACAGATAGATGATCCGTTGCTAAAAATGTTAAAAAAAGCAGGTTGTCTGATGCTCTCATTGGGCATCGAAACCGGTGACTCGACCTTGCTGGAATTTCATAAACCGGGTGTTAATCTTGATGAGATTGTCGATGCGGTGAAGCAAATTCAAGGCAACAATCTCAGGGCCAAGGGACTCTTTATGATGGGACTTCCGGGCGACACCGAAGCGTCAATTCGAAAAACAAGCGATTATGTCATGTCGCTCGGTCTTGACGACATGAACATGTCCAAATTTACCCCATTTCATGGTGCACCGATCTGGTCTCGTATTCATGAATTTGGAACATTCGACCAGGATTGGCGAAAAATGAACTGCATTAATTTCGTGTTCGTTCCCAAGGGGATAGATTCCAAAGAAAAACTCGAACAACTTTACAATATGCACGTAAAACGTTTCTATACCTCTCCGCAATGGCGCCGCAAATTTAAAAACCGACTCTGGCAGCATCGAAAAAGCCTTTGGTATCTTGCGGCGCACTTTCCATCGTTTTTGGCTGCCAGACAAAATTTCAAACCGAACCAATGAGTTTCTAATATTATTTATCCCGAAAAGCCCGGTAACGCGCCAGGCACTTTTGAACGAGCACGGTAAGGTCTTCTATTTCTGTTCGATTAAACAAGATACGACCTTTTCTGTCCAGACCAACCGGCCCGTAGGAGTAAGAATCTTTCCCAGGAAGCCTCTCTATCATAAAAAAGAGTGCTCCGGGCGGTAAACTGCTTTTTACGCCCAATATCGGCGGACAACCCAGGTCACATACCCCGCAAAGCATTTTTTCAATTTCACCGGAGGCGATGCAATCCAGGGCCATCTGAAGGCTGCTCAATCCGGTAGGGACCGGTTCACTGATTACGAAATTCATTCCGGTCAGTCCGAAGCGGATGGCTGCCTCCCCCAGGAAACTGTTGGGCAGGGTATAGGCAAACAAGGCCGGACTGGGGCTGAGCTTGTTCTTGGCCAATACGGTTTCGAAATAATCAATATCGGTGCCCAGGCAACCATACGCTGTGGAGGAAATGATGCCGATATGGCGTTTTTCATTCCATTCGTGTAGACTTGAGTCTTTGAGAGCAAATGATATGGCTGCCAATCCCAACCTTGAATATTCATCCAAACGCCTTAAATACGGATACGCCTTATCATAGGCTGAATCGAGGGTAATATTTGGCAATGGGCCATTCGGCATGGCAAACCGGTTGTGATCTTTGGCGGTTCCCATGCCGGCGGCTGTTACCCAGCCGATTCCGGTAATATCAACAGTCACCGTATGCTTTCCCCTCCCAGTACAAGCGCGGCATTAATGCCGCCAAAACCTGAATTTGTCGTTAAAAGGTAATCCCCGCAAATCGATTTTGGCTCAGAGCTGACCCGACCCTTTGCCTCTTCCATTGGATGTATTAATCCGACCGTTGGCGGTATCATTTTCGTTGATAGAGATTGCAGTCCCAATGCCACCTCAAGACCTCCGGCCGCCCCCAGGGTGTGCCCAATGGCTCCCTTAATCGAATAAACCGGAATCTTACGTTTTCCAAATACCTGCCGAAAAGCGGTCAGTTCCATGAGATCATTATAAATTGTTCCGGTTCCATGGGCACTGATGGCGTTGATCTCTTCAGGGTCTTTTTTTGCCATACTCAGTGCTTGAACGGTGGCCCGGACCAAACCGCTTCCGCTCTTGTCCGGAGCCGTGATATGTGTGGCATCATTTGCAACACCCCAACCGTGAATCGTTGCCAGGGAGCACCGATTATCGCGCTTCGCCCTTTTTTTGCTCATCAAAAGCAGAACCACTGCACCTTCCCCAAGGGATAAACCTTTCCGGGTCCGGTCAAAGGGCTGACATGGAACAGGCGAGAGCGCCTTTAAAGCGGCAAATCCGGAGAATATGAATTCAGTAACCAGATCTGCACAACAGACCAATACCACGTCGGCTCTTCCAGAGACGATCAATGCTGCCGCCCTGGCAACAGCTATGGTCGAGGAAGCACAGGAACCACTGATATTGATCCCCCTGTCTGTCAGGCCGAGTTTTTCGGTAACGATCTTCGTTATGGATGACAGCAATATATCCTGAAGATCTGCAGGGTATCCACGGCGGATCAGTTCCAGATTATCGATGCCTGCTTTAGTGGTTGCCGTGATAAGAAAAGCATCAGTGGGAATCGAAGTCCTTTTAACAAAAAGGCGGTCAAGTAAAGAATGCAGCAGGGATTCGCCGTGAGATGATTTTAAATCCTCAACACAGGCGGCAACCTTGGTACTGTAGTTGCCCACAGCAAAACGGTTTATCGGTCTGATGGCTGTCCTGCCGGCTAAAACTCCCTGCCACGTCTCTTGAAGATTGGTTCCCAGCGCCGTAATCGCAGCCGCATCTGTAATCGTTACCGTGTTGGGTTTTCGTTTTTCAAACTCGAATGTATCGGTTTTAAATTTTCCCATGTGTTGTTGCGAATGAAACTCTCTATAATCTATCCCTAAATGAAAACAATGGCTTTAAAAAAAACGACCGATCATAAAAACAAAGGAGTTGACGCCCCGATTATCTTTATGGAGTCCCCCATTTGATATATGCTGGAGTCGGATGGTCATAAAATACGGCGCCCCGGAATCGACGTAGAATTCGGTTCCGATTCCGATCTGAGGGTTGGCATTAAAACGAAGTCCCTGACCTTCCACCTGGAAGTCTGTATATATCAACCCGACACCGCCCTCCAGAAAAGGATGTATTTTGGGGTGGGGAAAAGGTTCTAAATAACACAAGGCCATCATATCAACAGCGACCATGGCCCGCGCCTTTGGAGATGTCGTTGTACCGACAGTGGTTTCCACTTTGAACCGCAGGGAATCCGATGCTCGATGACGCCAAACGCGTTCATAATCCCACATGATAAAACCGGATACCTGGACAAAATGGATATCATTTACAGGATCAAATGTTTTCCCCAACACCGCTGCCATACCATAGCGAGTAGGGATTTCATTCTGCGTCTCCTTTTCAGGCCAAGCAGTCTTTGGGTTGTCTAAAAAAATCAGACAGACAATTGAACCTAAAATCAACTTGAAAAAAGTAAAATGTTTCACCATAACAGTGAAATCTATATAAAAATAAGGTATGGGTGTCAAGCAACCCAACCCGTGGTTTGGATTTGGATAAGGATTGAAAAACCAATAAATTTAGTTTAAAATTAACGCCATGCCCATAGTTTGACTTGGAAATCATGTCCGTTATCCGTGTGGATGGTAAGGGAAAGGAGGGGTTGATTATGCGTTTAAAACATGTTGCACTGGTTTGCAGTTCCGAAAAGAGATGCGACAAATTTTATAAAAATCTGTTGGGGTTGAAAAAGACGAGCACAAAAAATATCCCATCCACATTGTCAAAGCAAATTTTCAATATAGATTCTGAATATAAAATTATCAATTATGCCGATAACGCCGTTCACTTTGAAATCTTTATCAGCAGGGCGAAAAGTCAGATGGGGAAAAGGATCGCGCATACTTGTCTTGAAGTCGGCAACACAAAAAGCTTTCTGGACAGATGCCGATCATCGGGCATAAAAATCATTCAAATTGAAACGGGAGGCAAATCACTTATCTTTATCAGGGATGATGACGGCAATCTGTTTGAGATAAAAGAAGAAAAATAGAAGCGGTCAGGCTGTATCGACCGATCGGGTCCTTTAATTCCGCCCACCACCCCACGATAACCGGGTCTTTAATACATCATAATAATGATGACCGGATATGGTGATCATGTTGATGGGATGACGGTCCTTTTGGACCACAATCCTGTCCCTGTTATTTATTTCCAAACCCACCTGACCATCAAAGGTAAGCATAATATTTGATGATTTTTTAGCCAGCCGAATGGTTACGGTCACCGAATCCGGCACAATCAATGGCCGGTTGGTTAAAGTGAAAGGGCAAATAGGGGTCATGATGATGCCGGGCACCGCCGGGTGAATAATCGGACCCCCTGCAGCAAGCGAGTATGCGGTCGAACCGGTCGGTGTCGCGACAATAAGTCCGTCAGCCCTATATGTGGTCAGGTTGTAATCATCGAGATATGTTTTGATATGAGCCAGTCTCGCCAGGGCGCCTTTGTTGATCACAACATCGTTTAATACGGTTTCGCTTGTCCGCTCCGTTTCCCCTCTGATGACCCTGACCAAAAGCCGCATTCTCGGCTCGATGAAAAATTTTCTGTTCAGAATGTGTTCTGCAACGACAAACAGGTCATTTTCAGCGGTTTCCGCCAGAAAACCGGTTTCACCGAATTTAACACCGAGAACCGGTATTTTCTGGTTTCCAATCCATCGGACAGCGCTTAAAAAAGTACCATCTCCACCCAAAACGAAAATACAAAACAGATCTGATGGGGCAAAGGTTTTGTTGTTCTGCGAAACTTTTCGACCATGGGGGAAGTTCTTTTTCTGTATAACTTCTATACCCCTTTTTGCCAGCCACGATTCGAGTTCATCCGCCTTCCTTTGGGCCGCATCATCCGCCTTTACGACTATACCGATCCTATCCACAATAAAGATCCACCTCTCTTTGAATTTTCTTTTCTCAATTTAGGATTCTCTCTTTTCATCTTTGAAAACAGTCACATTATTATATCTCAAATAAATCGCTGCCCGGCAAGATTTTTTAAATATAAACTATAGCTTTTCCGCAAAGTGTGATGTTCACTTGACAAACCTGCGGTATTTTCCTAAAAATAAATGTTTTATACGAAAAAACATACTCATGAAAAGTTTAAAGGGGGTCCCATGCTGGAAGTCAGGGACGTTGTGAAGAAGTTCGGCGGCCTGCGTGCCGTTGATAAGTGCTCCTTCACCGTCCGGGAGGGATCCATCACCGGTCTCATCGGACCAAACGGCGCAGGCAAGACAACCCTGTTCAACCTGATCGCGGGAGCGCTCAAACCGGACAGCGGCAGGATCCTCCTCGACGGGGAAGACGTTACCGGTCTTCCGCCCCATGAGTTGTTTTCCAAGAGGTTGCTGCGGACCTTCCAGATTGCCCATGAGTTTCACACCCTCAGTGTGCGCGAAAACCTGATGATGGTGCCTCCTCGTCAGGTCGGAGAAAGTCTGCTGGGCGCCTGGTTCCGACGTGGCACGGTCCAGATCCAGGAGGAAAAAACCCGTGAAAAAGCGCGGGAGGTGATGGACTTTCTCAATCTGGACCACCTGGCCCATGAACTGGCGGGCAATCTTTCCGGAGGACAGAAGAAGCTTCTCGAACTCGGCAGAACCATGATGGTGGAAGCCAAGCTTGTCATTCTCGACGAAGTCGGCGCCGGAGTCAACCAGACGCTCAAACAGGAGATCGGAGATCATATCCTGACGATGAACCGTGAACGCGGATACACCTTCTGCATGATCGAACACGATATGGATTTCATCAGCCGTCTCTGCGACCCGGTGATCGTGATGGCCGAAGGCAAGTTGCTGGCGCAGGGAACGGCGGAAGAGGTCAAGGCCAACGAGGAGGTAATCGAGGCGTACCTCGGCACCGGAGCGCGGGAACAAATCCACCCTAACCCCTCACTGGAGAAGGGAGGAGAAGTTCCATGAGCTACCTGATCGGTGAACGCATGACCGGCGGTTACGGAGGTGCGGACATTCTCAAGGGCTGCACGATTTCCGTGGATCGTGGTGAAATAGCGGTGGTGGTAGGTCCCAACGGCGCGGGAAAATCCACCGCCATGAAGGCCATGCTCGGACTGCTAAAGCCACGGGAGGGGAAAGTGCTTCTTGAAGGCGAAGACATCACCAGGCTTTCACCCCAGCAGCGGGTCCAACGCGGAATGGCCTTTGTGCCCCAGACTAACAACGTCTTCGTCACCCTCACCGTCGAGGAGAATCTGGAGATGGGCGCCTACCTGCGCCGGGACGACATCTCAGGGACCATGGAGAGGGTCTTCGAGCTGTTTCCGGTGCTCAAGGACAGGCGCAGGCAGGCGGCCGGAGAACTTTCCGGAGGCCAGCGTCAGCAGGTGGCGGTCGGACGCGCACTGATGACCCTGCCGAGTGTGCTGATGCTAGACGAACCGACTGCGGGAGTTTCACCGATTGTGATGGATGAATTGTTTGAACGCATCCTTGAAGTGAAACGCACCGGCATTGCCGTGCTGGTGGTCGAACAGAATGCCCGTCAGGCACTGAGTATTGCCGATCACGGGTTCGTTCTGGTCACCGGAGAAAATCGCTTCACCGACACCGGCGAGGCCCTGCTGGCCAATGCCGAAGTGCGACGCTCCTTTCTGGGGGGCTGACCTTCGATATAGTTGAGGACAAGGATTTGGAATACACGACAGATCTGCTGAATGCCCTGGTTTTACTCTCGAACTATGTGCTGATCCCCTCTTTATCTTATGGATCCCAGCTGGCTCTCGGCGCGGTGGGGGTTACGCTGGTTTTCGGCATTCTGCGCTTCGCCAACTTTTACCATGGGGAGATGATGTCCTTCGGGACCATGTGCACTATTTTCATCACCTGGTGGTTCCAGTCCCTGGGCTTCACCGCTGGTTTTTTCCCCACGGCAGTGCTAGCTTTGCCCCTGGCGATTCTGATCACCATGTTGCTGGCCCTTACTGCCGAGCGTTCCGTCTTCCGTTTTTACCGCCTGCGCAAGAGCCGCCCGGTGATCTTCGTCATCGCATCGGTGGGGGTGATGTTCATGCTGAACGGTATCGTCCGGATGTTCATCGGCCCCGATGAAATCCTATTCAGGGACGGACAGAAATTCCTGATCAAGGCCGGGGCCTTCAAAAAAATGACGGGCTTGAGCGAGGGTCTGGCGCTGAAACAGACCCAGGTGCTGACTGTCATTCTGGCGGTTCTGGCGGTGCTGCTGCTGTTCTGGTTTCTCCAGCGCACCCGAACGGGCAAGGCGATGCGTGCCTTTTCCGACAACGAAGATCTGGCCCTGCTTTCGGGCATCAATCCGGAGCGTGTTGTGATGGTGACCTGGGTCATCACGGCAGCCCTGGCAACTTTGGCCGGGGTGCTCTACGGGCTGGACAAGAGTTTCAAACCGCTGGTCTACTTTCACCTGCTTTTGCCGTTATTTGCCGCCGCCATCGTTGGCGGCATCGGACAGCCCGTCGGAGCGATTTTGGGCGGATACATCGTCGCCTTCTCGGAGGTGACCGCGACCTATGCGTTCAAGAAATTTCTGAAATACCTCCTTCCCCTCGAAATGGCGCCGGACGGACTGATGCAGTTTCTGGGTACGGACTACAAATTCGCGGTGTCCTTTCTGATCCTCGTCCTGGTCCTTTTAGTAAGACCGACCGGGATTCTGCGCGGGAGGGTGCTGTGAACCAGACTGTTAGGACAACCATCTGCTTTTCAATCATGACCGTGCTGCTGCTGGCGGTGGGGTTCGGCCAGTCCTGGAATGTGATGCTGGCGATCTTCAATCTCTGCCTGATCTCGGCGATCATGTCGATGGGGCTCAACATGCAGTGGGGTTATGCCGGGCTGTTCAATGCCGGGGTAATGGCATCCACCGCGGTGGGAGGACTGGCAGCGGTGCTGATCTCTTATTCTCCGGTCGGGAAAGCCTGGGACGCGGGAGGCACGGAACTTGGCATCGCATTCGCCGCCCTCGTCGTGACCATCGTTCTGGGGCTGCTAGTCTGGAAACGAATGCGCCCTGGACGCGCCCGTTCACTGAGCCTGACGGCCGTGGTGCTTGTGGGATACGGTTTTATGCGCTTTTTTTTCGAAGAGGCCTCGTCTAGTATTGAAGCCGTGGAAACCGCCAAAACCGGGTTTCTCGGAGGTCTTGGCTTGCCGGTGCTATTCTCCTGGGCAGTCGGTGGATTGGCGGCTGCCGGACTGGCCTGGCTGGTGGGCCGGATCGCCCTCGGGTTGCGTTCCGATTATTTTGCCATCGCCACCCTCGGTATTTCCGAAATCATGATTTCCATCCTCAAGAACGAGGACTGGCTGACCCGCGGGGTGAAAAACGTGACGGGACTCGCACGGCCGGTTCCCTACGAAGTCGAACTGCAGCAGGCCGAGTGGTTCATCTCCCTGGCTAAGTGGTTTCATGGAGGCAGCCTCACAGAAAGCGGGGCGGGCTCGGATGCCCTCCGCGAGGTAATTCTTTTAAGCTCGGGAGTTTTTGTCAAACTCTGTTACTCAGCCCTTTTTCTGGCCGTGCTACTGACGATTCTAGCTTTGGCGATGCTGGCGCTGAACTCGCCCTGGGGCAGAATGTTGCGCGCGATCCGCGATAATGAGGTAGCCGCCGCCGCGCTTGGCAAAGACGTGACGAACCGCCATCGCCAGGTGTTCATCATCGGTTCGGCGGTAATCGGTATCGCCGGTGCGATGCTGACCACCCTGGATGGACAGTTTACTCCAGGATCCTACATTCCGCTGCGTTTCACTTTTCTGATCTGGGTCATGGTAGTCATTGGTGGCAGCGGCAACAATCTGGGCTCCGTGATCGGAGCGTTCATCACCTGGTTTCTCTGGATCGAAGCGGAACCCGCCGCCCTCTGGCTGGTGGGGCTCGTCAACTCTATGCTTGCCGAAAACAGCCCGCTCAGTCAGCACCTGCTGGAGGTCGCTCCGTACATGCGAATGGTGTTGATGGGACTGATCCTAGTGCTGGTGCTGAGATTCAGCCCCAGGGGAGTGTTGCCGGAAAAGATTCCGGAGAGAAGCTGAAAAATAGCAGAAAGAACTCTGGTCCGGTTCGGAGAACCGGGCCAGAGTTTGTGGAAGAAAGGATTTAATGGAACTTGACCGTCTGGAACGCCTTGTCCCGGACTTCGTATTCCTTGTAGGAACCGGAAGCTTCACCGACCCCGGTGAGTTCCACGTTGGAGGCGCCGACGTAGTCCACGGCGCCGCCCTTGGCCAGGATTTTTAATCCCTTGGCCAGTTCGCCGGGCATAATCTTCTCGCCGGGAGCATTGGCCACCCCCATGATATTCGAGGCAATCGCCGCACCGTCGGTGGAACCCGCGGACTGCATAGCCAGGACCAGCAGGGCCGCCGCGTCATAGGATTCCGCGGTGAAGGGTCCGCCGACCTTGATCTTGGCAGATTTTGACATCACCGCAAACCTTTGCGCACCTTTCGAATCTGTACCTGGAACCGTACCGAAAGTACCGGTGATATCCCCGTCGATGTCCTTCATCAGGGAATCGCCATACATGCCGTCTGCCAGGATGAACTTGCCGAAAGCACCACTGTCCAGGGAAGTCTGGATCATGTGCCGACCACCGCTGTTCACATACCCGAAAACGGCGAGAACATCGGCTCCTGAAGCATCCAGAGAACCAACTTCAGCGGAATAGTCCGCCTTGCCGTCTTCATGGGGCACCACGGCTGCAACCTTGCCGCCAAGAGCCTTGAAAGCGCCGGAAAAAGAATCTGCCAGACCCTGGCCGTAATCGTTTTTGGTGTAGGTCACCGCGACATTCTTGATCCCTTTTCCGGCAGTGATCTGGGCGATCACCTGCCCCTGGCGAGCGTCCGAAGGGGCAGTGCGGAAAAAGTAGCCGTTATCGGCAATCGTCGTCAGCGCCGGCGAGGTGGCCGAGGGAGACATAATCGGTACGCCGTTCGGAATCGCGACGTTGTTGGCAATGGCGGTGGTCACGCCGGAACAATCAGCGCCCATGATGGCTGCCACCTTGTCCGAGGTTACCAGCCTTTCGGCCGCTGTCGTTGCGGCCCCTGCATCGATGCAGGTCGAGTCGGCGCGGACTCCCACGGCCTTCCGCCCGCCCAGAAGCAAACCAGAATCGGAGGCTTCCTTGAGGGCCAGTTCCGCGGAAGCGGCCATGTCCGGCGTCAGCGATTCAATCGGCCCCGTGAAGCCGAGGATGATCCCTATTTTGATATCCGCATTGTGCCCAGAAGCTAGGGCGCCAGAAATAAAGGCGAATGAGAACACCAAAATACTGACTAAAATGAGTCGTTTCTTCATAGTTTCCTCCTCCATTTTATGGTTAAAATTTAAGACATAGTTAACAAAATATAATTTGATCTGTTTTCTAGGTCAAGAAAAATATGTACGTGTTCCTGAAATCAACAAATTCTGAACCCATTTTGTTAAATCAAGATCATAAGGGTGATATGGTCGAATTTCAAGTAAAAAGTATCCTGAGAAAATCTCTTTTTTCCCTGCCTTATTCTTCTCTTGACAACATGAATGGTTTATTGCAGACAAAAACATCAAACGAAAGGGACAGAATATAAATGCTAACTCTTTTTTTTCTTTTTAACCCTGAACAAGCCTGGTTTTTGTGCGGGACCGATCGATGAGAGCCGTATTCAATTGAAAATAAAGAATGAATAAAGGAGGATATCATGCCGTTGTTACCCGAAGTGAAAAAGCATTACGGAAAGCTGAAAATCCTTATTGACGGGGAGTGGATTGATTCGCAATCGACTGATATCCAAGCAGATACGAATCCGGCGACAGATGAGGCTATCGCAGAATTTCCCTCTGCCACAAAAAAAGAGGCGCTTGCAGCGGCCGAAGCCGCTCATCGCGCCTTTTAGGAATGGCGGAATGTGCCGATGCGGGAAAGGGCCCGGATGCTTTTTGACATGTGCGCCGTGTTCGAAAACAACTTTGATAAACTTACCCGCGTTCTATCCCAGGACCATGGCAGGACTATCGGTGAAGCCATCGGTTCGGTCAGGCGGGTCATCGAGAACATTGAATCCGCATGCACGGCTTTGTTAAACCGAAATCGGGAAGCGTCAAGCTGGATGGACAGGAGTTGACCGCTCTTCGGCCACACGATATCTCTAAGCTCGGGATCGCATACGTTCCCCAGGGGCGAAGGCTGTTTACGTTCTGTACCGTCGAGGAGAATCTGCGGATTGGACTTTTGGTGCGAAAGAGCGGAAAGGAAACGCTGGACTGGGTGCTCGACCTCTTTCCGGTGGCTAAGGAGCGGCTTCGGCAACGTGCGGGGACGCTGAGCGGAGGCGAACAGCAGATGCTCACCACCGCCAGGGCGCTGTGCTCGAATCTGCGGTTGCTGTTGATGGACGAGCCGGGTGAAGGGCTCATGCCGTCATTGGTCCAACGACTTTTAAAAACCATCAGCACATTAAAAGATCACCAGGTCGGGGTTCTTCTCGTGGAGCAGAAGATCGACGCGGCCTTTAAAGGTCCGGATAGAGTGGCCTTGATGGAAAACGGGTCGATACGATATCAATCAACCCCCACAGAACTCACCTCGAACCCTGAGATTCTGATCAAGTACGTGGGGATCAGGCGGTGAGCGCGGTGGCTACATCAAAAACCGATTGTTCTTTTGCAGGAAAATAACGGAGGATCCCAATGGCAGAACAAACGTTTTCAATTGAAAATACCGGCGTTATTGTCGTTGATGTTCAGGCGGATTTCACGGAATTTAAGTCCGGCGCTTTGGCGGTACCCGGGGCGGACGCTCAATATATTGACCAGGTCGAAAAGGCAACCCGGCGGTTGCTGGAGCAGGGACACCCTATTTATTTTACTAAGGATTGGCATCCAGCGGACCATATTAGCTTCTTCACCAACAATCCGGGCACGGAACCCTTTCAGGAAATTGAGATAGAAGAGGGACGAACCCAAGTCATGTGGCCTCCTCATTGTGTCCAGAACACCTCTGGTGCTGATATTCTGATTCTCATCAAAGGACTCATTGAGACAGTTAAGAAAGGTACAAATCCAAAGCTCGACTCATACTCCGGTTTTTTTGATGATGGTGGCCACAAAACCGACCTTGATCGCCTCTTGCGGCGGGACGGAATTCGGAAGTTAATCATTTACGGTCTGGCAACTGATTACTGTGTGAAAGCCACTGTTTTAGATGCTGTAGGGCATGGGTATCAGGTTGAGCTTATTACGGATCTTTGCCGTGGCTTAAGTCCTGAGACATCCAATAGTGCTATTCGGGAGATGGAGTTAAAGGGCGTTACAATCTCTAAAGGATAAGAATATAGGTGGAAAGGAGACATCAGCATGCCAAAAGTGCTACTCAAAAACATCGGTAAACTGGTGAGTGGCGATATTGAAGAACCCATTCTCCACTCTAAACTGGGAAAACCCTTTCGGGACGCCGTCGGTGGCGGGAAGTCTCTGATTCACTCAGCAAAGAAAATAGGCGGAATGGGAACAGAGATTGATGTGCCGATCAATTTTAAGGACGCGGCATTTGTCCGGTCTCATTTCGATGCAATGGCGATTAGAATCGACGATGCCCAGATGGCAGACGAAATTGTAATCGCTCTGGTCGTCACCGATTGTGGAAGATCCCATCCCCGTATTGGCGGTCTCAAGAAGGAGACAGCCAAAATGGAGTGCGGCCTAGGATAAATCCGGTCAGAGAAACAACAGTCCCATTTCAGCGAGATTTCACCGATAAGGACTTATCTTGCTTTACGATTCGCCCACTAACCTCGAAGCGGAGGAGAATGCGCTCTCTATCTTTATTGTCTCACATGCCTGCGATGCACTTGATCTCCACGCGCGCGCCTTTTGGGAGTGCGCACACTTCTATCACCGCACGGGCCGGTCGGTGCTCGGCAAAGTATTCCTGGTAGATCCCGTTGAATTCGACAAATTTTCCCATATCAGTTAAATATACATCGACAGCCACCACCTGATCCAGATCACCCCCAGCGGCTTTAACAACATGCAGCAGATTTTCCAGTGTCTGACGGACTTGGGGTGCAAAATCCGGACTGACCAGTTCACCGGTTTCAGGGTGCATTCCAATCTGTCCGCTTACAAAAAGCAATGAGCCCAATTTGATCCCCTGTGAATATGGCCCTATGGCTGCAGGCGCCTTGTCTGTTTGGATTGTCTTCCCTTTCATAAAAAAATTCCCCCTCAAATCATTCATCATCTATTATTCGCTTCAAAATATCTAACAGTGGCGGTGGTAATAACCTCCATTTAGGCTTTATTGCCTGGTTTTCATGCCATGTAAATTCAACGATATCGTACCGTTCCATAATCACATGTTCATTATATCTTCCGTATGTTGCAGATGGGTAAAATTCAATAAATAGCGTACGTTGGGGATCGATGCAAAATGTTTCGACGACCTTTGTCGCAATATGTCCGGCACAACTCCTTACAGACATTTTGCTCTCCGGTACATCAGAAACCACCACAATGGTCGGCCTAAGATGTGCCAGGTCATTTTTGTCTTCTTTTTTTAGATCATAGATACGAAGCCGGCACTTGCCGTTTCCCAACCGAAGCCGTCCACCCCATCCTTCCCAGAAGAATATATCGTCTTGTATGCGCATACCCGACACCTGAGTGATCATTACAAGCGCATCTCGATTGCGGCCGATTCGTGTCTTAATTGAACCCACCGGAGAGTATATACCTTGCATTCCCTCCATGAATGTAATATTTTCGTGCGAGTTTGTAAAACAAAAAAGGGTCGATTAAAATACAACCGGTGAAAATAATCGATGAATAACGAAAATACCAATAGTGCCTTACATAGCCTCAGTTTTGGAGATAAAACGATACTTCTTATCGGTACGGCACACGTATCAAGGGAGAGTGCCGATCTTGTCGCTTCCGTTATCAGTGAGGAAAAACCAGATACGGTTTGTGTTGAACTGTGTGATTCCAGGTATCAAGCGATCCGGCAAAAAAATAAATGGCAGGATACGAATATTATCAAGGTGATTAAGGAGAAAAAAGTTTTTCTCCTTCTTTCGAGTCTCCTTCTTGCTTCGTTTCAGAAAAAAATTGCAAAGAAACTGAATATAAAACCCGGTGGAGAAATGATAAAGGCGATTGAAACCGGTGAAGCGATCGGAGCGAAAATTCATCTTGCCGACAGGGATATACGGATCACCCTTGGGAGAGTGTGGCGCGTCATGGGTTTTTGGGAAAAGGTTAAACTTCTTTTTCAACTTGTTCTATCGGTAGGGGAGATAGATGAAATCAGTGAGAATGACATCGAAAAAATGAAAGAACAGGATGTGTTGGAGTCTCTCCTATCGGATGTTGGAAAATCGATGCCGGTTATGAAAAAAATTCTCATCGATGAGCGCGACCGTTACATTGCTCACAAAATCCGGTCCGCCCCCGGAGAAAAAATTGTTGCTGTTGTGGGAGCGGGTCACATTCCGGGTGTCAAAACATACTGGAAAACAGATACGGACATAAAAGCCCTTGAAACCCTTCCCCTAAAAAAAAAAGATCCGCCCTGTTGAAATGGATTTTGCCAACAATGGTACTCGCGCTTTTGATTTTCGGATTCTTTCATGGCGGAACTGATGCCGGTGCCCACATGATTAAATTGTGGATAATTGCAAACGGAGTTTTGGCCGGCCTTGGTGCTCTTATCGCTTTTGCTCATCCGTTAACCATTTTGTCATCGATCATAGCCGCGCCGCTAACCTCCATAAATCCGATGATTGCTGCCGGATGGGTTTCCGGTTTGGTGGAAGCGATTGCCCGAAAACCAAAGGTCAAAGACTTTGAAAACCTACCAGAAGATATCCTCTCCATAAAAGGATTTTGGAAAAATAAGGTCACGCGAATTCTTCTGGTCGTAGTGTTCACCAATATAGGAAGTTCTCTGGGAACCATGGTAGCCTTGCCGTTGATGGTGAAAATCCTATGAGTTTTATCCTTCATATCCCTCATCGATGAATAGGAATTTGCTTTTTCGATTTAAACCTATTGAAAAATGAGACTTGTGGTGAAACCTCTAAGGGGAAAAAAGAAATTTTTCTTACATTTTGTTTTTCCATAGCACAAAATTTCAAAAAAACTTTGATAAAATTGCTGGGCGACAATACGGCTTTTTTCGCTCCTATGCCAAACAGGTAATTTATCGGTATCTGGATTGCGGGATTCTGAAAACCGGGCTTGCCAGGATCAGATGCGGAGATTGCGGTCACGAATATCTTTTGGCCTTTTCATGCAAACGTCGTCATTTCTGCCCATCCTGCCATCAGAAACGGGTGATGGAGCCCGGTGAGTGGCTTTGTCAGGAGGTGGTGAAGGCCGTACCGCCTGTCTGCGTGCGACGTACAGGCAGGCATCGGCATGTGGTGTTTATCATCCCAAAAATATTGCGGTGGTATTTTCTTTATGACCACAAGCCGCTCCCGGTTGCCAATGCCCCACCCATTCGGTGTGGTTCCCGCATATGATGAGGAGCTGGGACACGGTATCGATGACACCATCACCGATCCGGATTACCCTGCAGAGGCCTGTTTTTAAAAACACACACTCGTGAAGTAAGACTTCCTGTACCCAAAACCCCGGATTTTCAGTTAATTTGCAGCAAAAAGCCTTCTTGACAATACGATCTTCATCCGGTATTTGAATTTTGGTTGTCTGAAGCCGCTTGGGACTTGCTATCGCATCGTTGCAATACGATATGTTGTGACTCATCTCCGGTGACTACACAACTCTGTTTTTCCGTTGATCTGTTTTCAAAAAGCGAATTCTTATCCTTTAAAATTTCGAAACCCGTGTAAAACCCAATTCATGACCCACCCGAATGCAACCGGTCCAAAGCCGATATAAAGAAACAGGGGCATATTTTTTTGCCATGGTTGAATCACAGCCGCCACCAATAGCGGCCAGAAAACAGAAGTTCCGATTGCCAGGCGCATCTTTCCGGATAGTGCAAAAACTTGCTCAAGTTGTTTTTTTTCCTTCCCTCTGGATATGACCCGTGGAAGAAAAAAAATGGCCATGATAATGACCACCAGTATTAAAATTTCCCGCATTCCCGACACAGTGCGTCTCCAATCAGGACCTGACTATCATATAATTTTGCTCCGGGCAACTTCCTAATTTCACTTTCACAATTCGATCTCTTTTTCCACTGTTTTATCATCCCTTTTAATCTTGATTTTAAGAGTTGTCCCGGTTTTGCTGTAAAACAGTGCTAGCTTCAAATCCGCCAGCGAGGTGATTGACTTTCCCGCAAATTGTTTAATGATGTCCCCTTTCTGCAGCCCGGCATTTTTTGCAGAGCTTTTATCTACCATACTCATAATCACCAGTGTTTGATCTTTTTCTTCAACAATCAAGCCTAATTTGGGTGATTTCTTGCCCTTCAACCCGGTGGTTAACAGGACAAAATCAGCAATACCATCTTCAATTGCATCATCCTGCACAACGACTGTAAACGGTTCGTGATTGCGCCGATACAGACGTTCCGGAATGCCATATTTATGCCTGACATGGCCGTTGCCCGCCAATACCACCAATTTTCGATCGGGGTTATTTGCCAAAAACCGATAGGCAGATTCCGCCATCCCTTCATCCCACAACAATTGAGCTTGATAAAAGTAACTAAATTCCTTTAACTCCTTTTGTTCCCCATGAAAAGTGAACACCTTTACTAAATCACGTCGGTATTGTTCATTTGAAAAATCCATTGCAGCAGGCAACTGTTTCTTTTTTTCATCAGCCAGGCCATCTATGCCTTGACGAGCGACCTGACGGGTAATATCCCCCTCGATATTCAGCGCGATAAGCGGAATGTTTTGTTGTTTGAGATAATCAATAATTGGCTTATAAAGGTTATAATCATAACGCCATCTGGAAAAATATTCAGACCGCTCTAAAAAGGAGTTCTCATCGATCTGTCCGGTCAGATAATCATCCAATACCGGCTGAAAAGGTGTCTGGAACATTTCCATACCTACAGCCAGTTTATATCCAGCCACATGCATCTTTTTGATAACCAGCAGTTGATTGATATGATGGGCGAATTTGTCATGTTGTTCCCCTATGTAAATAATGCGGCTGGCGAAAAGTTTGGGCATAATATCGTCAACTGTCGTCAGCATATCGGGGCTCAGGACCCTTGTGGAGGGGCGGGACAATACCGAGATGCCATTTCCTGTTTCAACTATCGCTTTATGCGTGTTTTGACCATTTCTAAAGGCCAGTTCGCTATATTTTCCGTAATGCGATATTTTTCGCTGAACTGCTTTTGCTTCCGCCTTGTTTTTGACGTGCAACAGCACAATGCGCTCCTCTGCATTATAAGGATTCTTATAGACTTTTATACGTACACCTTCTTTAGGGATATTAGGGATAGCCTGCTTACCAAACAGCATATTGACAATGGTCTTGTCATGACCGGCAATCAGCAATGAATTTTCTTTCATTTGGGTAAAGGTAATTTTATCCGGAGTGACATAGGCGATAGATTTCACCCCAAATGCATCAATCAACGGTTTGTACCTGACCCGCTCCCTTGCTGTTGCAATCACGGTCAGTTTATCTCTGCCCATGATACCGGCCAGAGCCGGAGGAATTTCTTCAGTGGTTAGCTGCCGCATCAGTGCATAGTTTTCATCGATGACAACTTTTTTCACAGGTTCATCGAGTTGAAGACTGATCTTTTCTTTGGCATTTTTCACTTCAACAAAACGCTGATTTTTTCCGTTGTCCGAATACAAGGTGATCGGGATACGGAGTCGATACGGCTCATCATGCTGCACCAGAGTAAAGTTCAGTTTGAGCTTTCCCTGCTCTACCTGCAATTCCGCACTTTCCACGCCAATTTGCGGAATATCTTTGCGGCTGAGCCATTGACTGAAGTACACATATAACTTTTCCCCCGTCACCTTTTCGAAGGAACGCTGAATATCATGCCATGAGGCAGTGCGAAACCTGTTCCGGTGGATAAACTCCCTCAAGGCCACAAAGAACGATTTGTCGCCGAGACGTTTTCGCAGGTCATGAAACAACATGGCTGCTTTACCATAGCCGATGGCCTTTTGGGCCTTATTTTGACGGCTGAAAAAATTACTTATCGGCATGGCATTGTTCGTATTTACATAAGCACTGTAATCGACCATGATCTGTTTTCGGTAGGCCCTGCCTTTGCCCTCCAGGGCAGCATAATGATGATCGGCCAAATAGGTGACTATTCCTTCCGCCCAATTTCCATAAATGGTGTCAATATAAACAGAATTACCAAACCATTGGTGCAGAATTTCATGACCTAGAGAGGTGTTGACGATAAACGGCAGATGCACTACCCGTTTGCCCAGCAGGGTGTAAGTCGGCATGGAATTTCCAGTGGGAAAAACATTTTCGACAATGGCAAAACGCCGATAGGGATACGGTGTGAGCATGGTTTCGTACATGGCGAGATATTTTTTAGTATGGGCGATATACGAATCGGCTAGATGCGCATCTTCTTGAAAAAAATAGGCTTCAATCGCAATATTGTTATAAAGGTCTTTTTTCAAAACATAACGGGTCGAAGCTGCCAGATGCAAAGCATCCTGGGGATGGCGGAAATGGAAATTAAACGTTTTTTCTGCGCCATGTTGTCCGATTGTCACTGTTTCTGCTTCCGAGGTTGCAATAAAGTTGTTCGGCAGGGTCACGGAAAATGCATACTCAACCAGAATTTTCGGTTGGGGATACCATGCTTCGGTCAAGAAGACATGATCTTTGTTGATAAAATTGGTCTCTATATCGGTAAAAAGCGCTTCATAGCTGATACGCGTTTCATTGCCACCTTTCAGCAGCAAGTCGATGTTTTCATCGGCAGTACGGGTGACGGCGTTGCCATCCACTTTCACCCCGCTTAAGTTCCGAATGGATAATCTGATTTTTTTATCGGCTTCCGCTTTTAAGCGGGCAATACCGATGATTTCCCGTTTGGAGGTATTTATCTGCACATCGAGTGCATAATGCAGATTCGCACTCCATGCGGTTATCGGCATTAAAACGAGTAAGACGATGATCAGTTTTTTTATCATGGGCATACCGCCTTTTCCTATTAAAAATTGCAAAAAATATATTGTGGGTGCTGCTTTAGACAGAAGACGCGGAATTGCAACAATTCAGCGCCTTTTATCTCACCATCTTACTTAGGTTTGGTGAAATCTTCAGTTATTTTTATAAAGCAAAAAACTAGCAGGTTGAGTGAAACAGCCCACCAACCTTTCTTTCCTCGTCAACGAACAAGTTGTAGAGGGTGACCGCCTCTTGGGTCTCCCCCACATGGTACTCAACCCCACGTCGCTTTAAAAATGCAATGGTCTCAGGGCATATCTGAAGACGATGGTTCATTCCACAGCTCAACACGACAGTCCTTGCCCCATTTTCAAGCAACTCCTCGACATCAGAAAGTTGAATACCCGGCGCATGGTGTGTACCGGTTTCGTTCCAATCCCAGTAGCGCCCTCCGCCGGGCCAAAGTTTGAAATCCCACCCATCGCCCAATCCTACTACCTGTATCTTTCCCCATGAAACATGTGAAATTTTTAGTGACGTTTTAACTTGCATCTGTTTCTTCCGGAGTTCGGCCAGTCGGGGCTGGATCAATCCATCCCGTTGATGTATTAAATCGACCCTTTTCGACACAGATATGCTTTTTTGCGGATGATATCAAGTCTGATTTTGTCCATTTAACATTTAATCTGCTCTATTATTCACAAAGTAGTGACTTCAGAGTGTTGGTGTATTATGGTGAAAATTTTATTGAAGTTTGGTTCAAACGATAAGTACAGGCGCAATTTGCGAGCGATGAAAGGAAATGCAACCGTAGTGAAGAAAAATGAAACCATGAGTCTATCTTTTGAAAAGATGGCGGATGCCACTGTTAAGGGGGATGAAAAAGAGTGTGTATCTCTGGCTCAAAAGACAATGACAATGGGAGCGGATCCCTTTGAGGCAATCCAGAAAGGTTTTGCCCTGGGGATGCGCATCATTGGCGGCAAGTTCGCCAAGCTAGAATGCTTCCTGCCCGAGGTGTTGCTTGCTGCGGATGCGATGAATGCCGCTGTGGAAGTTCTCAAGCCCCATTTGATTCAGCGAACCGACGGTGGATCTTTCGGCAGCGTTATCATCGGTACAATCCATGGGGATGTTCACGATTTGGGTAAAAATATCGTCAAGGTGATGCTGGAGGCGTCCGGTTTCACCCTCTACGATCTAGGTAACGATGTATCCGTCCACCGGTTTATCGAAAAAGCAGACGAAGTCGGAGCCGACATTATCGCGGCATCTGCATTAATGACGACAACAATGGCACATATGCCGGACATCGATCGTATGCTTAAGGAACTCGGCACCCGCGACAAATATTTGGTTATGCTCGGCGGTGCACCGGTGATTGCTGAATGGGCCAGAGAAATCGGAGCAGATGGCTACGGCGAGGATGCAGCCGAGGCGGTTGAAAATGCCAAGGAGCTGATGCGGAAAAAGAAGGGAGCTGACGTGTCATGATCGGATTTTGGGATATCCTCGACCGCAGCGAAAACAGCTCTCTGATAAAAGAAAAGCAATTCGATCAACAATTGGGTAGAGTCGCTAAGCAGTTAGTTGAGAAATATGAAATAAAATATGACCCAAAACAGGTTGTTCCGGCCGATGACAATCTGGCAGATCGTGTTTACCAGGCCGGCCTTGATCTATTTCTTAAAATAGGCGTTTTCTGCCGTGATACCGGCCGTGTGATGAAGTTCACACGCGAAGAAGTGGAATGGGCGCTAAGGTATGCCCCAACCACGGTTACCTACGGGCAGGGTCGTGATGCGGCGACGATGTCCTACCGGTCTGTCGAGGACATGAAACCTCCCTTTTGCCTGATGACTCCGGTCGGCACGCCGGTAGCCGAGGAACGCTTTGTGCCGATGGTGCAAAGTTATGTTCAGGAACCTCTGGCCCAAACTTTCTCGAGTGCTTTTAGCCAAACTGTCCATGGTCGTCCCATTAAATCAGGAACACCCCAGGAGGTAGAAGCGGCGATCTGGAACGTAATCAAACTGCGCGAAGCCGCCCGGGCAGCCGGCCGCCCCCATATCGGCATTCACAACCTCATTTCAAATGCAGAGCGGACAGATGCGATGCTGGCTGCCATGCAGGCTGAATTCGGTGCGCAGCCAAATGACGGGTTGTGCATCGCTGCCATTGCCGAATTAAAAATCGACTATGAACGGTTAAAGAAGGTCGTCTTCCTGCGGCACAGTGGACACAACAAATATGGACTATACGGACCGCTAATGGGCGGATATGCCGGTGGGCCGGAAGCAACGGCAATCGTTCACGTGGCCCATCACTTTCTAGGGCTTTTGGTTTTTGAGGTACAGTGGCACTGCGGGTTTCCGCTCCATATTCATTACGGATGCAATACGACTCGAGAACTGCTGTGGCTGATCAGCATTACCGCCCAAGCCCTGAGCCGCCATACCCATCTCTTGATTACAGCCAACACCTTTGCTGCGGCCGGACCTTGCACCGAAATGGTGGCTTACGAAATCATATGCAACGCCCTGACAACCACGGTATCCGGGGCGGATATCGATTTGGCTGCGGTGGCCCGCAACCGGCATCCCGAGCGTGCCAGCGGTATGGAGGCCCGCATGGGAGCCGAGGCGGGGCACCTGGCAGCCCGGCAGAGAATTACACGGGAGCAAGCCAATGAAATGGTCAAACAAATTTTGATTCAATACGAGCACAAATTCGGTGACCCTCCCCTCGGTAAGCGTTTCGATGAATGCTACGATCTGGATACAATTCAACCGACTCAGGAGTATCTGGATCTATACGAGCAGATTAAGGAAAAATTGACTAAATTCGAGCTGGATTACTCACTCTTGTTATAGTGCCGCCCCATAGGCTTGTAAAAATAGAATACGTTGTCGAATTCAACGCTCTAGACAAGGTCCCAATTATATGAGTCCGCATACATAATGATTTTGTATCTCGAATTGCTTTCCTCGACGATACTTTGGGAGCAGTTATGTATGGCGGGTGTATTCCAGAGGCCCTTTAAAGGACGGTTTTCAATAAAGGCCAACAGTGATCTGATGAACATGCCGTGGCTTACCAGAATAATTTTCTTGCCCCTGTTGGCTTCTACAATAGTTTCCAGTGATTGTACCGCCCGGCTTTGTAGCTGATGAAATGTTTCTCCTCCGTCCAGTTCAAATTTTGATGGGCAATTGAAAAAATATTTAAATTGATCCGGATATTCGACTTCAACATCCGAATAACGCATGCCCTCCCATGGCCCCAAATTAATTTCTTTTAAAGAATCAAGCTTATGTATTTCTTTCAGGCTTCCGTTCAATATCAACTCGGCCGTCTCGTAAGCCCTTGTGCTGCTGCTGGAGTAGGCGACATCAAACCGGATGTGGTCCAGTTTTTTCCCCAGGTCCATCGCTTGTTTGCGCCCTGTATCGGTTAAAACCGATTCAGTATGGCCCTGAACCCGTCGAGAAATATTCCATTCTGTTTGGCCGTGGCGGATAAGGTATATTTTGGTCATCGACTCTCCAAATGTTCAGTGTTACAGATCGTCAAGAGCTATTTTCTTGCTCCAAGAAAGCGGTAACTCGCAACACCCGATATTGGCCTCATGATCCTGATTGGTTACGATGATTTCATAACCCGCCTTTAGGGTCGGTCGTATCGCCTGGGCCAGAACGTAAAAATTGAGGGTTGTCGACGGGCCGAGGGTCAGCTCGTCCTCATCCGCATTCAGAAGTTCAGCGACACATCGGTAACCGTCATCCATCGCCTCCCCAGAGGCGATCGATGACGGAAATGGATCGTAGGGCTGGACCTTGGTAAACTGAAAAAAATAAGACAGCCTGTCAATAACCTGTCTCGGGGCATAGGAGCCGCAGGCGTTTTCGAAGAAGGCCCACTGGGCGGTTTCAGAGTTTTGGAAAACAAGGTACTGACTACGAACAAACTCAACATTGAGTGGCATCGATTTATCCTTTTTATCATGGGAATGGGGTTTTGGTTTTGATTCCATTGCATCCCCCCACAGTTAAGGTGGTCTGGATATGAAATGGCAAACAAGAGACACCTTTTTATCATTGCGATAGAAGACCACAATATAATTTTTTAACATCGATTTTAAAACACCTTTTGAACAATTTTTTCTTTTATTGGAATAACATTTCATTGGCAAACAGAAATTGGATTAAAAAATAGAGAGGGTTGTATTGCAGGATTATAATCGATATAGACTGTGACTCATTCCAAAACCGATATTGAACAATATTTTGCCACTGCGTTTTAAAATAGCTTCCAACCCCTGCCATTGAAAAAGTGCAAAAAAGGAGAAGAGTCGCAGTATGAAGGAAATCATTAAGGAAGGGTTGATTGAGATCGTCGGTAAAGAGAATTATACGGATCAAATAATTGATTTGGTTTCCTACTCATATGATGCTTCGGAATATCGAAGCCGACCCGAGTGCGCAGTTTGGGCTGAATCGACCGACCAAATATCGTGGATTCTCAGGCTGGCCGACAAAAATAGAACCCCGATCGTCCCCAGGGGAGCAGGTACCGGTCTCGCAGGTCTTTCGGTTCCGGTTAAAGGAGGGATATTGCTCGATTTGTCCCGGATGGATCAGATCATTCGCGTCAGCATACCCGACCGTCTGAGCGTGGTCCAGCCTGGCGTGGTATACGCGGATCTCCAGGAGGCCCTGGCGTCTGATGGCTTTTTTTATCCACCTGATCCGGCCAGTGGTAAGGTCTGCACCCTGGGCGGAAATGTGGCCACCAATGCCGGCGGATTGAGGGGTGCCAAGTACGGCACCACGCGAGATTATGTCCTGGCTTTGGAAGTGGTTTTGGCAGATGGTAAGGTAATGCGCATCGGATCACAAACAATGAAATGTTCATCCGGGTATGATCTAACACGGCTTTTTGTCGGCTCCGAGGGAACGCTGGGTGTGGTGACGGAAATCACGTTGAAGATATCTCCGAAGCCGACAGAGGTAGCCACGGCTGTGGCCGCTTTCGACCGCCTGGAAGGCGCCGGTGAAGCGGTCACTCTGATCATGCAATCCGGTGTTACCCCGAGTGTGTTAGAGTTGATCGACGCCAATACCATTTCGGTGGTTCGAAAACACACCGATCTCCAACTGCCTGAGGTGGAGGCGATTCTCCTGGCGGAAATCGATGGCAATACACAGGTGGATGTTAAATACCAGATGGAGGGGTTGATCGCCATGTTCAACAGGTGTAACGCCCGTAATATCGAAACCGCCTATTCGGCTGCCGATGCCGAACACCTGTGGTTGGCTCGAAAATCCCTTGGCGGCCTAGTGGGAAGTGTGTCAAAAAACCTGGCATCCGAAGATGTGACGGTGCCGATGGGCCGCATTGCCGAGTTCCTCCGCAAGGTAGAGGCGATATCAAAAAAACACAATCTGCTCATCCTCAACTTCGGCCATGCGGGGGCCGGAAATTTCCACCCGAATATATTATACGATCGGTCCGATTCAGACCAGGTGAACCGGCTGGATCAGGTATTGCTGGAACTGCATGAGCTGGCCTGCAAACTAGGCGGTACATTGACCGGCGAGCATGGCATCGGTATTACAAAGGCCAGGTTTATGACCATAGAACACGATCCGGCGGCAATGCGGGTGATGCGCGCTTTAAAGAAAACCCTCGACCCCAATAACATTCTAAACCCGGGAAAAATGGATTTGGATAAATAGGTGCCGGAAATTTAATGAAAACGACTGAAATAGAAAATATGCCGGATAAATGCGGGTGGGGATGAATCTGTTAAATTCTATTACACAGTTCTTTGAAATTACAATAATGGCAAACTGCCGATTGTGGAATCATGGGAAATGATGCTTTGTCGTTCGGTATATTTTCCTGGACATCGCTGCAGAAGACATTCATTTCCTCTGTTTCAACACGGATGCGTGCATTGAATGATTTCAGATCATCAACAGAGGGAGACAGGTTTACTTCTTCGTAGGATGGCCTGAGATAGGCAATGGCGGCGTTGATGTCCGCCGCAGACGCCTTCAAGTGGTGGGCCGACCAGGTGCAATACCCAAACAGCTGTTTTTTGTGCTTTTCCTTGTTCCTTTTTCCGGTTTTCCAGTCCAAAATTATAATCTTTCTATCTATAACAAACAGGAAATCTACCTTACAATATACTTTCAAGCCGTTAATTCGCGCCTCTCCGTATCCGGGAGGCTCAATAAGCCAGTCATGTTTACCGGCAGTAGCCTGATCTTTTATCCACTCAAATCGGCTACTGCCCAAAAAGGCCTTCAAACACTCATTGATACCCGAGAGGATATCCGCCGGCCCCACCGAGACCATTTCGTTGTAGTAAACTTCGGAAAAAGTTTTGCTTCTGCAGTTCGTTCCAGCCATTTCCTCAACAAAGGCATCAAATCGTTGCGGATCGATCCTGCTACGTGATTTTAGAAGTCGTTTGAGAACCACCGAAATTGTATCGTGCACAATGTTGCCGATTTCAAGGGGAATTGAGGTCAGTTTCTTAAGCGTATCAATTTTTGCTCTTTTGAATTCCGGATCATACTTGGCGTAATACTGGTAATAATATTGCCGCTTACAGGCGGTAAACATATCGTAGCGAGTGATAGACCATCCCAGAATTGGTGTAAAATCAAACTTCTCAATCTTTACCATGATGCTCTCTCCTCGAGTCAAGCAATGTGATTAAATGGCTTTTAGACTCCTCTATTGGTTTTCATGCATCCCTATCACGATCAATTTCAAATATATTTCAACAAACCGATATGCAAAAGAATATTAAGCGATTTAAATTTAAAATAATGGGCTCTATTATGCAACCGGATTTGAAGATCCATGGTTATCGGGCATAATTTTCTCCGCTTTTCTGACGCTCAGGTTTTCATAGATCGATGTGGTCTTTTCATACTGTTTCAATGTTTTTCTCAAATCCTCTTTTATCATTTTCTTCAGCTTTTCCGGCTTTATCACGTATGCTTCCGGGCCTAAGCCCATAACCCATTGCTTGATCTCTTCCCGATCAGCCACCTCAAAAATTATTTCAAGTGATTTGTCCGTCATTTTGCGGGTACTTTGGCTTTCGTGCCAAACCTTTTCGCTGACATATCTTGCCCAGGCTGGAGAGATCCGGACCTTGACGGTGTAAAGATCATCGTACATCACCTTGAAGCTGTATTGCATGTATTCGTCAAGGTCGAAATCAGATAGTATTTAAAATTTTTCATCTGTCAGCTTCATCAGTTTGATGCGGTCTAGGACAAACGTTCTGATTTCATTTCGCAGATGGTAAAAACCGATGATGTAAATGGACCCCTAAAAAAACCAACTCCTGTAGGGGTTGATTTTGCGCAGGGTTTCCAGCTTTCTTTGAAGCGGCAAATAAAGCATTTCGATACAGCGGCACTCCATGGCGGCTTGGTTGGCCGTATTGGTGATCTCCCTGAATCGAGAATAATCTTTATACGGTTTTTTACCCATGTAGAAAGTTGACTGGATCCTATTCAAGCAGGTCAGGGTCTGGGTCGGCAGTTTGGTACGGGCCTTATTCAAAACAGATTCTAAAGATTCAAAAAAGACCGTTCCTTTTAACACCTGAAACAGGTCCTTACTGAGGTGGAGCGACATCAGCTCGGTAAAGGTAAACGGCTTTGGCACTTCGAATTGACGATTATCGACAAACCTCCATTGCCCGCCGTTTTTTCCTTTTTCAGCGTAAAAAGGGAAACCGGCCAGCTGAAGATCATATAAATCCCGGTAAGTGGTTCAAAGTGAAATAGACCCGGCCTTGGCAATCTCGGCTGCCGTCAGGCCGTTTCGGCTGGCCTCGTCATTGTATTTTTGTGCAAAGAAGTCGGCGCTTTACACTGGAATCTGGTGAAAACAACAAACAAATTCTTTAAAAATTCAGGTGGTTATATACGGAAACTGAAAAACTGAACATTACGCAGGAGATCTGAACAAATTTTAATCTGTCGGATGAACAATTGAAGATTTCCCCTGGAAATGAAACGATATCTATCTGATGAAGATTTAAGGGATCAAAGGATGACCATAATCTTCAAAATCAAGGGATGTTATCATTATCATAACCTCTAACCAAAACTTCCCTCGGTTTGACTCCGTCTGAAGGTCCTACAACTCCTTCTTTCTCCATCATCTCGATAATACGGGCAGCTCGATTGTATCCGATACGTAAATGACGCTGGATCATCGATATGGACGCCTGCCGTGTCTTGGTGATCAACGCAATCGCATCATCATAACGCTCATCGTGCTCCTCATCCTTGGAGTTTATCTTTTCATCCGGGGGCAACTTGGTGATTTCCATGTCGTACTCCGGTGGTTTCTGGCTTTTTAAAAATTCCGATATCCTCGCCAGCTCCACCTCTGATATGTATGCGCCATGAATTCGCTGGAGTTTAGCGGTCCCTGGAGGAAGAAAAAGCATATCTCCGCTCCCCAGGAGGCTTTCTGCACCATTGCCGTCAATGATTGTCCTTGAATCGGTCTTTGATGAGACCTGAAAGCTAAGGCGGGTAGGAAAATTCGCTTTGATAACACCGGTGAGTACATCCACTGAAGGCCTCTGTGTTGCAATGATTAAATGGATGCCGGCAGCTCTCGCCATTTGGGCAAGACGTGTCAGGGCAAACTCCACATCTCGCGAGGCCACCATCATCAGATCAGCCAGCTCATCGATGATGATGACGATATACGGCAATTTTGTAGAGGGAGACTCCCCGCCAGCCTCCCTTTTTTCTTTTTCGACCTTTTGATTATACTGGGTTATGTTTTTTGCCTTATTTGCAGAAAGCATCTCGTATCTTTTTTCCATTTCCCGTACGGCCCAAAAGAGGGCATTGGTTGCTTTTCTAGCATCTGTCACGACCGGCGAAATGAGGTGGGGTATCCCATTATAAGTCGAGAGCTCTATACGTTTTGGATCGATCAAAATGAGTTTAACGTCATCAGGTGTCGACTTGAACAGCATACTGCAAATCATTCCGTTTAAGGCCACGCTCTTGCCGGCCCCCGTTGCGCCGGCGATCAATAAATGTGGCATGCTGTCCAGGTTTGCTACAAAAGGTTCTCCCACAATATTCTTGCCAAGACAGATCGTCAGTTTCGATTTGGACTTTTTGAAAACACCGGAACCAACAATTTCCTTGAATTTTACAATCTCCCTGTTCGCATTCGGAATCTCAATTCCAATCACCGCCTTTCCTGGAATCGGAGCCACGATCCGGATGCTGATTGAACGAAGTGCAAGCGCAAGATCATCCGTGAGATTGACAATTTTATTGATCTTTACACCCGGAGCCGGCTCGTATTCAAAAGTAGTAATGACCGGTCCGGGTATTACGGCTACCACCTTTCCCTCTACTCCAAAATCGTCGAGTTTCTTTTCAAGCAACTTCGATTGCACGCGCAAGTTTTCGTCATCAGCATAAGAAGGCTTTTCAGGTGGATCATCCAATAAATTTGCAGATGGCACATGAAATCCTGTTTCAGATCGCATGAATTCGAACACTTCCTGCCTTGGCACCGGAACAATCTTGATTGGCTTTCTTTTTTGTCCCTTTATTTTTACATCTTGTTTCTTTTTGAAAACCCCCTCTTTTTTTATCTGGATCCGTTTGGCTTTTTCTCTTCTTTCTTTCCACTTGACAAGGCGTGTTTTTAGATAATTCGAAGCCCGACCCATCATCTGCCAGATACGTTTTGAAAATGTTATCAGAGAGACCCCTGTGGCCAGAATAAAACCGACCACCCAAATAAGTGCCAAAAAAATAAATCCGCCCGCTGTGTTGGAATATTTAACAAAAAATGTTTTAAGAGGAAGGCCGATGATTCCTCCTGAAGAAAAACGTTCTCCAATAATGAGAAAATGGTTCTGTTGAAATGTCAAAAGGCTTCCAGTGGTTATAATCAGGATAAGACCACCTGCAATTGTTGAAATTACTGCTCTGTCCGGATGGTTTCCAAAAAAATGGACGCTCATCAGAAGGAGTAAAATCGGGATCCAAAATGCGCCGAGCCCAAATAGTCCGATAAGAATACCGGATACGTGACTGCCAAATAAGCCGAACAAATTATGGATATCGCCGGTGGGTTTTGCGTTATTAATGGAAGGGTCATCAAGGCTGAATGACAGCAGACTGACCAGCGTAAAAATAACAAGGAAAAATAAAAAAATGCCGAGAATTTCTTTTCGCATATTATCTCAAACGCCTCAGGGATCGGTTACACTTTCAATATGAAGGGGAGTATAACCGGGTGTCTCCTCATGGAAAAATCAAAATAATTTTTCAGAGCGGTTCGGATTTTTGATTGAATTTTATCGATTCGATCCGGAACATCCGGTTTAATATCTTCCACAATCCTCAATATAGCGCTTTTCGCGTCTTCCAAAAGATGTCCAGATTGGGTTTCAAACACAAAGCCGCGTGAAACGATTTCAGGGCCGTACACCACAATACCCGTTTCTTCATCCAAGGCCATGTTTACCACCACAAGGCCATCTTTTGAGAGAAGACGTCTCTCTTTGAGGATACTCCTTCCCACATCCCCGATACCTTTTCCATCAACAAGGAGTCGCCCGGTTGTAACACGATCTTTAATCCCGCCGCCGTTTTCATCAAATTCAACAACCTGTCCGTTTTCAGCAAGAAGAATCCTTTCCTTTGAAATCCCGACCTGTTCGGCCAAATGGGCGTGTAGCACCAGGTGCCGGTATTCCCCATGAATCGGAATGAAATACTTGGGCTTTGTCAAATGGATCATCAACTTCAATTCCTCGCGGAAAGCATGTCCTGATATGTGAATTTCCGATATTTTTTCGTATATGACTTCCGCCCCTTGTCTATATAGCTTGTTTATAATATTTCCGATCGCTCTTTCGTTTCCAGGAATGAACCTTGAGGAGAGAATAACCGTATCGTTTTTTTTGATCTTTATTTGCTTATGTGTGCCGGCTGCCATCCGGGCAAGAGATGACATCGGTTCTCCCTGGCTTCCGGTCGTTATCATTACGATCTCATCGTCTGAATAATCGTTCACCTGTGCAATGCCAATCTCCATCTCTTCAGGGATGCTGATGTACCCGAGATCTCTTGCAATATTGACGTTGATCTGTATGCTCTTCCCATCGAAGGCAACCTTCCTGTCCCTGATGATTGCAATGTCCACAATCTGTTGGATCCGGTTGATATTTGAGGCAAAAAGGGCAACAATTATACGCCCCTTACTCCCTGATACTATACGTGAAATTGTTTCACCAATCTGTTTGGAAGAAATTGTGTATCCTTCTTTTTCCACATTTGTTGAATCCGACAAAAGGGCCAGAACACCATCCTCACCACATCGCGCAAATCTATTTACATCCGTGATCATGTCCCTTATGGATGTATGGTTAATTTTAAAATCTCCGGTGTGAACTATGAGCCCATACGGTGTCTTTATGGCGATACCGATGCCATCAATTACACTGTGGCCGACGCGAATAAACATAAGCTCGAAAGGACCGATCTGCAGTTTCTCCCTAGGTGAGATTTCATGAAATACGGTTGAGGAAAGGAGGTTGTGCTCTTGAAGTTTATGTCTAACAACCCCCAGTGTAAAAGAAGTCCCGAAGACAGGTGCATTGGCCTCCTTCAGCAGATATGGGATCGCTCCGATATGATCTTCGTGCGCATGGGTTAATACGATTCCCAAAATTTTGGAACTGTTCTGTCGGATATAATCCATATTGGGAATGACATAATCGATACCCAGCATGTAGTCTTCAGGGAACATGAGGCCGGCGTCAATGATAAAGAAGGTGTCTCGGTATTCAACGACCATCATATTCATCCCTATCTCACCCAGGCCGCCAAGGGCTATTATTTTGAGCATTACCGCTGTTTTCCTCTCCCCTTTTCAAAGGACCGGCAAATGGCTTGACTGACTTTTCCCATAAGATCGTCTTTGGTTTTCCGTGTGTAATCTGAAGTTTCGATCGGCTTTAAGATTTCAATTACCACATTTCCAGGTTTGATTCGAATCCCTTTCTTTGACATGATTGACCATGTTCCATGAATGACAATTGGAACAACCGGGACCCCGGAATCTACCGCCAACACAAACCCTCCTTTTTTAAAAGCTCTGATGTTGCCATCCCGGCTTCGGGTGCCTTCGGGAAAGATCAAAACAGACACACCGTTTCGAATCTTTCTTGCCGCTTCTTTCAAACTTTCAAAAGCGGACCTGCGATTTGAGCGGTTGATACTGATATAACCCGCCCTTTTCATTGAAGAACCAAAAATGGGTATCTTGAATAGCTCGGCTTTTGCAAGCCATCTAAACTGGGTATCAAGGTAGGCCAAAAGTACGGGAATATCAAAATTGCTCTGATGATTCGACATATAGATATAGGATCTGCCAAGGTCTATATTGGAATAACCGGTAACCGTCACCCTGATTCGGCTGGCAAATAGTATAGATTTTGCCCATATCTTCGCAATGTTATGGGTAAAATTTTCGTTATGAATGATCACAGATGCGAGTATAATCACAATGCCCCAAAAAAAAGTCACCAGTATGGCCCATACGATTATACAAACGGTCTGTATCATCATAAATTTTGATTGCTGATCTTCTTAGGAAAAGTATAGCAATCCTGTCCTTAAGTTTTGATATTAAGTGTGTCGAAAATGGAGTCGACACGCCGTATAAACCAGTTACGCTGGTCTCCATTTGCGTAATCCATGCATTCACAACGTATCCTGTTCCTTGTGCGGACCAGGAGTTCACAGGACAAAGAATTTTGTTCTAGACGCATTGCAAAAAAAAATGGGTGACACCCTAGATGGCCAGACTGGGCATCTGTGAGCACTCTTTTTTCAATCGGTATCCAGTATATCCCATCCAGAATAGAGGCGGTGAATTTATCATCCAGATAGGTTTTGATTTTTTTGAAATCTTCAAATCTTAACTCATCAATGACATACTGCTTCATAAAGACTAAAATATCACAGTTTTCGCTCCAGCGCAATATGTTTGTAAAGACCTTGATTACCGGAACTAATAATAATATAGTCTACCCATGATATCTCTTAACCTTCTCCTGATGGTTTATATCGGCACGGTTTGTGTCATCATGCTGTTTGATCTGGTCATTGCCAAACTGAATACAGATTATATGAAAAAACATGGAACACAGATTCCCAGCATCATTAAAGGAATCATCGACGAGAAAGAATTGAAAAAGATATAGAGGGGGTGTGCGAAAAGAGCAACTGGTTTTTATGGGTTTAACTAAATTAAGCGTATTGATAGCAATCACTGCGCAATCGAAGGGTTTATGCTTCTAAAAGAGATCGGTGAATTCGGATTTATCAAAAAGATCAGCCGCGGGTGTTTAATTCGCCCCCAAAACATTTTGAAATCCATTGGCGACGATGCTGCTGCATTTTTTATGAATCCCGGCGATGTCACCTTGGTCACCACGGATTTGCTGATCGACCGGGTCCATTTCTTAAGGCACAGAACAACCGGATTTAATCTGGGGTATAAATCCCTGTCGGTGAATTTGAGCGATATTGCGGCAATGGGGGGTATTGCCAGAGAGGCATTTGTCAGTATTGCTATTCCAGGGGACTGTGAGATTGACTACCTTGATATGGTATATAGGGGGATGAAAACCCTCGCCAGTGAATTTGGCGTGAACATTCTTGGTGGCGATACAACCAGCTCCAAGGCCGATCTTGTTATTAACATCACGGTGATCGGATCGGTTTCTGAAAAAGAAATGCTGTGCCGAAATGGGGCCCAGCACGGTGATACTATTCTTTTAACTGGATTTTTAGGCGACAGTCAAGCAGGGTTGCATCTGCTATCAGAAAACACACCGGAAACATCAAAGGGATTGGAGGGGTTAATCAACGCCCATATTCTCCCAAAACCGTTTCTGAAGGAGGGTCAATTTCTTGCGCGCCAAAGATGCGTGCACGCTGCGATCGACATCAGTGATGGGCTGGGCTCAGATCTTGGGCATATAATTAAACAGAGTAATGTAGGTGCCCGTATCTATCACAAAAAAATTCCTGTTTCAAAAAATCTGGCAAAATTTTGTACCCACTTCCATCTTGATCCCTTTAATTACGCCTTCACCGGTGGTGAAGATTATATCTTGTTGTGTACCGTTCCTTCGGATAAGGCAAAGCGGCTCGACAAGGATTACAGGAAAAGATTCAATCAGCCTCTCTATGCGATCGGTGAAATTACCGACTCGGGAAAGATAGAACTTGTCCAGGCAAATGGCCAAATCAGGGAGGTTGAGCCTTCAGGGTGGAATCACTTTAAAACAGTGGAAAAAACCGAATGACGGGAAAAATCGTTTTTTCGTTCATGGAGCGGTTGCCAGCCGGTTAAGAATCAGTTATATTTGAACTTCCCCCGGTCCCGCGCGAAGTTGAGGGACCAAGGGAATAAAACATTGTAGTTCGGTTAGGTCTCCTCAACTGTAATTGCAACCGGCTCACAAACCTCGATACAGCTTTCGCAACCCAAGCATTCGTCAGCATTTACCGGAGAGGATTTGCCATCTATCATTTCAAATACTTCAACAGGGCAAACGTCGACACACTCTTCACATCCTTCACATTTTTCTTGATCAACTGTAACATCAAAAGCCATTTAAAAAGCCTCCTTTCATTATAAAATTATGCCATAAAGATTCAATCATTGATTTTCCCAATAACGGGCAAAATGCTTATACCAATTGATAAGACGAGTCAAGGATTATCCATTTTTATATTTCGAAATTTTGATAATCTTATAACAGCCTCATTTTGTTACCAATATCGGACAATTTTGCTTGCCAAAACTGATCATCGAAAAGATAAAAACAGCATTTTTTCGAAATGGTGCCAAAGGTTAAAGAAAGGATAGCAATTTAATGGATCAAAGCGCCAGGTGTCCAATGATGGTATGATTAAACTCTGGTTCGATACTGTTTTCTGCCATTCCATTTGGGTTGGATGGAAAAAGACTGGAAACAAAATCGATAGGGGATGTCTCCGGTATAATGTCGAGGCTCAAGGCCATCTTTTCACCACAACCTTTTCTATCAGGCCCTTGGACGACGACGTTGCTTGAACTGGACCATCGGCTTTTTGCAAGGTTGTCCAAGGTATCAATTAAATGCTTGCGCCATCCTTTGGTTTTGTCATTTTTGAGGTTGCTGATCGGAAGTGAATCGAATTCAAAGATCCTTTCTGCGTCAGAAAATTTCTCTAACAAATATTCGCTCGTTAGACTGCTGCCGGTGATAAATAAAGCGGTTATTTCCTGGTCATCCAAAGATATATTGTTGAAAAATAAACGCGCCCATACCCGTAAACGCTCTTCTACCATGTAATTCATCGCATTGTCTGCCCACGGGGTGGCATCAGACAAAGGTCCGACGTCTCCATCGTCATTTTCCCCTTTAAGGTTTTTCATCAGGTCATGTTCCTTCTTTTCAAATGATTGAACATCCTGATTGACCTCACATTGCTGCCGATCAAATTCCTGAGCGATCAGAAGAAATGCTTTTGCGGAAAAAAGAGGATCTGGACAATTTCGAAAGCCCCCGTCCTGCGGGTTCTCTTTGATATCCTTCACGATTTGCGACATCGAAGTGTCATTAAAAAAGGGAATCTCATCCATTAAGGGATTTAGATAGGCCTTCTGACCACTTTGGTGAAGGTTTGCCCAGACCCGGTAATCCTTTAGCATCGCTTGCAGTCGATCATCATCATCTCCTGCAGGAAGACGCATTTCGAGCAGTCCGCTTTCTACCCATTTCTCCATATCACCAGAAATGTTGAGGCCTGAAGGCAGGAGCACAGTAAGCGGCCTGAAACAAACAGATATTTTTTTTAATATATCCTCAGAAATATGGGTAAATGGAAAATATACCGGTTTCATGATATTTTTAACCCGGTTCTATCAAATAATATGAAAAAATTACCTCCCTAGATACCTGTTTACCACCTTGATGACATCATCGCGAACCTGGTTTTCATCCGGAACCGCACTAACGACTTTAAACCGTTGTGGTTCAAGGCTGGCAAGCTTGAGGTAACCCGACCTGACTGTTTCATGAAATACCAGTTTTTCATTCTCAAACCGCGTTTCAAAACCGACCCTTGTTCCGTTTTTGATCTGGCCCCAGGCCCTCGAAAGCCCTATTTCAGGTGGAAGATCAAGCAGAATCGTAATATCAGGTCTCAAATCCTGGAGAATTAAACGATGAACCCGATGTATGAGTTCCAGATCGAGCCCCCTTGCAAACCCTTGATAAACAACTGTTGCATCAAAAAAACGATCACATAAAACTGTTTTTTTCAATGACAGGCAAGGGTTAACAACCTCTTTGAGGTGCTGGGCGCGATCAGCTGCATACAAGAAAAACTCGGAAAGCGGGTCGATCCCTTTGCTTTTGGGATTGAGTAAAATCGAACGGATCTTTTTTCCAATCTCCGTCCCTCCAGGTTCTCTTGTTATAATACAGTTATGCCCTTTTTCATTTAAAAAACGGGCAACATGTTTGATCTGTGTTGTTTTACCGGACCCTTCTATTCCCTCAAACGTAATCAGCATCTATGCAAACCCGGGTTTTAAACTTCAGTTTTCCCTATGGTCCTGACCGGCTAAACAATCTGGAGTGATGTCTATTTTGTTTAAAAACATCTAGCGATTGCCCTCTGCTTTCTGGATCAGGTATCTCGGACTTTTTTCCCTTTTTCTTTATACCATTTTTTGAGACTTTCAATGGTATTGTAATCGGTCATATCGCATTTAATCGGAGTGATAGAAATAAAATTTTGGCATATAGCGGCTTGATCACCATCGGGATTCTCAAAAGCGGTAAGAGAATCACAACCTTGCCAGTAGTATACACCGTTTCGCGGATCGACTCTTTTCTCAAAATATTCAGGAAAATGTGCGGTCTCCTGCCGACTTATCCGGACACCAGATGTCTTTGAAACGGGGATACCTGGAAAATTCACGTTTAAGATCGTTCCATTTGGCAATCCCTTTTCAAAAACGTGATCGGCCAGCGCCTCTATAAAAATAGCCACATCGTCATACTGCTGCAAATCACACCTTTGCCTCGAGACGGCGATTGCAGGTATTCCCCATAAACCCGCCTCCTTTGCTGCAGACACGGTTCCCGAATAATTGATATTCATTCCGATATTCGCACCCGGATTGATCCCCGCAATCACCATATCCGGTTTGGCATCGAGTAGTTCTCTAATACCCAGTTTGATGCAATCGGCCGGTGTTCCATTGACAGCATGCCCTGTAAATCCCCCGTTGACTTCGATCATTTTTGCCCGAAGAGGTTCATGAAGCGTTATGGCATGGCTCACTGCGCTCCGTTCACCTTCAGGAGCGACAACAGTAACAAAATGCCTTTTCGCAAGCCGTTTATAAAGTGCCTGCAATCCCACAGCATAAATTCCGTCATCATTGGTTAATAAAATATCCACTTTTTTATTCCTGCTCTTAATTATTTTCCCTCGGTTAAATGATCGACTGAAGAAACAAATATGGGTTCGTATTTAAAGCTTGACGATAAAACGATGTGTCAAGGCACCATTATCATTAAAGGATAACAGCGGATAACTACATCTTGACTTTTCCATTTGAGTTGATTTTATACAGGAGATTCCATTCGTGTTCAAGAAATTATCTTGTAACCTTTGCCTCACAGCCTTTTTATGGTTCAATCATTCACCATGTCTGTTTTTAGGTACGATCATCGATCACAAAAAAACTACATAAGCCCGGTCGGCAGGGATAGGACATCGGATATTTCATCCTCTAAATTTTTTTTTGACGTTCGGACAACATCCGCTGCGCTAGTATTTGTCTTACTTACTTTTATTGTAAACCCTCTTTGGGTGTCGGGAAAAGAAGATGATCAACCGATTGATTCCAACCCAAAAAGCCCGATGGCATCCTGGCATATCCAAGCGGATGATATCTCTTTCGATAAGGATACTGAGCAATACCTCGGCAAAGGGAATGTGTCGATTACCCGAAATGGCACAAAACTCACGGCCGATTTTGTTCGTTTTGATCAAAAAACCATGAGGGTATTTGCAATAGGAAATGTGATGATGACGGCAGGAGAAGATACGCTGACCGGAAACCGTATGGAAATGGACCTGAAGTCTGAAACTGGAACCATATACGATGGAACCGTATTTTTGAAAAGAAATCATTATTATATCAAAGGAGAAAAGATTAAAAAAGCCGGTAAAAAGTCTTACACCGCTCAAAAAGCCAGCATCTCAGCCTGTGACGGCGATAATCCCGTTTGGAAATTAACAGGAAGAAACGCTAAGGTTACGTTACAAGGTTATGGTATCATTACCAATGCTGTTATGTGGACCAAAAACATCCCTGTTTTCTACAGCCCTTTGATGGTGTTCCCCGTAAAACTTCGGCGCCAGTCCGGATTATTAACCCCCCAGTTTACATTATCAGATCGAAAAGGGACTGAATACACCCAGCCATATTTCTGGGCCATAAATGAAAGTTCAGATGCAACCTTCTACCTAAACCACATGGAACACCGGGGTGAAAAAATGGGCCTGGAATACCGATACATCCTCAGTGATCGATCAAAAGGAACATTGATGTTTGATTTTTTAGATGATAGAAAAGTGGATGATGGAACCGGAGATTCGAGCAGTAAATGGGGATTCGAAGATGACAGTTTCCTGCGGCCCAACCATGATCGTTATTGGTTCCGATTCAAACATGACCAGGGGTTACCTTTGGATTTTACGGCAAAACTTGATTTGGACATTGTCAGTGATCAGGATTACCTCCATGAGTTTAGAACCGGATACACCGGATTTGAGCGAACAAGGGATTATTTTGAACAGGATTTTGGGAGAGCAATTGACGATTACGGTGACACAACAAGGCGCAACAGGCTTAATTTTGCAAGAAGTTGGGAAAAAAGCAGCCTCAATACCGATTTTCGTTGGTATGATGATGTGATTCGCAGAACACTCACGCCGGAAGAGCCGGATAAGACGCTTCAATATCTTCCATTCATTGGATTCGATGTATCAAAAAACCGGCTTTTTGATACATCTTTTTATTTTGAAATGACTTCAGAATACAACCATTTCTATCGTGAAGAGGGTTTGAGAGGTCACCGGATCGATCTCTATCCAAGGTTTTCCCTACCGCTCAGCGTAAAAAACTATTTCACCCTCCAATCTTCAATCGGTTTGCGAGAGACCGTGTGGCAGATTGACGAATTTGAGGATAAAGATACAGAACAGGATAAAACCCGGACCAGAGAGATTTATGACACAAAGGTCAATCTTTCGACCGAGATATATAAAATTTTCGGCATCAAGGGAAAAGGTATCGACAAGATTAAACATAGTATAAGCCCAGGAGTCAGCTACAGTTTTACCCCTGAAAAGGACCAGGATGACCTCCCCGAATTTGACGGATCGGATCGAATCGGGAAAAACAACATCCTCTCCTATTCTATTACCAACACATTTACCTCAAGGGCACCCGAACCAACTGAAAAAGAAGATGGGACAACCGACTATTCATACCAGGAATTTTTGCGTTTCGAGCTGAGCCAGAGTTACGACATCAATGAGGCAAACGATGAAGATAAAGAAGAAAAAAAACCCTTCTCCGACATACAAGCTGAGCTTGATATCAAACCCTTAAAATATTTTTCCATTGAAGCTGATACAACTTGGTCCCCCTATGAGAGTGATCTTCTATCGAGCAGCGTCGGTCTAAAATTGTCGGACAAACGGGGAGATAAACTGCTTCTGAGACATCGGTATACCCGCGATTCAAGCGAAGATACAAAGGATGGCAAAAAATCGATTTATGCCGAGCTTTTTTTTAGCCTTTCAAATCGCATCGCGGCACTTTTTGAGTACGAGCGTAACCTATATGAGGATGAAGATATACTCAAAGGATTTGGACTGGTATATAAGGCGCAATGCTGGTCGGTAGGTTTCCGATATACCGATAGTGCAGATGACCAAACCTATTCGATTTCCATCAACCTTTTGGGTCTAGGTGGATTTAGTACCAGCTATGCCGATGAAATTATCAGCGTGCCGTTGCCGCACTAAATCTTTTTTCATAAAAACACTTTTGGTCAATGAAATCTCATAATGAAATCTCATTCGGACAGGAAGGGCGTCATTTCTAAAACAAAAAGCCTTTTGGGGTAATAATTATGATTATCACAAAAACCCCCCTCCGACTAAGCTTTGTCGGCGGCGGTTCAGACATGAAGGCGTTCTATGTTAAAAAAGATGGAATGGTACTTTGTTCGGCAATCGACAAGTTCGTCTATGCGATTGTCAAAGAACGCTTTGACGATATGATCTATATCAACTATTCCGAAAAAGAATGTGCCGACCATGTCGACAAAATTCAACATGATCTCGTTCGCGAAGCGATGAAAATGGCCGGTGTTAGCAAAGGGATTGAAATTACAACGCTGGCAGATATCCCTTCAACCGGATCGGGTTTGGGGAGTTCAAGCTCAATCACGGTAGCACTTTTGCATGCCCTCTATACATATCAAAACATCCTGGTCACGGCAGAACGTTTGGCGATGGATGCGTGCCGGATAGAAATCGACATCCTGAAAAAACCGATTGGAAGACAAGATCAGTACGCTGCTGCCTTCGGAGGTGTCAATCAATTCACGTTTTCTCCCACCAAAACGACAAAACGAACGCCCGTAAAAATGGGAAGTTCCGCAAAACGAAAGTTTGCCTCTTCACTGCTTCTTTATTATACGGGTATCTCCCGAAGTGCGGATAAGATACTTTCCAACCAAGAAAAGAATCTCCTGTCAGGCAAGAAATTTAAGACCATGGAAAAGATGGTGTCACTCGTAGAGCCGTTTAAAAAAGCGCTGAAGAAAGAAGATATCAAAGAATGTGGCATGCTCATGGACCTTAATTGGAAATTGAAACAACAGATGGCGACCAATATTTCTAACACTAAAATACAAAAGATGTACAATATGGCCAAAAATGCAGGTGCACTCGCGGGAAAGATTGCCGGCGCGGGCGGAGGTGGCTTTTTGCTTTTTATCGTTTTAAGGGAAAAGCAGAACGCAGTGTTCAGCGCCCTCAAAGAATACCGGGAACTCCCTTTTATGCTTGAAGAAAGCGGGAGTAAAGTTATCTTCGACGACAGGGCTTATTCAAGTAAATGAACAGATCACCCCGATGGGGCGATCTATAATCTGGAAAAGGAATACTTTGAAAATACTGGTCACAGGTGGAGCTGGATTTATCGGCTCTCATACGACGGATGCCCTCATCAAAAAGGGATACGGGGTCAGAATTCTGGATAATCTCCAAAAAAAGATTCATCCCAAAGGAAAGCCTGATTTTTTAAACGATAAAGCAGAATTTATTCAGGGTGATGTCACCGATAAAAGCACCTGGCAAAAGGCATTGAAGGGGGTTGAAGCGGTATATCATTTCGCCGCATATCAGGATTATCTTACCGATTTTTCAACTTTTTTTCGCATCAATACCGTCTCTACCGCGCTTCTTTATGAAATCATTGTGGAAGAAAAACTTGAATCAAAAATAAGAAAAGTTATTGTTGCGGCGAGTCAAGCGGTCATGGGAGAAGGAAAGTACCGATGCCTTCCATGTTCTAAAAACAATAACCACATTTTTTATCCCCAGATACGGTTGGCAAGGGAGCTGTCAAGGGGTGAATGGGATCATCGATGCCCAAAATGCCGACACTCATTGCAGTGGATGCCATCGGATGAATCGGTCATAAACGCCTGTAATCAATATGCCATTTCAAAGTATTCCCAGGAACAGATCGCTTTACAGCTCGGAAAGCGATATCAAATTCCATCAGTCGTTATGCGATACTCTATCGTTCAAGGTCCCAGGCAGTCATTTTATAATGCCTATTCCGGAGCGATGCGTATCTTTGCCCTTTCTCTTTTTTTTGACAAAAGACCGATCATCTTTGAAGATGGAAAGCAGATAAGGGATTTTATTAATATCAAAGACGTTGTGAATGCAAACCTTTTGGTGCTGAAACATGAAGATGCCGACTATAGAGTGTTTAACGTAGGGGGAGACAAGGCTTGGACAGTGGCTGATTTTTATCATACCATGGAGCGGGTAGTGGGTAAGAAAAAAGAGCCAATCGTCTCAGGATATTATCGATACGGCGATACAAGACACAGTTTTTCAGACACAAACCGGTTAAAATCAATCGGCTGGAAACCAACACATGGTATTGAAGAGAGTATTGGGGCGTATTGGAAATTTATTAACGCCCAAAAACAGATGAACAATATACTTTCATATGCTGAAAAACAAATGAAAAAGCATCAGATTATTCGAAGGATTATAAGCTGATATGAATATTCCATACGCTGCAAAACAGTATCTCACTGAATTAAAAGAAGTCCTTGACAATTTCAACCTGGGACAGTTTGAAAAAATAGTCAATCTTGTTTTGAACGCTTATGAGGATGAAAAACAAATTTTCACCATGGGCAATGGGGGGAGTGCATCGACAGCCTCACACTTTGCATGTGATCTCAACAAGGGGTGCTGCACCAATCTTGAAAAAAAAATCAAAATGATCTGCTTAAACGATAACATCCCGACCCTCCTAGCTTTTGCGAATGATGTCTCATATGATGTTGTCTTCGTGGAACAGTTGAAAAATTTCCTCAACCCAGGGGATCTCGTCATCGGTATCTCAGGGAGCGGTAATTCGGAAAATGTTATCAAAGCAATACACCATGCAAAACAAAACAATGGACATACCATTGGATTTTCGGGGTTTTCAGGAGGAAAACTCGCACGAATGGTCGATGTTTCGTTTGTAGCAAAAGTTGATGACATGCAAAAGATTGAAGATATTCACATGATCCTTGTTCACATGATTATGCAGGCCATTTATAGCGCCCTGCAACCTCGACGTGGTCAAAAATGAAATCAGACACATACCCTCGATCCTGGTATGTCCTGCATACCAAGAGTAGGTTTGAAAATGTGGTTAACGAAGGTTTGATCAAAAAGTCCATGGAGGTTTTTCTTCCAAAAATCCAGGTGAGTAGCCGACGACAGGACAGGAAACTTCTGATTCGTGTTCCCCTTTTTCCCGGGTACCTATTTGTAAAAACCGATTTGGACCCCTATGAACACATTGAAATTGTAAAAACCGTGGGAGCAGTCCGTTTGATCGGTAACCGGGACGGTCCTATTGATGTTCCTTCTGAGGCCATCGAGTCATTAAAAATCATGGTGCGCGTGGACAAACCTGTTATAACCGGTACTCGACTTCAAAAAGGGGATAAAGTAATGGTGGTGGTCGGTCCCTTGGCCGGTGTTACCGGAACCTTTGTTCATTACAAGGGAAAAGGACGGGTCATTGTTAATATTAAGGCACTTGATCAGTTTGCCTGCGTGGATGTTGGCGAAGAGGATATTGAAAAACTCCCGGAAATACTATCATAACCACTTGACTTCTTATTAGATTATGTTACTAGACCTTCAAGTGATCCAAATATCCGCCTGTTATTTTGGAAAGGAGGATGTATGAACAAATTGGAGCTGATCTCTGCTTTGAAAAAAGAAGCTGGCATCTCAAAATTAGAGGCAGCAAAGGTGGTCCAGATATTTCTCGAATCGATGACAGACGCATTGGTCATAGGGGAGCGAGTTGAAATTCGTGGATTATGCAGTATTTTCATCAAAAATTACAAAAGTTATACGGGAAGAAATCCCAAAACAGGTAAAAAAGTTGCCATACATAGTAAAAAACTCCCCTTTTTCAAATCCGGAAAAGAATTAAAAGAACGTGTAAATTACTAGATTCGTGCGTGGTTTTGAATCCATTTTAGATCAAAAACAACCGATCCGCATATTAACCACCTTCCTTCATAGAAGGGCCATGCCACACGCCCTTCTTTTTACAGGGATTGAAGGCGTAGGTAAACGAATGACAGCCATGGTTTTTGCCATGGCCTGCAATTGTACCGAAAATATTACCAACAAAAAAGAACACGACACAAAAATCCCTCTGCAACAATCACCCTGTGGCTGCTGCAACACCTGCAGAAGAATCGAATCAGAGAGGCACCCGGATGTTATTTTAATTAAACCGGTTCGCGCGGTAATCCGAATCGCTCAAATTCGTTCTCTTTGCCAGACACTCGCCTTAAAGCCTTACGAGGCTAGAACACGTGTGGTTATCATATCAGATGCACAGGCAATGAATCCTGAGGCAGGAAACGCGCTACTTAAGATTCTAGAAGAACCGCCCGCCCACACCATTTTGATTCTCACCGCCACGCAGACAACCGATCTTCTTCCGACCGTGGTTTCGCGCTGCCTCCATATCCGGTTTCAACCGATTTCAAGAAAAAGTCTTGAAACCTTTCTGGCAAAATCAGATGCCCTCTCCGATGAAGACGCGGTCATTATTGCATCAATGGCAAACGGAAGTTTATCCAAAGCGCTTTCAATGATAAAGCCTGCGAATCTGAAATACTGGATAAACCAGAGAAAATGGTTGATACATGACAGTGGTTTAGACGCCCCGGCGTCACTTTCCTCGAGACCCGTCGCTTCATTGTTGGCGTTTGCAGAACGATTGTCAAAAAATAAGAAAAACCTCCCGGACTTTTTGGAGGTCATGAAAATATGGCTGAGGGATCTTGTCATCTGGAAGTTTAACCCCAAATTAATCATAAACAAAGACTTGACCCAAAAAATTCAATATGCTTCACAACAGATAGATCTTGAATCACTCATCTCAAAAATTAAAGCCATTGAGGTTGCAGAGAAAGATATCCGGGCAAACGCAAATACAAGACTGGCGTTAGAGGTAATGTTCCTAAGGCTTGTAACTAATTAGAATGAAAAAGATTGTTGGAATAAGGTTCAAACCTACCGGTAAAGTTTATAATTTTGACTGTGGCGCATTTGTCCTCAATGAGGGGGACAAAGTGATCGCGGAAACCGATCAGGGCCTTGGTCTGGGTGTGGTGGCGGTTCAACCGACCCAGAGGGATGAGCAATTATTAAACAAGCCTTTAAAAAAGGTTTACCGGATAGCGAACCAAAAAGATTTTCGTCAAATAGAAAAAAATCTGAATTCCGAAAAAATCGCCCGCACTTACTGCCTTTTCTGTATCAAAGAGCTTGGACTTGAAATGAATCTTTTCTCCGTTGGGAGTGAATTTGATGGGAGCAAACTGACATTTTTTTTTACTTCAGAGTGCCGGGTTGATTTTCGTCAGCTTGTAAAGATGCTGGTCAAAGAATTTAGGGTGCGGATTGAGATGAGGCAAGTGGGCATACGTAATCAGGCCAAGATGTGTGGCGGCATCGGGAGATGTGGCCGTGAACTCTGCTGCTCAAGTTTTTTGGAAAAATTTGAACCGGTCTCCATCCGTATGGCCAAGGAGCAGAGGCTTTCCCTAAACCCTACAAAAATATCAGGACAGTGCGGCCGATTGATGTGCTGCCTTACATTTGAAAACGAAACCTACCGGCATCTCAGGAACAGTTTACCCCAGATTGGTCATACAGTAGAAACCGACCGCGGGAAAGCCAAAGTGATTCGTCATAATGTAATTTGTAACCGGGTCGTTGTCCGACTGGATGATGGCCAGGAGTTTGAAACAGAGTTAAAATAGACAGATAAAAAACAGAAATCATAAAACCGATGACAGAACCATTTTATATAACAACACCTATCTACTATGTAAATGCCAAGCCCCACCTGGGTCATGCCTATACGACAATCGTCGCAGATGTGATCTGCCGTTTTCATTCTATGCAAAAGGCGGAAACATACTTTCTGACCGGAACGGACGAGCATGGGGATAAGGTCGTCCGGGCTGCAAAAAAAGAACATGAAACGCCCATGGTCTATGTCGACCGGATCAGCAGCCTTTTCAAAGGACTTTGGCCTGAACTCAACATCAAATTCAATTCGTTTATCCGCACGACAGATTTAGCGCATGTAACAGTCGTAGAAAAGATTTTGCAAAAGATCTATGACTCAGGCGATATCTATTTCAGTGAATATGAAGGCCTTTACTGTTATGGATGCGAGCGGTTCTACACCGAACGTGAATTGGTCGACAGGAAGTGCCCTGACCATGAATCAGAACCTGCGACCATTAAAGAGTCTAATTATTTTTTTAAGATGAGCGCTTACCAGGGATGGCTGATCGAATACATTCATAATCATCCTGACTTTATCCGCCCGGAACGTTACAAAAACGAAGTACTTTCATTTTTAAAGGAACCCCTTGGGGACCTCTGTATTTCCAGACCCAAAACCCGTCTCCAATGGGGTATCACCCTTCCCTTTGATAAAAACTATGTCACCTATGTATGGTTCGATGCACTCTTAAATTATATCTCTGGGATAGGGTTTCCGGATGGCGGCCTCTTTAAAAAATTTTGGCCACATGCGCAACACATTATCGCAAAAGATATTCTTAAACCCCACGGTATTTATTGGCCAACCATGCTAAAGGCCGCCGGTATCCCGATTTATAAGCACCTCAATGTCCATGGATACTGGAATATTGATCAAAGCAAGATGTCAAAAAGCCTCGGCAATGTTGTTGAACCACTTCAATTGAAAAATCGTTACGGGATCGATGTATTTCGGTATTTCTTAATGCGCGAAATGGTTTTTGGTCTCGATTCCATTTTTCACATTGATGCACTGATTAAACGCACCAATTCAGACTTGGCAAATGATCTCGGCAATCTATTTTCCCGGGTGCTGGCCATGACGCACAAGTACTTCCCCGCCACCGTTCCGGAGACAGATCCGAAAGCTGAGCAAGGGTTCCAATCGGGCTTGAAATCAGATGCGTTGAAGGCGGTTGAAGAATTCGAAAAATCGATGTGCAGGTTTTCCTTTCAAAAAGCGCTGATAGCGATCTGGGATTTTATAAGCAAAATGAATAAATATATTGATGTGACTGCCCCGTGGGTTCTTGCAAAGAAAAAATCAAGTCAAAAGCAGCTGGCCGCAGTAATCAATAACCTTCTCGAAGGGCTCCGAATCGTATCCGGTCTTCTTTATCCGGTTATGCCGGATACGGCGATGACCATGCAAAAACATCTTGGGCTCGATCCTGAAAAACCGTTTTATCACCTTGATGGACTCAAAACCTGGAAAAAGATAACGCCTGGAATCGTCCTGCCGAAGTCGATTATTCTCTTTCCAAGAATTGATACAAAAAAAGATAATACTCCCCATGGTGATATTGTCGATTCGGACGCTTCAATCTCTAAAATCAAACCGGAGATCACTCTTGAAACCTTTAACAAAGTCGACCTTAGGGTAGCAACCGTACTTCGGGTAGATACTGTTCCCAAGGCAAAAAAATTGCTGAAACTAGAAATCGATATAGGAGAAAAACGGACAATCATCGCAGGAATTGCTGAAAATTACACTTCTGAAGATCTTGTCGGCCGGCAGATCATAGTGATCGTAAATCTAAAACCCGCAAAAATATTGGGCATAGTCTCCCAGGGCATGATGCTGGCTGCTGTTGAGGAAAACGGCCCAGTTGTTGCGACACTGGATAAAAAAACTAAACCGGGTGCACCCATCCGGTAACCTCTCTCCTGTTGCGATGAATCGCAAAAAAAAAGCGAAACATCGGCAAACAACTGTATATTGAATTGAAAAATCCCCATGAATCTATCAACCCGACATCGAAAAAGAAAAATATCCATTTCGCAGAATCCAAGCTGGAAGACATACCAAGCGACAACAAATCGGAACTCATTCAAAAAAATATTAAAAAGAATCGGCACCTATACAGGATTGCTCTTTTTTTTTCTTGCATTGGTATATTCAATTACCGGTGAAATTCCGGGATTAACCTACCTTCAGGACCGAAAAGAAGGCCGTGTAATACATGACGATAAAACCGGATCTGAAAACACTTTTTTAAATCGACTGCATAAAAATGACGTTCAAGTCCTGATAGCAAACAAATCGATCGTTAACTGGACAGAAAAAACCTTTCACTTTGTTTCAAATGGCCAGACACTGATAGCAAAGACTACGTTGGATATCTCATTGCAAAACTACTTGGCAGAAAAATTGGACCGCGTAAACTCTCGGCATATTGGGATTGTTGTAATGGATCCGTCCACGGGCAAGGTTTTATCTATGATCGGATTTGATAAAACAGATTCTTCTAACAACCCTTCTACCGACAGTCAATTTCTCGCGGCAAGTATTTTCAAAATCGTAACTGCAGCTGCGGCCATTGAAAAATGTGGATTTAACCCCAAAACAATTCTTACATACAACGGCGGCAAACACACATTATACAAATCCCAATTAAAAAATCGAAAAAATAGGTACAGCAATAAAATAACCTTTCGAGATTCATTTGCTCAATCGGTAAATCCTGTCTTTGGCAAAATCGGTGTGCACTGTCTCGGAAAAATCGAGTTACAAAAATATGCAGAGGCTTTTGGTTTCAACAGGAATATCCCTTTTGAGATTCCACTGGCGCCAAGCCTTATCTCATTGTCCGATAATCCTTACCAATGGGCTGAAATCGCAAGTGGATTTAACCGGGAAACCACATTGTCACCACTTCATGGCGCTTTGATCACTTCGGTGATATTTAACCAGGGCATGTTAGTCGAACCGACAGTTATCGAGGTGATAGCCAATGGAAAGGGGGAATCAATTTATCAAAGTCGCCTTGCCACCCTTAACAGGGTGATCACGCCGGGCGCGTCAAAAATTATTTATGAACTGATGAAGGCAACAATAAAGTTCGGAACACCCAAAAAGGCTTTTAGGGGTCATCGAACCGATAAGATCCTATCGAAACTCCATATTGGTGGCAAGACAGGCTCGATATACAATAAGGCCCGGAATTCCCGATACGATTGGTTTGTTGGATTTGCTGAAAGAAAAGATGCGCCGAACAAACTTGTTATATCTGTACTTGTCGCCCATGACAAGTACATCGGAAAGAGAGCGAGTTCTTATGCGCGGTTGGCGATAAAACACTATTTTCGAAACGATTTTATAAAGAATAAAAAAAGCTGAAAGATCCCAAAACTTGATTTAAGGAGAAGTATCATGCCTGGTTTTGAATTATTTGGCGAACAGGAACGTAAAGAGGTCCAAGACGTCCTCAAAACGGGCGTACTATTCCGCTATGGTTTTGACCAGGTCCGAAACGGTCATTGGAAGGCAAAAGCATTTGAAGCAGAGCTGGCTGAACGGATCGGAACTACTTACTGTCACCTCTGCTCAAGCGGCACCGCAGCCCTGAGCATTGCGTTGGCCGCCTGTGGTGTAGGTGCAGGAGATGAGGTCATTGTTCCACCCTTTACCTTTGTCGCAACCATCGAGGCCGTCGTCAATGCCGGTGCGGTGCCTGTGTTTGCTGAAATTGATGAAACCCTTTGTCTTGACCCTGAAAGGCTCAACGCAGTGATAACCCCGCGAACCAAAGCTGTTATTGCTGTCCACATGTGCGGTGCCATGGCTCGAATTGTTGAAATCAAAAATTTTTGCACGGAAAAGGCCCTTATTCTTATTGAGGATGTCTGCCAGGCGATTGGCGCCACTTTTCAGGGGAAGAATCTTGGAACCTTCGGCCGTATGGGTTGTTTTTCCTTCGACCCTGTAAAAACCATCACATGTGGTGAAGGCGGCGCCGTCATCACCGACAGCAGATCGCTCTATACAAAAGCAGATGCTTATGCCGATCATGGTCATGATCACATCGGTAATGACCGTGGTTTAGAAGGACATTCCATTCTCGGTACAAACTTTCGCATCAGTGAGCTCAATGCAGCAGTGGGACTTGCCCAGCTTCGAAAACTCGATTTAATTTTACAAAAACAACGTGCAAACAAAGAAAGGATGAAAGAAGCCCTAGACCGGTTCTCAGAAATTGCTTTCCGAAAAATTCCAGATGAAAAAGGAGATTCCGCCACTTTTCTTTCTTTTTTCCTACCTGACGAATCAGCGGCAAGAAAACTATTTGAAAATTTTGGTCAAGCCGGTATAGATGGCTGCTTTTACTGGTATGATAATAACTGGCATTATGTGCGCCGGTGGGAACATTTAAAAAAGCTGAAGTCTCTTGCAAAGGTACCGCAGCAGTTTCTTACAAACTGTCCGAACTACGAAAATATAGATCTGCCCCAGTCTGACCGTATCATGGGTAAAATGATTTCCATCCAGATTCGAATTTCCTGGACCGAAAATGAGCTGTCGCAGCGCATTGAGAAGATAATCGATGTTGTGAGAAACCGAAACAGATAACATGAGATATAACTCAAGTTCCACATCTGCAATCCGCCGGTGATTCGCCCTATGTGGGAGGTGGATCTTGATAAAATCTAAAGTGCGAAGTTTGAAATATAAAAAAACCATGGCAAAGATCAGCTAACCTGATAAAAAGGAAGTTATGTTTCGAAATTTTAAAACCGTTCCATTCGTTGTTTTTGGTCGGGGCTGTTTCGGTCAGCTAAACGATATAGTTAAAAAACACCGGAAGGCTACCGGCTCTTTTATGATTTTCATGGTTGACGATGTGTTTACCGATAGTCATCTGTGTGAAAAAATCCCACTTCAAGATCAGGATCACCTAATATGGATCAATGTGGATGATGAGCCGAAAACCACCTATGTTGACCAATTAACCCGATCGGTTCATCAACTATCGGGTGATCTCCCTGCCGGTGTCATAGGCATCGGCGGGGGGAGCACAATGGATCTTGCAAAGGCAGTATCCCTCATGTTGACGAACCCCGGCTCTTCTGCAGATTATCAGGGCTGGGACCTGATAAAAAATCCCGCGATATATCATGTCGGTATCCCTGCCCTTTCTGGCACAGGAGCGGAAGTGTCCCGAACAACCGTGCTTGCAGGACCTGAAATGAAACTGGGTATAAATTCTGACCACACGGTATTTGATCAAATCGTACTCGATCCGGAACTGATTTCCGGTGCGCCTTTTGAACAGCGGTTTTATACCGGGATGGACTGTTATATACACTGCGTAGAATCGCTAAACGGTACATATCTCAATACGTTCAGCAGATCGTACGGCGAAAAGGCGATGGCGCTTTGCAGGGAAGTTTTTCTGGATGGGGGTCCGGAGTCGGACGATAAGCTGATGATCGCCTCATATTTCGGTGGGATGAGCATCGCTTATTCACAGGTTGGGATCTGCCATGCGCTTTCCTATGGGCTATCGTTTGTTCTGGGTCTGCATCATGGAATCGGAAATTGCATCGTATTCGATCAGCTTGAAAAATATTATCCCGAAGAAGTCGGTGAATTTCGCCAAATGATGGAAAGGCATAACATCAACCTCCCTAAAGAGATTATGGTCGGAGTGGAAGAGAACGGAATCGAAAAAATGATCGATATCACCCTGAATCTGGAACCCTTGATGGAAAACGCCCTGGGTCCCGACTGGAAGGAAATCATGACCCGGGACAGAATCCGGGAAATATATGAAAAATTGTGAGGAAGAAGGATTAATGAAATCTCTGAATATCACGATCTGTTTTTTAAAACAAACCTACCGGCGCTGTCTGTTTTACCTTCAGGCAGACATCTATTTCGGGAAAAACCTCGCCGGTATACCCAAACACTCCTTTGTTCTGTTTCCGTTCCATTCCAGCCTTCTTTCCTGTGGTCTTATGGGGATCGTGGCTTATAAAAGAGGGAAAGAAAAAATGGATCGACTCGACCTGTCTTTATTTGAGGACACGGTCAGACGAATTAAAGAAAACCCTTACCCCTCCCACGTTGAAAATGAGTCTTTTCTGGATAAAAATTTTTTCCAAGAAAGCCAGCTTGTTTCAGGCGCTTTAAAAGCTGCCCGGGAATTAAAAACGGAAAGCCATTTCTACGAAATCCTCATCAAGCCAATGTTTCAGGATAAACTTTTAAAGATCGGGGAACATATTTCCAACATCATCCATATCCAAGAAAAATGGCTCGCCGAAAATATGGGAGATTTGATACCGGATGCAGTCGATGCAATTGCAGAGCGTATCACGCACCTGAAAGATATCTCCTGGTGTATTTCATCAGAAATACTAAACAACATTCCAAAGGTGAAAGAGCTGTCCTCAAATCCAGATGAGTTGCTTGGCCGTGGTGCCATAAAGGTATTTCAACAGATCAACGCTGTGATGAACAGTCTAGATCGGCTTGAGGTACGCGGACGAGATTCAGCAGGTATTTCTCTGATGTTTATCCTCAAAAAAGAAGAATTTGAAAACCGTATAGCCAGTGCAGGTCTCCGCGACCATCTCAATGAACGCACGGCAAAAAATATTTTACTCAATATGGGAATCACGATTAGTGAGACCAAGGAGAAAAATGAAAAACCGATTGTGACTGTGACCCTGACATACAAAGTTGCCATTGAAATAGGTAGTCTGGGCGATAACGTCAAATTCCTTAGAGGGCAAATCAAGGAAGACGCCATCGTTCAAATGTTGATTCCTTTTACCCATGAATATTTTACGATTCTTTCTCATACGCGTTGGGCCTCGGTGGGAGCCATCACCGAAGCAAACTGTCATCCGGTTGACAATCGGTCCACCGGAAATCGGCCGACAAAAGACGGGATCATCCACATATGTCTCAACGGAGATATCGACAATTATACGGTACTCAGGACGGAAATTGAAAAAAGTGAGTATCGGATACCCCCGGATGTCACCACCGACACCAAAATCATTCCCCTTCAGATCCAAAGTTACCTTCAGAAAGGCCACGAAATTGAAGAAGCCTTTCGAATGGCCGTTAATAGATTTGAGGGGTCGCATGCCATATCCATGCATACGAACCTGGCGCCGGGCAAGATCTTTCTTGCCCAGAAGGGCAGCGGTCAGGCCATCTTTATCGGTCTAGGTGAAAATTATTATATACCCACTTCAGAGGTGTATGGATTTGTTGAGGAAACGCCTATATATCTCAAAATGGATGGCGAAAAGGCTGTGACCGGCAGAAACGGCAAGACCCAGGGCCAAATTTTTATTTTGAGTCAGAAATCGATTGGCGGGCTGGATGGGATCAAAGCGATGTTTTATGACGGAACCCCTGTTAAGCTTGAAGAAGCCGATAAAAAACAGACGGACATTACCTCGAGGGATATCGACCGACTGGGATACCCCCATTATTTTCTAAAAGAAATTTCTGAAGCACCGGTTTCAGTAGAAAGAACGCTTCGGAATCGTTGGAAAATCAAGGAAGATGGAAATAAATTGAAAGTCGTGACATTGGATGCAAAGGCTTTCCCCAAATACCTGAAAACCGCCTTCGTTGAAAATCAAATCCAACGCATCTACTTTGTCGGGCAAGGCACCGCGGGGGTTGCGGCCCAGGTATGTGCCGATATTTTGAACTATTACATGGATAACCCCCTTCTCCATATCAATGCGCTCAAAGCATCTGAACTCAGTGGGTTCAAATTGAGTGAGCATGACGGTAGAACTAAAATGGCGAACACCCTCGTTGTTGCCATCAGCCAATCCGGCACCACTACCGATACGAATCGAACCATCGATATGGTGAGGAAGAGGGGGGCTTATACGATGGCCATCGTCAACCGGCGAGATTCGGATATAACGTTCAAAGTCGACGGTATCATTTATACTAGCAGCGGTCGAGACATTGAAATGTCCGTGGCATCTACAAAGGCGTTTTATTCACAAATTGTTGCTGGAGCGATATTAGGCCTTTACATCGCTGATCTTAAAGGGCGTAGAAATAAAGCATTCGTAGACCAAGAAATCACACAGTTGCTCGAGCTGCCGAAATATATGAAAAAAATCCTCTCCATGAAAAAAGAGATCAAGAACTCTGCGGAAAGACTTTCACTGTCCAAAACAGACTGGGCAGCTGTTGGAAGCGGTCCAAACAAGGCCTCAGCAGATGAAATCCGGATTAAGCTAAGTGAGCTTTGTTATAAAACCATTTCATCTGATTATGTAGAAGACAAAAAGCATATCGACCTGTCATCCGAACCTTTGATTATTGTTTGCGCTGCCGGAACCAAAGGTACGGTCATCGGCGATATCTCGAAGGATACGGCGATATTTCATGCCCACAAGGCGACTCCGGTGGTGATCGCTAATGAGGGCGAAAACCGCTTCGATCCATATGCAGCAGATATTTTTCATGTGCCGGTTGTCAGCCAACACCTCGCCCCTCTCGTCAACACACTCGTGGGACACATATGGGGTTATTACGCTGCCCTTGCCATCAATGACGGCTCGCTTTTTTTATACCGATTCCGTGAGGAACTCCAGAAGATGATTGACGATCATGCAGAAAAAGGGATGGATATATATGAAGTGATTTTAGATAAATCTTTTAGAGAAAAAATCGCATATTTTTATAGTGCATTTAGAAAGAAAAAGGCGGAAAACCGATTGCCCTCGACCCTTGGAATTGAGGCGGCTGCGGACCTTCCACTGATCCTCAAGTATCTTTCAGGACGGTTACCCGTATCCGATTTTGAGCTCGATTTTGGCCAGAAGGGAACCGCTCGAAACATGCTGAACCTGCTGTTCAAAAGTGTAGGCGAATCGATCAATCATATGGCAAGACCCGTTGATGCGATCAAGCATCAGGCCAAAACCGTTACCGTCGGGACAAGCCGCATCAGTGAAAAGGTTGAAGGCATACTGTTTGAGTCGCTTTTCGCACAAAATTTCAGTCTTTCACAATCGATCAACCGAAATATCATTGTGATGAAAAACCTGCAAAGTATCATTTATCAGATCAAAGGATCTGTCCTTTATCGGATCAAGGGTCTGAATCTTCTCGGTGAACCCGATGTGGAAACAACCATTGAAATAATTGATAAATCCGGGACTTCCCTTAATATCCCCTCCCGGGTTGAGAAGGACCACCAACTCAAAGGGACCAAACGGATCATAGTGCAAGAAGGAAATGTTTATATCGGAAAAGGACGTAAAGATGACCGCAGTATTATCATCATTCCGATCATTTCCGATTCACACGCCATGCCGAATATGATTGAATACCTACTTTTATTGAACATCTCTTTTAAAGAGCAAATTTCCCTGGACAATAAAATAAAAGCGCTCGGTGGTAAATATGAACGGATCATCGGTATTGTTCAGGAAAACAGTATCGGTTGGGATGAAACATATCTTGAACTGGTTACGACAGATGAGCTTTTTGGACGATCAGCGGAAAAGATTGGCGAATCGATCGTAACTCAACTGACCTGACCATCCAATCGGTTGTCTATATTGATGGGGATGCGTACACGGCCACACTGACCACCGAGCATCGATAGGATATAACACCCGATAACCCCGGTGTTTTGCCCATCGCTCTGCGGTTTCAACCAGTTCACTTTGTCCGGAGTTCAGAAAAACTTCTGTTGCAGAACAATCTCCATCCTCGTTTAAATATTCAGATAACCTCTTGAAAGCCCGCTTCCCTTCCAGATCGATAAAGGCAAAAACTGCATACTCGATCTGTTTCGGATTTGATGATCGCAAATCTCTCAAAAGTGTGGCCCGGATATCCTCGTGTTTAGGAATCAGTTCCTCCTTTTTCCCCTTGGCCAGCAGATAATATGTGTGGTCCGTCTCTGTTTGTGGTGCCCACCCCAGATCCGTGAGGCTAGTTACAACCCGATGTCGAATCTGCCAATCGGACAATTCGGCCACCAGGGGGCCAATTGCCCGTTGATCACCGATTCGCCCCAAGGCCTCTGCAGCCAAATACCGGATGACCGCATTTTTACTCTTTAATGCTGCCAGAAGAGGTCCCACCGCCCAGCGGTCTCCTATCCTACCGAGTATCGCGACAGCCTGCCACGTCGTCTCCGGATCATTTAGGATGATCGTCTCAATCAGGGGCTGCACGGATGGGGTGCCGATATTGATCAAAATATCTACTGCTTTTTTTCGATTCGATAAATCCTTCTCTTTCAACAGGTTGATTAAAGCTGGAACTGCCGGACCACCGATTTTTCTCAGCAGTTCCATTGCAGCTTTTTGGGCTTCCGGATTGTCTTCCTTCATTTTTTCGATCAAAGGCTGAACCGCCGGCAACCCGATAGTCCGTAACGTCTGTGCAGCCAGATGCCGTATTTCGAACTCTGCTTTTATTACCAGATAAAACAGCGCATCCACCGAGGGTCCCCCGATTTTTATCAAAGCCTCCGCGGATAGAAAACGGATCATGGAATCTTTTTTCTCGCACGATCGTTGTACTGGCTGAGACCGGTGACAAGCGGGTTGCCCAGCCGACATTTTATTGATTAAAAATGTGACGGCCTGCTTGTTCCCTATTTTTCCTAAAATTGCAATGGAGCGCCACATGGTGTCTGGATCCTGCTCATCGATCAAGTCGATCAACGGTTGAACAGCCTCGGATCCGATTTTTTCGAGCACCTCGGCTGAAAGATATCGGATGTCGGAATCGGGTTTCATTATTTCATTGATCAATGGACAAACCGCAGGTGGCCCGATCTTTATCAATGCTGCGGTCGATAACCTTTGTGTATTTAAATCGCCATTTATCATCTCGTCAATCAGGGGTTTCACAGCCTCTGGACCAAATGTCGTTAAAATCTCCACTAATAGGTTTTCAACTTGCGGATCTTGATCTGCCATCCTATCGATCAAGGCAGGGACTGCCCGTGGGTCTCCTATCCTTCCCAGTGTCTTCATCGACAACCACACCACATCCCTGTCATCATCTCCTAACAAATCGATCAGGGACTGGACTGCCGGTGAACCGATTTTGACCAGTGCATCGGGGGCGAAATACCGCCCAATTGAGTTTTTATTCCTCAAAGAAACGATCAAGGGCCAAACCGCCCTTTGATCACCAATGTTTCCCAATGCTTTGATTACCGCCATGTAGACCTCATCCGAAACCTTTCCCTTTAGCACGGCGATGAGCAGCGGCACGGCACGTCTATCACCTATCCTCCCAAGAACCTTCGCAGCCGCTATTTTTATTTTAAAGTCCTTGTGATTCAATGCGGCTATTAAAGGTAGAACAGCGTCAGGGCCGATCTTTATCAATGTCTCCGATGCCACGAATCGAACCGACGGATCTTTATGCTTAAGGATCGGTATCATTGGCTGGACAACCCGCCCGTCACCGGTCTCAGCCAGTACAACGATCGTGCTGAGCGCTACACTCGGATCTTCATCCTTAAGCATCTGAATCAAATAGTCTGTTTGTTTTTTTTCTCTTGATCGACCCAATACTTCAACGGCCGATATTCGCACGGACGGACTTTTGTCATCAAGACGGTCGATGGCGTTTTTAATGTGGGATTGGCATCCCTGACCAAGGTAAAGAAGGGTGAACAGAAAAAGCCCGGCTTTTCTTATACGTATCGTTTTGGATATGAAGCAATTTAATACTCTCAATCGATTTGTCCCTTAACAATTCATGCGGATTCAAAGATTTCCATTCGAACCGAGTCCCCTCAAAAGGGAAGGAATTTGTTCGGAATTTACTCACCTATCCCACAAGAAGGTATCCATAGCACCTGAATATTTTGTTCAACCGGTCTTAATCTGCCATATAATGGACGATATTTTTTGTCCCTAATGCCATCGGTTTAAAACTTTCAGGTTAGCGGATAGGTGTTTTTCTAATGGTAAGACTTTCAATTGTCAATGAAAAGCAGCCGGTTACCACGCTTTTGATGCTATTTTAGCTTCTGCATCACCTTTTTTCTCCTTGATAAACAAAGTTACTTTCTATAAATTGTGCGGACCATGGGCTATGTCTTTGATTTCAAAGATGCCATCGCTTATGAGCAATGGTTATATCATCCCCGGAACAAACTCTTCGCCGACCTCGGAAAGCAGCTGATGTGCGACATGCTCCTCCCTAAACAAGGAGAAACCCTGCTCGACATCGGTTGCGGAACAGGGTCAAACCTTCTCTCTTTCCTTGAGATGGGGGTCGAGGTTACCGGACTCGACCCATCACCATACATGCTGGATATTGCGTCTAAAAATGTGCGCAATCGCGCCGATCTTCACCGCGGTTTTGCAGAGGATCTCCCGTTTGAAGACAATACCTTCAACTATAGCTGCCTCATGGCAACCCTGGAATTTGTCGAAGATCCCAAAAAGGCGATTGAAGAAGTATCCCGGGTGACGAAAGACAGAATTTTTATAGGCGTGCTCAACCGGTATGCAATTAAAGGAATTCAAATTCGGATAAAAGGAATTTTCATCAAAACCATTTACAACCATGCCCAATTTTTCAGTATTTTGGAACTCAAAAAAATAATTCGTACAATTTTAGGCGATGTGCCTGTATCCTGGAGAACCGTGAGTCAGTTTCCTCTGGCAACCAACAAGTTCACCTTTTGGATTGAAAAATCGCATCTGGTTCAGAAATGCCCTTTCGGCTCCTTTGTCGGCATCGCTGTTACCCTTATTCCTCGTTTTAAAACCAGGCCACTTGAACTTAAATACCGTGCCAAACAAACCGCCGGGGCCGTAACCAGTTGATGCGGGTAGGGAGAAAATCCGATGGATGCTTATCTTTTTGAATCCCTCAAGGACAAACGCGTCAAGTGCAACCTCTGCAACCAGCGCTGTGTCATCAAAGAGGGAAAGCGAGGCATATGCAATGTCCGTGAAAACCGATCCGGTATATTGAAGACACTTGTGTACGGCCAACTCATAGCCCGGCATGTCGACCCTATCGAAAAAAAACCTTTCTTTCATCTTCTTCCGGGGAGTCTTTCCTTTTCCATTGCCACGGTGGGATGTAATTTTAAATGCCTTTTCTGTCAAAATGCCGATATAGCCCAAATGCCATCAGATTGTAACGGTTTAATTATGGGGGATGTTTCCACACCGGAAAAAGTTGTGGCTGAAGCGTTGGAGGAGAATTGTAAAAGTATCGCCTATACATATACGGAGCCGACTGTTTTTTTTGAATTTGCCTTGGACACCTCAAAAATCGCATACGAAAAGGGAATTCGGAACGTGTTCGTCACCAATGGGTACATGACGCCTGAAGCATTGCAAATGTTCTACCCTTTCCTGGATGCAGCAAATGTTGATTTAAAAGCTTTTAATGATGAATTTTATAAGAAATATTGCGGGGCCAAGCTAACACATGTGAAAGAGACTCTAATGCAAATGAAATCCCTTGGCATATTTGTAGAGGTAACCACCCTTCTCATACCGGGACTAAACGACGACGAAAACGAACTCACCCGCATGGCATCATTTATGGCCACATCGATGGGTCCTGAAACCCCATGGCACATCAGCCGATTTCATCCCACATACCGATTAACCGATCAGCCATCAACACCTGTGGAAACCCTTGTCAAAGCACGGAAAATCGGCATCAAAGCGGGTTTAAAATATGTTTATACCGGCAATGTTCCGGGGGAAGACGGCGAGCACACCTTCTGCTACAACTGTGGCAAAATCCTTATTGATCGATGGGGTTTTTATATTCGAAAAAACCGGATAAAAAAAAGTCGATGCCCCTACTGCGAGGCACAAATAGATGGTGTAGGATTGTCATAGCAGATCTTGAGATCCAAAAAATGACTCATTTTTTTCCTGCTTCATAGCACCGGCGTTCAACATAAGATGAAGTCTTTTTGTCAAAAACGGCTTCATTTTCATGAATAAATTTTGGCCTGCCTTCCCACGCACCACAGGCCAGCACCGCTGTGTCACCGAGAGAGAACTTTCTACCGCAGGCAGGGCACCCTTTGGCATTTAGCGAGTTGACCTTTTCCAGATCTAAAACAATCTTCAACTTTTTAAGCCTGTCCTTCTCCATATTTATTTTTCTCCGTAGAATCCGGCCTCCGGACTTGACCCGGAAATTGCTTTTCTTAATAACTCAGGTTTAACACCTTTAATTTTAATAAGATCCTATCCGGCGTGGGGCACTCAGGTAGATTGGAGCGCGAAACTTGAGTTCGTGTTTATCATTTTAGCGAGTGCACCGATAAAACCCGATATGCCTTTTTTTTCAACATTCGGTCTGTGTAATGATATCCGCGGTGGAAATTATAAACCCGGGCGGTTATCGTTTTTTTCTCCGATGTCCATACCCATCCGCAGGTAAGTTTTATCTCGGTTACTATTTTGACCACCTGCCCGCATTCGGTTTCATATCCTTTATAGTTTGGATCGGTTACATAGAGGCTTTTGATTTCCGCCATTGATGGTAAACGCCAGTCATCATACATTTTTTCAAGTGTATACGAAAATGTGAATTTAACCCATTTTTCCGCCTGTATCCAATCGATATCGCCCTGGTTGTCGGTATTGGCCCGCATTAATCCAGACAAATGATCCGTTATGGTTCCATCCTTGTTGTCCATGAAGCGTTCGCCGGCCATCCCCGGTAGACCGTCGAAAAAAAATCCAGATCACGGCGATTGCAATTATGGATGGTTTTCTCGGGTTTATCTTTACTCTCCTTTCATCAATCTGTTCGAAAACATGAGTAAAAAAGAGTTTCAGATACCGTATCTCGTTTAGGGCCTGGTTCGAAGCAAAAAGAGAATTTTCCTTAAAATTCCGGTTGCCGGTCTAGTTCTATTTGAGTGAAATTCGTTGTTTTAACCGTTTTTTTTGCTTTTCATCCCGGTAAAACAAAATTGTTGCGGGCGAACGGCGGAATAGCTTTTCAGCCACCGAACCAACAAAAAAATTCCCAATCGGGCTCGGCTTTGATCCCCATCACAATGAGATCCACATCTTCCTCCACTGCTATTTTCAACAATTCAACAGAGGGGTTACCGACCCTGAAGATGGTTTGGGTCTTTTCAGGCGGAAGAGCAGATTCTTTTATAAATCCGTTCAGCTTGACCAATCGCTCACCTTTGATGCTGTTGACAAAGTTGTTCCCGTCAACTTCGTAGCCCATGGAAGTGATCGTTGAGACCGCTTGAACATCCCGAGAGTTGATGATATTTACCACCACGATTTCCGCATCCATGCATTCGGCCAGCTTTGCCGCATAGCTAAAAATACCGAAAGAATATTCTGAAAATGCGAGGGCGACCAGTATCTTTTTTATTTCATTCATTAATTCAGGTTTCTTTTGTCAGCAGTCGCTTAACTAACAACCTTTATTTAATATTTCCATGCTTTATTGGGCCAAACCTGCGGCCGTCTTTGGAATGCGAACTCTCTGCATCAGGTAGATCATGCCGTACATTGCAAGGCCGATCGGATAGACCCAGTACCGCTGATCGTGTGCGATACCGATCCATGACGAAACCGCATCAGGACGCATCAGCATGAATGTAACGGATAAAAATAGCGGCACTTCGTAAAACCTGTTGCGCGCCACAAACCACCCCTGGGTGGCGGACGCAAAGGCAAAGTTACCGATGCATGCCATTAAAAATATGAGAATTCCCTGAAACCAGCTGTTGATATTATGAAGGATCAAGTCGCTGTTAAAAATGAACATAAACGGCAGGATGGCGGTCCGGATGTCATACATAAACCCCTGCAGGCCGGTTGGAATCGGTGGCGACTTGGCAATTGCGGCAGCCGCATAGGCGGCTAGACCGACCGGCGGCGTATCATCGGCCAGGATGCCGAAATAAAAACAGAACAGGTGCGCCGACATCAGAGGAACAAGCCATTCTTGGTAACCGGCAATGGTTACGATGGCCGGTGCGGTCAGAGAAGCCATGACGATATAAGTTGCCGTGGTCGGGAGCCCCATACCGATGAGCAGGCTTGCAAATGCCGTTATCACCAGCATCAAATAAATGTTACCCATGGAAATGATGTCGATGATTTCGGTAATCAGTCCGCCGAGGCCCAGAGCTACAACGCCGACAATAATTCCCGCTGCGGCTGTCGCGAGGGCAACCGCTACCATATTTCGGGCACCGGTGGCAAGGGAAGAAAAAATGTCGATGATACTCTGCCGAAACGCAGGCCTGATCGGTTGCTTGTTCAGATATGCCTTTACAGGGCCCTGAAACAGCATCAATGCCGCCATGACCCATATGGCGTGAAAAGCAGCCAGCTCAGGTGAATGCCGTGCGATAATCAGTTCATACAGAAGCATACCGATCGGTATCAGGAAATGTACTCCGCCGATAAGTGTTTTAAAAAAAAGAGGGAGTTCAGCACGGGACAATCCCTTTAGTCCCAGCTTGGATGCTTCAATATGGGTGATAAAGAACAGGGCTGCATAAGAAGCAAACGCTGGTATGATGGCGGCCTTAACCACCTGTATATAGGGAACATTCACATATTCGGCAATAATAAAAGCCGCCGCACCCATGATCGGCGGCGCCAATTGGCCGTCGGTGCTGGCAGCGACCTCAACGGCTGCGGCTTTTGTAGGAGGATAACCGACCTTTTTCATCATCGGTATGGTAAAAGTTCCGGTCGTTACGATGTTGGCAATGCTGGAACCCGATACCATCCCTGTCAGTCCGCTTCCCACAATAGCGGCTTTTGCAGGGCCGCCTTTAAATCCGCCCAAAAGGCTCAGAGCGAGCTGGATAAAATAGTGCCCAGCCCCTGCCTTGTCCATCATGGCGCCAAAAAGGACAAACAGAAACACAATGGTTGCGGAGACGTCTAAAGGAATCCCATAAATCCCTTCCGTGGACATGCTCATCTGACCGACGAATCGGTTCATGGAAACCCCTTTAAACGCGATAACATCCGGCATGTAAGGGCCAAAAAATGCATAACAGCAAAACAACAATGCAATGATCGGTAAAGCCGGACCGATCACCCGTCGTGAAGCTTCAAGCAAAAACACGGTTAGGGCAATCCCCACAATAACATCCCGTAGTATGGGTGCACCATAGCGTGTTGTTATACCTGCATAATCAATCATTATATAGAGCGCTGTAAACGCGGCCATTATGGCGATGACATAGTCCATGATCGGAATTGTGTCGCTGGCAGATAGAAATTTAAGACCGAAACGAGGCTTTTTGAAAAGAGGGTAGTTGAGAAAGACAATCAAAATGGCAAAACCGAGATGGATGGCTCTGATAAACGTGGAGTCGAGGATCAGCCAGCTGGCAATAGAAAGCTGGAAAAAGCTCCAAATCACCGCGACAGTCGGAATGATGTACCTGGAGGGTCCTTTGGGGCGACGGCCGATTCCCTCTTCTTCCTCGGCCATTTTTCGGGCCAGTGCAAGGCCGTTGTCTTCGTTCAGGGTGTCATTTGTCTCATGGATTTCATTTTCGCTCATGTCCGTCACCTAAATCTTCTGTTAATCAGAGGTGATCTCAAAAATATAGCACAAGTGTAAGGACAGGAATTTTCTGTATGGCCGTTTTATAGTTTAATTTAAAAAAGATTTAAGAGGTGATGTGGGGTGAGATTGGCCACTTTATAGGTCTTCATTATTAAGCGGGCGGCAGAACCTTATCCTGAAAGATTGGTTCCGCCGCTCTGCAGTTTAAAAGCTCTGAGAAAACTATTTAAGGCCGGCTTCTTTGTAGTATTTCATGGCACCTGGATGGATCGGTGCGGACAGCCCCTCCAGCATACCTTTTTTGGTCAGGACCTGATAGGCCGGATGCAGCTTTTTGAATGCCTCAAAATTCTCAAACACTTCTTTGGTAACAGCGTAGACCACATTATCCGGCACCTTTGCCGAGGTAACAAAAGTTGCCTTTACACCGAATGTGTCCACATCTGCCTTGTTTTCTGCACTCGGGTATAAGCTAGCAGGTATTTTGGCTTTGGCATAGTAGGGATATTTTGCCAGAAGTTTATCCACACCGGTGATGGAGGCAAATCGCACCTTTCTCTTACCGGATGTCGCTTCCTTTATCGACCCGTTTGGATGGCCGACGGTATAAAAAAAGGCATCGATCCTGCCGTCCTGGAGCAGGCCGGCTGATTCAGAAGCCTTAATTCCCTCTGCCTGCATGTCTTTTTTGTAATCAATTCCAACGGCCGCGAGTGCATCGATGGAATTCTGGCGTTGGCCGGAACCGGGGTTGCCGATATTTACCTTCTTCCCTTTGAGGTCTGTGATGTCTTTGATGCCTGCATCAACAGCAGCGACAAGGGTGATCGATTCAGGGTGAACGCTGAAAACTGCCCGAAGGTCTTTCTGTGGTCCTTTGTCCTTCCATTCAGCAAGACCGTTAATCGCCTGAAACTGCCGATCTGATTGTACAACACCGAACTGAAGGTCACCGGACATAACGGCATTGACGTTGAACACCGATCCGCCCGTTGATTCTACCGTACAACGAATGCCGTACTCTTTCCGTTTTTTGTTGACGGTCCTGGCTATTGCGCCCCCAGTGGGATAATAAACGCCGGTAATCCCGCCTGTACCGATGGTTATAAAAGTGGTCTTGGCGTGGGTTTCGGCCGGCGTAGCCCCCATATAAACAACAAACCCGAATAAAAGCGCCATTCCGAGGATTAATATCTTTTTCATTTGAACCTCCTTTTGATGAATTTATGGTTAAAAATATCTCCGCCAATCGGTTTTACTGGGTCTTTTTCTTCTTCCCCCCTTTCTTTGACACCGTGAATTTAAAAGATCTGTCAGAAATCACACACGTTCTGTTTACCAAATAGCCAAGAAGTGTACAAGTGTTTATTGAAAATTCTTTTCAACAGCATACTTGGCCGACAACGGATAAAAAAACCCGGCCAAATCAATCGGGCCGGGTTAATCGATAAGTCAAACTTCACACCTCCAATCCTCCTGGGTGGGCCGAATAAAATTTTTCAGAAAAATAAAAAGATCGGGTTTGTTAACCGAAAACAGGCACGCTGCTGTTTGAAGTCAGTCAACCTGTGGTCGAGGCAATACTTTCGCTCTTTCGGTGATCTCTGGTACCTTATGTTCCCATTCGATAGCCATGAGATGCACGCCTGAAACCCCCTTCATTTCCTTAAATTGCTCAATCTGCTCACAGGCGATCTTTATCCCTTCATCCCCCTGTTTTTTCTTGTCAACGCCCTTGAGACGGTTGATAATTTCATCCGGAACATCCATCCCCGGAACATTGTTTTTCATATACTTCGCCATGCCGACGCTTTTCATCGGTGTCACCCCGGCAAGAATATAAACCTTTTCCGTCAGGCCCATTTCATTGGACTGTTTGATCCATTCCTGGAACTTTTCCATGTTGTAGATGCACTGGGATTGAATAAAATCGACGCCGGCATTTATTTTCTTTGCCAGACGATGGACCCGCCATTCAAACGGATCTGCAAACGGATTTGCTGCCGCTCCGATAAAAATCTTCGGTGGTTCTTCAAGCTCGCTACCGCTGAGAAACTTTCCCTCGTCGCGCATTTTTTTTACCATCTGGATCAGTTGCATGGAATCGATGTCAAAAACCCCTTTTGCGTGGGGGTGGTCGCCAAATTTGCAGTGGTCACCGGAAAGACAGAGCATGTTTCGAATCCCATGCGCATACGCGCCCAGAATATCCGCCTGCATGGCAAGGCGGTTTCTATCCCGGCATACCATCTGGTAATTGGGTTCCAACCCTTCCTGAATTAAAATGATGCATGCGGCCCAGCTCGCCATACGAACAACTGCAGTCTGGTTATCGGTGATATTAACTGCATCTACCTTTCCTTTCAGGTGAGCGGCCTTTTTTCTCACCTCCTCAGCGCTGGTTCCGCGAGGCGGACCCAGTTCACCGGTAAATGCGAAATGACCCGCTTTTAAAATTTTCTCTAAATTACTTCCTGACTTCATTGTTTTCCTCTGTGATGGTACCAAAATTGAGTTTAATTTCCGGTTGAATCGATTTTAATTTTTGTCACTATGGTTGCGCTTTTTATAGCCGTGGTGAAGAAGTGTACGTGGAACCTGATCCTCCCATTCATTGGGCGCTTGAATATTCGTTATACAGTCAAGCCGTTTTTGGCCAGCCAGCCGTTCATAAATCATATACCAGGCACAGGGCTGATCTTTATCTATTTCACAGCTCCCTTTATCCGTTCCGCCGCACGGTCCGTTATAAAGGCCTTTGGCACACAGTGTGACCGGACATATGCCGCCCGTCCAGGCCAGCACACAGCTACTGCATGACCGGCATCGTTCTTCATACCAGCCCACATCCTGATTTACAGCTAAGCCAGAGGTATCCACCGCGGGCAAAACCGGCTTTTCGGGAAACCGCTCAGCTAAAAATTGTATCCCTACGCCGCAGGCCATGGACAAGATCGCTTCATAATCCTCAACGATAGGATCAAGCTCGGCTAAAAATTCCCTGTCGCACTGCCTTTCGACACAAGAGGCACCCAGCTCGATAGGATTTTCCTCAAGTTTTCTTGCCATTTCGAGCTCTGCATTTAATATCTTCACTTCCTTTTCCCCACCGGTAAGGCAAACTGAAATACATGTTCCGCAGCCCACATTGAGGATTTTTTTGTACTTTTTCAGCATCTCTTTAATTTCTTCAAAGGGTTTTCTCTTTCCGACAATCATTGTTCCTCCCCTGCCCTTTTCTTTTTTAGTTTTTGATCGATCAGCCAGATGGGAGACGGACCCAATTTTTTGATCGTTTCCGTGAACTCGGTGCAGATCTCTGTCCATCTTGGCCCCATCGCAGCAGAGAGGTTGTACATAGCCATTCGGGCCGGGTCGAGGCCGACCTCCAGCAACAGATGTTTCAGGATCTCAGTCTTTATTTTTGCACTTATATTTCCTTCCAGGAAATGGCATTGGCCTTCCAGTCATCCGGCGACAAATACGCCGTCAACACCTCGCACAAAAGCACGCAGCACATGTTTTTCATCCAGTTTGCCGGTGCAGGGAAGTCGGATAATTTTTACGTTGGCTGGATATGAGAGTCTCATCACCCCAGCCAGATCGGCTGCAGCAAAGGCACAGTAGTGGCATGCAAACGCAAGAATGTTAGGTTCCCAGCCCTGGGGGCTTTCATGTGCTTTTTCCACAGAGGAAATCTGTTGCTCGAGTTCTGATTCTGCTTGTTCTGGCATTCCCATCACTTTTTTTATGGACCGGAGTTTAATTATTAATCGAGCAATGCGTCAAGTTTGGCTATCCTCGGTCAGAGCGTCAATCATCGCATCGATCTGATCATCTCTGAAATTATTTACCTGGAACGCTTTCATCGGGCAGATCGAGGCGCAGATCCCGCACCCCAAACATTTGACCTCGTTGTGACTGATTCGGCCATCTTTGTCGATGAACGGCGAATCAAAGGGGCAGATCCTCAGACAGGTCAGGCAAGACATACAGACCTCCCTGTTATGTTTGGAAATAATCCCAGAAACGCCCAGAGTTTCTTTGGCGAGCAAGACGCCTGCACGGCCTGCAGCAGCCAGGGCCTGGCTGATGGTTTCATCCAGATTTTTAGGTGCATGGGCAAGCCCGGCAAGAAAAAGACCCTCACTCGGAAAGTCGACCGGCCTGAGCTTAACATGTGCTTCAAGAAAATATCCATCCGGATTCCTTGTCAGCTTGTACATCTTACCAACCTGATCGGATGTGTTGTGCGGCCTTAAACCGGTTGAAAGGACCAAATATTCCGTCCCCATGGTAATTTCCCGGTTCAGCATGTAATCGAAAGCCTTTATCTGGACTCCTCCGAGCGTGATTTCAACTTCCGGTTTCCGGTCGACCGTAAACCGCACGAAAAAAATGCCCTTGTCCCGGGCCTTCTTATAGTAATCCTCCCTCAGACCGTAGGTCCGAATATCACGATAAAAAATGGTCACTTGAGTGCCCGGCGATTTTTCCTTAATGGAGATGGCATTTTTGATCGCATCCTGGCAACAGATTCTGGAGCAGTAGTTGTTAGGTTCTTCACGGGACCCCACACACTGGATCATCACATAACGTTGGCCCGACTGGGGAACTTCGCGCTCCAACCGGCCTTCAAGATCCCGTTGTGTAATAATCCGGTCAGTCTCCCCAAATCGGTATTCGGTCGGCTCATAGGCATGGCCGCCGGTTGCAATCAATATGACGCCGTGTTCCAGGAAGGTACCGTCGGTCAACGTTGTTTTGAAGTTGCCGACAAAACCGTCAGTCCTTTTGACTTCAACTCCCAAGTGTATCGTAATTTTTGGGTGTTGTTCCACCTGCACAATTTTGTCCGATAAAAACGCCTGGACATCGCTCCCGTCAAGGGTGCGGTAGAGGTTGTTGACCAAACCGCCCAAACGACTTTCTTTTTCGACAATATGGGCATGATGACCCTGATCCGCCAGTGAAATGGCCGCCACCATTCCGGCGATACCACCGCCGATAATCATCGCCGCATGGGTGACATCAACAAAGCCAGATTCGACCGGTTCAAGAAGCCTTGCCTTGGCAACATTCATTTTTACGATATCCATGGCTTTTTCCGTTGCGACTTTATTTTGTCCCATATGACACCATGAACACTGTTCACGAATATCAGCCAACTCAAAAAGGTACTTGTTAATGCCGGCATCCCGAATGGTCTCTTGAAAAAGTGGCTCATGGGTTCTAGGGGTACAGGCTGCAACCACTACCCGGTTCAGCTTTTTCTCCTTGACCAGTTTTTTGATCTTTTCTTGGCCGTCCTGGGCACAGGCATAAAGCACATCCTCGGAGTGGACGACATCGGGCAGCTCACCCCCTTTTTCTGCCACCTTTTGTACATCGATAGTCTGGGAAATATTAGTTCCACAGTGGCAGACGAATAATCCGACACGGGTGTCTTCTGTTTCTACATCCCGCTCAGGAGGTAATTTTTTGACCATTATCTCACTGCCACGGGATTCACCCAAAAGCGCCATTGCGCTGCCGGCTACAGCACTACCCTGCATCACGGTCTCTGGAATGTCCTTCGGTCCCTGATAAGTGCCGGTAACATATATGCCGGGTCGGGATGTTTCAGCCGGGTTGAACTCAGTGGTCTTTGCAAATTGGTAAACGTTTGGTTCGATACCAAAAATCTTGGCAAACGCTTCGGCGTCTCCACGCGGTTCAATGCCGATGGAGAGCACCGCCATGTCAAAGGTTTCATCAACCAGTGTTCCATCCTCATTTGCATACCTGAAAATCAGATTGCCGGTTCCAGGTTCTTCCCGGACCGCCGAAATCATCGCCCTTTGATAGCGTACGCCAACCTCATCCTTGGCACGATCGACGTACTTATCAAAATCCTTGCCAAAAGCCCTCATCTCCATATAGAAAACCGTTGGCTCGATCAGATGGTCATGTTCTTTTGCGATGACCGCCTGTTTGGTGGCGTACATACAGCATACCGATGAACACCAGGGATTTGCGTTGTGGGAATCTCGGGAACCAACGCATTGAATCCATCCGATCTTCCGCGGGTGCTTTCCATCCCCGGGCCTCTTAACCATCCCTTGGTATGGTCCGGAAGCCGAAAGCATACGCTCGAACTGGATGGAAGTGACCACATTCGGCCATCTACCCAAACCCAGTTCCTGCCGAACCACAGGGTCGTATCGATCGAGACCCGGGCTGAGAATAATCGCCCCAGCTTCTACATCAAACACTTTCTCCGTGTCGTCCCATTTGATCGCACCGGCCGGACAGAACTTCTCGCAGGCTTTGCACTTCCCATTTTTGAAATAAATACAATCCGGCCGACTGATGACAAAGGTATTCGGCAAAGCCTGGAGAAAAAGGGAGTAAATCGCCTTTCTGATCATAAGGCCCTGTTCGTATTCGCTGCTGACTTTTTTAGGACATTTCTCCTCGCAGATCCCGCACCCGGTGCACAATTCCGGATCGACATAGCGGGGCTGCTGTCTGACCTTGGCCGTAAATCTGCCCGGCTCTCCCTCAACCGAAATCACCTCGGCCAGGGTATAAAGGGCAATATCAGGGTGCCGACCCAGTTCCACCATTTTGGGCGAAATCATGCACATCGAACAGTCCCCGGTGGGAAAGGTTTTGTCCAGCATAACCATGGTCCCTCCGATGGAAGAGTCTTTTTGCACCAGGTGGACTTTAAAGCCCGTATTTGCAAGATCGAGTGCGGCCTGCATTCCACCGATTCCGCCACCAACGATCAGAACAGATCCGCTTTTCGTGGTTTTGGTAGATTCCTTCTCACTCATACCAGGTTTAACTCCTTCAAAAGCCGGGTGCTCTCAACAAAATGCCGATCGATTTGTAGCTCCCCCGGACTGAGCCCCATGGCAACTCCGATCAGTTCGGTGATAAAATAGACCGGCAGTCGTTGCGGGATATCATATTTTTTACAAAAACGTTCCTGATAAGCATCCATATTCATTTGGCACATGTGGCAGGTGGTCACAAAGCAGTTCGCTTCCCTTGCAACCGCATCCCCCATGATGCTTGCCATCAGTTTGAGTCCGGTCTCTTCATCGTTAATAGCGGCGGAAGCACCACAGCAGTCGGTCTTATAGCTCCAATCGATCGCATTGACTCCCAGCACTTTCAAAATCTTCTCCATCCCCTGTGGATTCTCCACATCATCTGGTACAGAAACCGTTTGTGGAAACCGGGTCAGCAGGCAGCCATAATAGCATACCGGTTTTAGCCCCTTGAGCTTTTTGGTTATCTTTTCCGCCAGATCTCCTGACACAACCGCGGTAAGAAGCACCTCCAAAATAGATGAAACCTTAATCTTTCCCCTTATTTTTTTCGAGAGTTCAGCGTTGATATTTTCCTTTAAAGCCGGTGCTTCATCGAGGGCTTTTTGGGCGACCAGAGTCCTCGAATAGCAGGCTGAACACGGGATCATCATTTCGGAAAAGCCCGCGCTTTCGGCAATCCCCAGATTTCGGGCAGGCATCGCCACCGCCAACAGGTCATCCACTTTACCGGCGGAAATCGCTCCGCAGCAGTTCCAATCCTCTATTTCTTTGAGATAAATACCGATTTCATTGAATATTCGCCGGCTCTGAACATCATAAAGTAAGGAAGAGGCGTGCAAACTACATCCGGGATAATACGCAATATCCATTCTTAACCTCTTATTTTATCTTGCATCTTGTAAAGGCGCTTCAGCTCTTTTCGTCCCTTGGCCGACTGAAACCCAAAATGCATGCGTTTGAGTTTGTGTAACGAAAGGCCGAGTTTGGACTGCTGTTTTAACTCCTTGTAAATATTATTAAAATTCAGTTTTTTTATTTCTGTTATCGTGTTTTTTATTTCATAGAAAGTCATAAACGCCATTTCATTAACCCTACCCCGGCCCAGGCCTGCATCGGTAAAACTTTTATGGAAATGGGCGACTTTATGGTTCAATGCCTCCAGATGGGCTTCTTTGGACATCTTTTTAATGGTTTCGGTGATCCTGGCAGTTTGAATATCGTTGGGGCACCTTGTACCGCAGGTATAGCAGGACACGCATTTCCAGACCAATTGATTGTTTAGCGCCTGTTCCCGGTCACCGAACGCCACCATTCGAATGAGCAGGTCTGGTGTAACAAACCCGGTTTCCTCACCGACCGGGCAGCCGGCCGCACAGCGCCTGCACTGATAACAGGCCGTCAGGTTCTGCCCCGACCGTTCCATGACCTCTTTCATTAGAGAATTTGCACTTTCGGGTTTGAATTCGAGTGCCGATGCTGTCATTATTTGCTCCTTGATTAAGCGTCCTGTAAGTTAACCAGAAAATGGCCAAGCGAGTAGATATATACAACAAACGAATTGAAGTCAAGAATTTTGTACTTTAAGATTTAACCAAAAAACAGAGAATTTAAGATCACCAGTCGATGATTTCAATCGAAAAGAGAGAGAAAATCTTCTTGATTTCAACAGGAACCGCATCGTACAATTCGGTTCAATTCACACCGAAGGGAGATAGCAATGCGCTTTAAAGGTTTAAAGGGGGTTATCCATTTTGCCATTGAGAAAGAAAAAGAGGCTGCTGCCTTCTATGAAACGATCTATGAACAAGAACCTTTTTCAGGATCAATAGAGATGTTTAAGGAGTTCGCTCAAGAAGAAAACAAACACCGGGCTCTTCTTGAAAAATTTGAACAGGAGGGCATCGATGAAGGCATCGGTAAATATAAGTTTAAATGGATACCTGACTTAAAACGAAGCGATTACACCATCGACATGGATTACAAAAAAGGGATGTCATACAGCGATATCCTGCTCATTGCCATGAAGCGGGAGGGAAAAGCGCTGAAACTTTACAATGATCTCCTGAAACTGGCTCAAAAAGAAGACATAGAAAAACTTTTCAAGATACTTTGCCAGGAAGAAGCGAAACACAAACTGGCACTTGAAACCTTGTATGACGATTTCATGGCAAAAATGGGAGATTGAGAAATTTACTGAAATCCGACGGCCTGCTTCTTCTTGCCGCGATCATTTGGGGCTTCGCCTTTGTGGCCCAACGGATAGGGATGGTTCATATTGGACCATTTTTGTTTAACGGGTTCCGGTTTGCCCTCGGCTGCCTGGTCCTTTTGCCCTTGGTTCTAAAAAAAGGGCTGCGACCGATTCATCCGGCAAAAAAGTCGGTCTCTTTGGGGATAAAAACGACCATTTCAGCTGGTGCCCTGGCCGGCTTCGTTCTATTTTCCGGTGCGTCTTTTCAACAGGTGGGTCTAGTTTATACAACGGCGGGAAATGCAGGTTTTATAACCGGACTTTATGTGGTTATTGTCCCGCTCCTTGCGCTATTCTGGAGAACGCAGACAAGTTTCGGTACCTGGGTCGGTGCCTCTCTGGCCGCAGCTGGGCTATATCTATTGAGTGTAACCGAACATTTAACTATCTCCTTCGGCGATTTGCTGGAAATTATCGGCGCATTTTTCTGGGCTGGGCATGTCCTCATCATCGGAGGGCTCTCATCTAAAATCGATTCTTTACAACTCGCCTTTTTTCAGTATGCAATATGCGCCATCCTGAGCCTGATCACGGCGTTCTTTTTCGAAACATTCACACTCTATGGACTCTCCCGTGCGGCGGTTCCGATTTTATATGGCGGCGTCCTCTCAGTCGGTGTGGGCTACACTTTACAGGTAGTCGGGCAGCGGAACGCCCATCCAGCCCATGCGGCGGTCTTTTTGAGTCTGGAAGCGGTCTTTGCGGCTGTCGGTGGTCGAATCGTTTTGGGCGAAATCCTGACGGTCAGGGAAGCATTCGGGTGCGGATTGATGCTGTCCGGAATGCTTTTTTCCCAGCTTTGGGGATTATTATTGAAGAACCCTGCAGCCTCGATTGAGCGGGATCTTCGTTAGCCTCCGACAAGCCACGGAGAATGCGCTCGCT
>DCWS01000048.1 GCA_002328165.1 Desulfobacteraceae bacterium UBA2156 | reverse complement strand
CCCAATTTTCAATAACCGGCTTTAAACCTAACTGAGCAAGGGCTTTCTTTAAATACGCAATCATCAGTTCCAGGTTTTCTGCCCGATCTCCGATAGCAAGCATGTAAAAACCTTCCCCGAGGCGACGATAAATTTCAAACACATCTTCGGGAGCGACTTTATCCTTGATGATATCGTTGACCATGGTCAGAAGCACAGTCAAGGGTTTCTCGTGTTCAGATCCCTGAAACATTTGTTGCAGTGTCTTAAGATACGCACCCGTATTTTGATGATCCGCCTTGTCCATGGACTCATTCCTTATTTACAACATCGACTTCAAAATTAACGACGCTCTCTTTTTTTTGATCAACACAATCAATGATTTCAATTAGGCGCTCGGGCGAGATCTCCTCTTCCTCGGACCTTATAGGCAGAGGTGTTTCGGTGAGCAGCAGAAGCAACTGGTTTTTTCCTTCGTCTTTTTCGATAAATTCTGGGCTGATGGAAAACGGCTGATTGACCTCGAAGTTTTCATACAAAACAATGATAGTTTGTTTTTCCGGTTGCACCGTTATCAGTGTTTGATAGCGGACGTTTTCCGGTACAGAAAACGAATAGACAGGCGCTTTTTTCCCCAGGACCATCACATCTTTTGCAATTTTATCCTTCCCCCGGGCCGGCATCGGTTCGCGCAAGGAAAACTGTAGGGTCTCAAGGGCGGCCTTGATTTCATCGGCGCCTTCTTTAATTCGTTGCCGGAATTGCTCCAAACACACTCCGGCCTTTTTTTGTAAGGCCCGAGCCGGGGTTTTCGATTGATTTGCTTTAATCGTAGCCCAAAGCTGTCCGGCGCGTTCTGCCCCGAGTATATCTGAAATGGCCACATCGGGATCCCGGTCAAAAGTTTTCTCCCACCGTATCTGCTCGACGTCCATCTTTAGCTCCGTAATGCGGCAACGCTCGCATTTTTCGATGTGACCTGCAACGGTTAACTGCTCGGCTTCTGTGAGCGTGCCGTGCACGTAATCAAACAGTACCGTATCAAGCGGGCAATCAAGCCCCGTCCCGTCTTGCTTAAAAATCTTTCGCGCATCTTCTAAGATGGTGCTAAGTATTTTTTGTTCCATCATCTTTATTCTCCTGTACTTTGCATCATTGATGATGCAGTGTCGGACTTTTGATTTTGATCTCCTTACGGGGATTTCCAAATACAGCCGTTAGGTCAATAGGCTTTTTAATTTTGTTTTCTACACACGAAATTAATACTTTGCGCGCCTTTATGGCATCCTTTCGAATCTGCCGAGCAGTGCGTTTAAAAAACGCTGTTTTTGCAAGGCTTTCGCAGGATCTTTCCTCCAAAAAACGCTGCACAAATAGCACCTTAAGGTACGGAGTCATCTTTCTGTAGCACTCCCATAAAATCATGCGCACCTCCCGGCGTTCTTCCATTTGGATATATTGTGTTTCGGGTGAACGCTGGTACATATTTTTTCCTGCCGTAAAATAATCAGATGCTTCACCGATACTTTCAAGCTCGCCAACGTCGGCCCGTTTGACAACCCGGAGGGAAAACCCCCTTTCCATGATGTTACGAACATCTTCGATGCTACGACCGGTCAAATCGGAGATGCTTTCTGCCGAAGGGTCCTGGCCTTGCCTGCGCTTTTCATTTTGGATCACGAGGTAAAGATCATTGTCGACCGGAGGGTTATCTTTGAAAATAATTTTTGTAACATTTTCCAATCTTCGCGGAAGTCTCCAACCTACGAATTTATCAAAAGGGACGTCTTTTGCCGGATTATATTCGGGGACAAGGTTAACAAAAAGGATGAGTAACGCTTCATTGATCCAGAAATCGACCGGGTGCGTCTCCCGAAACGACACTGGCATCTCATAAAATTTGCGCTTTGCCATTTTTACTGCGAGACCCAGCAACTCTTTCAGCTTGAGCACCCGCTTCAGTTTATCATCTGGGCCGGAAAGGGGAAAGGTTTCGGTCAGCTCGGTCAGCTGTTTTAGGAATTGCATTTCGTGACTTTCGTATAGTGGCTTCATCCACCCGACCTCCTTTGCTTTAGAATCATTGGGGACCCGGTATTCATAAATACATATCGTCTGTCTTGCGGTAAACCGGCTATTTTCAGAAAATTTTTTACAAAAAGCATATAATTTGGCCGAATCACGGCGCAACTTCCGATATGGAAGTCAATGGCATCCAAAATTCAACGCCACATCAAAAAAATGACCGGTTTCCCCTATAAAGATCGATAACGATAATGAACGGGAAATATAAAGCAAACAACCGGTCGATGTCGAGCAGAAATCAGCGGATGTAGGTAGTAAATCCAATATGAAAGGAGGTGATATACAATGATGGAATCCAATTATCTTGTTCCTTTGGTAAATGTGAGCTCTTTAAGGCCTGATATGTTTAAGGATTTGCGCCCCAGCTCCCTGGACAGACAGGTGCAAAATCCTTACGCAAACGTTGGCGTTGGCCCGAGAGACTACCACGAAGCCAATCAAAATCACTGGATGGGGCGCGATGCTTTCTCAACTAATAAGCCATAAATCGAAAAAGCCGTCAGCTTCGATCGGTTGACGGCTTCAGCCAAACCATGAAAGGAGGGTTTGGATTGGGCCTCAAAAGCTCAATTGGTAGTGGACGTTTTGTTGCAGGGGAAGAATAACGATTGCGGCCCAATAAGTTATCCTTGCCCTGCAAATTAGCGATGGAAACTAAAATCAGCAACCACAGACATACCTAAGGAGGGACAAATGATACATATTCCATATATACCACAATTAAGAGTTCCTACGGATGGGTTCCCAAGGTTCCCGGATGCGTTTCCGGATGGGTTCCCAAGGTTCCCTTTTCAAAAACGACCGTTTGTCATAGAAGAACCAGAGTTACCCCTTCCAGTGTACCCAAGAATTCCTACAGGTGACCCGCCGTGTTGCCCGGATAGGGTGATATATTTAGATAATATGATCTAACTAAACTGCGAGGGTAATTATTGGCCAAGAAATCAAGAACAAAAATTAATTCAAATCGAGAGGAGAGAATAAAAATGAACAATGACCCTATGTTTAAAATGAATTGGCACCATTCCGATTGTTCAGGAGAAGGACCTGGAGACTTGTACGTAGATCGATTAACCCATGAGATTATTCATCAAACAAACGCACAGGTCTTAAGAGATTTTAGCATTCCCGCAAGAGGTTTTTGTGGTGATTCTTTTACTCTAAAAGGCAATAATCTTAAGATTGACTGAGATTGATTCACAAACAGTTTCCACCAACAAACGCCGGCCAATAACCGGCGTTTTCTTTTTAATTTATGACCCAAAACCTTTCGTCGCAAGGGAATACAGTTTCACCCCCGATAAACTGCTTGAATCATGGTCCATACCTTAAACTCATATTTCGGTACTGTCAAGTTTTTTGCATAAAATTTTTCTTAGCCAATTTCTGAAAGAATGTCAGATTACTACGCACTTTTCCTATAGGGTTTGACTTCCAGTGTAATTCCATTTTAAGGCAGATAAAAGCCAGAAGGGTATAGCAGGCATGTAGCGTTTCAAAGGGAAGTGG
>DCWS01000069.1 GCA_002328165.1 Desulfobacteraceae bacterium UBA2156 | reverse complement strand
TGGTATTTTTTTAAATGTAGGCTTTGGCTGGACAGTCAGGATCGATCAGGTAGTCATCCACGGAAGGGATGGGGTATGAATCCGGGATGAAGGGTGGAGCATTAGCCTTTGGGCGGGGTTTGAGCTTTACCTCCTATATCCCAAGGTGCTTCAAGATTTTTTTGACGATAGCTTCATCTTCAACAAAGACGATGACTCGCATCGGCCCCTGGCACTTGCCACAAGTAAGTGGATCAGTCTCGTAAATTTTTTGAATCAGCCGTGACCAGTTTTGCCGGAAAGCCTTGTCGGTCAGCTCCGGTTCCAGAATATAAGAGGTTTGATCGTCTGTCTGAGCTTTCTTGCGACGTCCCCGACATACGTTGCTGTAGTGTGGCCATAGTAACGAACCATCTGCTCTCCCTTGTTGGGAACGCGAGAACACATAGCAGCCAGCCACTCCAGCACATCGAACGCCCTGGTTCCGTTCTATTCTTTGGATTGGTATTCTACCTGGCCGATTTCCCGATGGTAGGTCATCCGTTCCAGGGAGAAAGATGCGCGAATAAGATACCTGGCCGAATTCTCCATGGATTTTTCATTCCGTGGCAAAATGTGCGGCCCGGAGAATACGTTAAATCCGGTGTGCCGCCATTTATCCAAAAGTGAAATCATGTCCTGGGTGATCTTGCCTTTTTCCAGTAGATAGGTATACATATAAAGAGGATGTTGCTGAACTATTCCAGCTGCCACTCAAGAATAGCCTGGATTTCACTTAGAGTCGAAGAACTTATTACGATCTTTTCAAATTTCTCCCAGGTACCAATCGCATCACGATTTGCATAGACCAAATCCCCACCACCACCCTCGGCTACTAAATACTGACCATTGTATGCCTTCAGGGCTATCATATTGCTCCCTAAATCAACAAGCTCAAATTTCTCCCAGGCACCAATCGCATCACGATTCGCATAGACCAAATCCCCACCACCACCCTCGGCTATTAAATACTGACCGTTATAGGCTCTCAGAGATATCTGATCAGTGGGCGTAGGGGTCGTTCCACCATAAAGTGCTACCAAACCATTAATATCATCGGTCTGGGGACCAATTATGGTCGTACTATAATATGGATTCATAATCGCCGTATTCGTGGTTTCGTGGCCTAACCCAAGTGCATGACCCACTTCGTGCACCGCCACTCTTTTGAAGTCATATGGCGACGTGGTTGTGCCGTCATGGACACCCCAGGATCTATTAGAGTTAAAGATAACATCAGTGTCCAGCCTAGTTGATCCGGAATACCACAGATAGCAAACCGCAAGGGTTGCCCCCCCCCATCCACGATCACAATTATTAGAACTGAAATTATAACTATTTAGATAGTCAGGCGAACTGACGGAATTGCAGGGGTCTACATAGGTGCTGGTATTGCTGGAGAAACTAAAATTTGAGAGGCCGTTCCATTTATTCATGGCCTCTATAAAGGCCGTGTCATATGTGCCATTGTCGTACTTCACATAAAATGTGGTTGTCGAGCTAGGCCAAGGGGGACCCCACTGTACATAAGCGTAAGAAACGCCAACAAATGCAACCGCAAGCAATAAAGCTATTAGCCATCGAATAGGAGCTTTTGCTTTCATCGTCCACCTCCCATAATGTCACGCACATTCTGTTTGAACTCGTCCACCGTCTGCGCTGTGGCGAGCACATTTAGATTAGTCAATAAGGGAACTACCTTTTCCTGGAGATTGGCCGGATCTGTAACTACCAGATAATGCCCCTGATGCCAGCCATAGAGCGGATGAACCAGTTCCTGCGTTAGAGACTCCACAAAGTAAACACCCCTTTCCCCGATTTCCGGCATACGCATATTAGATACCGATAAAGTCAAGCCTCTCAACGTGCCTCCAGCAAAGCCTAGCTCAATGTAGTTCCCCGAATAAGGGCCATTGATGACATCAATAATTTCAAAGGTGAAGTATGTAAATGGTCTGCCATCGATAGGCGATGGGCGAGTTTCCTCAGACAAAACCCGCCCTTCAAAGATAAGCTCAGCGCCCTGAATCACTTCAGCAAAACTTACCTCAAGGATAGTCGTGGCTTTTGCTATACCTGCGGGTAACAGGACGAATGTAATTAAAAACACTATGGGAAAAATTTTTTTTAATCTTTTCATGGCTATTTACACCCCCCTTTTCAGTGATAAGAACTCGCTTTTTGAGATCGGGTAGATTGAAATTTCATAATTGTGTATGGAAACCTATCGTTTGCGGTGTCAATCGAAACTCCGGTACCAACAAAGAGGCTATTTGTCAACCGTTGTTTTTTACAAATTTTAGTCAACTTAAGAAAATTACGGGTATTTTAGGCAAAGGTCACCGTTGATCTCTCGACGGGCCTGATGCTAAAAGTAGGCTTTGGCTGGGTAGCCAGGATCGATCAGGTAGTCATCCACGGACGGGATGAGTAGATGAGTCGAACAATTTGTCGTGAGGTCCATAATGTATTGCAGCACAAAGTGTTCAGTGTCCAGGGGGAAGTCAGAGCGGCAGGGAAAGCGACAGGCGGCTCAATTCTGCCGCTTGTCTGCCTCGCTTGCCTGAACTCTGAACTCCACGAAGCAAGTCCGGGGTTCAAGCGTCCGCACCGCCCTGTGAGTTGATGCATCGTTTCGCACTGATGCGAGCTGAGGTTCATTTCAACCGAGTTGGCTAGGGCTTCGCCTGCCTGTAATGACAACCAATGACGCGGCCGAAGGCCGCAAATGACAGTCGTAGGCCAATTGTGGCAATAATGGCTTACCCACGCGTCAGGGCGGCCCAGAGGGCGTCGGGTGTGGTGGCTTTGAGGACCTGCTCGCGGCCGGTCTCGTCAAGGGCGCGGCTCACCATGGCCATGAACTGGACATGCGGGACGTCGGCGCTCTTCGGCGTGAGGGTTAACACGAAGATCTGCGATGGCTCGCCGTCAAGCGACCCGAAATCAATCCCGTCGCGCTTCACACCTACCGTGCAGATCAGGGTCTCCACGCATTCGGTCCGGGCATGCGGAATGGCGACTCCGTGCTCCATGCCGGTCGACATCTGGGCTTCACGCGCCACGATGGCCGCACGGGCCTCATCCAGCGATGCTATGGCCCCAGTGGCATTCAGCGCATTCAGCAATTCCTCAATAACGGCATCCTTCGTCTCTCCCTGCAGATCGGGAATGAGGAGGTCGCGCCGTAGGAAGTCGCTGAGCGCCGGACGACGGTCTTTGCGTAGCTTGACCATCTCCATCACAGACAGGCGCTTTGAAGGCGTTGTCGCGCCGGACAGCACCGCGTACATCTCGTCTTCATCGTCACAGCCCAGCAGAGCCCTACGCCCCTGTACGTTCAAAATCTGGCTCACCATCGACATGAATTGCATGTGGGGCGCGGCAGAACTCTGGGGCGAGAGCGTCAGTACGAAGATGCGTGATGGTCTACCATCAACAGCATCGAAGTCCACGCCGTCAGGTTTGATGCCGATCGCGCAGACGAGGCTATCCACGGCATCGGTGCGACCGTGCGGGATGGCGATCCCGAACTGCATGCCGGTCGACATGTTCTCCTCGCGAGCAAAAACAGCGCGCCGGGCATCTGCTGCATCCTTGAGGTAGCCATGCCGGTCAAGGGTATCCAGCAGCTCCTCGATCACTGCTTCCTTTGTGTTCCCCTTCAAGTCCGCAATGAGTAGCTCACGATGCAGATTGGCCCGCAACCTGGCTGCGGCTGGCTGCACGGCAGCCTCGGATGACTGCACGCGCCGGCTGAGGGCTGCAAGATCCAACGGCTTTCGAAGCTCACGAATGGTACGCTCCAGCTCGGCAACGGCCTCCACCATCGCCGTGTTGACGAACGGGACCTGCGGGGCTTTCACATCAAACACAATATCTGCATCACGATGTTGGAACCCGATGACGGTCTCCTCCTTACGGAGCTGGTACAGTCGCTCATCACGGCTGATGGTATGGACGAAGAATCCTTCATCTTCGAAAGCACTCATCAGCTTTCCGACCAATAGCTCAGCAGTCATAAACGAAGGGAAAGCAAACACGAGCTCTGTGGAACCTCCATCATCGACTGGCCTGCGCACGCCGGATTCCGTCCCCTTGAACAGGTGCACAAGCGTTGGCGGGGCCAGCAGAGCCGCGCAGAAAGTCATGAAGACGACAACGCCGAAAATCTTCGGATTGAGCAAGCCGGCCGCCAACCCAACGCCTGCAATAATGAGGGTGACCTCACCACGCGGCAGCATGCCGGCGCCGATACGCAGCGCACCGCGCATATTGAAGTTCGCGAACAGGGCAGGCACACCACAGCCGACAATTTTGGCAAGGGCGGCAACAACCGTGTAGAGCATTCCGAACAGCAGTACCTCTTTTGAGGCCAGAACGCGGATATCCACAAGCATTCCCATAACGGTGAAGAAGACGGGCACCAGGAAGACGTAGAGGGGGTGCAACTTCTCCTGGATCACCTGGCTAAGGTCGGTCCGCGAGAGCGTGAGCCCCATAACGTAGGCGCCGATGATCATGGCCAACCCGGCCTCTTCAAACAGTCCCGCCAGGATCATGGCCAACCCCAGGGCCATTACGGCAATCACGGAGCGGTTGTGGAACGCCTTGAGCATTCCACTAATCTTCAACGCGGCCAGCAAGCCGATCGCCGTGGCGGCCAGCCACACGGACACCGCCTTGAACGCGATGAGCCTAATGTGTCCCCAGTCAATAACACCGGACGCTTCGGAAGCCGCGATAATGCCCATTCCGATTGCAAGAAGGATCATGCCCAACACATCATCTATGACCGCGCCCGCGAGAATGGTCACGCCCTCGGGTGAATCGAGTTTGTGTCGCTCGGAGAGAATACGCGCGGTGATACCAACGGAGGTCGCCGTTGAAATGATACCGAGGAACAGACACGGGGCGTCGAAGAAGCCCAGCTGTTCATCAAACAGCATGGGAGAGAACATCATTGCCATCAGGTCGCCGAGAAGAAACGTGACGACGACACCGCCAATACCGACCAGGCTGCCCGCAAGTGAATAACGCATAAAGAGGCCGATGTCGGTCTCAAGGCCTACCAGAAAGAGCAGGACGATGGAGGCAACGGCACAGATGCCATAGAGTTCGGGAGAGACGGGAATATTCCCCACCGCCACGGATTCCGAAACATGGAACAGTCCGTGCGGGAAGCCGGGAATGGGGATTCCGCCCAGCACATAAGGGCCGATAGCGACGCCGGTCATCAGTTCGCCCACCACGCCGGGAAGCTTCAAGCGCGTGAAGAGGATGTTGCCGAATCGCGCCGTGATCACGATAACGCCTAGCTGCATAGCCAGCATCATCATGCGGTGTGTCATGGAGACCATTTCACCCGGCGCATCAGATGCCAACGCCATTGAAGACACCAGCAAAGTGGTGAGGAGAAGGAGCCGGACCTTACCGATCGGTCTCGCTACGGGGAGGGAATTCGAAATGCGTTTCAAAAAGCGCCACAACATCTTTACAGAAAGTCTCCTCGTCCGGGCCGTTCACCCGCACCGTCACCTGGCTTCCGAGAAACAGCTCCAGCGTCATCAGTTCAAGGATGGACCGCAAGGCGGTTTCGCCCTTCTCGCCGTTTACGGTTATGCCACCGTCATAGTCTGCGACATACTTCACGATCACAGCGGATGGTCGACAGTGAATGCCCTGCGCATTTTGAATGGTTGTCGTCATTTCAACCATGGAAACACCTCGTCCATACCAACATTGCGTCCTTTATAGGCGAACCGGCGTGATACCCTTTTCTGGGCAAACAGGATCTCCGCCTTGTCTAAAAGCCTTTCGCGCGCGAAAGGCTTTTTTTTGATTCATTTTTATTTCTCGTTACCCTATCCTGAATTGAGCGATTCATTCAAACATTTGTATCAAACATTTGCTTAAAAAGCAATATGAATCCACCAATTCTATGATACACTCTAAATGTAAAATAATATGATGAAAGTTTTAAAAAATGTAAAAAAGGAGAGATTGTTTTCAGCTGAATCTGCTGCTACAATTGACTTTTTTTATCAATGTTTCAGCCGAATCGAATCGGAGAGAAGAAAATTTTGGATCAAATCCTCGATGCCAAAACGCGAACCTTTGTCATCTGCGCCGCTTTGCTGGCCCTCTTTCTCGGTGCTTTGGATGCGCTGATCGTTTCGGCCGCCATGCCTACCATTGTGGCCGAACTGGGCGGACTTCACCTGTACAGTTGGGTATACTCGGCTTATTTTCTGACCCGTGCCGTATCGTTGCCCATATTCGGTAAACTAGCCGATCGACTCACCAACAAAACCCTTCTGAACATTTCGATCATTATTTTCATTTTGGCTTCGATCCTGGCCGGCCTATCCACCCGGATGCTTTTTCTCATCATCGCGCGCGCATTTCAGGGGATAGGCGCCGGCGGCATTTTCGCGCTGGTTTACATCATACTGGCCGATATTGCCCTACCCGCAAAGCGTGGAAAGATCCTTTCTCTGGCCGGTTCGATTTGGGGCATTGCCAGTGTTTTGGGGCCCACCCTCGGTGGTTTTATCGTCTCCTATCTCTCCTGGTGCTGGATTTTCCTTATCAATGTTCCCCTCGGTCTCATCTCTCTTTTTGGAATCACCAATTTCTTAATTGAAGTTCGAACCAAAAAGAAAGATGTTGATTTAGATCTCATGGGCGTCTTTTCTCTGTCGCTCACCATATTGGGATTGCTTACCGCTTTCATCCTGGGCGGCCGTATGTATGCATGGTCGTCCCCACTCATTTTAATCCTCTTCGTGGCAAGTGCGGCCGCTGGCGTCGGATTCTATTTTGCCGAAAAAAATGCGCGCGATCCGATTCTATCCTTACAATTTTTCTCCGATCGTGGATTCAGCATAGGAAACGGGTCAACATTTCTTAGCAGTTTTGCTATTTTTGCTCTGTTTGCCTATGCCCCCTTATTTATTCAAGGCGCGCTAGGCAAAAGCCCAATGCAAGTCGGCATCGCCATGTTGAGCCTCAGTCTGGGCTGGTCCATCGGTTCACTTGTATTGGGGCAAGTCGTTCATCGCATCGGAAAAGCAGCCGCCGCCGTTTGGGGAGCTTTGTTTTTGGTTGCGGGTTGTGCGTGGACGCTTTTTTTCTCGACCACGACCAGCATGACGGAATGCTTTTTTGCATTTCAAATAGCGGGTTTGGGGATGGGTTTTGTCACGCTGTCCACCCTATTGATTGTCCAAGATGGCGTGAGTATGGCGGATCTGGGAGTGGCCACCGCTTCGAATCAGTTTGCGCGAACATTAGGGGGAACGGTGGGCGTCGGAATATGCGGCGGCCTGGTAACCGGTAAATTCTTGACCACCGTAAACAGCATCACAGAGACACACCTGGGTAATGGCTCAGATTATTTTTCCGCATCGTCGTCACGTTTCACAATCGAAAACCTCTACCAGCCTGAAATGCGCGATCTGCTTTCGTCTGAGGTATACCAGATGCTTCAAGAAGCCGTTGTTGCTGGGGTATCCATGGCTTTCTGGGTTATCCTGCTTGCGGCCGGCCTCTGTTTTGGGCTGTGTCTTTGGCTTCCCGGGAGAAAATGAGAGGATGCAGTTGTTTCTCGACGAGATCACCGTTTAATGTTAAGAATCGCCTCAGGTTATCATACCCGATTAATGGCGTTTCTGAATATGGAAAGTTCGACATGGCCATATCCCAAGATGCTTCAAGATCTTTTTGACGATAGCTTCATCTTCAATAAAGGCGATGACCCGCATGGCACTGGAACATCCGGGACACACGAGGGGATCAATTTTATATATTTTCTGTATCAACTATGCTCATTTTCGCCGGAAAGTCTGGTCGGTCAGCTCCGGTTCCAGAATATAAGGGGTTTGATCGTCTGTCTGAGCTTTCTTGCGACGTCCCCGACTTACGTTGCTGTAGTGGCCATAGTAAAAAACCATCTGTTCTCCCTTGTTGGGAACGCGAGAACACATAGCAGCCAACCACTCCAGCGCATCGAACACTTTGGTTTCCTTCTCGTCTTTGGATTGGTATGCCACCTGGCCGGTTTCCCGATGGTAGGTCGTTCTTTCCCGGGAGAAAGACGCACGAATAATATACCGGGCCAGATTCTCCATGGATTTTTCATACCGGGGGAAAATGCGCGACCCGGAGAATATGTTAAATCCGGTATGCCGCCATTTATCCAAAAGTGAAATCATATTCTGGGTGGGCTTTTTTTCAGGAGCATCCTCAGCGCCTTGTGTCGGAATATTTGCTCCGGGGCTTTGATTTTGACCGCAGGGGCTACGGAAAATCAACTTTGGGTAAAGACCAAAATTTCTACTCTTCTGTTTTGAGCTCTGCCTTCAGGATTGTCAGAGCCATCTTCTTTTTCATTTGGGGCTCGGGGTTGGGTTTCCCCTATGCCTTTGGTGTGAATGAGATCTTTTGAAAAACTTGTATTTGTAAGAAGCCAGGTTTTGACACTCAAGGCCCTTCTTTCTGACAGCGCTTGATTATAGGCATCACTGCCCTTGGAATCTGTATGGCCGAAGATTTCAACCTTTGTCGCCTTTTGCTCCACAATGGTAGCCAGGGATCTTAAACTCTCCTGTGCCTCCGGTTTTAATTCGGCCTTGTCAAAATCAAAAAGAACATCACTGGATAAATCAATTTTGATTTTGGTTTGAGTGACTTCAGCTTTTAAGTTGTCTATGGCTTTGTTAAGTTCCTGAACATCCTCTTTAAGGGCTAAGCCCGATAAGCCCTTAATAGCCAGAGATTCTGACTTGAGAGATAAAGGGTTGGTAGAAACCACCGTCAAAGCGCCCTTGTTTTCACCTAATGCCTTTAGAGCAGACTGTGCAGCCGTTGCAGCACCAGCATCAAAAGGTTTATCTGCATCCCAAGCTTGGGCTTGAGGAATGAGAAACAAAGTGAAAAGAATGATGTGAATCAGAAACTTCATCTAGAAATTCTTAGTTTT
>DCWS01000018.1:58405-58572 GCA_002328165.1 Desulfobacteraceae bacterium UBA2156 | reverse complement strand
ATGCCCTCTCGACGACAAATACCTGAGATGCTGTTCTCGCCCTTCAGACCTTCTAAGATGATCCTGATTTTTTCCTCCGGATTAAATTTACGGCGGGTTTTCCGTTTGATCTCTCTGACGACAGATCCCGGACTTCGATCGGTTTTAGGTTTCATTGGCCTCTCCTT
>DCWS01000018.1:0-58046 GCA_002328165.1 Desulfobacteraceae bacterium UBA2156 | reverse complement strand
AAACCGTCTCTTATTTATTTCTTAATGTCTGTCCACTTCCCTTTGAAACGTTACAACGATAACCACTTTTTCTCTAACTGGCTTAAGAGCTGTTCCGATTTTTTCTTCACTGGTGGAATACATGTTGTCTGTATCAAAAAATGTAACCCCAAGGTCGAAGCAGTATTTGACGACCGACACGGCTTCCTTTTCGGACAATGGAATGATCGGAATCCCTCCAAAACCGACCTCGGAGATCTCCAAATCCGTCCCTGCAAGTTTCACGGTATCCATTTTTTTCTCTCCGATGAGAATGGTTGACTTAAAAACTCAAGTTTCGCACCAGAAATTTTAAGGAAAGTCGTATCAGGCAAACACCGGATGCGGTGCCATGGCCCATTGGAGGTACGAAACTTGAGTTGTAATTTGTTAATACAGTATCTTTTCCAAAGTCAATCATCGGCAACAAAGCAGCGCATCACATCTGACCTTGGCTTTTGTCTCAACGTTTATTTTAAAAAAGTAAGGAAATGCCTCTTTACAAATCAAGTCAATTTATGCAATTTACAATTCGCCACCTGGATGCTCATTGATTTTAATTCACACTCGATATTTGAGAAAAGCCACATCAGGCATAGGGTAAAAAGAAATTTTTCTGGAAAAAATTGGTAATGAACACTTTGACAACGGCACAAAACCTTTAAAGAGTTATCATTCCAGATACAACTGATATTATTTAAAATATCCGAACCATCGCATGGTTGTGCACAGTGATTACCCTATGGATTCCGGTTCACAACGGCTACCTCATTGTTTTTCAAAAAATTTTATTTACCCCACGCCCAATGCGGCACTGTGCCACATTGAGAGTGCGAAACTTGAGTAATTGTTTAAAATTATTCATTTTATGTTGCTTTGGCATAATTTGAACCGCTCACTTCAGGTGAAAATAAAAACATTCATATAGGGAGGTTACGTGAGACCGAGGTACTTCTATGGATACAACATCGTGGCAGCCTGTTTTATTATCCAGGGGGTGTGCATTGGTGCGCTTTTCGCCTACGGCGTCTTCTTTACGGTATTTCAAACCGAGTTCAACTGGTCACGTGCGGCGATTTCGGGCACGACATCACTGACCTTTCTGATCATGGGGGCGGTTGGGATCCTTGCCGGCAGGTTGAATGATCGAATCGGCCCCAGGGTCCTCCTTATGGTTTCCGGGATCTCTTTCGGGATAGGTTACCTTCTGATGTCTCGCATACAGGCCCTATGGCAACTCTACCTGCTATTCGGGATACTGGTGGGAATCGGTTTAAGCACACACGATGTTATCACTCTATCCACGGTGGCGCGATGGTTTGTGACACGCCGGGGCATGATGACCGGCATCGTCAAGGTAGGCACGGGAGTCGGCCAGTTCTTTTCCCCTTTGATTGCCACCGCACTCATCGCAGCCTATGGTTGGCGCAACTCCTGTCTTATCATCGGCGCGACGATCCTGGTCATACTGGTGGTTGTGGCCCAGGTGATGCGCCGAGACCCGGATGAGATGGACCTGCTACCCAATGGTGGCAATGACCGGCCGTGGGAGCCCGGGTCCAACAGGGAATGCGGTATCCCTCTGAAGGCGGCCGTCCGCATGGGGCAGTTTTGGATCATGTGCCTGACGGAGTTCATCATCTTTTTTTGTCTGCTGACCATCATTGTACATATCGTGCCACACGCCACGGATCTGGGTCTTCCCCTGACTACCGCAGCAGGTGTTCTCTCGACAATCGGAGGTGTAAGCATGATCGGCCGGATTGTGATGGGCGCAACGATCGACAGGATAGCCGGGAAACGTTCGCTGATCATCTGTTTCGTTGTGCTGCTATGCAGCCTCCTGTGGCTGCAGGTAGCGAAAGAGATATGGATGCTCTACCTCTTTGCCGCGATTTACGGGTTCGCCCACGGCGGTTTCTTCACGGTGGTGTCTCCTACGCTGGCCGAATTGTTCGGTATGGGATCACATGGGGTGCTCTTCGGCAGTGTCCTGTTCAGCGGGACAATCGGCGGTGCGGTCGGTCCCCTTCTCGCCGGGAGCATCTTCGACGTGGTCGGAAGTTATCGGATCGTTTTCCTCCTGCAAACCGGACTGGGTTTGACCGGCCTTTTACTGATAACGATATTGCGGCCTCTACAAGGCAGTCAATTGGGGAGATAGCCTAGGGTATTTCTATTATACAGGTTTTTTCCACCGGGCCACCAGAAAAGCGCCAGTGTCTGCACCAATTGACCGGCCCCGTTCCTCAATTTTTTTGGCTTGAAGAGGTTTATCATGCTTTTGAAAGTGAATGGCCGTTTTTAGCAAAGGCGTCATTGATGCGAGTTGATTCATTTCTTTCGGAGAACGGAAGATTACATTTTTAAATATGGGATGTCCCTTTTCCCCAGCCACTTTCCTGCGGGTAGCCCAGGGGCTTAGGCTGTTCAGCGTGGCCACCACGATAGATCCGCCCGGCCGGGTCACTCGGAATAACTGGTCGATCGCGTTCCTGGCGTTCACAATGAATTCAATGGTCGTAACGGAAATCGTTTTGTCGAATTGATTGTCTGCAAATGGAAGATCCCCCATATCACCCTGTACCATACTGAACGGGTACCTTGCCAGTTTTTTTCCTGCCTTAAATAGCATGGGGAAGGAGATGTCAAGTCCCACAAAACAGGGGCCTTCCTCAAGCAGACAGCGTGTGAAACCTCCGGTACCGCATCCGGCATCGAGTGTCCATTCCCCAGGTTTTGGCCTCAACATCTCGATCAGAAGTTTACTTTCGAAATATAGAATAAGTTTTCCGATCGGTGTCTCAAACCACCGGTCATACCTTTCCGGCCATTCATTGAAAATTTTCGCTTCTTTCATTTTATTTTTCATATGATTAGCGATCGTATTTGTAATTGAGGGGCGCGTATTCTTTGACAGTGCGAGGAGAGTTACCCCGTTTATCGAACCGGCGCTTTGTACTGCTCCGGACAGAGGTCGGCTAAATAGGGGTTTTTACCCCTTGATTCTGCAATCGCCTCCAGGTTGATGTCAACAACGAACAGTCCTTCTTCGGTGCCGGCCCGGATAAGATCCTGACCGTCAGGACCCACGATACAGCTGAGGCCGCAATAAACGAAATCCGCCTCCCGGCCACAGCGGTTGGCGTATACGACGAAAACTTGGTTTTCATATGCCCGTGCCGGGACAACAAGTTGGGCTATCCAACAGTAGGGTTCCATGAATGCCGTCGGTACCTCGATAAGCGTTACACCGGCGAGTGCAAGGGCGCGCACAGCTTCCGGGAATTCGACATCGTAGCAAATCAAAGTCACCGATGTTATAACCGGTCAGAAACATTTCAGGACAAATCAACAGTTCCGCCAAAACTGTTTCCCCGGGTTCTATTTTACTTGTCCGATCTTGACGACAAGTATTTCCACACATCCACACTTTATTCAAATTAAATCAACCCGACTGCCGTTGTGCTGTCAAGAAAAAAGTGACAGAATAAGCAGCTTTAAATCTTGAAAATACCCGGCCGGGTTGATATGTATTGATAAACAGACAGTGATTAAAACTCACCAATGCCGGCCAAAGGAAATGCACCGCCTGTTTCGGTTCGAAGCTTACCCCAACATGCGGCATGGGAAATGACGAGTTTTCGATTTTAGAAATGATAAGTAAAATCGGCCTGGAAAATATATATCAAAAATTCAACCGCAGGAAATACGTTCATCCGGATCCCCTCGAGTTTCTTTACCGATATCCGGGTATACAGGACCGGGAAATAGTCGGTATGATTTCTTCGTCACTGGCATACGGCCGGGTTGCCCAGATATTAAAAAGCACAGAAACTGTTCTTGATAAGATGGGATCATCTCCGTTTGGGTTTTTGATGAAGAGCAGTAATAGATCTCTATCGAAGACTTTCTCGGGCTTCAAGCACCGGTTCACGACAGATGAGGGTCTTGTTTCCCTGATGACGGGGATTAAAAAAATAATCTCCAGACACGGATCGTTGAATTTGTGCTTTGTCGCGGGGCTCAACCGTAACGACAAGACAATCATAGAGGCCCTTGTGAAATTCGTCGGAAAACTCAATTGTAGCGATAGGTATTTAATACCACTTCCGGAAAAAAGGGGGGCATGCAAAAGACTGAATCTGTTTTTGCGATGGATGGTACGGAAGGACGCAGTCGATCCGGGCGGTTGGGAAACCGTACCGAAAAGGAAACTGATTGTTCCGATCGACACTCATATGGCGAGGATAGGGCGTATGCTCGGGGCGACAATGAGAAAAACAGCTGACATGAAAATGGCGCTGGAAATTACAGAAACGTTTAAAAAATTGGCACCTCGCGATCCGGTAAAATATGATTTTGCCCTGACGCGGTTTGGGATACGGAATGATTTACAAATCACTGCTCTGCAGAGAGAGATGAATGGTTGAATAGCGTCCATCCATAAATGACTCTCTCAAGTTTCACACCTGATATTTTGAGAAAAGTCGCATTAGGCATAGGGTAAAAAAAATTATATCTGCCCCACACCAGATACGGCACCGTGCCCCACTGGGTGTGCGAAACTTGAGTAACTTAATGTAACAACATAACTCCTCCTGCTCCAAATTTCAAATGCTTGGAAGGAATATGGTAATGGAAAAGCTCTGGAAATTTATTCTCCGATCTGTTAAGCTTTTGTAATGCACATTCCTTCAGAAAAAAAATGTAACCAACTGATGAAAAAGATGAAAATGATGAGCCACATCGTGGCGCATTCTCATCAGGTTTGCAGCGTCTCCATATTTCTGGTCGATCAACTTACCCCGATCGGCGTTTCATTAAGCCGGGGTTTGGTGCAAGCGGCAGCACTCCTCCACGACATAACCAAGACCAGAAGCTTTAAAACAAAGGAAAACCACGCACTCACCGGCGCCCGGTTTATAAGTGATCTCGGTTATCCGGAGGTGGGATTCATCGTTCGGCAGCACGTGAAGCTGGATCACTATTTCGTCTCAAAACATCTTTCAGAGCCTGAAATTGTCAACTATGCGGACAAAAGAGTACTTCATGACAACATCGTCTCCCTTGAAGAAAGAATGAACTATATTGCCACAAAATACGGGAAAGATAAGGAGGGCCGAGAATACATTTATTCCCTAAGGGATAAAACAGTGCGACTCGAAAACAGGCTTTTCAAATATCTATCCTTTACGCCTGCCGAACTCAGCGATCTTCTTTCCAGACGACTGACCGAGGAAAACAGCGAGGGAGTCTCACTCGATAATTAACCCTATAGTTGCATAAACAAGCTTCATCCAACGCACCGACGATCTGGGGTTCCTTGGAAATATTTACTCTTTGCCCCAGCTTTTCTTCCATCAATGCGACCACATCGCTGTTTTTGGCCACTCCACCGGTCATTTCATCGTCATCACCCGGTGCAAACCCCGACTTCCTGAACGCAAGACAAACATAGGGGCGTCTCCTTGATCGTTTCCACCGGAGGTGATAATGAGGCATGCAACTGTTCTTTTGAGCCCAAAAGCAAATTTGACTAACAACGGAGTTTGAGATTGAAAACAAAACAGTCGATCGGTGTCAATGCACTGGTTGAGCATCTCCTTCGCTCGGGAGATCTGGAACACGAATTCATCGGATCGCATCACGCCCATGACGGGATCCGCGCCCATCAGAAAATCCAAAAATTGAGACCCGACAATTATCTCCCTGAAGTATCGATTTCCCATATGATCGAAACGGAATCCATGGAACTGATAATCAGCGGTCGGATCGATGGTCTGTTTTCCGACACCGAAGGGGTCACCATTGAGGAAATAAAAACAACGACAAGACCGCTCGATCAAATAATTTCAACCGAAAATCCGCTCCACTGGGGTCAGCTAAAGACATATGGATATCTCTGTGCCATCGAAAACGACCTGGAGCACATTGGAACCCGGTTGACCTATTACCAGATCGAAACCGGCGAAGTGAGAGAATTACGACAAACTTTTTCCATGGCAACCTTGAAACGTTTTTTTCAGGATCTGGTAAACCGCTACCTCAAATGGGCTGAAGCCATTTCAAAACTGAACAGAACTCGGGATGAATCGATTCTCTGTCTGGAATTTCCCTTTAAAACTTATCGTTCAGGTCAACGCCGGATGGCTGAGGGAGTTTACAGAGCGATTAAAAACAACCGTCAGCTCATCATCCAGGCTGCAACAGGGATCGGGAAAACCATTGGAGTGATTTTCCCCGCAACAAAAGCGATGGTCGATGGATTTACCGAAAAGATCTTTTATCTGACCGCAAGAAGTACGGGAAAGGCCGCTGCAGAAACAGCATTGGGTGCGTTGAGAAAAAAAGGGTTGAAAATAAAGTCCATCACCCTGACCGCAAAGGACAAGATCTGTTTTCGTCCCCAGTCTGCCTGTTCAGGTAATGAATGTGAATATGCAAAGGGGTTTTATGATCGCCTCGGTTCGGGGCTCGAAGAGATTTTTCAGCAAGACGATTTCACCCGAGGTGCAGTCGAGAGAAACGCAATGAAATATCGGTTATGCCCGTTCGAATACAGCCTCGAACTCGCCCTCTGGACGGACTGCATCATCTGCGATTATAACTATGCCTTTGATCCCCGGGTATCCCTAAAGAGGTTTTTTCAGGTTCAAACGAACAGATACACCTTCATGATAGATGAAGCACACAACCTGGTCGAACGGTCAAGGGCGATGTACTCTTCAGAAATCCGGAAACAAGCCTTGCTTGATACCCGGCGCCTTTTGCGACACGACCTCCCCACTGTCTATAAAGATATGACCCGGGTGAATTCTTGGCTGATAAAAGCGAGAAAAAATGTCAGGCCGCCGGAAATGTCCTTGTGGAAAAAGAAGCTCCGGATGACCTTTACCCCCTGCTGAGAAATTTTCTCTTCAGCGCCGGAAAATGGCTCGGTCTCAATGTCAAAACAGATTACCGGCAGGGGTTGCTCGAATTATATCGTGAAATGATGGGATTTTTGAGAATTGCGGCGGGCTATAATGAATCCTATGCAACATGTCTTGAAACAGTAAAAAATGATTTGAGGCTGAAACTGTTCTGTATCGACCCGTCAGGACATCTGAAAGAAGCGATGAAAAGGAGTAAAGCTTCATTGTTTTTTTCCGCAACGATGACCCCTTTAAACTATTTCCATAAGATCTTCGGTTGCAGTGAGACCGTGCAACAGATTGTGATTCCCTCCCCTTTTCCCAGCGACAATTTTTGTCTCCTCATCTCGGAAAGTATCTCTACCCTATACAGGGACCGGCACAGAACAAAGGATGACGTTGTAGCGGATATCCTGGCAATGGTGAAACAAAAACAGGGGAACTATCTTCTGTTCTTTCCTTCTTATCAATATATGGCAATGATCCATTCACTGTTCTTGTCTATGCAGCCGGAAGTGAAAACCATCATTCAGACCTCCGGAATGGGCAAGCGTGAAAGGGATGATTTTCTTTCAATGTTTGTCCATGAAAACCACAAAACACTCGTCGGTTTTGCGGTCATGGGCGGTGTTTTCGGTGAAGGGATCGACCTGATCGGAGATCGGCTGTCCGGGGTAGTTATCGTCGGCGTTGGACTCCCCGGAATTTCGCCGGAAAGGGAAATGATCCGAAAATACTTTGAAAAGCAGAATCGATCGGGTTTTGAGTACGCATATCTCTACCCGGGCATAAACCGAGTGCTGCAAGCCGCCGGAAGGTTGATCCGCTCGGAAAATGATCGGGGAATCGCTCTTTTGGTGGACCAGCGGTTTTCCACTTTTCCCTACCGAAACCTCTTGCATCGGGAATGGAACCCCATCCGCATCAAGGAGCCCGGGCAGATCGCCACTGCAGTGAAACGGTTCTGGGGCGTACGATAAACCCAATTTTCGCACCCCCAATGGGGCACGGTGCCGCATCTGGTGTGGGGTAAATAAAATTTTTTGGGAAAACAATGCGGCAATCAGTTTGAACCGGTATCCATAAAGTAATCACCGTTTTCCTTAAAATATCAGGTGCGAAACTTGAGTTATAACAATTGAATTGCACAAATTTTTGAGACCTTTTATAATCCGATCCGAATTGTCTCAAACAGACCAACCGATTTCCCACAAAAGAGCCACGCAATGATTCTTCATATCGATATGGATGCATTCTATGCATCGGTCGAACAGCTCGATAATCCCGATCTGAAAGGCAAACCGGTAATGGTGGGCGGATATTCCAAGAGGGGAGTCGTCACCGCTGCGAGTTATGAAGCCAGGAAGTTTGGCGTGCATTCCGCAATGCCAATGTTCAAGGCTAAAAAACTATGCCCTCAAGGGATTGTCGTTCCTGGCAGGATGGAACGTTACAGCGAGATATCAAAAAAGGTCTTCTCCTTGTTGGAGACACTTACACCGCTTGTTGAACCGGTTTCAATTGATGAAGCGTATGTTGACCTCACCGGTTGTGAAAGAATCCTCGGAACACCTCAGGAGGTCGCGTTGAACATCAAACAGAGAATAAAGGAAGCGGTGGACCTATCCTGTTCCATCGGAATCGCACCGGTTAAGTTTTTGGCAAAGATTGCATCGGACATCAATAAACCGGATGGATTGACAATCATCACACCGGGTCAAGTCCTGAATTTCATCGAATCCCTGCCGATCCGAAAAGTTCCCGGTATAGGCAAGGTGATGCTAAAGACGATCGAGCAATTGGGGATCAAGACCCTCGGGGATATCAATAAATTTCCGGAAAAAATGATTCGAAAAAGATTCGGTAAGTTCGGCCGACGGTTGATCTCATTATCAAAAGGATCGGATGATTCCGCCGTAACCCCACATCTTGAGCCAAAATCGGTCAGTACGGAATCGACCCTTTCAGAGGACACCAATAATCTGAATCTATTACGCCGGCGCCTGCTAAAGGCTTCGGAACAGGTCGGAAGAAGACTGAGAAAGCATCGGCTCAAAACAAAGACCATTTCCATCAAAATTAAGCTTTCGGATTTTAAACAAATTACCAGAAGCGTAACGATAAAGGAGCCGACAGGCTCGTCGAAAACGATATACCACAATGCCATAGCATTGCTGGACAAATATCGACTGCCAAAAAAAGTGAGACTGATTGGAGTAGGTGCATCCAATCTGGTTGATTCAAAAATCCCGTCCCAGCGGGGTCTGTTTAACAGTGGGGAAAAGATAGACGAAAATTGGGAAAAGGTGGAAAAAGCCGTAGATGATATTTCCAACAAGTTCGGAAAAAATACGATAAAAAAAGCAGCTCTATTCTGAAAGCAAATTGAAAAATTTTCAGTTTGCCTTGTGCCGAATGCGACGCGCCGTGGGAGTGGGGATGCGAAACTTGAGTAAGGAATTATATCTCGATGGTTTTAAAAGCCCGGGCGATTTCTGAGACGGGGTCATCATTTTCAATCCACTGACTGGCGTAGTTCAGGCAGTTGCAGATAAAAACCGTTTTTTGACACTGCTGCTGTAACCGGTCATGGACATGGCCACTGATGGAGTAGGCCACTGAATATTTTAATGCCAGTTCACCGTACTGTTTGCTGCCCAGGAAGGCGTTCAGATAGCGCCACATCCGGTTCGGCCGCTGCACGGTGAAATCCGATAGGGGCAACACATGGGTTACCAGTATAATCTTTCGACTCCGATGAGCGCTTAATTGTGTTTCCAGTTTGCCGAAAAAATAGCGATGCATTTCAATCGTGGATTTGCCCCAATCGGTCTTAATTTTGTCCTGCCAGACTCGATCATCGATTTCCATTTGATCGAACTGCTCGATAGGGTATTGACTACTTCCGAAAGAGTAGTCGTACCACCCGATATCGCCGATGACAGTCCAACCGTTTGGCAAAGCAACTGGACCGTTGACCAAATTGCCGGAGAACGCTTTTAAAGCTTCATAAATCTCCCAGGAGGTCTTATCCGGATGTTTTTCATTCCAGATGTCGTGGTTTCCGGGAACAAACAGACACCGGATCTCCGTCAGTTCCTCGATGAGGTGAAGGGTATGCAGCGTACGTTCATAATCATTGGCAATATCGCCGGCGATAATCATTATCGCTACGCCACGCTGCTCAATGACGTTAACCAAGCCTTCGATAACTCGGTTCGGTTCGGGGTGTTCACGATCAATATGAATATCCGATAAGATTCCGATGTTCACCGTACATTCTCTGGTACTGCAACGATTCTACCTAAATCGCTCAAGTTCCGCCCTTACAATTCCGGGTTCAATCGAGCTAACGCCGCCGCCGGAAGCGGCGAGCGGTGGACGCACTTCCTTTTATCGCGCCGAGACGCTTTTTCGCCTGGTCTGGGGTGAATACCACCACCGACGACGGCTTCGGCGCCAATCTCCACAGCCTTTCTGCGTTGCCGTGGGTTAAGAGGTGCGCCTGTTCGGGCGGTAGTTCGGCGACGGCTTTCCACCAAAGCCGCATCTTGGACAGGAAGCGCTCAGGAGTCCAGAAGAAGGAAAATACGTTGTCGAGGGCGAATATGAAGCGCTCAGGGTACTTGGCGATCAGCGCCTTCCATTCCAGCTTCAGGCTTTCTCCCTCGAACATGTTGATGAACGGCTTGCCGCCGCGTTGGTAGGACGGGCTAGCATGAGAGGTCATGAAATGCAGGTTCTGGTGCGCCGCTAGCAGCTTGGCCGCCGGTCCAGCCTCCAGTTGGGCCATGTGGATCAAGACGAAAGAGTGGTCAGGGTTAGCTTTCAGGAAACTGCCGAGCCCATCCATGTACGTCTTGTAACTACTACGGCTCAGGGAATTGAACTCGATATGGATGATAAATGGCCAGCCGCCGCGTTTGGCTTCCTGCAAGGTCCTCTGGACGATGGGATCGTCGAATGAGTATTTGACTTCAGTGTACTTGCCGCCGTCGCTGTCGTGCCACAGGTGCACCTCCGCTAGTGCCTTGAAGGTGCCGGATTCAATAGGCGGCATGAGCTGCCGCAGATAACGGTCCATGTCGTTGCGGAAGTACCCGCGCCCCTTGACGCGGACCGCCGGGATGATGCGACCGGGGAACCGCTTGGCAAAATCATTGATGTCGGCCCAGGGCCGGCCCATGTGGTTGGACAGCAGTGTGCGGTAGATACCGCCGTGGTCCATCAGGGAGACAACCCTTTCGATATCTACGTCCGGGTCCATCTGACTGTGGGCGTCGATGAAATAGAGGTCGCCGGGCATCGAAACCGGAGCCGGTGGCTGCCCCGCCTCCGGCGAAGCCGAGTCATCCCGCTCGCTCCGACCGCTCTGCTTGTCTCCGGAATGGTTATCCCAAATTAAACTCCGATCAGTTCTAGTATGCTTTGCCTGACACCCTGCTAAAACAACCGTTATACAGAAATACAGTAGAACTTTATTCAGTTGAATAATTCTTTCCGAGGTTTGATCGTCTGTCTGAGCTTTCTTGCGACGTCCCCGACTTACGTTGTTGCAGTGGCCATAGTAACGAACCATCTGTTCTCCCTTGTCGGGCACATGGGAACACATAGCAGCCTGCCACTCCAGTGCGTCGAGCACTCTGGTTTCCTACATGCCTTTCACTCAACCGGCACTGTCGTCTGATTCCGCATCGACGACAATAAGCTTGCCGTCACTCATGTGAAAGAACGATGCGTCCTGCACGATGATCCAGTGGTCGGGATAGTCGGCTGGTAGTGGCTGTATGGCACCTGTCGGTTCGGGTTCAATTTGTCCGGACGCCGACGTCGCCGCCAGCGCCAGGAGAAGTGAAAGCTTTTTTATTTTTCTATACCGCCTTGTTGATGATCTTGATAGAGGTATAGGCTGCGAGCCCTTCCTCCGCGAATAGGCCACCGAGGCCGGAACACTTGATGCCGCCAAACGGTACGTGTGGTGCGATTTCAGCGTGCTTATTGACATACACGGTACCCGCTTCAAGCTGCGCCGCAATCCGGGTACATTCCTCGCCATCATTGCCCCATACCGATGCATCGAGGCCGAAGTCCGTACCGTTAGCACGGACAATTGCATCATCAATATCCGTGTAGGTAATGATCGGCAACACCGGTCCAAACTGTTCTTCGTCGACCAGTCTCACACCGTCAGAAACACCGGTGACGATCGTGACCGGGTAAAAGTAGTTCGGCCCTCCCATGGGCTCGCCGCCGGTCACACAGGTACCACCGTTTGCCTTGGCATCCTCGACGAGTTCAATGACACGCTTGAATTGCCGTTCGTTCTGCAACGGTCCGAGAATGCTGCCTTCGTCCATGCCGTCACCCATCGGTATGTTGGCGGCCATGCCGGACAGCGCCGTGACGGTAGCATCGAGATCGTCTTCATGAACGTAGAGACGTTTCAGCGCACCGCAGGTTTGCCCCGAATTGATCATTGATCCGAAGAACAAACCTTCGGTGAACGGTGCCGGATCGGTACCCGGCAACATGATGCCAGGATCGTTGCCGCCGAGTTCCAAAGTAACCGGCGTGACACCTTTTGCCGCACTCGCCATGACTTTTTTACCAGTCGCAACCGAACCCGACAACACGATCTTGTCAATGTCATCGTGATTGGTGAGTTTTGCACCGAGTTCGTCACCACCGGGTACCACATTGAAAAGCCCAGACGGCAACACTTCGTTGAACAGCTCGATCATCCTAAGCGTGCTGAGCGGCGTGAAAGGTGACGGTTTGATCACGACGCTGTTGCCGGTGCGAACACCGGGCACGATATGCCAGATCGCGATGAGCAATGGCCAGTTCCACGGCGTAATCGATCCAACGACACCGAGCGGTACTCGCTGCTGGATGACATGCCGTTCGTCACTGTCTTCGATGGTTTTTTCAGGCAGGCTCAGTCCCGCGGTGAAACCCGCCCATGCACCGCATCCGCCCAGTTCAAACTGCGAACCCATGCCACCCAGCGGCTTGCCCTGTTCTTTCGTGAGGAGTACGGCGAGTTCCTCGGAGTTGTCAGTACAAACCTTTGCCATGGCGTTGCACGCGTCGATCCGGTCCTGGTCACTCGAATTTCGCCACGATGCGAAAGCCTTTGTCGCCGCGTCCACGGCCTGGTCGAGATGGGCTGCAGTGCCGACCGGCGCCTGGCCCACAACTTCCTCCATATTCGCCGGGTTGCGTACGTCAGTGTAGTCGTCGGCGGTTACGGTTTCCCCGCCAATGGTCATTTCATATTTCTTACTCATTGATTTAATCCCTCCTCTAATTTGATTGATATTCCTCGGCGAGCCCACAAGCCATCTCCACGATAAACGACGTTAGTTCCGTCGCCGTCTCTGTTTCGGATCGCGTGTGAACCCAGCCACCGTATGCCGTGCTGCGCGCCAGTTAGAAAAGCGGCAACAATTCCAGGTCTTCATCGGTCAATGACCGATGCTTTCTGTAGCCTTCGATCAGCGCCGCCTCGGCGCTGTCGAAATAATCTTCGTCGCATAAAAAAATCAACGCAGTCACCAGCTCGAACAGATGCCAGCCGAAGCCGGCGTCGTCGAAGTCAATCAGGCGCAGACTGCCGCCGTCTACCATGACGTTCTCAGGCGCGAAAGGCGATACGAACAAGCGCATCGGTCCAACCGGTACCTGCTATATAAACCAGAACCCGATCCATCCTCCCAGCCGGAGCGATGGTAATGAATTTAATTTAAAATTCCATGACTTGGCGATTGTTTAACTGTTTTTTCTACCCCGTACGATCTTCCGTTTTTTTGTTTTCTTGCAATAACCGAGGACTTCTCCAATATGGAAAATTACAGGACAATCTTTAATTTCCTCGATCCCCAAAGAACCGAATCGATTAATTATCAAGGCGTTCATGCCTACTTTTCGGCAACCAATCGCGTCGTCATAATAATTATCGCCAACATAGAGACACTCACGGGCATTAACGCCCGCTTTATCGATAGCAGCCTTAAAAATTTCCGCACTCGGTTTGGTGCAACCGATCTCGGATGAAATCACCTGATGCTCAAAATACTTGTGGAGTTTTGCATTTTTTAGGATTGCCTGTGCGCTATCATCCCAATTTGAAATAATACCCATACCGATTGAATGTTTTTTCAGTTCTTCCAACGTTTGATAAACGCCGTCATACGGCAACCAATAATTGAGTGTCTTTTCTTTAATTTTCTCCCATCGCTCATCAACTTCGCAGACATTCAGACTGAGCCCCAACCGATGATTCAATACGCCCAAAAACCAGGGCATGTAAACCCCTCTCTCTTTCAAAAAAACGCCCTGATACTCCCGCATAAACAGTTTATCGGTTAGATGAAAATATTTCTCCAGCTTTTCTAATGAGACCTCAGCGCCATATTCTTTCAAAACCTGCTGATATGTAATTTCGCGTTGCATATAAAGCAACGTATAGCCTATATCAAACCAGATATACGATATTTTCAAGCCGATCTTCTCCTTTTACAAAAGTAGCGGCCGTTGCGGTTGGTATAGGCATTGCCTCTGAAAACATTTTGAAGAACTCGGCAGTCCCGCTTAAAAGCGGGACCAGGAATGCCCCCGCTGTTTCGGTCCACCTATTTGAAATTTGTCGGTTTTCCGACCACATCGAAAGCATTATATAGTTCAAAGAAGCTGGTAAGTCAAGATATTGTTGAAGTCAGGTCATCCTCCACTTTGATGAATGTTGGCTTGCCGATCTTATTTCAACAATTCCTGTGCGACCCTGCAATAGGTTTCCACACCCAGCAATAGAACTTCTTCATTGAAATCAAATGCCGGGTTATGAACAGAAACACAACCCTCTCGGCCCGTGCCGAGAGCAAAAAAACAACCCTTTGATTTTTGTAGATAAAAAGCAAAATCTTCACCGCCCATTGTTCGCCCAGGATCGATCACCTGATCCTTCCCCACGGTTTTTTCAGCGCACCGCCATACCACCGCAGCTATTGATTCATCGTTGATGGTTGCCGGATATCCCTGTTCAAATTTCAGTTCAAAATCAGCCCCCATCGACTCGCACACACCGCTGATGATTTTTTCGATGCGCTCTTTCCATCTATTCCATATATCCTGATTAAAGGTTCTTGTGGTTCCGCTCAACTCGGCTTCACCGGGGATGACATTGAAGGCGGTTCCGGCATGGAAACTCCCGATTGTGACCACCGCCGGCTCTAACGGATTCATGTGCCGGCTAACGATCCGCTGCAGGGCATTGACCACCTGAGTGCCCACTTCGAGCGCATCTATACATAAATGAGGCATGGCCCCGTGTCCGCCTCGACCTATTATTTTGATGTCAAAGCGATCCATGGCTGCCAAGAACGGTCCAGCTTTTACACCGATGGTTCCCTCCGGAATTTGAGGCCACACATGGCAGCCGATCGAATAGTCGACTTTGGGGAGATCCATCACCCCCGCCTTGATCATCGGTTTGGCCCCGCCAGGACCTTCTTCGGCCGGTTGAAAAAGAAATTTAATTTTGCCGCTGAGTTCATTCCTGATTTTGTTAAATACGGTCACAGCGCCCAGAACCATCGCCATGTGCGCGTCGTGCCCGCAAGCATGCATAACCCCTTTGTGAGTAGATGCGAAGGGAAGTCCGGTTCGTTCGGCGACAGGCAGGGCATCCATGTCGGCGCGGATCATTAGCGTCGGTCCGGGTCTTCCGGTCTCCATCAGCCCGACGATTCCATACTGGGCAATTCCGGTTTGCACATCCAACGCTTGTTTGTAAAGGTAATCCGTTAAATAAGCAGACGTCTTCTTTTCCATAAAAGCGGTTTCCGGAATCTGATGCAGGTCTCGACGCAGTTGGATGATCAGCTCTTTGTGTTCATGGACCAGTTGGCGGACGTTCACCATGACAATACCTCCGAATGATGTTGGGGATTTCTTATCAAAAATGTTAATAATATCTCAAATATGACAAATAAACTCAAAAAAGCCTGTGGCATATTTCACCGATACCGTCAATAAAATTCGATTAAAACCTGTATCGATTGTTCAGAAGAAAATCATGCATTTGGTTCGCACTTTAGATTTTTAGAAAGCCCTGTCTCCGGCGTGAAACACCCAGCAGGTCAATCTAAAGTTGATTTGGTCGGCAGTAGGTTTAGACCGATGGAGCTGCCTAATATGAGCAGGGCACCGACAATAAAACCCCAACTGAGTGGTTCCCCCAGATAAAGCATCCCAAAACATGAAACAAGAGGCACTTCGGCTGTCATCATAACGCTTACCTTCACCGCCGAAATTCGGGTTAAAGCCTGGTTGAGTGAAAGGTTCGCGCAGAGTGAAAAAACAGCCACTGCGGCAACTCCAATCCAGGCGGATGTCTGCCCGGGTAAAATTGGAAGCTCCTGCATCAGTAATGGAACCAGACTGGCAAGTGTTCCGACCAAACAGTGATAGAAAAACAAGGTGTAGACGTTGTTGTCTTTGCCTAATTTCCGGGTCAGGAGTAGGATGAGCGCAACCAAAATTGATGCAATCCCGGCAAACAGATGCCCCAGATTCAAGGGGCCTGAAGCTGCATGCTGCCATAGGATCAAACTGATACCGATGGAAGAACCACAAATAAAAAGCCAGGCGATTTTAGGGGTCGGTTCGCCCGCAATCCAAGGAGACAGGAGGGCAGTGAAGGCCGGATAGAGGTAGAAAATTATCATTGCCAAAGAAAGAGGAATCATCTGGAAGGCCGCAATGACCAACAAGAATGAAGCCGTACCGCATAGGCCCCTCACGGTGAGCAGAAAACGCTTTTGCCCCCAAAGTTCAAGCCCCAGCGCCTTGACAACTACCGGGATCACGAATAGACCAAGGCCAAACCGGCTCGTTCCGAGATGCCAAACACTCAGGTGGGTACCGATCAGTTTGGCTGATACGCTCATGGCGCCATAGAACATAGGGGCTAGACTTACCCAGATAAGCCCCCTTGGAATTAACCTTTCTGCCGTCAAAGGTACTCCTTTTTTTTCAGCTAACTCGATCCTCCAATCCACCGGGGCCCCAATCCGGATTCGGGATGAAGGTCATTGAAACACTAAGTGCGAAACTTTATTCTGAAATTGAGGCGTCCGTTCAGTCCTGCAGGGGCAACTCCCAGAACTCGGCGATCAAGTTAAGCCCAAAGCTTTTGGGTGGGTATTCCCCAACCATTTTAAAACCTGCTTTCGCATACAGATGGCGTGCTTCCAACAGGTTGCCCTGTGTCCATAACTTGATTTTTCTGTAGCGGTTGCGTCTTGAAAATTTGATGCACTCGTTGATGAGCTGCTTGCCGATGCCCCTACCCCGGGCCCTTGGCTCAACCAAAAGGAGGCGCAGTTGGGCGATCTGCTCGCCGGCATCCACAATCATAACCGACCCGACACGTTCTCCATCCTGTTCGGCAATCCAAATACATTCCCGCTTCGGATCGTGCTTACGGATGAATTGTACCAGGATTTCCGCGACCAATGCCTCGAAAGTTTCATCAAAACCGTATTCTTCAGAATAAACAACGCCATGCCGGTGTATGATCCAACCGATATCACCGGGTGAATTGAGTCGGAACAGATAGGATGTTGGTGGTTTTGAATCATCGTCAAGGATGTCCTCGATCGTCTGCATGGCATTGAGGAGCCGGCGCTGTTCTTCGCCAGTCAGACGAAGCAGAAAACTTTCGGCTTCTTCCATAGATCGCTCGTTGAGCACTGAAAAGGCGTTTTGACCTTGGAAGGTAAGATTCAGAATCAGCAGATCGACGGTTCAAATATAGTCGTCTTGACCAATGATTTCAATGAGTTACATACCTTCCAATTTTGCCTCTTTTGAAAAAGTGACTATTTTGTGACTATAATTTTTTTTCTTTGAAGCTGTCAAGCCGTTTAAAAGGTTGATTGCTTTCTTATTATGATCTTTCGAACGATTCTTATTTTGACCTAAATATCCTCTTGCGGGCAAAACAATCACGGGACTTTTGTGTAGCAGCCGGTCCGATTTTGATATCGGATAATCGGTTTGGGGGTGTAATTAAAATCTGGACTTGGGCACTGATGCATACATTTTCCACAGAAGTCAATAAATCCCATCAGATATAGCCCTTTATCAGGGATAGCACGCTTTGCAGCCGCCTTAGCAAAGTCGACTTGCTGAAATTTTTCCGGAGGTTCGATGTGGGTCCTTGACCCGGATCCTTCTGTAAATCCATCCAAGCACCAACGACAATGGAAGTGGTTTAATTGACCATAGCTGTAAGTTTGGCTATCCATAGTGAATTCTTGGGACTCATTTCTGCTCAAAGCCCCAAGACCCGCAGCCAACGCGGTATGTTTGTAGGAAAAATCTCCAAGATAGCGGCCCCATTGGTCAAACTTTTCAAAATAGCGGTATTGGACCAGGGTATGGGAAGCGAAGATCGAATCCGAACCACATATAAGGCCCTGGTAAGGCTCCTTTCTCAGCATAAGTGCCCCAGGCTTGTCCGATCGATCGTGGATATGCAATGGCTAATGGCACCACAGATTTGGCGCGAGGTAAATAGTAATCAGGACGAGTTTTTTCTGGCCCTGTGTCAAATCTCTCAACAGGAGCAAAACCGACTAAATCAGCCCCGTTTTTAAAGCCAGGGAACGAATTTCTTCTGAAAGCAAATCCATATGTACCTCCCATAATTAAAGTGTCAACAAAAGCGGGCGATGATGAATTTATAAAATGTGGGATCAATGATGGTTTTGTCGGTGGTATTGGATATTTTATTACATTATTTGCATATTGGGTAATAGATGGTTTTAGAAAACAAGGAGATTGAGAGAGAAACACATTCTCGGAGCCGCACCGTGGTTAAGGGAAATTGATCACTTTGAATTGATACTCTCGTTTGTCACCAAAGAGTGACCATTTAGTGACCAAAATTATTTATTTTGCGTCTTTTGTGTCTATTATATCAACACCGGTTTCCTTATAAATTCAAGAACTTAAGTGATTTTAAGAGGTTGTGAAAAACGGTACTTTTAGATTCAGAATCCGCCGGCGTGAATCCGACTTTGACCGGACTTTGCATAGCAGGTCCTCTTTTTCAAAATTACTCAGGATATGACTGAGATGACCCGGATCAATGCTGAGCTCGTTGATAATGTCGCTGGCTGTAAGTTGTTCGTGGTTAGTCAATTCATAAAGGATACGCGCCTGGGTTAAAGAAAAACGGGTTTTTAATAACCCCTTGGCGAGAAGACTGATATGTTTTGTATAAAAACGGCTGAATCTTCTAAACTCAGCGATGCTTTCGGACATATTATTTTCGACCGTCATAATCCGCCTCAGGGAAGGGTCGTCCTATTTTGAACCTGAATTTGATATATACTTGTTTTGGTCAAGTAATAATTTGACTTAAGCAATCAATTGTTTTCTTTTTTAAACCTGCCGGCAATCAAGATGATGCCCACAACCACCAACCCCGCACCGATCCATTGAACGGAGGAGGGCCTTTTTCCGAGCATTATCGTGGCTAAAATAATCGTCATGGAGTAGCGCAGAGCGTTGACGGTATGTGTATCGATCCCATTCTTTAAAGCCCTATTTGCGGTTAAAATGATAGTCGTAAATCCCAGTACGGACGGTAAGAGCAAGCCGATACCAAACCATTTCCGTGTGCCGCCGAATGTTTGATTAAATTGATCGACCGGGCGTTGTTTCATAAAAGCTTTTTTCCGAAAAGAGTATAACGGTAGGATTACCGGGATATTTTGTGCAATACTGTGCTATTATGCAATATTTAAATCTGGCGTTCAGTCGACAACCTGACTCAATTTTATTGAGATATCAGTTCGTATGGAGTCACAACCATTTTTCTTGACCGGATGACCTGTTATGTATAGTGTATATGCCTTGAAAATTTAATAAGTTATTACTCGCAACGAAGAAGAAAACCATGGGGACCCAAGATAAATGTTGTACAATCGTGCCCCACTTCAAAGTTCAAAAAGACAAACCCGAGGATTTTAGGGCGCTGACGGTCCTGCCCGGCCTGAAACCGGATGAGTTTTAAAGAAACAAAAAATTGAGATCGCTAAAAAAGAAAGGAATAAAATGCTCGACATTCTAAAACAATTTTTCAATAAAGCCGCAAAGGAAAGTTCCCGGACCGATGACCGGAAATCAGGTCACGACATACTGGTGGCGACCTGCGCTCTGTTTGTGGAGATAGCGCGAATAGATGAAAAATTTACCCGGGCGGAAATGAAAACGCTTCTATCGATTCTAAAAGAAAAATACGGTTTATCCCCTGCGCATGCAGATGCCCTGATTGAAGAGGCAGAAAAGGAACTGAACAAAAGTGTTGATTTATGGCAGTTTGCCAGGCTGATCAATGAGAATTATTCGAACCAAGAAAAAACAGAAATCATCGAAACCCTGTGGCGAATCGTCTATGTTGACGGAAAAATGGACCAGTACGAACACTACCTGATGAACAAGCTGAAAAATCTGCTGCGTCTCTCTCACAACCAACTGATCGATGCGAAACTAAAAGTACTACGCTCCGGATGATAGTGGAATAGTCATATTTTAAGGGAGTTTTAACTCTATTAGGGTGGAATTGCCCTATTGAAAAATGCGTCTGCCAAAGGAGGTCAATTATGTGTCAAAGCTATAGAAAGGTTTGTGCTTGCGGAAAAAATACTTCTGAAATTTTCTTTGGAAAAATGATCTTAAATGAAATGGCCATCACACAGGTCTATTGCCCGAAATGCAGTCATAATATTTCAACCGAATCCGATAGCAGGGTATGGGATAATGGCTGGGTGCTCGAACTCAACATGGATATGGTGCGGACCCATGCACCGATAATGGAAATTTCCCCAGAAGCGGTCACGGCCGAATTGGTTTTCGATAAAGGGTATGCCACATGGGTCGGAATTACGCCGGACGATCATCAAAAAAGAGATCAGGAGCGATCGAAAATTCAAAAATTGGCGAAAACCGATCTTCGGGCCTACATCCAGGCGATGAAAGACTGGGGGGTGACCCGCGAAAAACGCTTTATTAACGAGGGTTGGCGCAAAATGAAGGTAAGGGAAGCTTGAGGATCGAGTGAAACTCAAAACTTGAGACTTGAAGAAGATACCGCATGCGATTTTCATACACAAAAAAAAGAGGATCAAACAGCTTTGCCCAAAGATCTGTTCCCATGGGGCGTCGCGTAATGGTCGCTTCAAGTCAGCGACTGGCCACGCAGACCGGCCTTAAGGTCCTAGCGAAAGGGGGGAATGCCATTGATGCAGCGGTCGCCATGGTCTGCACTTCAAGCGTGGTTGAACCCCATTCAACGGGAATCGGTGGTGATGCGTTTACATTGATGTATCTGGCCTTGGAAAAAAAGCTGATCGGCATGAACGCCAGTGAATTAATGGAGAGAACGATATTACTGACGGCCAGTTCGTTTTTTCCGATCCGGCCCACCATGAAAACAAAAAATGTAAAAGCAAAAATAGCGATGCTGAACTGCAGGGCGCCGGGTACGCCGAATCTCATGAGGCGGGTAAAAATGTTCGAGTCAAACGCCAGGTTGTGTACTAAATACTTTTTCTGATTTAAACGGGTAAATATCAGAAGCGAGAACAATAGAGTGATTAATCCCCAGGATGCAACCGTGGCGATGGCTGCGCCTGTAATACCGAGCTCTGGGAATACCCACACCCCGTTGATGAGCACATAGTCGAGGGGAATGTTTAAGGCCATACCGAGGCCGTTGATCATCATTACCTCCCGGGTAATTCCTCTTCCGGTAAAAAAAGCCGACAGTGCATGATTGCCAATGTGTAAAACAGAACCCCAGCACAATATTTTGAAATATATCCGTTCCAGGTGCTGAATTTCCGGTGCATGACCTGCCAGGGTAAAGAGCGGAAGAGCGATAAGGCTCGAAAACACAGCAGCCAACACACCTGAAAAAATGCTGAAATAAATCCCCTGCCAAAGGGTGGATCCGATCCTTTCATATGCCCCGGCACCACAGTACTGAGCGACAAAAAAAAACGCTTGTGTATCCAGCCACTCCGCTGAAAAAGGCCATCACCAGCAATGCGGCGATACCGGCCGGAAGAGCAGCGGCGATGGCATCCACACTGTAGTTGGATAAAAAATATCCTGTCCGTAAATTGCATCACCGTGACAGCAGCCATGCTCATCACCAGTGGGAAACATACGGTCGCCACCTCCCGGTACCGGCTCTTCTTTCTCCATTTTCCCCAGACAATCATCCTGATCCTTCTGAGCCTAATCTTTATTGCTGAGTTGTTCCTTTAGACTATACGCTAGTTTTATGCTCCCAATATAACTAAGCATTGCATCCGGCTGGGTGCGAATAAAATTTTTTGGTAAAATCAATGATACGAAACCTGAGTATATATTAAAAAAATAAGTCGAAACGGCATGACTGAAACAACCGGTTTATTTAACAAGCGAATGGAAAAAGTCAACTGAATTGAAGAATCCCGCATTCCGACTGAGCCGCTCCGGAAATACGCTCGCTGGTTCTGTTCAAACTTTTATCCGTGATTTAACATTTGACAAGGATTTGCCCTGCCTGCTAATTGACAAATATAAGGAGACAGTTGTTTTTTGGTAGAGCATATAGGGGGTGAAAAATGAACTGGTTTATCTTCATTGCCGGAATAATTGCCACAATGACTGTGGTGGGACACTTTACCGTAGGGCGAAAAGACTTTCTGATGCCTCTGCTTGATTCATCTATTGACGATCTGCCCAAAAAAGTGCTGCATTGCATGTTCCACTATATTTCAGCATTCCTCGTCATTTCGACCCTCGCCTTACTCGCCGTGGGGGTCGGTGTAAAATTCAAATCCGGCTACACCCTTTTGGTAGATTTTATTGCCATTCATTACGCAACTTTCGCAGTGGCACAATTGGTCATTGCGCTGAGATCGAAGATCCCTAGCCCGGCCTTTAAACTTTTCCATTGGATATTTTTTTCGTTGACCGCCATCTTTGCCTGGTTGGGTATTTTGTAGCGCACCCTCTTTGGAGAACCCTGCAACCCTGAATGTCGGGATCTTCGCTGCGCTTCGATACGCCATATGGACTTAAATACAATGAAAAACACCTGTGATCCGAGCAACCCATATCCACAGAATTATTGCGGGCGTATTCTCGATGGTGATTACAGTGACCAATTGAAGCAACGTGTGGCCGGATATATTGAATGCTATCGTGCTACTGAAGAGACCGGATCCCCGGCTATACAGTACATTGCCGCTTGGTGGGGAACAAAAAGGGAGATCTGGTATGAATATGCCAGCAAACGATTGATGGCGCTTTTGGGATGCAAATATGACGAACTCGCCGAGGTTTTTAGAAACCGAATCATCGACCGCCGAATTTATAAATACCTGGATGTGGATTCAAGTATCATAAAAGAGGTTAAAAGCCAGGAGGAATTGAGTGGTGCCAGGGAAGAATTACGCAAAGAAGGGAAAAAAACAGGAACGATCGAGGCGGTCTACAAGATTTCAGTAAAGAATGGCCACGCCATATGGCTCAAGGACCAGGCAACCATAGAAATCCATGAACAGGACAGAATTTGTCTGTCCCTGGGGTTTCTGACTATCGTTTCCAAAGAGATGGAAGCAGAAGATGAATTGAAAAAACACCGTGATCATCTTGAGGAAATTGTAGAGGAAAGAACTGCTGATCTGGTAAAATTAAATGTACAGTTGAAACAAGAGGTAGCAGAGCGTAAACTGGCGGAAGAAAAACTCCGGCAAAGTTACGACATATTGCAACAAAATTTGGATAAAATTGTCACTGTCATGTCGTTGACGGTGGAAGAACGGGACCCCTACACCGCAGGTCATCAAAGACGCACTACGGATCTGGCTGTGGCAATTGCCGGAGAGATGGGGCTTTCCGAGCATCAGATTAAAGGAGTCCAAATGGCCGGGTTTATCCACGATATAGGCAAGATATCGATACCGGCTGAGATTTTAAGCAAACCCGGCAGACTAAATGAAGCGGAAATCCTATTGATAAGAAGGCATCCTCAGGTCGGATATGAAATCTTAAAGAAGATTGATTTTCCATGGCCTGTTGATCTCATTGTGCTCCAACACCACGAAAAAATGGACGGCTCCGGGTACCCGCAGGGTCTTTCGGGAAAAGAGACACTTGTGGAAGCAAGGATTTTATGCGTAGCCGATGTTGTTGAAACCATATCGTCCCACAGACCTTACCGACCCGGCCTTGGTTTAGATAAAGCCCTGGAAGATATCACCAAAAACAGGGGGATCCTCTTCGATCCACATGTGGTGGACGTATGTTTAACGCTTTTCCAAAATAAAAATTTTCAGTTTGAATAGGTTGAGTATAACATCACCGCCCCTATTTGCCACGGCACAAAATCATGATCGCCAATACCGTATGCCTCGCTTTTTGTCTTTTCCCCGGATGCCGTCTCCATGATACAGATGTTCGGCACCATAAATTTCAGGTGTTTCCCCCAAAACCGCCGTACCACCCTGATGCACCAGAGGATCGACGGCGACTCCCAGGGCCGAGTTTGCCGTGATTCCTGAATAAGCATCAGATCCCCCGCACTGAAGTTTCAGAACCAGTCGACTCACCGACACCAACCGGCGTTCAACCCAACCCGGCAGGCTTCCGGGAGCATTTTCCTGATTTTATCTATACCGCTTTCAATCGCCGCCTGAGGATCGGTTGTCGTGATCGCGTCGGATGTGGCTTCCTCACCCATGGCATAATCACGGGTAAACTCTATCACCGAAAGATTGTGGATGTGAACATGTTCACCGGGTTGGATGTCCAGGGAGGCAAAGCCGATAATTTGACCGTATTTTTTTCCAGAGTCTCCTGCCCTGCTAAAAGAGGTGGCGATTTTATGACCAAACGCAATTGAACCGAGACAGGTGACTTCCTCTTCCGGAATAACGGCCCCGCTGGTAAGGTCAATACGCGCCACTACCACATTATCGGCACTGTGAAGGCGGATGGTAAGTGGATTGGATGGCATCTTTTTTCCTAATTCATCGGCATTCCGAATCATTTCATATCACAGGTGCTCAGTTCATGTGCCCTTGGGCTCTCCCAATCCAAGAATAGTTCTTGTTTCATCCGGAGAAGCAACCTCTCTGCCATATGCTTTGGTAATCCTGACGATACGCTTCACAAACTGGGCATTGCTTGTTGCGAGGACCCCTTTGTCATAGTAAATGTTATCTTCCATTCCGACCCTGACATGGCCCCCCAGGGTCAGGCCGATCATGGACATCGGCAAATGATTCTTGCCGATCCCAATGATAGACCAGGTCGATTTTTTTGGGATATGTTCATATAAGTGCAAAAAAGACTTGTGCGTCGCAGGTGCGCCCCAGGGAGTTCCCAGAACGAATTGGAAATGCAGCGGTTCATCCAGCTTGCCCTTTTGTTGCATACGAAGGGCGGTGACGATCATACCCGAATCAAATATCTCGATCTCCGGTTTGACCCCCTTTTCTTTCATCCTTTTGGCAGCTTTATCCAGAAAGTCCTGTGGGTTGCTAAAGACCCCTTTTCCCAAGTTGATCGATCCAGCATCAAAGGAAGCCAGTTCCGGCTCCAATTCCAGCGGTATCAAACGTTCTTTGGTTGGCAGGTTTCGACCTGGAATGCCGGACGTCGTCAAACAGAGAACAAGATCGGTCTGTTCTCTCAATCGGTTTACCACCTTCTGAAAAAGTGTAAAATCTTGGGTGCCCAATCCGGTTTTGGGATCCCGTACATGAATATGGACGATGGATGCACCTGCATTCCAGCATTCTATGGAAGATTGGACGATTTCTTCGGGTGTGTATGGTATGTGCGGTGCAACGTCCCGGGTAATCCGGCTACCGGTAATGGCCGCTGTAATGATCAATCTATCCATCCTATCCATCGGGGCAACTCCTCAATTTTTAATTGCCTTTCAGCGCAAAAAATCTGTTGCCAAAATTCATTTTTATTATCTCCACCTGTTCCGCCTGTTTTTTTTTAAGGCGATATATTCAACCGTACCACGGTCATAGATAAAAGAGGTAATAATCCAGCTGATCAAGCTGATCAGAAGAGAGCCAAATAGACCTGACCAAAACTCGTAAACATCAAAACCCGGGATCAAACCGGAAACTATCATCAGGAAAACCGCATTCAGAACGAAGGTAAACAGCACGAGACTGAGGATATTTATCGGGAGTGTCAAATACAAGCAATATCTGCCTGAAAAATGCATTAAATATACCCAAAATGGCCACAGCAAAAAAGGCAGAAAAAAATTCGCTGACATGTATCCCGTCCATCAGATAAGAGGTAACAAGGATAGCCACCGTTAAAATCATCCACCTGAAAAACAACCCGTTCATCCCGACCCTCTATGAAAAATATCTATATGAAAACCCTGACCCATTGCACCGTTTGCATCAGCAACAATAATCAGAAACTCAAGTTTCACACCCTAGACTTCACGAAAAAACGCCTTTAACTGATAACGAATAACATCCAATCGAGTTTTGACTCGATTAGGGTTTGTTTTCAGATTGTCAGTGATTACATTCAAATTTTCAAGGGGCTATACACCCTCAAAGGCCATGGGCACGAATGCTGAAATATATATTTGAAAAAAATTGTTACAAATGATATTCGATTTATTTGTCGAATAGCCCCTAACTCGATTAGGGTCATAGGCTCCAGAAGTCGAGGATTTTACATGTTTAAAATCGGATTTTTCCAATTCAACCCGGAGTTTGGGAAGGTCGAGTCAAATCTGGCAAAGGTTATTTACGCGTTAAGCGGTGTGCAGACTGATATAGTTGTCCTTCCTGAATTGTCCTTTACCGGATATTTTTTTAAGAACCGGGATGAATTAAAAAGTATGGCGGAAGATTTAAAGAATTCTTCTACAGTTGAAAGCCTAAAAGCATTTTGTCGGGAAAAAGATTTTTACATTGTCACCGGATTTGCTGAAAAAGCAGCGGACAGATTGTTCAACAGTTCGCTTCTTATCGGTCCTGGTGGGATCATCCACACCTATCGAAAACTTCATCTCTTCAATACTGAAAAAGATTGCTTTGACCCCGGAGATACCCCCCTGGAAGTAAATTCCGTTCGCAGCATTAAACTGGGCATGATGATCTGCTTTGACTGGGTGCTTCCGGAGACCGCTCGAATTTTAGCACTCAAAGGCGCTGATCTACTGTGCCACCCCTCCAATCTGGTCCTCACGCACTGTCAACAGGCCATGCTCACACGCTCGCTCGAGAATTCGGTCTTTTCCGTGACCGCAAACCGATATGGCATTGAAAGCCGTCCCCACGGTAATCTTTCATTTACAGGACAAAGCCAAATCGTTGATCCAAAAGGTAAATTGCTCCATCGGGCAAACGCCGCCCAAGACGAACTCCATGTAATCGAGATCGATATCGATGAAGCGAGGGACAAAAGTTTTACAGAGAAAAATAACCTCTTTAAAGACAGACGACCCGGGTTTTATGGTGAGATGGTAAAGACCGGTTCAAGCATTTAAGATTGTTGTCATCGTATCAGCATTCATATTACCCCCACTGATAATAACACCGATCCTCCCTTTCGGCTGGATACCACGGCTCAAAAGTGCTGCAATCCCAAGGGCGCCCGATGGTTCCACAACAAGTTTCATGCGATAAAAAAGAAATCTGACCGCCTCCATAATCTTTGCCTCAGATACTGTTTTCATATCATCGACATATTCCAGGACCAGTGGAAACGTAAATTTGCCCAAAGACGGGGTACGGGTGCCATCGGCAATGGTGGGGGGGGTTTTAACACAGTGAAGCGTCCTGGTATGAAATGATTTTGTAGCATCATCGGCCAATTTGGGTTCAATACCGACAACCTGGCATTCTGGATCCATGCCTTTGGCAGCGATAGCCGAACCACTCAACAGTCCGCCGCCACCGCATGGCACCAGCAGCATATCAAGGGACCGAAGATCTTCAAACATTTCCAGGGCGGCTGTCCCCTGCCCCGCAATTACCTCCAAATGATCGTACGGGTGAATCAGCGTGTATCCATGCTCAGTCGAAACGGCCTTCGCAATATCTTCACGATTTATTTTTTCAGGGTCATACTCAATGACGGTGGCACCGTATGCTTCGGTGGCGGCGCGCTTGGTGATAGGGGCATCATTTGGCATGACAATGGTGGTTTTTATACCCAGTAATTGACCGACCAGAGCGACAGCCTGGGCGTGGTTTCCCGAAGAGTGTGTAATAACGCCGCTTTCTTTTTCTGATTTTGTAAGTTGTGACAACGCGTTAAAGGCGCCCCGAAATTTAAATGCCCCAGCCCGTTGAAAATTTTCACACTTGAGATAGACCGCCGCCCCCACCAGGCTATCCAGAGTCCGCGATGTCATAATCGGTGTGGTATGGGCCTGACTTTTTAGACGGTTTTTAGCGGCTCTGATACGGCCAAGCATCGATGTTGTGATTTTCTTGTTCGCATACCGCACCGGTCTTGTGGCACGTTTATCGATGGGCGACCCACACCCGGGTTTTGGTCCAGTACCCGGGACGGTCCACGATAACAATCCAACCCCCGGGAACCCATTCATCATACTGGTTGTAGTGGCCCGGGTTCCGAACCCTTCGATAGGTGGGCGGAACCCATTCTTTTCTCACTTCCCAGTGCCCGGATCTATATCGTTGCCGCGGGTGGTAAGAACCGTATTCAGAACCATGGCGGTGACGTCCATAATATGCATCTTGTCTGTTGTGATGCAAAAGTGCACTTCCCAAAATAGCCGCTCCGATTCCGATGGCAACGCCCTCCCAGCGATAACGCTGTGCACTCCCCGCTTGAGCAGGAGCGGATAAAAGTGAGACAGTAAACAGGGCGATGAACACAAAGACTAAAAACGATTTTTTATTCATTGTTTTTCCTCCACGGTTGATATCTAATCTAACCAAACAGACACCATTTTCCAAAAAAAACTCAAAAATAATTAAAAATATTAAAAAGCAAATCTCCACCCCTGTATTTTGGTCCACCCACGGTAATACTGCTTCTGTTGCGGAGCTGGACCACAGTCTGGAAAATTTTACGATTTTTCTTATAAATTTCCAGTTTCAGTGAGGCCCGGTTTCCGGAGATCCCCTTTAACGTGATGTTCATGATCCTGTTTCCCGGAAGCGACACTCTGCCGGACTCATTGAGCTTAAGATTTAGCCGGTTCTGGCTTAAAAGTTTATAAGAAGAATATCGAAGGACCGATCGATACTCCTGGGTGAGACTCTTTATTTGCGGACTGGAGGGGCCGGCATCCTGGAGGGCTAGGAGGGTTTTTATATTAATACGGATTATGGGGCCGGCCCAAACCTGGGGAAGAGCGCCCAGGGTTGAAAACAGAAGGAAAAATAGAAAAAATCGTTTTCCAAATTTCACAAATCTAATCTTTCAGGGTTAAATTCCTCGTTAAACCACAGTATGGTCTGGCGTGTCCGGGGGGTTTCTATAATAACGACAGAAGATACGTCGCCGGAAAGAGAGGCGATAATGGCACTGGGTTCGCTAACGCCGGGAGATTGGAACACCGTAAAAAAGACGAGAAGCAAAGAAGCCGCAGCGGTAACCGGAATCCATACCTTTTTTGCAAGCATCGCCTCTTTTACCCGTTCTCCAAAGGGAGTTTTCTTTTTGCAGATCGTCTCAAGAAGCGATTTTTCAATCGATGCATGATCTGTATCACATCTGCCGGTGATATGTGTTCGAACCTGTCTGGATAAGGTTTTAAGATCATCAAGCATTTTTCTGCAAGAAGGGCAGGAATTGATGTGCCGGTCGACCGAGGCATTATCTGCCGGGTCAAGTTCTTTATCAAAGAAGCGGCTGACAATGACTGGATCACAATTCCGGGATGGTTTTTTCATTCGGTTTCTCCCTGATCCAACATACTTGAGATGGACCTTTTCAGCTTTTGCCGAGCGTAAAAGATTCGTGAGCTCACCGTTCCTTTATTAATCTTTAAAATTCCGGCGATATCCTCGTAAGACAGCCCTTCCATCTCTTTAAGAATAAATACGGTCCGCGCATCCTCCGGTATTGTTTTTAATCCTTCCTGTAGAATTTTTTCAAGCTCTTTTTCACGATAAAGGGTTTCCGGGCTGTATGACTCCGTCCCCAGTTCCATCACATTCTCTCCCTCACCCTTTTCAAGCGGCTGGTGGCGCCATCTAAATCTTCTTTTCCATCTTCTGTGCCAGTTCAGACACATGTTAATGGTAATACGCCTAAGCCAGAAATAAAATTTTGAATCACCTTTAAACGTATGAATATGTTGATATACCCTCAGGAGGACATCCTGAACAATATCCGAACTTTCCTCTCTGTCCAAAGTGATCCCATATGCAATGCGGAAAAGTTTTGCTTGATACTGTCTGACGAGTTCTCGGTAGGCTTCCTCATCTTTCTCTTTAAGCCCCAAAACAAGCTCGGTTTCATCCCATACCTGGGTATTTGTTTTATAAGACACCGCCTAATAGAAAAAACTCAATTTTTTTCCCGCCGGCTGCGGGGTTTTCAGTGGGTTTAGAGGCAACAAACCAGTCGATTGGGGGTGCGAAACTTGAGTCGTTAAGCTGAAAGCAACTCCCTGCATTTCTGTGCCGCTCCATGGGAATCGTAAGCATATCCATCTGCGCCAATTTGGGTCGCAAATGCTTCCGTTATCGGTGCACCGCCCACAACGACCTTGATGGAATCCTTAAGTCCTCCTTCTATCAGGGCATTTATGGTACTTTGCATCTCGACCATCGTTGTGGTCAGCAGGGCACTCATGGCAAGGATGTCCGCTTTTTTTTCTTTAACGGCTTTGATAAATTTCTCGGTGCTTATGGAAACGCCTAAATCTTCCACGATAAATCCCTGTCCCTCAAGCATCATGGCCACGAGGTTTTTACCGATGTCATGGAGATCCCCTTTTACAGTCCCGATGACCACCGTACCGAGCTTTTGTTCCCCTGTTGCCATAAGCTCATTTTTAAAATGCAGGAGCGTTTCGGACATACTTCTCGCCGCAATCATCATCTCAGGGATATATATTTCACCGGCTTGATATTTTTCACCGATAATGGCCATGGCAGGGATCAATCCGTTGTTAACAATATCCGTTAAATTGACGCTGGTTTCAAGCGCCTTCTGGACCATCTCCACAACTAACGAAGGCCCTTTCCCCAGCAGCGCTGATACATATTCAACCCCAACAAGGGGTCCCGCAGATGTTGATGGTATTTTCTGTTTGGGCTTTCCCTGGAATTTCCAGACCTTGCCCTTGACTTCCCCCTTTTCAAGCTGGATGGGATATCGACCAAATTCAAAGGTAGCATCGATCATGGCCTTCATGTTATCAAAGGGTACATAGTCGGTAATGGAATTGGAAGAGGCGACCATAAAACCGCCGCCGGGACCGATGGTTCGAATACGTTCATAAACCTCGGCGCGAACGTCTTCCGGCGTCCCCAAAGTCAAGGTCGAATCCAGATTGAGGTTTCCGATTAAGCAAAGCTGATTTCCCCATTTTTTCTTTACCGTTTCAATATCCATTGAATTGGGCTGTATCGGGTTGAACCCATGGAATCGACAATCGATAAGGTCGTCCATGGCATCTGAACAGTCGCCGTCACTGTGAAAGACAAAACCAATACCCTTATCCCGGCATACATCTCCCATCCTTTTGTACCATGGAAACACATATTTTCTTAAAAATTTGGGATGTATCAAAAGACCGGTATTGTGGGCGATGTCATCCGGGTTGAGGACCGCGCCAATGCATGGATGTTCGATGACCCTGAGAAATGTTTCATATTGTATCTCCCCAATCTTTTCAAACATGGTACCGACGAGTGCTTCGTCACTTTTTAGTGCATTAAAAAAGGTCTCTGCACCCATAAACATCCATACCGTGGTATAGATCTTGCCCAGAAGAAGAATCGCCTTCATCCCTGGAGGAAGCAGGTGGTCGAAGGCATCCCATTTAGATAAATCAAAGTCATCCGCCGATGGCCATTTATATGTGTCAAACGTTTCCCAGTCCGTAATGACGCCATCGTGTTCACGTGCCCATTCCCGCGCAACGCCATCGCCATACGCGGTGTTAACCGCATCACCTTTGATGGTCATTCCCTCCGGTGCCCGGACAGGTTCGAGGATCCCGGACGAGGAGGTGATATAGTCAAATCCTGCTGTGAGCCAGAATTCAATCTGGTCCTCCAACGTAACGATCTTTTTGCCCATATAGTTTTCCTTTGGCAGTGCATCCACATGCCAATCCCCCAGTGGTATCCGGTCGGGCTCTTCGCAGTTTAATGCAATCATGTATCGTTCAAAATCCGGATTGGGTTTAAATTTCATCTGAAATCCTCCGTTGGAAGATAGTGTTTCTTCTGAAATCAACTTTTAATCTGAACGGCTTAGTATTTTGTGGACCTGATTTGACAAAAAAAAGTCGGACCGATTTTAAGGCGATCACTTTTTGTCAATTTATAGACTATTAAGAACTCTTCTGCCAAAAAAGCAAACTAAAATTAAGGTGCTTTTACCCACACCTCATTCAATGACCATGAAATTGTTGCCGCAAATTTGCTTGAAGATGATTCGCGCCGGATAAGCGACCTCATCCTTGCTTACGGTCTTTACACCGACCCGCCGCTAGGCCGTGCCGGGATGATAGAAGCACAAGTTCGGAAATCGGATCGAAAAGCGTTGATTGGCAAGAGGCCGATGACAAGTGTCGGCCGGCCTCCGAGAAGAGCGAAACCCAGGGGTTTATGAAAATCCTGGTTGATGGAGAAACCAAAGAGATCCTGGGCACAACGATCCTCGGTGCTGGCGGCGATGAAGTCACCGCAACGGCAAGGTCAAAAATTTGAGCTAAATGCTATCCGTCTCTTGCTGGCTTGAGGGCGAGAAAAACCCCGACAAAATAATTTTTATACATGCAGTCCGCTTGGAAACCTGCCATTTTCATCCAGTCCAGCTGGTCCAATAAAGAGGCATCCTGGTCAAACTTCCGTCTGCGATCGATACTTTTTTGAATATGCTTTTCCTCGGCACCCGCCTCGCGTACTTTCCTTAACCAGGTGGTCCAATACAGCTCTCCAAACCGGCCAACGCCCTTAATCTGATCGACATTGATGAAAGCACCGCCCGGTCGAAGTGTTTGATATATCCGCCGGCATAGCACCTGCTTCTCCTGATCGCCGATGTGATGGATTGACATGCTGGAAATTACAAGGTCGAATTTCAGCCTGTAGCGAACCTGTACAAGATCTCCCTGAATGTATTCGAATCTATTGGCAGATGCGGCAAAACGCTTGCGGGCAACTTCCAGCATTTCGTCGGAAAGATCATAGAGTACGAAGCTTGCATTCGGAAACGCTTCCAAAACATGTTTGCAAAACAGACCGGTACCGGCCCCCAGATCGAGCACTTCGATTGCTTTTTCAGGTTGATACGGGATCAATTCTATTGCCGTATCAAAGATTTCGTTATAGCCCGGAAGCGCCTTTTGAACCCACTGGTCGTAGTCATGCGCCACATCGCTGAATGCCTCGTCTACGGTTTCTCCTTTGGGTATGTGTGTTCTGGCAGTCATTGTTTACTTCACAGTTGTCAAGGGAATAAGGCTTATGACTTTTTTTTAATTTGATATCGCCCGCTAAAAAATGGCGGCAAATCGTATTGCTAAAGAGAAAGTCACTTTTATATCAGCCTTATAGAACGGTTTCAATTGTCATATCAAGTGTGGGTTAGGCTGTTGATAAGAAAATTTCATGAAAAGAGTCGACTATTTTTTTTCAACTTTCAACAATTTGTCCTTTCCCTGTATCGTTTTCATGAATTATACAGGGGGGGTTGGAGCGTTGCCTTCGGCGTGGGGCGATGGAATCCCGATCCAGCAGAACTTCAGGGGCTCTAAGAGATTTTAACCCATATATAGAAAATAATTCGAACTTGTCTGAAGGGGGAAACCATGGAAATTTATAACTTTAAAGACTGTGAAGATGTTAAAATCGATAAATTCCCGTTTAAAGGGGAAAAGCGAGATGTTATTGGGACCAGCGTCCGCTGGCTTTCCCGATCTGGTGATGATGGCAGCGGATATCCTGAATATGGATTGCGCTTTTTCACGATTCAACCCGGTGGTGAAATCCCAGTTCACAATCACTTTTACCACCAGACCATGTACATTTTATCCGGCAAGGCCGAATGCTGGCTGTTTGACATGGATACTGAAGAGATCGTTGAAAAAAAGGTCACAGCACCTGGCGACTTTATCTATATCCCCAGCCTGGAGCCACACGGGATGAAGAATATCGGTGATGGGCAGCTGACCTTCCTTTGCTGTATTGCCAATATCTATGAAAACGAAAGCCAATCCTGAACGCAATTTGTTATAACTTGCCCAGTTCCGCGGAACGGAGGGTTGCCGCCTGAACCGCGTTGATCAATGCATGCCTTAAACCGCCGGCTTCCAACTGATGGAGTCCGGCGATGGTGGTACCGCCGGGTGTGGTGACCATGTCCTTAAGTTGCCCGGGATGCTTTCCCGATTCGAGGAAAAGTTTCGATGCGCCGGCAAGTGTCTGCGCAGCCAGGATGAGTGCCGTCTCCCGCGGAATACCCATCCGAACCCCCCCGTCCGCCAATGCGTCGATCATTAGAAACACATAAGCAGGACCGGACGCGCTGAGCCCGGTGGCGGCATCCATCAGGTTTTCTTCCATAACCACTATCCGGCCGACTGTTTTAAAAATCGTCTCGGCAATTTCAAGGTCTTTTGGCGATGTCGTGTTGTCTGCCGCAATTACGGTTATCCCTTCCGTGACCATAGCGGGGGTATTGGGAATGGTCCGGATAACCCTCGTGCCTTCTTTGGCTTTGGCCTGGTTGAGAATGTTATCGACAGTAACACCCGCCACAATCGAGAGAACCAGTTTTGTGCTATCCAAAACGTTGCCTATCTCATCCAAAACCGTCGGACAAACCTTCGGTTTTATGGCAAGGACAATAATATCGGATTCCGCCACCAACTCCTTGTTATCGGGGGTGGTCCAAATACCATAGGTTCCTTCGATATGTTGACGACGACGCGCCAGTGCATCCGAGGCTATAATCTGTTCCAATGGGATGACATTACTGCTGATTAATCCTTTAATGATAGCTGTAGCCATGTTTCCGGCACCAAGAAACCCGATCTTTTTTCCAGCCAGTATATTTTTTTTCATAATACTTCCCCTTGCGAAACATTTTGTAAATAGGGTTTATTTTTTAGGTCAGATCTTATTCCAGCCCAACTTCATTCATGGTTGATCTGATCATGCATACCATATCGCAGGAATTGGCTGTCAAGAACTATTTGGCAACCACTTTTGGCGATATGGTTTTACAATCATTACAACTTAGATTAATCTTAAAGTATCGCACCATCAATAGACCGGAGAGTCGCCTTCGTAAAATCTAAGGTGTGAAATTTAAGTTGATATTTGCAATTTGCAATTTTCGATTTGTCAGTAGCTTCTCCTTAACACCGACCAAATCATCCTCGTTTACAAGAGGAGGAACAAAAATGGGCATTCCGACAACGTGTTAACGTGTTTTTAACATTAAAAAACTGGGCCCCTACCCTGTGGAGATTCTGAAAAGGCTTGATCTTCCCACGACTTTGACAAAGGCGGATGAACTTCAAAGAGTAGATGAACGTGAGAGTGGCTTTAACAGAGCCCTGCGGGGGGATTTTGGCGCCTACCTTCAAAAAGAGAGGTACTGTTTTGTGGCAAAACATCCACTTTCAGGTGCCTTGGGACAGGTGCAATTCAACCTCGTCGATCCTGTAGATGGACAAGTTTCGGACAATAAGGCGCCCATGCCTGATGATGCGGCAATCATGGCCCGCCATATCAAGGAAACAGCCTACTTTCTTCGGGCGGATCTTGTCGGCATATGTGAATTGCCTCCTTATGCGATTTACAGTCGCAGTTTGGGGGAGCGATACGAAGAATCCTATGCAAAGGCATTGCCGTTTGATGAGAGCGTCAACGGCATGATTCGACCTAAAACGATAGACGAAACAGTGATGTTAATGGAAGCCGCCATCGACGAGGATGTGCATATTAATATTTCGGTTAATAATCGTGCGGGAGGCAACGCACCAGCAATCGCTCGAATCGTATCGAATCGGTTCCTTGAGAGCGTGAACAGAGGGAGAAAATAATGAATGAGATAAAAAATATTTTCAAAAAAATCCCGAAAGAAATTCCGGATGAAATATTCCAGAAAATTTTATCTACCGATAAGCTGAAAATAGAACGGATTCTATCAAAGGGGCATGCTTCACCTAAAGTGGGTTGGTATGATCAGAATACCAACGAATGGGTAATTCTTCTCAAAGGGAAGGCAAAATTGGCTTTTAAAGAGAGTAAAAACCCCGTTGAACTAACATCCGGCGATTACATCAATATTCCATCCCACGTAAAACATCGGGTGGAATGGACCGATCCAAGCCAGGAAACAATTTGGCTGGCAGTTCATTATCGCTGAGCAGCTTCTATGAACCAATTCGTGAAGCAGTCTTTCCCTCGATTTCATTTATCAGCTCTTTTGCCAGCGTCCTATCCCTTTGCCACACGCTGCATGAATCGATGAGAAACTGTATCAAGGCTTCGGGGAATACGATTTCCATCTCGGGTTTCCGGGTCAGGTTGGCCCAGTAGCCCTGAATAGCCGCAGGCACCATGGAAAGCAAAAGCGCCGTCAAGTGAACACACCCGTTAATACCGCCCACGTTTTTTTTGACCCGGGATGCAAAGCCCTGGATGATGCTCGAACCCTTGAGTTTATTCAGGCTGTTTTTGTTTTCAACACAGGGGTAGTAGGGCGTACAGGGCATCTCAACCTCGATTTCCTCCATGGTCAAAGACTCGCCTCTAATCCGCATCCTGACGACCATGTGGTGAACGATACCCGGCGGGAATTCATCCCCAACAAAGGTATACTGGGTTACAAAACGATCGTCTTTGAGCACCCCTTCCACCGCAATACTCTCTTCATCGAGCGTATAAATGGCCACCGAAATATTTCGAGTACGGATCTTTTCTCCCTTGCACTGTTCAATCAGACTCATCTTTGCAACTCCAATCTCTTTAATCTCGGTAATTTCGTTAAAGCAGTAAACTTTCCCATCAGATCACGCCGCCTTCGGGAAAAGCTTCGATCGACTCCTCGGTTTAATCGAGTTCCCCTGGACCTGATCGGTACCTGTTTGTCGGAATTAGGATCTTACACTCGAAAAAACATCGCTGTTTAAAATTTCTTCAGCACACTTGACAATTCCATTAATCAGCTCCTTCACATCGACTATTTTGTCTATTGCACTGACAGCTAGAGAGGCAGGAGCGGCCCTCAACACTTCTTCTGGCTCAAAGGACTGCCCCTGGTCAGGGTCTTCCTTTAATAAAACCCTCTCAAGCTTGGCCCTCCATTCATCGTGGGGGATATTGCCTTTTTGCTTCATAACTTTTTCCAGCATACCAGGGTCAGGAGGAGTCAAGACTTTCCTTATTATCTTTGGGTCATTCGGGGCGGTATCCACAAGAAACTGTTTATGCCGCTTGGTGATCGGACATTCTTTGGTCCCCATAAAAGCCGTTCCCATATAAACGCCTTCTGCGCCCATGACGAGCGCGGCCAAAAAACTTCGTGCATCTCCGATGCCTCCGGCTGCAATGATAGGTATTTTTATTTTCTTTGCCGCCCAGGTTATACTTGTAAGGGTTGGCAACTGATCCACGCTTTTAAATCCGACACCTTCCAGACCGACGATAACCACCGCATCCACCCCCTGTTTTTCTGCAATGATTGCATGGTTAACGGTAGCAACCTTATGAATCCACTTAACGCCGGCCTCCTTTAAACGTTTCCCATGATCGGTGGCTTTATAGGCGGCTGTCTCAACCACGGAAATTCCCTCCTCGATTGCCACTTCCCTCATTTCATCTATTTCAGGACATATACCAATGCTGAGGTTAACCCCAATCGGTTTATCGGTTAAGGTTTTTGCCCTTCGTATATCCTCTCTCAATGCTTTCGGCGTCTTCAATGCGCTAGCTGTAATAATGCCCAACCCCCCGGCTTTTGAAACCGGTACGGCTATTTTTGAGGTACCGAATCCTGCATAGGCACCCTGGATAATGGGATATCTTATATCTAACATTTCCGTTATTCTGGTTTTCCACTCCATCGTATCATCTCCCGGCATTTATTTCTAAATTGTTATCCGATATGACTGTTGCAAGCCAACTATCATATCTCCAACCCTTCGGCAATGTTATTTTTATGCCGGCTATGAAGTGAATCCAATAAAAAAGCTGTTGCGCATCGCCCGGTCGGCTTGGATTGCTATCTCGTTCCAATGGTGATAATAAAGCGACATGAAAATAAGTGTTGAATGTTATTCCGGATATAGAGGGGAAGAAACCCCCCGTGCGGTGTGGATAGGATCCAGAAAGATCGAAATTATAGCCATCCTTGATCGATGGCTCTCGCCGGACCACCGCTACTTTAAAATCCGTGGAAACGACCGGTCGGTCTATATCATCCGAAATGATTCAATAGCTTTGGAATGGGACCTGACATATTATAGGCAGGAAAATCCGGTCGCCGATTCTATGCAAAATGATTAGATGTTCATGTAAGTAAAATAGATAAAAATGATTTTACTAAAACCCGAAGCATATATTAAGGCGAATTTTAAAGCCGCTTTGGCGGTCTTTTTCATTTTCCCCCTTTTCGTTTGTTTATTTCCGGAAACCGCATCCGGAGGCGTCATCATCCGTGACATCATCGTTTTGAATCACCAGAAGGTGATGCTCAGGGCGAAAACAACGGGAAAAATTTTTGCTAAAGGTGGACAGATTGTTGAATTTTTTGTGGATGGTGAATCAGTTGGAAAGACGCTTTCAGGGGGTGACGGTGTTGCTTTCAAATCTTTTACACCGATGAAAATCGGCCTTTATCAGACGAGGGCAGCTTCCGGGGAGGATAAAAGTGCTGGGTTGTTATTTTCACTAAAAAAAGACACACGCATTGTTTTTATTGATGTAGAAGGGAGTTTGCTCCAAATGCGTTTTGCTACGGTTCCGAAAAAAGGAAGTCAGAAGGCCGTAGAAGAAATTTATAAAAAATTTACGGTTGTTTTTCTGCAAACAGGTTTTTTCGGCATAACAATCGTTAAGGCATGGTTAAAAAAGAACAATTTTCCGGAATTGCCCGTTGTTCCATGGAGACAAGGGGCCATCTTTCAGGAGATCACCGAGAATGGGCTGCGGATTCACGCCGTGATCGGTTCATCCAATGTGATTGAATCAGCAAAGGACTACAATGGCAGATCGTTCAGTTTCAACGCTCTTGAGAATTCAGAGCTCGTAAAAGATTGGATGGAGGTGATCGAAAAACTCAAATAACGCCATGTTCTGAGTTTGATATTCCTTACATATCAACCCCATACGAGAAATTGGACAATCTATCCGTTATGTGCTATATTGGCCTCTTCCTCAGGAATTTAATTTAATCTTTTCCCTTGACCTCGCCCGGAGGTCTTACCAACACCTGAATATGTCTCAAACCCCTCCGTAAAGAGGGCTCCTATCGCGGACGCGCTTTTCATTTGAGAGATCATTGGGGGAAACGGTTTCCAGTCTTTTTAGAATTGTCTTAATTTCACCATCCATCTCGGACTGGCCATAATTTGTCTTGGCCGATTTTTCGGCGCATTTTCGAGCTTCCTCGTATTCATCACATAGCGGCAAGAGTGCAAGCCAAGGCGAGGTAGGCCCCCGACATCCTCCCGGGAGCTTGAATTTGCTCTCCTGTCTCTAAACTCTTTTGCAGGGTTTTTATCGATTCTCCATAATTTCCCTTCTCCAGAAGCGCGCGACCCAGGTTCTCCAGGGTCACTGCCACCCCTGCAGTGTGTTTAATCTCCTCTCTGAATTCGAGGCCCTCTCGATAGTACTCGATCGCATCCTCCAGCTGGTTCAGACTGTGATAAACACTGCCCAGGCTGTTAATTGATGTACCAATTCCCAGAGCATCTCCCACCCGACGCCGCAAGTCCAGAGTTTTTTGATAATACTCGAGTGCCTTGGAGTAGGTCCCCCGCTGGCAGGCGACTAGGCCCGGGTTGTAAAACGAGGTGGCCATACCCGGAAGATGCTTCAGCGCCTCCTCTCTCTGTAAACATTTTTCAAAATGCTCATTTGTTTTTTCATAGTTACCATCCCGCAAGTGGGCGGCTCCCAGTATGTTGTGGGCGTGCGTGATATCCACGGGGGGGCTTAGCTCTTCGGTCAGACGGAGGCCTTCGTTGGCCCTACTGCCTATTTTGGACTGCTTGATTTCGACAAGCCCAAGGAGGGCGGAACTGTCGTGGTCTCAGCTGTTGCCGGTGCTGTCGGTTCGATTGCCGGTCAAATCGCGAAGATCAAGGGTTGCCGTGTTGTCGGACTCGCAGGAACCAATGAAAAATGCGCCCGGATTAAGGATGACCTCGGCTTCGACATGGTGATCAATTATCGTTGACGGCCTAGAAAATGCGCTTCAAACGTTGAAGAAAATCTTCACGGGAACCAACACTGGCAAACTGATAATTCGCGTAAAGGACGTATAACAAGTTCATAGCGAACGAATGTGGTCAGACTTATTGCTGTCCTGTTTTTTTATCTGGTATGCCGCACCCGGAAAAGCGCGCCTGATAAAATGAAAGGGTAGGAATTTTATTAGTTTATTAAATAATGATGATTTTCCGGATGAATTTTTTCTACAAACCGGAAATTAAAAATATCTTCGATAACAAGCTTTCGTTTAATATATCCTAATCTATGAAGGGCTTCGACAAATTCCATAGTCGATGTAACGTACCCGTTAGAAAGCGCAATACAATACTTAGGGGAAATGCTTAAGACTTTCTTGATGTATTCTTCGTTTGCCATCTCAACCGTCTCGGCTATCATTTTTGCCGCCACATCTGGAGATTGTCGGACAAGAGTGGCGGATTTTTTGTGGAAGGCTAAAAATTCCAGCACATAGTTGGGGTGTTTTTCAATTAAATCCTCATGGAAAAAAATGCCGTAACTTGGACTGTTATCCCATAAATTCTCAGCGCCAATGACGAGATGGGATTCTAACAGGGTTTCGGCAAAAACAGCTAAACAGGGAGTTCCTACCCCCCCTTCCAGTTTGTTACTTTTCATATCCAAAGCGATAATTTCCGGCTGCTGGTAATTGATAACTTCAATTTCATTCTGTAAATTGTATTTTTCGATGAAAAAACTTAAGATTACATCATGAATTGATCCTTTGGCGGGAACGCCGATTGTCGACCCTTTAAATTGGGATAGTACCTCAAACACATTATTATCTAATTGAATATCATCTTTGTATTTCTTTTTGGCACACATAATTGTTCCTTCGACATGCCCGCCGGCTACACACTTAATTTTTACGTCTTTTTCTATTCCTATAATTGCCGGCGGTAGCCCCATGTACCCTATATCCAATTCATTGTTTCGAAAGGCCGCCACCATTTCCGGACCTGTTCCGAACATTTTCCATTCTATTTCCGTATTAAGCTGGGTTTTCAAATCATCATCCTGCATTAAAATAAAGTTAGAGTGATAGCAGGTTGTAAGGTGACCGATAGAAAGTCTATTTTTTACCATTTTCATCATCCAGTTTCGAAATATTTACAATAGTTAAATTGAGCGGGTTGGGTGTTAATAAAATTCCGCTTAACCTTAAGGGTTTACAAAAAAATAAAACAAGGCTATTGAATATGTTGACCGCCTAAAACTTTATACAATTTTGGAGATAATTCAACATGATTACTGTAAAAATTTCTTTCCTATCGTTGTTAAAGGATAGGATCGGTGCCAAAGAGTTAAATATGGATTTAGAAGATGGATCCTCAATTAAAGATCTGTTTTCGAAATTATTCGAAAAATATGGGGAAGATATTAAAAAATTGTTAATTAAAAAAACGGGTGATTTAAATGATCAAGTCGTTATTATGATAAACGAAAAAAATATCCGATCCCTGGACAAATTTGATACCAAAATTCACAATAATGATAAAATTATTTTCTTACCTGCAATTGCAGGGGGTTAATTTTAGCTGAAAACTATTTTAATCGTACCGGTATCTCGAAAGGCATCTGGTTAACTTAGGCTATCCAGCGCCTGCCCGATATCTTCACAGATATCTTCGATGGCCTCGATTCCAGTAGAAAATCTGATCATATTGGCAGGGATAGAGAGCTTTTCCCTGGTCGGTTCATCCTGGGCAAAATACTGGGAAGAATAAGGGTGAATCACCATGGTTTTGCAGTCACCCAGGTTTGCCAGATGATAGATCAATTGAAGATTTTTTATGAATTGAAGGCAAGCCGTCTGATCCTTCAATCCAAAGGTGAGCATTCCGCCAAATCCCTTGCCCCCAAACTGGTTCAAAGCAATACGGTGTGAGGGATGATCCTCCAGCCCCGGATAATTGACCCAAAGTACCTCGGGTCTTTCCCTTAGGTAGCGCGCCACCTCCATAGTATTTTTCATGTGTTGCTCCATGCGAAGCGCCAATGTGTCGAGGCCGATCATGGTCAGGAAAGCATGTAGCGGGGCGCCGGTTGTTCCAAAATTTATGTGATGTTCCCGCCAAACTTTGTCGAGCAGCGCAAGCGGTCCCTTCCTGTCGATAAAGGGTTTGAAATCCGGAAAGCGTTCGTTCGACCAATCAAAATTTCCCCCGTCGATAACCGCTCCACCCAACACCCCACCATGTCCGCTCAGGTACTTGGTGGTAGAATGAATCACCACATCGGCTCCCAGCTCTAAGGGGCGGCAAAGGTATGGCGTCGGCAGCGTGTGATCCACCAGCAAAGGAACACCGTGTTTGTGAGCGATCAAAGCGGTTTGAGCGATGTCCGGAACATCCATTTTAGGATTGCCGATGGTTTCCAGGTAGACAAAGCGAGTTTTGGAATTGATGGCCTTCTCGATGGCCGCCGTATCGGTAGACTCGACCAGGCGTGCCGTGATGCCATACTTTTTAAAAACACCATTGAAAAGGTTATATGTAGACACAAAAAGAGAGTTCCCTGTCACAAACTCGTCGCCAGCACGAAGCAGGGCCATACACGAGTTGTTGATGGCTGCCATGCCCGAAGCCATCACCACCGCACCAAGGCCGCCTTCCAAAGTGGTTAGCTTTTCTTCCAGTACCTGGTTGGTCGGGTTTGTAAGCCGCATGTAAATATGATCATCACGCTTGCCCGCAAAGGTCTGGGTCAGATTCTCCGCTGTGGCGTGCTGATGGGAAACGGTCTGAAATATGGGCGGCAAAGTTGCGCCCTCCCAGTCTTCAGGTGACTGGGCGGCGTGGATAACCTGTGTATGGAACCGGTATTTCTTTTTTTGATTCATGTCCAACCTCCATTGAACATAGCGACCTCTTTTTCTTGCACTCCGGCTTCTCTCGTGTGATAATATTTTTTATATATTGGCAGCAATTTGATAGTTGCATAAATAAAAAAGGTCAATCCGAGTTTTTCAAAGGGTTCGTAGTAGAAATTGTTAAGTTTTTGTGATGACATTAATAGGTTTTTCATCTTACACCGTGTAAACGTAGGTTTACAGCAAAATGTTTTAATTGGAAGCCAATGAATGGCTCAAAGGTGGAGATTGTAGTTTCCTCACATCAGCATCAATTGTGTTTTTTAGTTGTCAAAATCTTCTTCGTCGCAATGACCTTTTAGATCTTTTACCACCAGGGTTAGCCTGATTTACTTTTATGTTTTTCCCTTCGATAAATTTCCCGTTCAACGACTTGATCGCTTGGTCAGCTTCCGAGTTATTTGGCATCTCAACAAAACCAAACCCTTTTGATCTGTCGGTAAATCTGTCCATTATGATTTTAGCGCTTTCTACTTCGCCGAACTCATCGAACATTGCTTTTAAGCTACCCTCTTTAATTTTATAGGATAAATTGCCAACATAAATATTCATTGAGAAATCCTTTCTCTCATTCTTTATTATCACGTTTTTATGCGATCGGAAGCTGATGCGTAGAATAACTGTTTAAAATCATTATAAAAACATAAAGGGCATCCTCTCCATATTAGAAGGAATGCCCTTTTTACTCAAAACATAAGGTTAAATCACAGTGACATTTGCAGCGGCAGGACCTTTTTGTCCTTCCTCTATATCAAAGGAAACCCGGTCGCCTTCTTTGAGGGATTTAAAACCTTCTGCATTGATTGCTGAATGATGAACAAACACATCCGGTCCGTCTTCCTGCTCAATAAATCCGAACCCTTTTCGGTCGTTAAACCACTTAACAATTCCATTAGGCATAATAACATCCTCCTTTTTTAAAATTTTCAACGGCTCTAACTGGAGGATGCCACTTTAACAAATGGATGGTTCCTTCAGAACGAAACCGTCTTGCCAATTAAAGACGGGACTTTATTGATGAACAAAGGATAACCTTTGTTTTGACCGAAAGCAAGCTAATTATTGATCTTTTAATTGAAAGACTTGAAATTAAATACATATTTACAAACCTGAGGGATAATCCACGATTTATCCACGGACCGTTAATGAGTTGCACTGATCGGCAATCTGTAGACAAAGGGATGTTATCGCGCCTTGAATATCGGTTTTCGTTTTTCCATGAATGCCTGGCGACCCTCCTTGTAGTCGTCGCTTTCATAACAGGTGTCGATAAGCCTGTTGCACATTTCAAGATCCCGCGAACCGAGATCTTTTAATATTTCGCTTATTACAATTTTAGCCGCTCGAATCGTTAACGGTGCATTACCTGCAATATTTTCCACGTAGCTGTTTACATATTCTTCTAAGGATTCTTGAGGCACGACCCGGTTCACCAGGCCCATGTCGTAAGCTTCCCTGGCACTGAATTTTCGTGCCGTGTACAGGATTTCTTTGGCGTAAGCCGGACCCGCTATATCAACCAGTTGGCGCAACACATCGTATCCATAGCCCAAACCCAGTCTTGCCGCAGGGATTGAAAATGTGGCGCCTTCCGATGCAATTCTAAGGTCGCAGCAAAGCGCAACGGCGAGTCCGCCACCAAAACAATAGCCATCTATCTTCGCCACCGTGGGCTTTTTCGTCGTCGAAAGTGCGACATATGCCTCTTTAACTTCGGTATTATAATTTTCTATGTCTTTTTTCGTTCCTCGTTGCTTTTCAAATTGAGAGATATCGGCTCCGGAGGAAAATGCCTTTCCGCCGGAGCCACTTACCACAATAACACGAACCTTATTATCTTGTGAATAATCTTCAACGACTGTTCGTATGCCTTGCCACATCTCATATGAGATGGCATTGAATTTTTCCGGTTGATTAAGAACCAGATGGCCGATACCGGATCCTTTTGAAACGAGGATATAGGAGGTTAAAGATAAGGGTTGCATATGATTATGATCCAACTACCGTAAGACGGATATATTGTCAACGACCGATTTTGTTCTAACATGGCTTAAATTCAGAAAATTAAGAAACGGAGATCCTGACCTCCCGTGCTTCAATTTTCCTGAAAGGAAGTTAAAAATGTCTGAGTATCAAATCTTCATTCTTGACAAATTGTAGGGTAAAAGGCCATAAGGGTCGAATAATAAGTGAAGGTGATCACTTCAACCAACATGACAAAGGGCACTACACCACATTCATCAAGGAGGTTCAGATGGTGTATGTCTCAGAAGAGGCTGGGCAGCTGCGCAATCTCGGCTGCGGTACCTTCGGAGGCGTTACACCCGTGAGGATACTTTAGATGTCATCGGAGGCAAAACCAAAGGCCAAGCTCCATACGAGATACCCACTGTCAAGTATTTTGATCTACAACGGATCGACGGTTGCGGATTATCTGCTTGGGGGAATTGGGATCATCATAGGTGAATTAGTTCAGACTTAATCTGACAGTTACCGATTTTGGGAAGGTGTCTGTTCGGTTCACTTTATCTTGGTTTTTCGTTTCTTGAAATGTACATCATAATGCCGTTAACGGTCTGTCCCAATTGCGTTTACTACAAGATTGAGGGAGCGCTTTGCATATCAGGTCTTAATGTGGTCTCGAAAAGAATTGCAAAGGAAGGAAAGCCGGAGGACTTTGCTAAACGCGCCGAAGGATTATTCTGCTTCAACAATATGTATATTGCAACATTGATGATCCCCATAATAGCCGCCATCCCGGCATTAGGTATGAATTGTTTTGTTCCTCTGCTTATCATATTTATTTCCTTGATATCGTTGCTTGCGTTTCGGTTTTTCGTGATCTTTACTAAGATTGCATGTCTTCACTGCAGAGCAAAATACAAATGTCCACAGGCCGGCCAAATGGGTGTCCATGAACTATAAGTGCAAAAGGATTCCGGGCTTTTATTTCCAGTGTTTTTCCTTGGCAGTGTATTGCAATCCGGGTAGTTTTCCATCTTTGGAAAACGCATTGACAACATTGGCCATAATTCGGGAGACATTGTTATCGAACTTGAAACAAATTTGCAGATCTTCTACTGAAACAGAATCGAACATGATCCTTAGCCAATCATCGCTAAAACTCCAACCTAGGTGTATAGCCACAACCCTGAGTACTGTACCTTTTAGGGATCCGCATCTGGCCTGCCGGACGATGCTGGAACATTTTCCGGAAGCGCCCTGTGTGCCCAAGCTGAGCCTTTCGCTTCGCCGATATATCGACGGAATGCCTTGCCTGGTGATAGATCCTGAGAAAAGGCGTATCACCTATGATTTATCGATGAAAAGTCAACTTCAGACTTTTTATGAGCGATATATAGCTGAGGATCTTGAATACTTTGCCATGAATGCAAAATATGCTCCCGGTTTTTACACCTTTCTCAACATCCTAAAACTGGCGCCACCGGCTGATCTAAAAATGATTCATATAGGTCTTCCAGGACCCCTTACCTGGGGATTATCCCTGCTTAACCATGAAACTAAAAAACCTGCATGGTATGATCATACCATGAGGGAGGTTTTGATAATTACCTTGACGATAAAGGCCAGATGGCAGAAAAAGAAAATTGAGGCGGTGCTTCCTGATATCCCAGTCCTTGTCAGTTTTGGTGAACCTCTGTTGGGGGTCATTGATTCGCCATTTGGGAGCGTGTCAGTTGAAGAGATTATCGACACCTTTGATGAATTGCTCAACGGTATAGATTGTGCGGGTGAGGTACATTGCTGCTCGAACATGGATTGGGCCAAGCTGATGCAGACCGGAACGAATGTGATAAATTTTGATGCGTATCAGTTCGCTAACAAAATCGCCCTCTACCCTGCCCCATTAAGTGAGTTTATCAGCCGTGGCGGTATGTTGGCCTGGAGAATTGTACCGGTTAACCCTGAAACATTGGCCGCTGAAAATTACGACAATTTGCTCGACAAATTAGAGGCCGGAGTCGATCGACTGGTCAGGGGAGGGTTAGACCGACGCTCACTGTTGGAGCAAAGTTTTATCACCCCTTGCTGCGATGCCGGGACTCTTACGCCAGACTAGACAATAAGAGCCTGGAGTCTGACCAAAGAAATTGCTCACACGATGAGAAACAGGTACTTTGGAGATTAAGAAGGAATAAGGAGGACTCTGAACCCTGAGGCGGATGCTTCATCATCAGTATGAACACGAATTGGAAAACTTCACATGACAGATCAAATTCAATCTCTGACACAATTAAAACAACGCATGAATGCAGACCTTTTCGATCTGAGTGGCCGGGTGGCTGTTGTCACCGGCGGTTCTAGCGGTATCGGAAAAGCCATGGCAGCTGGTCTGGCCCACTACGGGGCAAAGGTGGTAATCACCAGCAGTAACTCAGAAAAATGTAACGCCGCCGCAAAAGAATTGAAACAGATCGGAGCACAGGTGTTACCCCTCCCTGCGGATGTAACCCAGACGGATCAGGTAACAGCCATGGTTGAGCGTACAGTTAACGAGTGGGAGCGTCTGGATATCCTGATCAACAGTTCAGGTATCTATCAGGGTACCCCGGCTATGGAAATGACGCCCGAGGAGTGGCAAAGGGTGATGTCCGTTGACCTTGATGGTGCCTTCTATTGTTGCCAGGCAGCCGGGAAAGCGATGGCTGCGGGAGGCCAAGGCTCAATCATCAATATTACATCCCTTTCAGGCCTTCTTGGCTACGCCAAAGAAGCAGCCTACTGCGCTGCCAAGGGAGGGCTCACCATGTTAACACGCGCTTTGGCTGTGGAGTGGGCCAGACTCAAAATACGAGTAAACGCCATTGCCCCCACCTGGTTCTATTCTCCGATTAGCGCCCACGTTCTTGACGATCCGGAAAAACTCGCTGATAAGTTGCGTTATATCCCACTGGACCGTGTGGGCCACGGAGACGATATCGTGGGTGCTGCGGTCTTTCTCGCATCGGATGCCTCAAATTTCGTCACAGGGCAGATTCTGGGCGTGGATGGCGGGAAGTTTGCCATGCTGGGAGAGTGGTAATGGTGAAAAGAGCGATCTCTGAAATCTATTTTTGAAACATAAGGAGGACACTATGGAATTAACGGAAATCTATGAAAAAGGAGGGGCGGCTCTGAGAGCCATGGATATCGGTTTTCTGCTAGATGGCGTAGAAACAGAGTTTGTCAAGGTCAACAACCGGCGCATTCTCGATGGTTTCACATTGAGTCAACGGTGTATTGATGGCGTGGAAGCAGCCACGACCTGCCATGTACTGGGGGTAGATCTGTCAACCCCCTTGATCATGTCGGCGATGACAATGCCGATCCCCGCCATTGCGGATGACGGTCTCATGAAGGTTGCGGAAGGGCTCAAAGCCGCTGGAAGCCTCATGTGGGTCGGCACACCCATTCCCCAAAATCTAAAGGAATTGGCGGCAATCGGCGTACCGCTTGTTGCAAATGTTAAACCTTTCCAGGATCGGAAAAAAATGTTTGAAGCCCTGGATGATATACAGGCCGCGGGGGTTCAATGGATCGGAGTGGAGATCGATGCAGGCCAGGGTACCAAGATAAAAGACAGACAAATGGCAAAAGACTGCTTTCCCTTATCTTTGGAAGAGTTGAAAGCGATCAGAAAAGCTGTTTCCCTCCCCCTTATATTCAAAGGCGTTTTAAGCCGGGTTGACGCAAAAAAGTCCATTGAAGCAGGAGCCGATGGTATCGTTGTTTCGAATCATGGCGCCCATACCCTCGATTATCTCCCCCACCCTTTTCAGGTGATGGATGAGATTATGGAGGAAGTCACGGACAATACCGTCGTCGTGGTCGACGGCGGATTTCGGCGGGGCAGCGATGCACTGAAGGGACTGGCTTTCGGTGCCTCACTTGTGGGGCTGGGCCGACCCATACTTTTCGGCCTTGCGGCTGATGAAAACAACGGCGTGGAAGAGTTGGTCGGACAAATCACCGGTGAGCTGAAACGGATGATGTGCATGGTGGGTGCTGCGGACCCTGGGGGAGTAGGGCGTGATATCCTCATAGAATCGTAAAATTTGAATAATTTCCTCTATAGCGGCCGGCCATAATTTTTCAATCTACATCAACTGTTGCAAATCGGTTTCCATTTAGCAACAAGATCTTTTTTTTCTGCGTTTCGGACAGGCTCATCCGGGGAACTGAAATGGACATGAACGTGTGTCGCACCATTTTTCTTGGCACAATTTTCCTTTTGTTCATCCGCAAATCCAAAATCAAAATTCCTAGTCTGTCCGATGTAGAGCGGCTCCCATTCGTCTTCTGCGGTTTTTCTGGCAAAAACAACATTGCCGGCTATCTTTCTGAATCGCGCGTTTACCGGATGAATCCAGTATCCATACTTCTTTCCGGACGCTCCGGTCCAGTAAATATCCGGTGGATTCATGTTCGACTCCATTTCTTCTGCGTTTGCCTTACAAAATCTATTACCCCAATTGGAAAAACTTCAATTGAGCGTGAACGAAATTGAAAGCCATTTTGACAATAAGGAATATCCGGCTTTCCGCAGAGTTTTTTTAACAGATTAATGATTTTGTCCTGATGAAATATCATTTTCATAATACATTAAAATCGGTCAATAACCACAATCCCCAACGTATCGTATCGACTCATTTTTTTCAGTTCTTTCGGTGCCCCCCCCAACGGTACGGTCTTTCCAATAATCAGCCCGGGATCTAATTTTCCAGAGACGATCATTTTCAACATGCCATCGTATTTGGCCGCCTGCATACCATGGCTCCCATAGATTTGAAGCTCTTTTGATATGACTTTATCCATTGGTATTCAGGGCAGAAAATTATCGCCTGCCAGCAGCCCCACCTGCACGTGGCGACCCTGTTTCCTCAAGCAAAGTATAGAATTAGAACATGCCGTTACACTGCCGAGTGCATCCATGGACAGATGGGCGCCCCGTCCGGTTATGTCGAAAATGACTTCAACAACATCTGTGTATTCTTTAGCGTTTATGGTGAAATTCGCACCGATCGATTTGGTGAGGTCCAGAGCCTTTTCATTGATATCAACTGCAATTACCCGGACAGCAAAGGCGTGTGCGATCATAATTGCCGATAATCCCACACCTCCACAGCCATACACAGCAACCCACTGGACGGGCTTTACAGCACCCTGTGCTGCAACGGCTCTGAATGAGGTTTCAAATCGGCATCCAAGACTTGCTGCAGTCACAAAATCGACCTCCTCCGGCAGGCATATAAGATTTGTATCAGCGTACTTAATCGATACATACTGCGCGAAAGAACCCCAATTAGAGAATCCGGGCTGAAATTGATGATCGCTGATTTGATGGTTTCCGGAAATACACTCAGGACACGTCCCGCACCGGGAAACAAAAGGTACGGTTATCCGATCCCCACTTTTCCATCGTGTTACACTTTTTCCTGTTTCCTGGACGATACCGGAGAGTTCGTGACCCGGTACATGGGGCAGATTGGTAATGTCGGAATCATTTCCCATCCAGCCATGCCAATCGCTACGGCAGATTCCGCTTGCTTTTACTTTGATAACAACACCGTCATCATCTGGAAGAGGATCAGGAACCGTTGCAACCTTGAGTGGTGCTCCAAATTCCTAAAATATAACGGCTTTCATCGGTCATTTCCATTCTGAGGAGATTTTTATCGGATACTATCAAAAGATGACACCCATCGATTTGAATTGCTTTTTCCTTTACCACAATTTCTCTTCTCATTTCTATAATTTTTTTACTCAATTTTCACTCCTTTGATTTTCCGAGCCCTATCTTCGATCTGGAGCCGGGACGGTGGAATTTAGCCGAATTTCATCCACAGGCAGTCGGTATAATCCAATCCCATGTGAATGATCAGTCCTATCGCGACCAGTCTGATTCTAGGGATAAAAATGCCCAAAGCATATAAAATCATTGCAGGATATGAATGCAATGGATGCAATCCTATGCCACACCTGTTCGGATCATATACGGGCGTCGCCCATAAATGATCAAAGTCGACAACCATTGTGGCCCATAAAATGCCTATTGATCGAAATTTCGCCTTGGGTAGGAAAAAATAAACGAATAGAACCGGGATTGCAAAATGTAGAAGGATATGAATAAAAGAATCCAAAATCAAATGACGGGCGACTTGTTGCCAAGCTGGGTCAAGATAGCAGATTATGCGCTGATTGTTTGAACCCTGAGAGACGCTGGATTAAACGTCATAAACTGTTCTTCGGTTTTGATAATGTTTCAGTTAGGCCCTCTATTTTTAGTTACTGCGCTTGTTTAGCCTCGGCAGAAAGCTTTATCAGGATCTTCTCCAACTCATCCAGGGCCTTTCCGAATTCAGCCCATCTGCCCTGCCGCAAGAGGTCTTTTGCTTTTTTGTACTGTTCCAATGCATCACCATCTAGACGATCCGTTACCGACGCTGGAACCTTAACAATGGATGCCGTTTCTTCGGGTGATGTTATCCCTCCCAATACCTTGTAAAGAGCCGTATCCAGATCGTTTTCCATGGCAATCCGATTACCAAAAGCGACGATCACTCTTTTTAATTCCGGAAGAGCCGCAGCTCTGGTTTTATCCAGAACCTGCGAAGCTTGAGGCCCTGAACCCTTTGGCTTCCCGGGGCCTTTCTGTGGTGGTCGGGTAGCGGGAGATAATTTGCTTTCCTCCTGTTTGGCTTCCAGGTAAACAGGTTCCACATAGATAAATGAGTCGCCCACCGGAATGGCCAAAAGGTTTCCCCGGATGACCCTTGAACCCCTTTGGCCCCATAAACTCAATTCCCGCGAAATGTCGGTTTGCTGGTCGATCCGTGCCTCAACCTGCATCGGTCCATAGACCAGCTTTTCCTTGGGTAGTTTATAAACCAACAGATTCCCGTAGTTGGGCAGGTCACTTCTGGCCGCTAGCCAACCAATCATATTGTCGCGCTTTGAGGGTGTAAAAGGCATCATCAGAATAAACTCTTCTTTATTCGTTTCGGGAAGTTTTAAAATGATATAATACGGTTTCATTGGTTGCCGGTTATCGCCATAAAGCTCATCGGGAATTTGCCAGAGATCTTCCTGGTTATAGAAAACCTGTACGTTGTCCATATGATAGGTTCTGTAAGTATCCACTTGTATTTCGAAAAGGTCCATGGGGTATCGTATGTGTTTTTTTAAGTCCCCGGGCATCTCATCCAAAGGTTTAAATAGATCTGGAAAAATATTCCCATAGGCGTTAATAATAGGATCTTTTACGCCTGTCGTGTAAAATGAGACATCCCCATTATACGCATCAATGGTTACCTTGACTGAATTCCGGATGTAATTCAGTGCTTTTTTATTAAAACGTTTATAAGACCTGCGAGAGTACGGATACATATTTGAAGTGGTAAAGGCATCCTGAATCCAGTAAAGTCTACCGTCGGAAACAACTAAATAAGGATCGCCATCGTATTCCAGAAAAGGCGCAATGGCTCTTACCCGCCAGTCGATCTTGCGATTATACATAATCCGGCTCTCAGGACCCAAATAATTGGTAAATAGTATCTGCGGATCTAAAAATTCAAAGGCAAACAAAACCCTTCTAAGAAAGGATTTGATACGGACGCCCCCTTTTCCCTGATAAATCGTATAGACGTTTTTGTCTCCCTTCGGATAATCAAATTCCTTTGTTTTGGTCTTTACCAGGACGTATTCATTTGTTTTTTCACCATAATAAATTTCCGGACGATCTACTTTCAGGTCCGTCTCAAAAACCGGTGGTAGATCCTTGATCAAGAGACGGGGAAACCCTTCTTCGGTTATTTCATTAACCGGGCTTGAGGCTATGCCGTAACCGTGGGTATAAATCAGATGTCTGTTGACCCAGGTCCTGGCCTGGGGAGGAAGTTGGTTAACCGCCAGTTCACGGGCAGCCAACATAACTTGCCGGTATTGGTTATCGATAAGATAGCGATCCACATCCACATTGTTAAAATCGTAATAGAGCCGTATCGACTGAATCTGCCGATAGGTTTGGAGCAAAGGACGCTCATCCCAGATTTTTATGTTTTGAATCGTTGCATTGTGTGTTTTGAGGTCCTCTTTGCTGAGTTTTTCACTCACTTGAAAATCAACTTCTTCTATTTTATTCAGATTGTAGGCTTCCCGTGTGTGATCAATATTGTAGGAGATGTAAGGGGATTCCTTGGTCAACTCATTCGGTTGGACTAAAAATTTTTGAACTGCCAGCGGAAGAAGGTTCCAAAACACCAGCGCGATCACCAGCCATCCGCCTACACTTATCCAGATCAGTTTTTTTCTCGGTTTAAAGATATCGAGGACAAAGACAGCGGCCAATCCCAGAGAAGCAAAGATCAGAATTCTATACCCCAGTATCCTGATATTCACATCGGTATAGCCGGCGCCAAATGCAGCACCTGCAGTGGAGTAAAGAAGACCAAAAACTTTTAGATAACATCCCCAGGCCAAGAGGATAGAGATAATTGCACAAAGGGAAAGAAGGTGTTTTCTCGCCTTTGGCTCTATAACAAACTTTGTTAAAGCAGGTGGTTTGCCTTCAGCCTGGGCGAACTCATCGATGATCTTCATTATTGAATCTTTCAAGTACCACCAAACCATAACCAGCCCTGCTATAAAGAGAAATGTCAACAGCCCTTTTTGGAGAAAGAGATAAAAAGGGAGGGAAAAGATGAAAAAACCGATATCTTTGTTAAAAATTGGATCCGTGCTGCCGAATGGTTCTTGGTTGAAGTAGAGCAGGACCGTATCCCAACGGTAAGCTCCCTTAGATGCAATCAGAAAACTGGCAATCAGAAAAAAACCGATGATGATGAGGTTGACCGTTTTACCTGAAAGGGAAAGCTGAAAAGGGGCGCCACCTTCATATTTGATAGATGTTGCCTGTGCAGTTGACGGCTTTAAACGGTTGGCAATAAAGAGATTGAGTATCATCATAGATATAAAAACCAACCAAACTACCGATCCAAGCCCAAATTTACTCAACACCAATGTCAAAAAAACCGGTGAATATCCCAGGTTTTTGAACCATAACCAATCAGGGTAAAATGATGCGCCCGACCAAAGCAAAACCAACAGAAAAACCACTAGCCCCAGCCAGATCAATATTTTTTTATTCATAATATATCCTCTCCTCGATAAAAGCGGCTGAATTTTCCATTAAACCACCTCATCTCTTTTTCGGTAAGTTCTAAATTTTGTGGGGAAAGATAGGGAAATTGCGGTTTGATGTCAATGATAATTCTCATCTATTATTACAAACTCAAGTTTCACACCCCCAATGGGGCAATCAGTTTGAACCGGTATCCATAAAGTAATCACCGTGCACAGGCACGCGATGGTCAAGGTTCTTATGTTATATCAGTTGCTTCTGGAATGCCAACTCTTATAAGGTTTTGTGCCGTTGTCAAAGCGCTCATCATCAATTTTTTTCAAAAAAATTTCTTTTTACCCTATGCCTGATGCAAATTTCCTTAAAATATCAGTTGCGAAACTTGAGAAATATTATAAATGTTGCTAAGCCTCAATAACGCGCGAGCTTTTTTTGCTCACAAAGATAATATTTGTCTAAGGAAATATTCATGCCTTTTCTTTCGCATACTGGGCTATCAGGATTGCGGATCATGGACTCTGATGAAGAGCACGCCCGTTGATCGCCGCAAGGCGGCATAGCTTTTCGCACAGTTCTCTGTGGCCAAGACCACATCCCTGAAGAAGACCCATGTGGGCCTGACGCCCATCCGGGACAGCGATATCCGTCACGAATCTTTCACCGAGCGGGCGCCGAAACTCGACGGGCTGGTGGAGTTTTACCGCAGCCCGGCGCGTGTGGCATGGACACCGACCGAAACCAATGTGCCCGATTATCCAAAGCTGGCACAGCTGTGGTGGCAGAACGTGGGTGAGGCGGTTTCCGGTGAAGTGACCGTTAGTACGGCTATGAATAATCTCGCCAGGGAACAGGATAAAGTGCTGCAGCGGATAGAGCGCGCATGTGTTCAGAAAGAATGTGGTCCGAAAATGAACCCTAAGAAGGATGAGTCTTACTGGCTGAACAAGCCCGGTTCGCCCAAAGCAAAGGTTAATGAGAAGCCCCAGGGTAAGACGGTTGACTATGACGGCCTCCTTCAGGCGTGGCGTGAGGGTCGTGTGCAATAACCACATCGTTGTGACGTTTAAATTGCGCTAGTCTATTACCCTATTGCGCTTTGGGTTGTCGGCTTTTTGAATCGAAAGGCCACTGACACCGCTCGAGGCATAATAGACTTTCCTGCAAATTGACCGCCTTTGCCTGTCCGATAACACCATGCAATCACAGAAAGCATCCTTTTTCAGGCCAATTGCAATTCGTTTCATCAACCCATCTCATTTTTTAGAATGGAGAATTAATTATGGCGACCTTTGTGGGAGCCCTGGACCAGGGCACGACCAGTAACCGGTTTATCATTTTTGATCATAGCGGCCAAATCGTCGGTGTCGACCAGAAAGAACATGAGCAAATATTCCAGCAACCGGGATGGGTGGAACACAATCCGGTTGAAATCTGGCAAAATACCCAGGATGTGATCCGCGGCTCCCTGGCAAAGGCAGGTCTATCCGGATCGGATCTTGCTGCCGTCGGTATAACCAACCAGCGGGAAACCACCATGATCTGGGACAAAAATACCGGCAAACCTTTCACCAATGCCATTGTGTGGCAGTGCACCCGCACAAATGAAATCTGTAAAAAATTAATGCTCGACCAGGGGCAAAACCGTTTTCGGGACAAAACCGGTCTCCCCATCGCCACGTATTTTTCAGGTCCGAAAATCAAATGGATTCTGGACAACGTTCCGGAGGCCCGTGCAACGGCTGCTAAGGGCGAGGCCCTTTTCGGGACCATGGAAACCTGGATCATCTGGTGGTTGACAGGCGGACCCAACGGTGGATCCCACGTCACTGATGTAACCAATGCCAGCCGGACTATGCTCATGGATCTAAGTGCCCTTCAATGGGACGAAGAGATCCTGCGAATCATGGGAATTCCCTGGCAGATTCTTCCTCGAATTGTACCGTCCAGCGATATCCGCACGTGGGGCACCACCCTAAAGGATGGGCCCTTTGGCGCCAGGGTTCCGGTTTGCGGCGCTCTCGGTGATCAGCAGGCTGCATTAGTGGGACAAACCTGTTTTAATACCGGCGAAGCGAAAAATACATACGGAACAGGATGTTTTCTTCTGCTGAATACCGGCACTAAACAAACGCCTTCCCGCCACGGACTCCTCACCACTTTAGGTTATCAGATCAACGACCAGCCGCCGGTTTACTGTCTGGAAGGATCCATCGCGATTACGGGCGCCTTGGTACAGTGGTTACGGGACAATCTTAATCTGATTTCCGCTGCTGAGGAAATAGAGAACCTGGCCATGACGGTCGAGGACAATGGAGGCGCTTATTTCGTCCCGGCTTTTTCCGGTCTTTTCGCCCCTTACTGGCGTTCCGATGCCCGGGGAGTCATCGTGGGATTGACCCGCTTTGTTAACAAGGGCCATATCGCCCGGGCTGTTCTGGAATCCACCGCCTATCAGACACGCGATATCGTTGAAGCAATGAACAAGGACTCCGGTGTTCAGTTGAGCGCGCTCAAAGTCGACGGGGGAATGGTGGCCAATGAACTCCTGATGCAATTTCAATCCGATATCCTAAATGTGCCGGTTATAAGACCATCGGTTTCTGAAACCACCGCCCTCGGTGCTGCCTATGCAGCGGGACTGGCAGTCGGATTCTGGATCGACCTTGAAGAATTACGACAAAACTGGGCTGTTGATAGGACCTGGCACCCGGCCATGTCGTTAAAGGTCAGAAAAAAACACTGCCTGGAGTGGAAAAAGGCCGTGGATAGAACTTTCAACTGGATGGAATAACCAAATTCCCTCCTCTGATGCAAAGGCCTGTAAGCTGCTCGATCGTCTGAATATTTAAAATATAGCGTTTCAAAGGAAAGCGGACAGATTTAGGGATGAAATAAGGGACGGTTTTAGGTTATAAACAAGATTGCGAAAGGAGGACCAGGTGGAATCTAAAACCAGTAAGAGCCCTGAATCTGTGCTTAGAGAGATCAAACGCAGAACCCGCCGCAAATTCGATTCTGAGGAAAAAATCCGGATCATTTTAGAGGGTCTGAAGGGCGAGGACAGCATCTCTGCGATCTGTCGTCGAGAGGGTATAGCTCCAAGCCTGTATTACAAATAGAGCAGGGCTTTTTCTGCAGGCAGGCAAACGCAGGTTCAAATGGGTTGGATTGAAACCGGGGCGGGAAATCTTAAAACGACGGGAAAACATCAAAAAAATAACGATGTGTCAGCGTAGCAGGTGTAATTGCCCTTTGAAGGTTGCTTAAATATTTGGAAGAAAGTATTTGGGACCTGAAACCCTCTCCAATTTATTTGCCTGAGTTGTCCAAAACCTTTGGAAGGCATACAT
>DCWS01000049.1 GCA_002328165.1 Desulfobacteraceae bacterium UBA2156 | reverse complement strand
ACCTATATCTGGGTGGATACCTTTGCGCGGTGGAAGATCGTGGACCCGGTAAAGTTTTTTCAGACTGTAAACAATACGGTCAGCGCACTGGGGAGGCTTGATGATATCATCGATCCGGCTGTGAGAAATTTTATTACATCCTACCGGCTTATTGAAACGGTCCGAAAGAGCAACCGGGAGCTGGACACCTTTGAAATCGGGCTTGAGAATATGCAAAAGGAGCAGCTCTCACAATTTAACATAACGACGGGCAGGGAAAAGATCTCCAAGGGGATACTGAAACAAGCAGCGCCCAAGCTGGTCGCCTTTGGCATTGCACTGGTCGATGTGAAGATCAAACGGATTAACTATGTGGAACAGGTCAGAAAATCGGTGTATGGCCGGATGGTTGCCGAGCGAAAACAGATTGCAGAAAAATTTCGATCAGAGGGAATGGGAGAGGCCCGTAAGATTCTGGGGGAAAAAGAGCGGGATTTGAAAAAAATCACTTCGGAAGCTTACAGAACAGCCCAGGAAATCAAAGGAAAAGCCGATGCTAAAGCAACGAAAATATATGCTGAAGCATATGGAAAAGATCCTGAATTCTATTCATTTACCCGGACACTTGAAATTTACGGTACGGCGTTAGACAAAAACAGCTCTCTTGTTCTTTCAACAAAATCGGAATTTCTGAAATATTTAGAAGGATATTCTGAGCAGGCAAAATAAAAAAAGCGTCGGATCATTTCAGTGAGCCTGGCACTTTTTTCCATCCACAATTTTTTGAGCGTTATTTGGACTTCCTTCTTTGATGTCGTGTACGGGCCAACAGTTTTCTATGTTTATGCTTTCGCATTTTTTTTCTTCGCTTCTTAACAACAGTACCCAACAGATCACCTCCTATCGCTTTTATTTTATTCAATGAATGTTACATATTATCCCAGCTGTCACGGTTTGTCCATATTTTTTTGAACGCTTTGTTTTATTAACCTGGATTAGTCGGAAATAAGACGGCATCCGAATCCTACTATCGAATCGATTTGAAGCACAATGAAAAACCTGAAAAAATTCAATGCCGTACAGATCAAAACCACCAACAGTGCGGTGGCCATGGCAGAAGAACTTGTTAGCAACTTCTACAAAATGTCTGCAAGTCAGTGGCTTGGCCGCAAATATGATGTCAAAATTTTAACCGATCTTGATCGCAACGAAATCATTCATGGCCCTTTTGCCCAGATTATCCGATACAAAGGGCAAAGGGACAACACCACACTGGGTACATCGACATACGATTTTTATAAAATATGTCTTCAGGATCACTCTATTCTTTTAGCGATGGAACAATCCCCTCAAGTTCAACTTTTCCCCTTTATCCTTTATATTGTTACACATGAATTAATTCATATTATCCGTTTCAGTAAATTTTTTCAGCAATTTGAAGCGTCGGCGGGAGAAAAGAAAACCGAGGAACGGCGGGTGCATAAAATTACCCATGAAATTCTGAGCAATGTCCAGATTTCCGATATAAAAGATGTGTTCATTTTTTTTGATGAATGGTTAGCCCCCTTGGATGAACACAGAGACTGTCTCGATCTTCGGGCTTGACAACAGAGGAATCATTGCTATATATATCCTTAGAATTACCCGTCTGACAACGCGTTGGCGGCGAAATTATTTTAAGTAGGAGGTCTTTTTATATCATGCCGATCTATGAGTACCAATGTACAGCGTGCGGTGACGTTGAAGAAGTGTTGCAAAAATTTTCCGACAAGCCACTTAAAAAATGCCGATACTGTTCAGGAAAGGTTCAAAAGCTCATCTCCAACAGCAGCTTTCATCTCAAAGGGACAGGATGGTATGTAACGGATTATGCCAATAAATCTAAGAAACCCTCCCCGCCCTCAAAATCGACTGAGAAAACCACAACCAACCAACCGGATAAATCCAAAAAGACAACCGATAAGACGCCGAAATAGTTAATTCCATTTTTTATTGATTTCCCCCCGTCAAGGACTCAAACCAATTCGGATCTTTAGTGGGCGTACTATTTTGTTATACGGCCTTCGTTTCTGCGGGATAAGGTGCATAGGGATGTTGTGTCTGGTGATTTGAAAAATTTCCTTTTACCACTCTTTACAAATCAAAATGTGTGATTATTATTCAAAATAGTGTTTTTCGGTTTTATAAACTGAATCTTTTCTAACTGTTAGACATAATATATGATCATCGTTCTATGTGAAAGGAGGTGGCGACAGGTTTCTATAAATCAAGGGGATAGAAACAAGTTCAACAAAGTATATCATCAATCATCAACATTGAAATTTTAAAATACTTACGATTAAGAAAAGGAGAAATTGTACCATGAAACTTAGACCATTACAGGACCGAATTTTGGTTTTGCGGGTTGAAGAGGAAACAACAACAAAAGGCGGTATCATCATCCCGGACACTGCCAAGGAAAAGCCGGCAGAAGGAAAAGTGATTTTCGTGGGTAACGGAAAACTGGGAGATGATGGCAAAAGGGTCCCTCTGGAGATCAAAAAAGGGGATCGAATTTTATTCGGAAAGTATTCGGGTACGGAAGTCCAAGTTGAAGGTGAAGAATATCTGATCATGCGCGAAGAAGATGTTCTCGGTATTATAGAATAAGACCCAAACAAAAGAAAAAATGGAGGATAGTCAAGATGGCTGGTAAAGTGATAAAATACGATATGAAAGCCCGTGAAGCGATGTTGACGGGGATCAAAACACTTGCTGATGCGGTGGTTGTAACCCTTGGCCCCAAAGGAAGAAATGTTGTTCTTGATAAATCGTGGGGATCGCCTACGGTTTCAAAAGATGGCGTAACCGTGGCTAAAGAGATTGAATTGGAAGACAAGTTTGAGAACATGGGCGCGCAGATGGTAAAAGAGGTCGCCAGCAAAACAAGCGATATGGCCGGTGACGGTACCACCACCGCGACCGTACTGGCAAGGTCGATATATGAAGAGGGACAGAAGCTTGTTGCCGCCGGGAATAATCCAATGGCTATTAAACGCGGTATTGAAAAAGCGATAGAAGTCACTGTTAGAGAACTTCGCGCCATGAGCAAACCGACCAAAGATCAGCGTGAGATCGCCCAGGTCGGCACCATCTCTGCTAACAACGATGAAACCATCGGCAATATCATTGCAGAAGCGATGAACAAAGTCGGAAAAGAGGGTGTTATCACCGTTGAGGAAGCCAAGAGCATGGAAACAACTTTAGAGGTAGTCGAAGGGATGCAATTTGACCGTGGATACCTTTCACCATATTTTGTAACCGATTCCGAGAAAATGGTTGCCTCGGTCGAGAATCCGTATATTCTGATCAACGAGAAAAAAATCAGCAACATGAAGGACCTCCTGCCGCTACTCGAGCAGGTTGCCAAAATGGCCAAGCCCCTTGTCATCATTGCGGAAGATGTGGAAGGTGAAGCGCTGGCCACCCTGGTTGTAAATAAACTGAGGGGCACATTGCAGATTGCCGCTGTAAAGGCCCCCGGATTTGGCGATCGAAGAAAGGCCATGCTTGAGGATATCGGAATTCTAACCGGCGGACAGGTTGTATCCGAGGATTTGGGTATCAAGTTGGAAAATCTTTCTATTTCAGATCTTGGAAATGCCAAACGGATCACCATCGACAAAGATAACACGACAATCGTCGATGGCGCCGGCTCGCGAAGCGGCTTGGAAGGTCGTGTGAAACAGATTCGGGCTCAAATAGATGAAACCACATCTGATTACGATCGTGAAAAACTCCAGGAACGGCTAGCGAAACTGATCGGCGGTGTTGCGGTGATCAACGTGGGCGCTGCAACCGAAACAGAGATGAAAGAAAAAAAGGCCCGGGTCGAGGATGCGCTCAATGCAACGCGTGCAGCTGTTGAAGAGGGTATCGTACCCGGCGGCGGTGTGGCCCTTGTGCGCTGCCTCGATGCTTTGGATAAGATCAAAATCAAAGCGGATCAAAAACTGGGCGTAAGAGTTGTTAAACGTGCCATCGAGGAACCGATTCGCCAGATCGTAAAAAACGCCGGTCTTGAAGGGGCGGTCGTGATCGATAAGGTCATCAACAGCAAGGGTGCATTTGGTTACAATGCAGAAACAAACGTCTATGAAGATCTGATGAAAGCGGGCGTTATCGACCCGACCAAGGTTGTCCGTTTTGCGCTCCAAAATGCAGGGAGTGTGGCTTCACTGATGTTGACCACAGAGGCGATGATTGCTGAAAAGCCTGAACCAAAACCTGAACCACCGATGATGCCACCAGGCGGCGGCGGAGGTGGAATGGGTGGTATGGGCGGAATGGGCGGCATGATGTAATTGCTCCTTGTTTCCGTAACTTTACAAAAAGGCCTCCATCTTTGTTGATGGGGGCTTTTTTTAGTTGCAAACCCGAAAATCTTGCCAAATCGATGGCCTGCAGGTTAACCTGGGTTTCAAGAAAGCAGTCATGGGGGTTTATAAATTTTTTTAAATATCCTAAGTCGGAGCAATCAATGAATGACAAGACAATTTATAGGGTATGTTTAAGCGTCGCTATCATTTTCGCGGTAATTCTTTTGCATTTTTTAACGCCTGCAGATGAAAGCCAATCGGTTGTCAAATACGAGTCGGGCTTTTACTACACCGCTGAAAAAAGGGATACGCTTTGGAAAATATCAGATCGCTTTTTTGGGGTCAGCATTGCTCTGGCCTGATTTGTGGAGTGAAAACAAACAGATTAAAAATCCCTATCAGATCCGACCGGGCGAATGCATTCGTCTCTTTCATCATATCGGAGAAAAAAGCCTGTCCATAAAAGAGATGTGGGAAAAAGTATTCCCGGAAAAAGAAAGAGGCCTATTATTATCCGGGTACTGATGCAGTCGGATTCGTCCGGCAAGTCCCTTTAAAACCATGGGGCTCCATCTTCAAAGTGGAAGATAATAAAAAAATCATCAGCCAGGAGGATCGTGTTTTTATCTGGCAGGCGGAGGACGGTTCCTTGTCGACCGGTGAAAAATATACGGTTTTTCGAACCCTGAAATCCTCAAGGGATAAAAAGAAGGGCGGGAATTTTAGGAGCCGGCATTATCTCTGACCGGGATTGTCGAGGTTATCGAAAGCAATCCCAGTTTTGTCCTGGCCCGGATGATCCAATCTTCCAGGGCCGTTGAAATCTATAATCTTGTCGTAACTTTTGCAAAACGTCCATCCAAAATTCCCCTCACTGACAGCATGAAAGGCCTCTATGGAAAGATCATTGTCTCTGAAGAGCATGAGGTTAACTTCGGCGCCCATAGCATTGCTTCCATTGATAAGGGGGTTGAAGAAGGTATCAGGTCCGGACAGCTTTATCATATCTTCGAACAGGAAACGGCGATCGATCCAAAGACAAACCTTGAAGTGTCACTAACCCCTTTGGATTTCGGATCGATGCTTGTCCTTTTTACCGAAAAAACAGCCGCTACGGTTTTGATTTTTCAGTCAGACAAAAACGTCTATTCCGGCGCTAAATTTCGTTCCCCTCTTCAGTAATTTTTCCATTTCTATACCTTTTCTGCTGCTTAAAAAAAACTATTTTCCGCTTTCCGGTTCCAACATTTTTTTGCTTGTGGCCTTTAAATCATCCACTTGGCGATCAGTCAAATAAAACGGATAATCATTTTCTGAAGAGACTGCCGGGGAGATTTTTTCTTCTTTTTCCTCTTTTGCAAACACGGAGATGGAATAATTTTTTGTTCCCTTTAGCTGAATCTCATATATCGGATCTTTGAATTTTGTCTTTTTATTGTTAGGGATGAACTTTTCGCATTTTAGTCTGGATAGCGTCGAAAGAAGATGCATTAATTTTGACATATCCACTCTCTTACCATCCGAGGTTTCCCAGACTTTTTCCGTCTTTGTCTTTTGATCGGGCTTGGTATTTGGATCGGTTTTTTCATCCACTGTTTCTTTGAAATCCTTTTGAATCACCACGACAAGGTTTTTGCCTTCTGTGATATGAATCTCCCTGATATCATCCTGATCGAAAGATAAAACCGACGGATCACGCAAGTCATCAATGCTTTGATCAAACCGACGTCTGAATTCGCCCTGGGCATGATATACGTTCGGGTCTGCTGATAGCTTCACGTGGGTATGCCGATATGTTGTTGCCGCTTTACCGATTTCAAATTCCCGGTCCAGCCGATTTCCGGCCCAAGCCTTGACGACGATCTTTTTATCTCCGCTCAAGTCATAACGAAAATAATTTTTTGACTCTGATACCAGCGTCGTCAGTATGAGCTTCTCAACGATTTCCAGCATACTTTTCACTTTGTTTGAATCGGCCGGAAAGTTGTCCGGTCCAACAAACCAATTGTTGTCTTTTTTATTCAACAGTATCAATTTTCCAGACCGGGTGATCTCCAGTTTGGTAATCTGCTTGCTGTCAGCTTGAGGGACATCAGGGAGTTGATAGTGGATTCGGTTGGTACTCCGCAATACCAGATAGAGTATCAGGGCAATCACGACAGCGACAAGGATAGGATATTCTTTTTTCAACTTCATGACGTCCTCTCTTTATCTTGATTTCTGAAATATCATTTGAATCTGTTTTTTTCTGGAATGCCGCCGCAACCACACGAATAAGCCGAAAAGGACCACCAGCACCGGAAGTCCGGCGACATTAAAGGTTTTGGTAAATGTTTTAGCGTAACCTTTGGTTTCATACAAAGGATTAAAAAGCTGTTCTTTACTCCGCATGGCCGCTATATCCTCTCGATGGTTCAATACATCTAAAATGTTCATGATGAATACGGCATTTGAGCCCTTCCCCTCCGGGTCGAGAAGACTATCTTTGAGCATCTCCGATGATCCGACCAGAAATATTTTACTCGGCTTCCCTTTTGATAAAAAGCCTCCTTTGCCCTCGATTTTAGATAAATCGATCAGCGGTTTTTTAACCGATTTGATTTGTTCGGTATCTTTTTCATCCTCTGTTTTTAAATCCGTATTTTCCGATGTCTTTTCCGGAATCGGTTTCCCGGCAAAATAACTCGGAAACTTTCCCTCAAGAAGATAGGCAAGGGGCATGCTGCTCTTTTCATTCTCAGACGCCGGCGGGGTGATAGACATGGGGTTGAGCATAATTTCACCACTCATTTCCCAAGACTTAACCGAAGAAGAAAACAGCTGATACGCCCTGAGCCGGCTCTCGTCGATACGCTTTTTATCCAGCTCAAGCGGTGATATTTTCAGGGCAACCAGCCTCTTGATCCGTTTCATAAAATCCAGATCTTTGTTGATATTTTTGTTTTTGATGACAGGGGCAAAATAAATCGGTTGTTCTCCGCCGCCAAATTGGCGGGAGACCCTTTGTCTATAGGAATTTTCATCCAGCACAAACGATTTTTTCATTCGTACACCATAATGGGCCAACAACTTTTCAAGGCCGGTATCGATCGGAATATAGTTCGGTCCCTGGTTTAATCCCATCGCTCGTTGATTCTGCGGCATGACTTCATTAAAAGCATCTAAAAATAGGGCCAGCGGCGTACCGCGCATCAATGCCTGATCAATTTGAAAAAGTGCATATTCCGAAAATTTTTCAGTCGGTCTTACAATAACCAGGGAATTGAGATTGTCGGGGATCGAGCCGTTTTTGAGATTCACATGCTTAAGGGTATAATTTTGCGAAACAAGTGCAACAAAACTCGAAAGCGAATTCTGATTTTGCCGGCCCATGGGTGAAACACCCGATACAGCCAGTGTACCGTGATCCGCTAAATACCCAATATCTTCGTTGATATTGATAAGTGTTGCCAGGTTGTCGTTTATTGTTTCCTCGATCTTATTGAGGTCCATCAGATCGTACTGTGTACCGAGGAGCGGGAGACGGAGAACACGTAAGATCGGTATTTCCAGGACTTTCTCCTTGTGTTCCATCATCAGACCGATAACACCCTTTCCCGCTTTAATCTCACCACGCAAAAGGGAGGGCCATTTGAGGTTCATGATGTTATAACGCTTTTGCAGGCTTTCCATATCCTTGTCGTTGGAAGGATCCTCATAGATATACTCAAGTTTTCCATAGGACTTATTGTTCAGGGAAGCTATGATTTCTTCTACTTTTGTTGGGTATTCAGAGAGTTCCTTCAGCCCCATATATTGGGCGACCTGTTTTAATGAGGAAGAAAGAAAGAGTGTGATCCGAATTTTGTCTTTCAAGCTCAATAGTGCACTGATCTTGTTGTTCAGCTTCTGAATGGTTGTGGTCAGTTTGTATTCCAACCCATCAGCCGAGGTGATGGTGTAAATCCGCTCGACGATATCACCGTGTATCAATACCATCCCCATGTAAGCTCTTTTGAATTTGACCTCATCCTGTTCGACAGCCTGAATCTGAACCGGATAAATGCCATAGCTTTTCGCCAGTTTTTGATTTTCCATGGCACCACGTTCACCGGCCTCCCCTTCGAAACTGACATCATAAAACCGGTAGTTAAAATATTTATTTGCACGGATCGCGTATTCTTCGAGGAGATCGCGTAAATACCGTTCCGTTTGGTTATGCGGTGGTGGGAGGTTCCGGGTAAAAAAGACGTTGATAGTTAATGGTTCCGAAAGTGTCGAGACCACCTTTTTACTGGCTTGGGAAAGAGAATATATCTTGTTTGATGTTAAATCGAATCTGCAAAAAAGGGTAACCCCCATCACATTGATCAATACGATAATTATCAGGTAGATAAAAAGTTTAATATGTTTTCCAAATCTGTTTTTCATGTCCATGTCCCTCTCCTTATTCCTTCTTCTCCATGGCCAGGTGTGCCGCGTATAACCCAATAAAAATAATACTCAGGAAATAGACAATGTCCCGTGAGTCTACCACCCCTTTTGAAATGTTCTGAAAATGCAGATCGATCCCCAGATAGGTTATCACACCCAGTAAAACCCTGGGAAAGAAAAAGAGCATCTTATCGATCACTGTCAGGGAAAAGCAGATCGTCATCCCAACAATGAAGGCGATGATCTGATTCCGTGTCAAAGCCGAGGCGAACAACCCGATGGCGGAAAATGCGGCACCGAGAAATACTGCGCCGACATACCCCCCGAAAACCGGCCCCCAGTCGAGTTCCCCGAAAAAGGTCACAAAAATGGGATAGAAAAGTGTCGGCAAAAGCATGGCGATAACAAATGCAACACCGGCCAGAAATTTTCCGATCACTATATCTAGCAGTGTTACCGGCAGGGTGAAAAGGGTTTCATAAGATCCCACATTCAATTCTTCGGCAAAGAGTCTCATGGTAACCGCAGGGATGACAAATGAAAAGGTAATCGGTAAAAGGTTAAAGAAACTTCTCAAATCGGCCTGATCAAAGAGAAAGAAGGTTGAAAAGAAGAACCACCCGGTCACCAGAAGAAAAACAGATATGACAATATAAGCAATGGGGGAGATAAAATAATCTTTTAATTCTTTGCTGAATATATGTACAATTTGGCTCATGTCAGTTCTCCTCGGTCAATTCCCGGAAGATGGTTTCAAGATTTTGGGTTTCCCTATAAAATTCCATCAGTATCCAGGCGGATTTCTTGATCGTTTGATAAATATTTTCCCTGATGTCCATGGTCGCCTTGCAGGTTAGACGTAACTTGAGCATATCGTCTTCTGTTTCGTCCAGATGTTTTATGGCCGTAATGCCGTCAATTTCAGTCAACTCCTTTTCAACCTCAGGAAACGCTGCTTTTAAAAGAGAAAGATAGATGAAATGATCCCGACCGGCCCATTTTATAAGGTTTTCCGTATGGTCGTCTGCAACAATTTTCCCCCTATTGAGAATCACCACGCGGTCACAAGTCACCTCAACCTCGCTGAGGATGTGGGTGGAAAGAATGACGGTTTTTTCTTTTCCGATATGCCGGATGATCGTCCGAATTTCAGCAATCTGGTTCGGATCGAGCCCTGAGGTCGGTTCATCAAGTATAAGAATTTCAGGATCGTTCATCATTGCATGGGCTAAACCCACCCGTTGCTTTAAACCCCGTGAGAGTTCATCGATCGGTTTGTGCATAATTTCCTTCAATCCACACAGATCAGCCAAATGCCGGATTCGGGCCAATCTTTCATCCCGTGTCAGTCCCCTGATCTTGGCAACATAGTCGAGATAATCGTAGATCAGCATGTTGCGATAGAGGGGTGCGGATTCAGGCAGATACCCCATCAGGTTTTTGACCGTCAGCAAATTGTCGCCGATGGAATAATTTTTTACACGGATGGTACCCGATGAGGGAAGAAAGTAACCGGTCAACATCCGAAGGGTTGTGGTCTTTCCTGCACCGTTGGGGCCCAGCAGTCCTAAAATTTCACCCTTTTTAACATCGAAGCTGATCTGATCTACAGCACGGAAGTCATGGTAGTATTTTGTCAAATTTTCAACTTGGATCATAAATTTTCTCCCTGTTTACAAAAAAAATACGGCAAAAATTATTTTCCTTTGTCACTACATCGCTGGCCTGTTTACCGATAAGTTCATTGTATCAGCGGACCCGAAAATTTCAATCAGTTTGTGCTAGAAGAACTTGAAAAAAACAGCAGCACCCACAAGGCCGGCGAGAATAAATTGTCGGATCATACTCCCTTCTTCTTTTCTTCTGACCCTGCCTCGACACGTTTTCAGTAAAAAATTATTAAAAACCGGTCATAAAAAAAGCCGGCATTACCCAACTCGCTTTATATCAGTCTTTAAATAGCCTGTTTATCTAACATTTTCCCTTGTTGTTCACATTTTTTTTTAATAACCTGGCTCAACGAGCCGTGGCCCTGGATGATGGTCTGTCCGCGGGCTGTTTTGTCTTGGGGGTTTCCTATCTCTGGAAAAAGCAGTGTGAACAGGCCATTGCCGAGACGCAACACGGCATTCATCGTAAACGCTAGGACCAAAAACAGAACCTTGATCCATTACAAAAACTGGCGCATCAATCGCAAATGCCCCTCGAGTTTGTTCTCCCCACGGTCACTGGGCAAAAAGATAACCGACCTCGAATGGATAATTCGGGCTAATCTGCGATTTCAGTATTCAGCCGCGATGATCTCTTCCACACCTGGCACGCTTTTACGAAACAGCCTGAAATTCCCGTAGTCCTCGCAGCATATAATCGTCTCTATTCGATAGATGCATTCGCAAGCGAACTGTACCACAACTCCGCAGTTATGCGAGATCTCCCGAGGCGTTGCCACAACGTTGATAGAGATCCCCGCAGACATTAGTTGTTTCTGGGCCTTCATCACGTCGTGCACGGGCTTCAACATCACGAAACATTTTAACACATTTTTGACAATAATACTCAACACATTTCTGATTATCCCTAACTTTCACTTCATTTCGACTACAAAAGAGCGCAGCCCCGACCGGAGGTAAGCCGGGGCTGCAAAGTTAGGGTGAATGTTTGGCCAGATACACGATAGCGAATCTCTGACCTTTCTTAAACATAGGCGGCAGTGATTTGTAATTAACGACCGCGCGCTCCTTATCAGTTCTGCCACCCTTCGGTCCAAAAAATTTCAATTGTTTTTATTTTATATCAACATATTGTTGCTTGTCAAGAAAAAAATCAATATATAGTGGTTTTTTTTAAAATCACCAACATCCCATCTTTCTTTCCGCTCCATTCTTAAACGTCATATTTTCCTTAATCCCCACACTTTCTCAAATCATCCAAAAATAAGATATGCATTATACATTTAATTGGCACGCTCCATAATTAACTCTTGACATCACGTAAAAATAATTCTCAACTAACATTGTAAGATGCATATTCCTCTCTCAATCGAAACTTGGGTTCTTTTTTGATCTACCAGCTGAGCAGTCCCTGCTGCGGTGTCATGGATGTTTCTTCTATCTATAATTAAGGAAGCAGTTAGCATTACAATCTTAATTAAAGTATCTATTGAAGAAAAAGGCACAACATCTTGAAAAATCAATATAAATTCTCTATTTTATGAGACCCACTGATACTAAACTGAAAGCCTTTAATGGCAGCAAGTTCGAGAATCATTGATGCTTTGATTGCCTATGTCTGATTTTTGGGAAAAGCTTAATAGAGCACGGGAAAACGAGCGCATTACAGGGACCCTCTCCCTGATCGATCATTGTACTGATAGCCTCTCCGTAGGTACCTGAGTCTCAATTGACATCGCAAACGATGGGTTTTAATATGCTGCGGTTTGCACGATTTCCATACACAATGACAAAATTTCAATCTGCCCGATCTCAAAAAGCGAGTTCTTATCCTTTATCCTTTGCCCAACGTCACAAGAGTTACAAGGGCAAGCAAGATAGGTGTGTTCATGTGTTTTCCAATCTTCAATCCTATTCTTAAAAAAAAAATTAAAGGATTATCTATACACTATACCAATCATCATGGCGTGGACCTGCTGTTAGAGATCCGAGGCCGGTTGCCGGAAAATAAGGACAGACTGCAGGGTATCATGGATCGGTTTTTGGGATTAAATAAATACAGATCAGATCAATTTTAGCCGTGGCAGACAGCTGGATGACTAAAAAAACCGACGCCACTATGATTTTGTGAAAAATCAGATTGCAAAGATAAAAACATCACATGACGGCGATTTTGAAACTATCTTTCATAATCTAAGATGCCGAGTGATTTAATATACAAGACCCAGGAGAGAAGAATGCTATACCGAACCATGCCAAAAATTGATGAAAAGCTCTCTGTACTCGGATTTGGCTGTATGCGACTGCCAGTTAACCCGAATTATACCATTAATGAACCCAGGGCCATCAAACAGATCCGATATGCTGCAGACCACGGGGTAAACTATTTTGATACGGCCTGGCCTTACCATGGCGGCAAAAGTGAACCTCTACTTGGTAAAGCACTTGAGGATGGATATCGAAGAAAAGTAAACATCGCCACAAAACTGCCATCCTGGATGGTTAATAGTCGTAAGCATATGGATTATTTCTTAAATGAACAGCTCAAAATGCTCCAAACTGATCATATCGATTTTTATCTCATCCATAACCTGGCAGGACCCATCTGGGATAAGATGATGGCAAATGATATACTCGAATTCGTAGATAAGGCAAAGCAAAGCGGGAAAATCAGATATGCAGGTTTTTCATTCCACGGCATGGTAGATGATTTTGAACAGATTGTTGATGCATATCCCTGGGAGTTTTGCCAGATCCAGTATAATTATCTGGACGAGGTTTATCAGGCCGGAACACGAGGGCTTAAATATGCCGCATCCAAGGGTCTTGGTATTATAATCATGGAACCTTTGAGAGGAGGCAGTCTGGGACTGCCTGAACCCCCTCCGGATGTGGCTGGGATCTGGGAAAAGGCTTCTGAGAAAAGAACACCGGCGGAATGGGCTTTGCGATGGGTTATGGATCATTCTGAAGTTACTACGGTTCTTTCGGGTATGAATGTAGAAGCTCACGTAGAAGAAAATATCAGGATAGCCGGGAATGGTTTGCCAAACGCTTTAACAAAAGAAGAACATGATTTGATTAAAGAGGCCTCAGATACTTTTAAGCGGTTGATGAAGGTGGACTGTACTGGATGTGAATATTGTAAACCGTGTCCGGAAGGGGTGGATATCCCTGCCATATTTAAAAGTTTGAATAAATTCCATCTCTATAAAAACGAAGAAGAATCCAAATTTATTTATGCCCTCCAATGCAGTGGCATGTTGTCCGGTAAAACGACACCGGTTTTTGGATCCGACTGTGTTCAATGCGAAGAATGTCTGAAAAAATGTCCTCAGGACATCAATATTCCCAAATTTTTAGCAGAAGCCGCTAAAGATCTTGAAGATGATCAAATGGACAACAGAATTACCATGGCCAGAAAGATGTTTAATATGTAATCAATGGAGTGATCCCGGAGAATTTGGGGGGATAACAGATTGATTTCAAAAATTAAAATGTACCGAATTTCACTGGCACTTCGGGTTCGTAAAGAAATAAATTTCCCATGATGGAGGTGACAATTGACAGGCCTATTCAATGAAAAAGCTAAAAATTGAGATGCTGATGAGATGAAAAAACGGCTTCCATCAGCAATTGGTTCATCAATACTGGAACATGTTTCATTAAATGATCAGATGCATGTGATGGATTTGTTGATAAGAATTCGCTTTTTGAAAACAGATCAACGGAAAAACAAAAGAATGAAATGATAAGACATTGCTTTTTCG